>CAJJBX010000004.1 GCA_905182555.1 uncultured Ilumatobacter sp. | reverse complement strand
AAGGTCGAAGAGTCCGAACTCGAGCGCCGTTTTAAAGTGGCGATCCGAAACTGGGCCGACCACGCAGAGAACACCGATGTCACCTTCACCACAACGCCGGGAATCAACGGGCGAGACGCTTTCGAACTGCGCATCGCGTACAACGGGCAGACCGTCCGCTACCGCGTTGACGAACAGGAGGGCACGGGCACAACACCGAGCACGGTTCCCGACTTCCTCATCCGACGCCAGGACAGCCCCGCTCCCGATGTTGCGGTGTACCTCGACGGGTACCAGTTCCACGCCTCGCCCGATATCAACAATCTCGCAGCCGACGCCGCTAAGCGTGCCGGAGTGCGAGCCAACGGTGGTTTGGTGTGGAACCTCACATGGGACGACGTAGCCGCCTTCCACAAGGCCGTCGAGGGTGAATCGTTGAAGACGCCACTGCCACGGCCACTGCTGAGTGGCACAGCCCGGCAGAGTGCGATGAGAGTGCACAACGCGAAGTCCGGGATGTTCGACTTCGACGTGACGAGCCAGAACCCGATGATGATGCTCCTCGACTATCTGCGGCGACCGGATCTCGAACAGTGGGAACGGCTGGCCTTGTCGGCGACGGCGGGTGCGTTCGCCGACAGCTCTGATCCCCATCTGGTTGCCTCCGACGACGTGGAGAATCTCATCAGGTCGGCAACGGCCGGCTCTGTGGCGTGGCCCGTCGACTCTGAGTCGCCGTCAGCGTTGGCGCGTCAATGGGCCAACAACAATGGACACGTGCTCACGATGCTGCTCGACGCGGCGCACACCAACGACGAACGGTGGACGGTGATCTTGTCCATCCCTGACGGCGCCACCGACGTGTCGGCAGATGGTCACCCAACACGCTGGCGAGACTGGCTCCAGTGGGCGAACGTGCTGCAGTTTCTCCGCGGAACCGGTCGATCAGTCGTGATCGCCGCGTCCTCCCAAGCTGACAATCTGTACTTCGACGAACTCGACCTCGTCGGCAGCGCTGCCGCAGCGGGTTTGCCGAGCGAGCCTTCGGACACTGACGCCGCTCCGATCGTGACGTCGTTAACCGATGCGCAGGAGGACGAACTGGGGTACATCGTTGGCGACCCGATTCGCGCCCTCGTCCGAGAGGCACTCTTTGCAGGTGCCCCCGACTTCGAGGCCGGCCCCGAATACGGCGGCGAGGCGATCGAGGCGGCATGGGTCGACCAACGCGTCGGCGTCTGCCAGCCCGACCAGTCGATTGTGATGGACGGCTGGGACATCCGATCGGTGGCAGATTGGACTTCTGCTGAATTGTTGGCACTACTGAAGGAACGAAGCTGATGGCCACACTCGCGATCTCGAAGGACATGCTGACGCAGTACGCACAGCTCCCCAAGCCAGCGCAATCCAAGGTCGCCCGGCTGGCCGATCAGTTTCGGCAGATGAGCGCGGTAGACCTACGCGAATCCAAAGGCGTTCACCTCGAGCGACACAAGTCGCAGAAGGACGACCGTGCTCGCACGATCCGCATCGATGACAACCATCGCGGCGTCGTTTTCGATGCGGGCGACGACGACTTCTTCGTGCTGACTCACATTGGAACGCACGACGACGTCGATCGGTGGATGGCGAATAACACGTTCAAGATCAACCATCGGACCGGTGCGTTCGAGATCATCAACACCGTCGCCATCAGCGAGGCCGCAGCGGCCGTCGTGCAACCAGAGCAGGCCGCCGAGCCACTGTTCGCTCATCGCAAGGACAAAGACTTCACTCAGCTTGGTTTGGAAGCGGACCTCGTTCCGGTGCTGCGGATGTTCACCGAAGAAAACCAGTTGAGCGGTTTGCTCGGCGTGCTGCCACAGACCCAAGCCGACGCTCTGATCTTGCTGACCGGCGACGCCACAGTTGAGACCATCTACCGGGATGTTGCAGGCCCGATCTCGCCCGACGACGTCGATGTCGACGAAGAAGACGGAGCGATCCAGCCTCCGTCGGCTCTTGCCGGCCGACGAAGACGAGCTCCAAGAGATGTTGGCCAAACCTCTCGCGCAATGGCGTACATACCTCCACCCGTCGCAGCGCGACGCGGCGTTCCGAGAGTTCAGCGGCCCGGCCCGAGTCACCGGTGGGCCGGGTACGGGCAAGACAATCGTGGCAATTCATCGGGCAGCTCACCTCGCCGAGTCGGTGGTGTCGCAACGAGGCAAGCCGATCTTGCTGACGACGTTCACTCGGAACCTTGCCCAGTTGATCGAGCGCGACCTTCGTGAGCTCGCCGGTGGCGACGTACTCGACGCTGTCGAGGTACTCAATGTCGACCGGCTTGCCTATCGTGTGGTGCAAGACGCTGAAGGGGTGCGCCCCGCAATCGTGAACGACATCGTCGCATGGTGGCGCGATGTCGTCGACGAACAAGGGCTCGACTTCACGGCAGAGTTCCTGAACAACGAGTGGGAGCAAGTGGTGCTCGCTCAAGGGTGTTCATCGCGGGACGAATACCTCACCGCCAGCCGGGCCGGCCGAGGCATTTCGTTGGGTCGGCGGCAACGAGTTGACGTCTGGAGAGCCGTCGAGGCGCTCAACCGCAAGCTGGTCGACGCCGACAAACGCACCTACCTGCAGCTTGCCGACGTTGCCGCCGGCTATCTCGCACAACGCAAGATCAAGCCATACCAGCACGTGATCGTCGACGAAGCCCAAGACCTGCACGAATCACAGTGGCGGCTCCTGCGCGCTGCGGTCGATGAGCACCCCGACGACATGTTCATCGTCGGCGACAGCCATCAGCGGATCTACGACCGGCGATCATCGCTGCGTAAGGTCGGCATCAACATTGTTGGTCGTTCCAAGAAGCTGAAGATCAATTACCGCACGACACACGAGATTCTTGGATGGTCGCTGAGCGTGCTCGGTGAGACTGACTTTGACGACCTCGACGACGGGCCCGAAACGAACGATTTCGCCGGTTACCACTCGTTCCTCCACGGGGCTCGGCCCATGTCCGTCGAGGCAGGATCGGCGAAAGAACAACTCGACGCGCTGGTTGATCAGGTCCGGGCATGGATTGACGGCGGTGTGGAGGAAGACGAGATCGCGGTGACCGCACGAGCGAGTAGCTCGTTCGATGCAGTAGAACGAGCGTTACGGGACGGGGGAATGGCGTCGTGCCGCCTCGGCCAGGAGCTTCCGACAGGCATCGGTGTGCGCGTCGGCACGATGCACCGAATGAAAGGCCTCGAATTTCGTTGCGTTGCGATTATCGACTGCGACGACGACAACATGCCCGCACACTGGTACGTCACGAGCGCGGCTGCCGACCCAGTGCAGCATGAGGTTGATGTCGTGCGCGAGCGATGCCTGCTCTACGTAGCGTGCACCCGCGCTCGAGAAGCTCTCTGGCTCGGCTGGTCGGGCAAACGGAGCCGATTCGTACCTGCTGTGGATAGTGAGATGATGACATGACTCCCGATCAGCGAGAACGTCTCATCGAATACCTCCAGCGCAAGATGTGTAAGCCCTGCCGCGAGAGTCAGCACAGCGCGGAACACGCCGGCTGCCAAGAGGCCCTCGAGCTGATCGCGATCGTCAAGAACGCGTAGGAGACCCTGGCGAGGTGCTCCTTCAACAGCACACGCGCTTGAACTACACGCGGTTCTCTCGCGTCAGCGGTTGCCACCGCACAATCCGGCCGCCTGGCCGCCGTGCCGGGCACTCCGCCCGCCCCGAGCCAGCTACCAGGTGCGGTGCGCGGGGTCGGACTTCTCGGTGAGAATTCCGTTGAGATAACGCTCAGGCAGTTCCATCAACCCGGTGCGGGTGGGGCAGTCTGGAAGATCTGACAGGCAGGCGCTGGCCAGCTTGTTGTACTCGCCAATCCGATTGAGCGTTTCGGTCACGGCGCCCGAAGCGAGCACTCGGGCCTTCAACTCATCAGCAGCTTGCTGGCTGTCTTTCGCGCCGAGCATCAACGCCCTGAACGCATCCGGGTCAGCATCTTCGGCAAGAGCGACAAGCACGGGGTACGTGTACACGCCCGACTTGGCATCGTTGTTCACCGGCTTACCCATCAGCGCGTCGGTGGAGACAAGGTCGAACAGACAAGAAGAGCCTGGCTGCTGAAGCTCAACCCGTCCCGGAACGTGTGGTCGGCCGCGAACTCGTTCAGCGGGTCGCGACGATCTGCACTGGTGCGATCAGTCCTGCACTCAACGCTGCGCCGACCTTGGCGAACATCGTTGCGAAGCCAGGTCCCATCACCGTCGCTAGCGACACCGGCGGTGGGCTCGCAGCGCGAGTCGACGCCGCAGCGTCACGCGCAAGGGGTGTCTGGTCGACTGGCTCGTTCACGTGGAAACCGGCACCTGTTAACGCATCGACGTAACTGGACGGCGACTCAAGAAATGAATTGTCAAGCCTGGACGCAAACGGCATCGGGTAGGCGATCTCAGTGGGATCGCCGGTCAACATTATGTCGAACACGACGAAGCGACCTCCGGGCGCAAGCAGCCCGTGGACCCCGCTAAAGAACGCTTTCTTGTCAGGGATGTTCATCCCAACGTGAATGAGCGTTGCAGCGTTGAAGGGACCGACGCCCGGGCCCCAGCGATCAAGTTGGGTGACGTCGCCCTGGATGAATTCGGTGTTGTGACTCATCGCGAGCCGGCCAGACAGAGCTGTAGCGGCGGCTACGAATGACGGTGTGAGATCGACCCCGGTGACATGCGCGCCTGTCGTCGCTGCAATCCGGCGCGCTGGCCCTCCGAGGCCGCTACCGATGTCGAGTACTCGATCGCTTGCATTGACTTTCAAAGCGTCGATGATCGCCGACGTTGCTGCTGCGCCGCCTAAATGGAACTCGTCAGCTGGTGCAAGATCGTCGATGGTCAGCGTCGCTGGGTCGCCGAGCGCGCTCAGGATCGCCCCGGCGGGATCGTCGACTCGCCCGTAGTGCTCGTCGTGAGCGGTGTCATTTGCCATTAGGTACACATATCAGACCTCATCGGCGGGTGCCACGCCTAAGGGGTAGCGGTACCGGCAGTTGTCGTCGTGATTGGCTGCTCTGCGGGCGGCTTCTCCGTTCCCCCGACGATCAGTTCAGAGTTGGTCGGTGAGCGCCTTGGCGTTTCGTATTCGTCGCGGCGTGGTGAGTATCGGGCGCTCTTTGGGTGGGCTGAAGTGCTGCGCTCATCGGACAACGGTCGACCTCGAATCCTGTGCGGGCCAGGCGTGCGAGCGACCGCTGATTGGGAGATATCCCAAGAAGCGGGGATCTCCACTTTCACATCGCGGCCTTGCACGGAAGGCACCGCGCGGCCGGGTGCACCCGGCGCGCCACTCGACACGGCATCATGTGGCCGTGGAAGTTGCCTCAAGTCTGGGATCAGCGCTGCGCGCTCGGCGCGTCGTGCTTGGCCAATCGCTGCGATCGGTGGCGAGCACGGCGGAAGTATCGGCGTCGTTCCTCAGCCAGGTGGAAAACGACAAGGCCCGACCACGAATCGAAACCCTGCACCGTATTGCTGCTGCGCTCGGGACCACGGCCCAGGCGTTGCTGGCCGACGCCTCTGCACCCTCCGCCGCCGTGCGCGGCGACGGAGCGGTTGTCTCGCGTGCGGCCCAGGCTCGGGTGATCAGTCAGAGCGACGATCCGGCCGACGGGCTCGTCCGCAGCCTCGTCGGTGGCGCATCTGTCTTCCATGCCCTCGAGATCACCGGCGCGCCACCAGAGTTCGGGGAGCCCTACAAGCACCCAGGTGACGAGTTGCTGTACGTGGTCAGCGGTCGTGTCGAGGTTCGTTTCGGTGACGAACTCTTCCAGCTCGGACCGGGCGACTCGTTGAGTTATTCGGGCGGTGTGCCGCACAGCACTCGGCGACTGAGTGGAGACGTCCGGCTCGTCATCGTCACCACCGCCGGCAGCTGATCGCTCTGGGATGCGATCAAAGTCATGAGAAAGCGGGCATTGACAACGACACTCGGTGTTAAGTACAGTTGAACACTGTGCAGCTGAGCTACGTGAGCATCGTCACCGAAGGTCTCGACGAGCTCAGGGATTTTTACGTCGAGGCGCTCGGTATGACCGAGCTGTCGGCCTGGAGCCACGACGGGTTCCGTGCCCTGCAGGCGTCCCCAGGCGTGGTGCTCGCACTCCACACACCGGCCGGACTTGGCGAGCTCGGCCTCGGCGCCAACGACGCAGCGCGCTGTGGTTCTGTGCTGGCCTTCGACCCCGGTAACGCCGAGGAGCTCCTTCTGCTCCACGAGCAACTCGTGGCTCGCGGTGTGCCGGTGGTTCGCACGCCGTTCAACACGCCGTACGGCTCGCTGCAGGTGATCCATCGCGACCCCGATGGCAACGCATTCCGACTCAACACGTTCACCTCACCCCCTGGGAGCACCACATGACCATCAACTCAGGCACCACCGGCATCGATGCCATCAAGCGAGGCGACATCCCCGTTCTCGACATCTCCGCTGCGAGAAGCGACGATGCCGAGCGACGCGCTGCGCTCGCCGCCCAACTCGGTGCTGCGTGTGAGTCCATCGGGTTTCTCGTCATCACCGGACATGGCGTCGAGCCGGCGACCCTCGACTCACTCACCGGCGCCGCACGCGAGTTCTTTGAGTCCGATGACGACGAAAAGATGAAATGGCTCCCACCGAGCCCCTACGTGTTCAGAGGGTTCTTCCCGATCCAGACCTCGGCGCTCGCTGGCAGCTTGGACGTCGAGACTCCGCCGGACCTGTGCGAGGTGTTTGCCGTCAACCGTTTCGACGACCCAGGCGCAGCCGAAGCTGCCGGTGTCGGACCGGGCAGAGAGGGGTTCTTCGCTCCCAACATCTGGCCCGAGATCGACGGGTTCCGCGATGCTTGGACCGCGTACTACGCCGACATGGAAGCGCTCTCGAACCACCTCATGTCGTTGATGGCCATCTCGCTCGGACTCGAAGAGGACTGGTTCGTCGACAAGATCGACCAACACATCTCGAACCTCGTCGTCAACCACTACCCGGCACAGAACCAGCCGCCCGCAACAGGCCAGATCCGTCGTGGCGCGCACACCGACTACGGATCCCTCACGGTGCTATACCAAGACAACAATCCTGGCGGCCTGCAGGTCGAATTGTCCGATGGGACTTGGGCCGACGTGCCGCACATCCCGGGCTCGTTCGTCGTCAACCTCGGTGATCTCATGGCAGCCTGGACTAACGATCGGTGGGTGTCGACCATGCATCGCGTGGTCAACCCCGAACCCGAACTCGGTCGCACATCACGGATGTCAGTCGCGTTCTTCCACCAGCCCAACTATGACGCTGAGATTGTGTGCATCCCCAGCTGCACAAGCATCGACGATCCACCACGCCACGAACCCGTCTCGTCGGGCCAGTGGGTGATCGACAAGCTCTCCAAATCCGTCAGCTGATCCCCGCCCACCTCGTCGCGGTCGACCCTGACGAAATCTAGAGTCACTGACCAACCAGCCCGAAAATCGCGGCCCGAAACACGGCGAGTCGCGCCGTAGAACCAGCGAAGTCGAACGCCTCCAACCCCAACTTGGCTGCTCGATGATCACGCCTCGCTCCGCCCGCTGGCCCCGCTCGCGAACGGCCTGGTTGGCGCCGACGACGAGCTGACTACGACATCAAGCCGTGGCGGTCGAGGAAATCGAGTGCCGCATTGCGGAATGTGTCGCGCGATGCCAGTTCGTCGTGGATGAGGTGGCCCGCTCCCTCGATCACGAACACCTCGGTCGCCGGCGAGATGTCGGCGAATGTGTGTGCCGACTCAGGCGAGGCGACCGCATCGGGCTTCACCGGATCCGCACATACGACGAGCGACGGCACAGCGAAAGGCAGTGCGGGATCGAGAAACGCTTCGATGTCGCCGGTGAGCACCGGGTCAAGCACAGACGCATCGAGGCGCAGCATCGATTCGGCCATCTGCTCGATTCCATCGGAGTGAAGGCTGTCACCGAATGTGCCTCCCGATGCCGAAGGTGCGCCAGCAAGGATGCCGGCGAGCGCGTCGACGGTGATCCCCGAGGCTTGGAGTTGGGGGACCGACTCGCGCAGTGCTATCGCAGCAGCCGCGCTCGCCCTCGCCTCGGTTTGCCGCTGCCGCCGAGGCGCTGGCTGCGCTTTTCCATGATGGCTGCCCGGAGCAAATCGGGGTGACGCTGTGCGAGCGCGGCGGTTGTGACGCCGCCGAGGGAGTGTCCAATCACGATTGCAGGCTGTCCGGCGACCTGTTCGAGTACCGCGAGGGCATCGCTGACGTAGCCCGATGAGGAATACTGGTCGCCAGCCCGGTCAGAGTTGCCGTGACCTCGGAAGTCCAGCCCGAGCACGCGAAAGCGCTCGGTCAGGTCCGGCACGAGCCAGTTCCAGGTTCCGCTATAGGAAGTAATGCCGTGCATTAGCAGGATCGGTGGCGCGGACGGCGGGCCGTCGTCGGTCACGTTGAGTTCGATCGAGCCGTTGCGAATCTTCACGACCGGCACAATAGACCGAGCCTCACCTGCACACGCTCTTGGTCGAAGCAGACCAGCGGTTATGCAACGGATCGATACCGCACGGACCTCCAAACTTTGGCCGGTTCACGCTGAACATGTCGGTGATCGACGAGTCAGCGTTTCCGGACAGGATCGCTGAGAACGAACGCGTTTCCGGGGCAGCCCTCACAGACCTGACCGCGGGATTGCGATCGCACACTTCCGGCGAAGTCGCACGCCCTGGGCACCGTCGACGCCACCCCATAATCACAGCCACCACTCTCGCGCCGACCTGACTGTTCGCGAAGCGTCGTGTCGAAATCGAAATCGAGCTCGCCCGCACCGGACAACTCGGCCGTCGTGCCGGGCCGTCCGCCCGAGCCCGCTACCAGGTGCGGTGTGCGGGGTCGGACTTCTCGGTGAGAATTCCGTTGAGATAACGCTCAGGCAGTTCCATCAACCCGGTGCGGGTGGGGCAGTCTGGAAGATCTGACAGGCAGGCGCTGGCCAGCTTGTTGTACTCGCCAATCCGATTGAGCGTTTCGGTCACGGCGCCCGAAGCGAGCACTCGGGCCTTCAACTCATCAGCAGCTTGCTGGCTGTCTTTCGCGCCGAGCATCAACGCCCTGAACGCATCCGGGTCAGCATCTTCGGCAAGAGCGACAAGCACGGGGTACGTGTACACGCCCGACTTGGCATCGTTGTTCACCGGCTTACCCATCAGCGCGTCGGTGGAGACGAGGTCGAGCAGATCGTCGACCAACTGGAACGCCATACCGAACTGCATGCCGTACTCGGCAAGCGCATCAGCCCGCTCAAGTTCGCCAACGCACAGCGCACCGATATGGCAGCTCGCACGCAGCAGCGCACCGGTCTTGCCGGCAATCGAGGCGAGTGCCTGATCGGTGGTCCGGTCGACGTTGAATTCGTGCGCACCCTCGAGGCTTTGGCCATCGCAGAGGTCCGAAATGGTGACTGCCAGGCTGAACGCAACTTCTTTGGAAACACGCGCGGCCTCGATGCCGGCACGCGCCAGCAGGAAGTCTCCGACGAGAACGGCCTGGTTGGCGCCTTCCCGCGAATTGACGGTCTCGACACCACGGCGGGTGTCGGCTGCGTCGATGATGTCGAGCGCGTAGCGAACCAACGTGGACCAATTCGACCGATGCGGCACCGGCCCGAACGCGTTCGTCGAGCGGTGAAACCGAGCACTCGGGGTGCGCGGCAACGGCACTCGCAATGGTCAACAGCGGACGAAGGCGCTTACCGCCGCCTTCGAGCATCCGAATGGCGGGCTGCGCGAGCTCGGCGGAGCCGTCGATGGTGCCGATCAACTGTTCAGCAACGGCATCGAGCGCCTCGGGCAGCGATTCGAGCCCCAGAAGTTCAGCGAAGTCTCGAGCCTTCATGATTCGGTGACAGCCTTTCCGCCCTTACGGCGCTTGCGAGTCTGGTATTCGGCAACAGCGCTGTAGAAGTGCCCGCCCAAGAAATCGGGCCACAGCGTGTCGGTGTACACGAACTCCGAATAGGCGGTGTGCCACGGGAAATAGTTCGACAATCGTTGCTCGGACGACGTCCTGACCAACAGGTCAATGTCCGGCATTTCCGGACAGTACAAGTACTTCCGGAAATCGTCCTCACTCAGCTGAGAGACGTCCGTCTCACTCGCAGCGGCCAGCGTCATGGCCCGTAGCAGCTCGGCACGCCCCCCGTAGTTGAACGCGATCGCGAACTCGAGTTCGGTGTTGTGCGCGGTCATTGCCTCGCACTCGCGGAGCCAGTCGCGACAAGCTGGCGGCACACGAGGGTCGTCAAGGTCGCCGACAAAGCGCATCCGGACACCAAGGTCGCGGAAGCGGTTCCGTTTCTCTTCGCGCAACAGCCATTCCTGCAGGCTCATCAAGAACTGAACTTCAGGAGCGGGGCGCCCCCAGTTTTCGGTGGAGAACGCGTAGACCGACAACCACTTCACACCAAGTTCGAGACACGCATCAACTGCAGCATCGACCGAATCCTCGGCCGCAGCATGGCCCTTGGACCGATCGAGTTGGCGCATCTGAGCCCAACGCCCGTTGCCATCCATGATGCACGACACGTGATTTGGAAT
The DNA here is from genome assembly GCA_905182555.1 of uncultured Ilumatobacter sp. GTDB lineage: Bacteria > Actinomycetota > Acidimicrobiia > Acidimicrobiales > Ilumatobacteraceae > Ilumatobacter_A. Next base: position 86,476 of record CAJJBX010000004.1, on the reverse strand, counting down.
TGGACCGAGGCGAATACTCTCGTGTTCCTCGGATTCAACCATCCTCATTCGGGTGACGCTACACCGGTCACCTGGAACACGGTGCGCGCTGAGGGTGCGATGTCAGACGGAGAAGCGCTTTTCGAGGGCACCGATCTCGCGAAGTCCAATGAGGTCGGTGAAATCGTCGAACGGCATCAGCTCATCGGCGAACGGAGCAGGCGTCCCAGCGGCCTTGAGTTTGGTCAGGAAGTTCTGCATCGCGCCAGTCGCTGCAAGGAGCATCCCGATCGGCATGATGATCATCGCAAAGCCGAGCGCTGCGACCTCGTCGTAGGTCAACGGCGGCGTCTTGCCGCCCTCGACCCAGTTGAACAACAACGGAATACCAGCAAACTCGGTCGCGACCCGCTCGATTTCTTCAACGTCCTGCAAGGCCTCGACAAACAACATGTCAGCGCCCGCCTCCGCGTACGCCGTGGCGCGCCGCAGCGCTTCGTCCATGCCATGCGGGGCGCGAGCGTCAGTCCGCGCAATCACCATGAAGTCGTCGTCTTGGCGACTGGCAACGGCCGCGCGGATCTTGCCAACCATCACGCTGGCATCAACAACTTGCTTGTTATCCATGTGCCCGCACTTCTTTGGCAGGATCTGGTCTTCGATGTGAATGGCAGCGACGCTGGCCCGCTCATAGTCCTGCACGCAGCGCACCACGTTGATCTGATTCCCATAACCGGTGTCGGCATCAGCAATCACCGGAAGATCGACGGCGGCGGTGATGCGTCGAGCGTTGTCAACCATCTCGCTCATGCCCAGCAGCCCAACATCGGGGCGACCCAGCAGAGACGCAGTGGTCCCGAAGCCAGTCATGTACGCCGCCTCGAAACCCGCCTGCTCGATAAGGCGGGCACCGAGTGCGTCGGAGCAGCCGGGAGCAACGAGTGGCGCCCGTTGCTCTCGCGCGGTCTTGAGGAGTTGTCGCAGGGCTGCGGGCCCCACCGGTTGTTGCCGCAGGAGGTCTGACATGCCCGGCAACTTAGCCCTCGGCACCGAAACGCCCAGTCAGTCAGCCTGACGGCCGAGTGTGCAGGCCGCAACGTTCGCACCGTCACTCGACGTCATGTGACGTCACTCGACGTCATGTGACGTCAGTAGCGACGCATCTGGCGTTGGTGGCTCACGGTTGCGAGTATCGCACTGACGGCCAACATGACGAGCGTGAGGGTCATGCCAGCCGTGGTAACTGCATGAGGCGTTGAGTTGCTGGCACCAAAGTTCCCGGCAGCAACGCCAAGCGGATTTGTGCCCATGCCGAGCTGCGAACTGACCCACATCCAGAACGCCACGCTCACGCCGCCGGCGGCGAGTCCAAGGCCGTACGCACGCACGATCAGCAGGCCGAACACGATGGCCCCGCCGATCAGCGCCAGCTGGATAAGCCGACCAGCAAAGTAAACGGTCGGGACGTCGGTCACGGTTGCTGCCGAGCTGTAGTTGTTCGCGAATGTGGCAGTGCCCTCGGGCAGCAGCGGCCCTGCGACAAGGACCACGCCCGCAACCGCACCGAGCGCAGCGATCCAAGGGTTCAACGCCGGTTTGCCGCCAGTGCCGAACGAACGCAGCGACGCGACGAACACGACAAGGCCGATCACCGCCACCGCAACGATTAACCAAAAGCCAAGATCGCGAGTCACCCTGAGCGTGAACGCGATGTCGGTGGTCTGGCGCGTCATCGACTCGGCTGATGCAATACGTTGCTCGGCGAGGCCAAGAACCATCGTGGCCCAACCGGCCAATGCGAGCCCTGCACCACCAACGAGCCCTGCACCCCAGCGGAAGCCGAAGCATGCCAGAAGGCCACCAAGCACGATCACCGTGGCACCGACGAAGCCGGCCACAGCGAGGTTGGTGCCGAGCGTGTCGAGCGTGCGCACGCCTGTCGCGATGCCGTCGACCGGCGCCGAGGTACGAATATCGATGATGTCGGCAACCGCAGCCATCGACACGGCGATGGCACCGAAGAACGCCAGAATGAAGACGAGCTTGACCTTGAACGGATCGCGGCCCGGCGGGTACTCGTACAGGTTGTCCGGATCGTCGAACAATTCCGGCACTTCGTCCGCGATGTCACCCAGAGCAGCCGCGGTGTCAGCGGCATCGCGTTGGGCTGAGATCTGGGTCGTCGCCAACACATCGACTCGCGGTTCGGCGGCAGTGATCACCGTTGGAACCTCGCCAGTCGTGAGCAAGGGAGCAAGGTCCAATGCCGGCGGCGTGAGCGGGACATCACCCGTTGGTGTTTCCCAGTCCGGGTCGGGGATCGGTGGCCGCGCCGAGATTTCCTGCGTTGGCAGCGCAGCGATGTCCGGCAATTCGTCGCCCGGCAGTTCGTCATCCGGGAGCGGTGCGAGTTGGTCGAGAGTCACTCCAGGCTGGCCGTCGTTCGGCTCGGATACGACATTGGTCGGGTCAGCTCGCGACGAGGTGACTGGAAGCGCCTCGGTCAGGTCGGTGACGCCAGCCAGCGAATGCCCACACTCGGCACAGAACTTCTGGTTCTCCTCGACCGTTCGGCCACACAATGGGCAATACATACAGATGACTGTAGGGCGTAGGGCCAGCTCACATGAGTCGTTTGTGCCTCAGATAATTCCAAAGATAATGTCCCTCGCGCAGCCGCCGTCGCGTGCCGCGTTGCCGGGCGCGGCATGATGTGGCTATGACTGGGCGGTTTGCTCCATCTCCGACGGGTGAGTTGCATCTCGGAAACCTGCGTACAGCGGTCGTGGCGTGGCTGTCGGCGCGCGCCGATGGGCGCCCGTTTCTGGTGCGAATGGAAGACCTCGACCGAGTCCAGGCCCGACCCGAACACGAAGCCGCACAGCTTCGCGACATGACCGCGCTCGGCCTCGACTGGGATGGTGACGTTGTCAGACAAAGCGAGCGTTTCCATCTGTACGACGCGGCGATCGACCAACTCGCCGCTGCTGGCTCTGTATACGAGTGCTTCTGCAGCCGTCGCGAGATCCGCAATGACATCGAAGCCGCATCGAGTGCACCGCACGGCCCACCCGGCTCGTACCCAGGCACGTGCCGCGACCTGTCAATTAGCGCGCGAGCCGAACGTCGAGCATCGGGCCGCCCACCCGCACTCCGCTTACGCACCGACCATGGCATCTACGACTTCGTTGATCGACTTGTCGGGCCGCAGTCCGGTGGCGTCGACGACTTCGTGCTGCGGCGCAACGACGGCGTGCCCGCATACAACCTTGCTGTCGTCGTCGACGACGGGCTCCAGGGCATCACCGATGTGGTGCGGGGCGACGACCTCCTGCCATCCACGCCGCGCCACGTGATGCTCCAACAGATGCTCGGCATCGAGACGCCGAGCTACCTCCACATTCCACTGGTCTTTGGCGCCAATGGCGAACGCTTGGCGAAGAGCCACGGCGCAACAACGCTTGGCGAACTACGCGACGCCGACATCTCATCCGCTGCGGTCATGTCATGGATTGGGTCATCGCTCAAGTTGGCTGCGCCAGGCGAAGCTGTTGGGGTCGGTGACCTCGTCAACCGGTTTGATCCAGCTGCGCTGCCGAAAGACATTGCCGTCGCACCAGATTTCGTGTTGCGACCCGAAGCGTGACCGTCACAATTTCAGCCCGCTCGGACGCCCGATGCTCTCCTGCGGGCCAAGAATTAAAAATTGGTGAAAACTGCCCGAATGGCCCGGCATTGAACGGCATTGTTCTTTCGTGTGCGACTAAAATCGCCGTAAGTGCTACCTGCAGATTGTCGAACAGTGCGCATTGGATGCGCAGTCGTCTTCGGCCTCGTCGCGCTCGGCGGTTGCTCCACCGCTCTCACGAGCGGCGATGGCCGCGCAACTGTCATTGCCACCACCGTGGCACCGACCACCACAGCAGCCCCGACAACGACCGTTGCCCCAAACGCCACCGAGGCGCCGACCACCACGGTGACGCCGACGACCACCGCCCCCACAACCACACTGCCGGTCAACATCGTCGAAGTCCTGGTGCTCGACCCGCCAATCCCGGCGCTCGGCACCTCCGACGGCGCCGAAACGGCCCGCCTACAAAACCGACTCACCGAGCTTGGTTTCTGGGTCCAGGGCATCGACGGCGACTACGGCCGCACGACCCGCCAGGCAGTCATGGCCTTCGAGAAGTACATGGGCTTCGACAGCCCAGACGGCAAGCTCGACGAACAGACCGCCACGGCGATCTCGAATATTGATCTGCGGCCCGTGGCCCGAGCCAACTCCGGCACGCTCGTCGAAGTCGACAAGGCCAAACAGCTGCTCTTCTTCGTTGTCGAGGGTCGCACCGAATACATCCTCAACACCTCGACCGGCAACGGCGAGGCCTACGAGGAGCCAGATCAGAACACCCCTGGTGAAATCCAGCGGGGCATCTCGCTCACCCCGAGCGGCCTCCACGACGTCAATCGCGAGCGGCCCGACGGCTGGTGGGAAGGCGATCTCGGCGAGATCTACCGCCCCAAGTACTTCGTCGGCGGCGTCGCAGTGCACGGCTCGAACTCCATCCCGAACTACCCGGCCTCCCACGGCTGCGTGCGGGTGAGCGTGCCGGCAATGGACTGGATCTGGGAAAGCGGCATCATGCCGCTCAACTCCCCCGTCTGGGTCCACGACGGCGCCTGATTCGGTCGGTAGCGCTGGCGGTGTGTGAGTTCCTGACTGCGGAACGAGGAGTGGTGGGGAGCGCATGCCAGAATCTGGATCATGCTTCCTGGTGTTGGTTCTGTTCGTCCGTGGGTCGATCCGGCGGTAGTCGAACTCAACCGGTTACCAATGCGTACACCCACGACCGCTTTTCCAACGGCCGCTGAGGCTCGCCAGAACGACCGAGTTCACGACGGCGACGCATCGCCGTGGCGCCGCACGCTCAACGGCAAATGGAACTTCCGCCTCTACGAATCACCCGATGCTGTACCGGCCAACGCAATCATCAAGGCACCAACCGGGAGTTCGTGGCTGCGTGTCGCTGTCCCGGGCAACTGGACAATGCAGAACACCGGCGACTTACCGCAATACACGAACGTGCAGATGCCATTCAACGGGCCGCCGCCGACGCTGCCCGAGAAGAACCCGACGGGCGTCTACCGCCGTCCATTCAAGGTGCCGAACAGCTGGGACGGCCGCCAGATCGTCCTGCACATCGGCGGAGCGGAGAGCACCCACGTGCTCTACGTCAACGGCCGATGGGTTGGCTACGGCACCGACAGCCGGTTAGCGAGCGAATACGACATCACCAAGTTCGTTGAACACGGCGACAACGACCTCACGATCGTCGTCAGTAAGTGGAGCGCGCAGAGCTATGTCGAAGATCAAGACCAATGGTGGATGGGCGGACTACACCGCGAGGTATTTGTCGAAGCCCGCGGTGCCACCCACGTTGACAACCTGATCTGCGACGCCAGCTACAACCACGTCGACGGAAGCGGCACGCTTGACGTCACCGCCATCGTCGGAGGATTCACTGCACCGACCGAGGGCTGGAAGATCAAGACGCGCATCGAGACGCTCAAAGGCAAGCAGCTCTCCAAGCCGATCACCAAGAAAGTCCCGCACACCTTTTACCAACCGATGGGCTTCTTCGGGCACAAAACCGAGGCCAGCTTTACGTTGCCTGGAATCGCACCGTGGTCAGCCGAATCGCCCTGTCGATATCGCGTGATCGTCGAACTGATCAACCCGTCTGGTGAGGTTGCCGAGGCCCATCCTCAGATCATTGGTTTCCGCTCGATTGTCATCAGTGGGAACGAACTGTTGATCAACGGGAAGCCGGCCTGGATCTTCGGCGTCAACCGCCACGACCACCATCCAACCCGGGGCAAGGCGCTCACGATTGACAACATCCGCGACGATCTGCTTGCGATGCGCCGCCACAACATCACCGCTGTGCGCTGTGCTCACTATCCAAACGACCCCCGGCTGCTCGACCTGTGCGACGAGATCGGCATGTACGTCGTTGATGAAGCCAACCTCGAGGCCCACGCCTACAACACGAGCTTGTGCAATGACCCGGCGTGGCGCACGACCTGGGTGGCCCGCGCTGCGCGGATGGTAGAGCGCGACCGGAACCATGCCAGCGTCATCATGTGGTCGCTTGGCAATGAGGCCGGTTACGGCCGCAACCACGACGCTCAGGCCGGCTGGATCCGCCACGCCGACCCAACTCGCCCGCTGCACTACGAACCGGCCTCGTTCCACGAAGGCTGGCTCGATGGTGGCCGCCACGCGAGCGATGTTGTCTGTCCGATGTACCCGACCCACCAAGACACGGCTGCCTACGCCGGTGATCGCCCATTCATCATGTGCGAATACAGCCATGCCATGGGCAACTCGAACGGCTCGCTTGCCGACTACTGGGACACGATCCTTGCCACACCCGGCCTGCAGGGCGGCTTCATCTGGGAGTGGAAGGACCACGGCCTGTCCACCACGTTGCCGAACGGCAAGAAAGGGTTTGCCTACGGCGGCCAGTTCGGTGAGGCAATCCACGATGGCAACTTCGTTGCCGACGGCCTGATGTCTGCCGACCTCGTTCCGCACCCCGCCATTCAGGAAGTCGAGTGGGTGTATCGCCCAGCGACGATGGAAAAGAAAGGCGCGAACCTCGTCATTTCGAACCGGCGCAGCTTTACCAACCTCGATGACCTCGCTGCCACCTGGGAACTGAATGTGGGCGGCAGCGTCCGTGGTTCGGGCACCCTTGAGGTGCCAACGGTTTCGCCAGGTCAGTCCGTGAAACTGCCGATGCCCTGCGTGACGCCAACCGACCCTGACGCTCACCTCACCGTCACGTTTAGCCAACGCGCGTCAACCGCGTGGGCGCCCGCTGGTCACGTCGTCGCCCGCGATCAGGTGCAGCTGAAAGCTGCAAAGCAAGCGAAGATCACTCGGCTCAAGAGCGATGCTCCGCAGGCCGCTGGCAGCTCCGTCGCAAAGCTGTTCGCTGCGCCGATCGAACTGTCGATCTTCCGTGCATCGACCGACAACGATGGCTACAAACTGATGCCCGAACTCCACGAGATGTACGGCATTGGCGGGACGAGCCTGCAGGCGTGGCAGGCCGCAGGCGTCGACACTCAGCCAGCCGATGAACTCGTCGCACATGATCATCGCGTCCAGGTACTCGACGACGGTTCCGAAGTGCACCACCACACCGTCAACGTGCCAGATGCACTGAACGACCTTGGTCGCGTCGGCATCACCTTCCAGCTGAAGGCGGGGTTCGATCAGACCCGTTGGTTCGGCCGTGGCCAACTCGAGAACTACCCCGACCGCAACCGCGGTGCCATGGTCGGCACGTGGGAATCAGGTATTGACGCTGCGCCGTACCTCGTTCCCCAGGAGTTCGGCCTGCGGACCGATTGCCGGTGGTTCGAGTTCGTGAAGTCAGGCACTGGTGAGGTTGTTCGACTCAATGTCTTGCAGCCGACGACAATGCATGTCTCGGCAACAAGGTTCACCGCTCAGGACTTGTTCGCTGCTGGGCACGAGACCGACATCAAGCCTCGCAAGACCCTCGTCGTCCACGTCGACGTTGCGCATCGCGGCGTCGGGACAGCCAGCTGCGGCCCCGACATCCTCGAGCAGTACCGAGTGCCAACCGGCAAGCACACTTTCAGCTGATGACGCTGGCAGCACACAATTGCGCATGGGGTCAGGCCCCTTTCGCAACTCTGTGATGAGTCGCTGATCACTGCGGGGACCCGCGTGACGCCGCCCTCATCGCTGGTCGACCGGGTGCCCTGCGGTTCGAACATCAAAATCTTGGTTCTGGGAGCAGCCTCGGGGCAGTGCTCGACGCCTTTCGGTACGACGCAGGTATCCCCGGAGTGAGGACGACCGAGATTGCGACGCGTGCTCATCAAACCAACGCTATGGCGCGGCGCCGGCGTGGCGCACTGCACCGATGCAGCGACAGAACATCGCGTCAGGCGGCCCGTATGAGGAGCCGTACGGGTAAAGCAGAGTCGCGAAGGTCGGCAATCAAGTGCACGTGGCGGGGACCTGGGCGCAGCCGCCAAACGTCGACGGTGTCGGGGCCTACGAACAGGCCGTCGATGCGTTGAACACGATCTCAGTTGCTCTGACTGCGGCAGACGCGAGCGCCGCTGACGTTGTCCGTACGCGGGTCCCCGCAGTGATCAGCGACTCATCACAGAGTTGCGAAAGGGGCCTGACCCCATGCGCAATTGTGTGCTGCCAGCGTCTTCAGTGAGGCTGTCGATGCGGTCACCGAGCCACGCGATGAAGCTCTGCGTCGCGATTGCCTGGAAGAGCAGCCATGCGATGAATAGCACGGTGGCAATGCCGAGCGCGATTTTCACCCAGCGCAAAAATTTGCTCGTGTATTGGGTGATCAACGGCGTGAAGCTGCGGACCGCAGTGGTGGCGCGCTGTGAGAATTGCTCGGCGGCCCGATCGAGTTCTTGGCGGGCGACGGTGCGGACCTCGGCAATGATTTCTTGTGTTTCCTGGCGTGAGTAGCCCTGTGGCCGATCGGTGTACGCCCGCTGGTCGGCGGCGATTGGCTCACGCGGAACGAGCGCTTCAGCTCGCGTCAGTTCGGCGCTACTTGGGGGTGCCCGACGGATGTCGGTCCAGTCAAGCCCGTCCCACCAGCGCAGCCGCTGACGGCCATCGGGGTCGGGGTACCAGCCCTCCCGCGGTGCATCGATGATGCGCATGATCAGTTTCCGTCAGCGTCGCGGTACTCGGCGCGATCGGGCTCGGGAAGCTCGACACGATCGTTGTCAGCGGGAATCGGCAGGCCGTCCCTCGGGCGAACCTCGTCGCTGGAGTCTTCGGGACGAATTGTTTCGGCGAATGCGGCAACCGTGCCAAGGAGGCCAGAGAACTCTGCAGGAATGACGAGCTTTGTTGCCCGACCATCGCCGATCTTTTCAAGTGCCGACAGGTACTCGACGGTGAGCACGTTGTGATCGGTTTTTGCTTCCTTGATGCCGGTGAGGCGTGCTTTTGCAGCGAGGCCTTCACCCTCGCCGATCAGTTCGAGCCGGATCTTGTTCGCCTGCGCACGAAGCCGAATTGCTTCGGCCTCGCCTTGCGCGTCAAGGATCGCAGCCTCCTTGCGCCCGGTTGCCGAGAGCACCGCGGCCTGCTGTTCGCCGTCGGCACGAGCAATAGCGGCTTCCTGGTAGCCCTTAGCCTCGGTGACCGTTGCACGACGATCGCGCTCAGCGCGCATCTGCGCGTGCATTGCTGACACGATGTCCGGCGGCGGATCGATGCGCTGAATTTCGACACGAACCACTCGCACACCCCACTTGTCAGTGGCGTCGTCGAGCACCTCGCGCAACTGGGTGTTGATCGTGTCACGCGAAGTGAGCGCCCTGTCGAGCTCCATGTCGCCGATCAGGTTGCGAAGGTTCGTCTGGGCGAGCTTCGTGATGGCGGTGAAGAAGTCAGCGATGTTGTAGACGAGGCGCTGCGGGTCGGTTGCCTCGTAGTACACGACGGCGTCGACGGACACGACCACGTTGTCGGCGGTGATGACTTCTTGCGGCGGCACGTCAACGACTTGCTCACGCATGTCGATCAACTGCATTGTTTCGATGAACGGCAGGATCAGGTTGAGGCCCGGCTCGCGTGTTGCCTTGAACTTGCCGAGACGCTCAACGAGGCCGCGTTGATACGGGCGCACGATCTTGACGGCGCCGATGAGGACGGCGATGCCGACGAGCGCAATGACGACGACGACGATGGCAATGGGATTCATGATTGCTCCCGGTCTGTTGATTGATTCGGTGGGGGTGGCTTCTGGAGTGGCGGGTCGGTGGGCGGTGCCGTTGGCGGCGCAGCGATGAGCGGTGTGACGATTACCCGAGTGCCGTGCACTTCGGTGACGGTGACTTTCGAACCGTCGGTGATTGCGATCCCATCGTTGGTGAGTGCGCTCCACACTTCGCCCTCGACCTTGACGCGGCCGCGCCGTTCGGTGTCGTCGGGGTCGATCGTGGTGGTGACGATCGCCGTCATCCCTACGAGCCGGTCGGCGCCGACACCTTCAGCAAGGTCGCTTTCATCGGCGAATTTCATCACACGCTTGTACAGCAGGATCCACAACGCTGCGCCGCCAAAGATGACGACGCCCCACTGGATTTCGATGGCAACGTCGTAAAAGCCCAGCAAAGCGGCAGCGAATGCCGAGATGGCAAAGGGCAGAAGAACGAATGCGCCAGCAAGCACTGTCAGTTCAATGATGACGAACGTGACGCCGATGAACAGCCACACCCACGGCCAGATGTTGAGGTCAATTCCAAGGTCCAATAAGGCCGACAACATGATGCCAACCTACTCACGTTGTCGAGACGACCAGGTGATGCGGAATGACCTGCCGAGTGGCGGTCACACTGTGCCTGACACAGTGTGACCGCGGGTCGTCACAGCGAGGCGCGACGGATGCGGAGGGGGGTCTCGGTGGGCGAGGTGAGGCAGGCGCCGGTGTCGCAGTCGAAGCGCCATCCGTGCAAGGTGCAGACGAACTCGCCGTCTTGGATCTCGCCGAAGGCTTCGAGGTCGGCGTCGCGGTGCGGGCAGCGTCGCTGGACGACGTAGTTGCCGATCTGAATGTCGGCCTCGTCAACGTGGTCGCCGCCGCCCGCTGCGATTTCGAGCTTGCGCACCACTTCGGCTTCGGCGCGCTTGATCCGTTCACGCGACAGCGACTTCAAGAAGTTGTAGACGTATTCGTTGAACTCGCCTTCGCGCCACGCCGTGAAGCGGCACGACAGCAGCAGCGAGTTACTCCAGTCGACAGCGCGTTGAGCGGTCACGGCTTCGACCAGGTCGCGCGGGATGTCGAAACGGAAGCCGTGCTGCTCGCCGTCGTGGCGGCGTACTTCGGCGTTCGGAAAGTCAATGACAATCGGCAGGTCGCCCGCGTTGATCACGACGTTCGCTCCGACCATCGAGCACAGCGTCGGCGCCATCTCGAGGAGCGGCTGCCACCAGTTTTGCAGCTCGGCCAGCAGGTCGATGTCGAGCGCCTTCCAGTCGGCTTTCATGTCGTGGAGCCACGGCAACCAGTCGGCCTGGTACTGCTCGAGGTAGGCGCGCTTATTGTTGAAGATGGCCTCGACCTGAGCGTCCGGCATCGGGTGGGTCGAGGAAATCGCGTCACCGATCTCAATCGTGGTGCCGGGGATGTTCATCACGCCATCACGTTCGCTGTCGTTGAGCATCGCAAGAAATGTGGTCTGGTCGGGGAAGATCGACAGCTCGTCACCGTCGATCATGTTCAAGCCGAACAGGTCAGGGTCGAGGAAACAGGGTGGGCCGGCGCTGGGCACAACCGCGCGTGCGTCGATTTTTTCGACGTACCGCATCGCACGGGCGAACTGGGCATTGACCTTGGCTGCGCACTGGTGCTGCTTCTGGGCGTCGTCCATCTCATAGACCATCGGATACCAGATCGCGCCAGAGAACTGCAGCCAGTGAAGATCGACCGGACCGTGCGCAGCGAGCTGACCGAGGTCGTTCGTGCGGCAGTCGTTTTGGTTGACGAGGATCGCATCGTCGGCAATGACGACAAGCGCTGAGTCGCCGCCGGGGCCGTCAGTGATCGACGACTCGATATGAATAGCGATCTTGAGGCCAGGCGCGATCTCGAGTTCTTCGGTGTCGCTTGTCTCCACGAAATTGGTGAACCCGTGCTCCTGCAACGTGCGCCGCTGCTCGCGAGTGGGGAAGCCAGGGAGCAGGATTGGAATATCGCGGCGCAGATGCTGATCGAGCCATGCCTTGTCGTGGTGATCGCCATGCAGGTGCGACACGTAGAGGAAGTCGGCCTGCTCGATCCGCTCATGCAGATCGGCGCTCAGCTGGTCGTTGCGTGGAAACGGAAACCACCCACCGAAGAATGCCGGCTCGAACCATGGGTCGCAGAGAATTGACCCTGCTGACGTCTCGATCAGAATTCCCGCATGGCCAATCGACGTCGCGCGCACCCCTGCAGGATAGAGGCGCTGGCGGTCGTGTGGAAGGTCGTGTCGGAAGGTCGTGTGGAAGGTTGTGTGGAAGGTCGTGTGGAAGGTCGTGTCGGGCACGTCACTGGCATCTTCGATTTCGCGTGAGCGATTGTGGGAACCGACGCTGCAATCGCTCACACAAAAGTGGGGACCTAGTTTCGTGCGAGGAAAACTGGGCGACGACGCCGCAATTGCTCACACAAACCAGCCGGAAAACGGCAAGAGCAGCAGCTGATTGCTCAGCTGCTGCTCTTCAAGATCGCCGCGGATGGACTGAATCAGGCGACTGGCGGGTCGGTGAATTGCTGTCCTGCGCGCGAGACGTGCTCGGTCCAGGCGCCGCCGTCCCAGTAGCGGAGTTCGTAGCGGCCCGACGGGTCGGCGTACCAGCCGGCGGGGACACTCGACTCGGCGGCTGATCCATCAGCAGCGTCGACGGCCTGGTCGCTCGAGTCAGCCATGCCGGCTGCTGCAGTGTCGGTTGCGGCGTCGTCGGCGCCGACCTGTGCTGCGAGCTCAGCGACGTCGTTGTCAGGAGCGACGGCCCAACCTGCTGGCTCGGCGATTGCTGCGGCTGCATCGTCGGCGGCGGATGGCGTCGCGGCCGACTCTGTCGGGATCGAGGAGTCGGCAGGCACGTACGGCGTGTCGTTGCCCGGCAGCGTCGGCGTGTCGACCACGGCGGCGGAATCGTTGGTGGATGCATCGGCGGGCATCTCGGCGACAGCGGCTGCAGCGACGGAAGAAGCAGCGACGCTGACATCGTCAGACTCGCCGCTGGCAGAGCCGGAACCAGCGCTCTCGCGGCACAAATAGGCCACGATGTTCGTGCCCGCAGCCACAATCGAGACGATTTCCCAACCCTCAGCCGACTTCGCGGTGAGCATGGGGGCGAGGGATTCGGCGTCGTATGAGGACGCGGTGATCGAAGAAAACTCCTGCATGCCAGCAAGAATAGTCCACGGCACACCGAGAAACGGACGGATGTGGTCCGATCATCAGGAATGTTTGTCACTCGTTAGACGATTGAAGCCCCTCGGTCAGCGCGTTGACATCAGCCAGTTGGGGCTCGCCGTCGTAGGAGACAATGCCGCCATTGAGCGCGACGAGACGTTGGCTCTGCATCACGCTCGACAGCTCATGGGTTGCAACAACGAGTGCTGCTCCGTCGGCATGAGCGAGCCGAAACAGCTCGAGGAGGGCAGTTCGGCCGGTGCGATCGAGGCCGACGAACGGCTCGTCGACGAGCATTACGTCGAAGGGCCGGACGAACGCCATCGCGATTGCGGCCTTCTGTTTGAGCCCGCGGCTGAAGGTCATCGGGAGATCGTCGGCTCGGTCAACGAGCCCCACGGCGTCGAGGAGGTCGACGGCGTGTTGTTCCCAGTTTTCGGTGCCGTGGAGACGAGCGATGTACTCGAGGTGTTCCCAGACGCTCAGATCGTCGTAGAACACCGGCTCGTCTGACAGGTAGGAGAGCGCAGCACGTGCATCGGGCGAACCGAGCGCGTTGCCGGCGACCTCGGCCGTACCGCCCGACGGTTCGAGCATCCCGGCGAGCATGCGGATCAACGTTGTTTTGCCGCTGCCGTTGTGACCAATCAGCGTGACCCGTTCACCCGCGCTCACTTCAAAATTGATTGGGGCGAGTGCCTGGGCCTCGCCGTAGCGCTTGGTCAATGCCACAGTGCTGATCGCGGGTGTCGTGTTCATCGGGTTCCCATCATGGAGGGTTCAGGTCGCTTGCCGTTCAGCTCGGCCGGCTTCGAAGAACGATCGAATCGCAACGCCCCAACGGTCGCGTCGCTGGACCCAGCGCACGAGCAGCCCGAAGACGAGTGCCACGCCGATGGTGGCCCGCAGGGCTGTGCCCGCGCTGGGATCAAAACGCATCGCGACGATTGGGACGAGACCAAGGCTGGTGAGGACGATTGGTAAAAAGGTCGAGAACGCGTTGCTGAAGCCGGCGAACTCGGGTGGGACAAACGACTGCTCGGTGTCGCGGGGCGTGCCCATGATGTTCGTGTCGGCGACAGCGATCGGGGTAGGTGCGTCAAGCACAGCGCCGGCCACGGGGCCAATAGCGCCGGCGAGGGTGGCTGGCAATGCGATCGCGAACGCCGCTGCAGCGTGGCTCGGTTCGAGGACCGATGCAGCAGCGGCGCCGAGGACTGCCGCCACCACAAGCAGCGCAGCGGGGGCAACGAGGTGGTAGGCAAAGAGTCGGCCCCGTTCGATGGGGAGCCCGTCGGTAATGTCGGGCCGGTCGATCTCCTGCGACAACGGTTCGATGGCTTCCATGCCGAGCAGGAACAGGGCAGCGAGTGTCCCGAGGAGGAACAGCAGGCTGGAACTGGCCGCAAGCGATGCGCAGACGCCGCCGACTATTGCGAGGCTGGCGATGCGCGCGAGCCGCGATGCCGGCAGCCGCCGAAGCGACCGGAATCCGCGTCGCCAGATCATTGAACGGATGGAGCCATGGGATCCACTGCGTTCGCTGATGGGTGTCCGTGACGAGCCGCCCCACGGTGTCGACCGGAGCGTTTCAGCGCGCAATTGGCGGCGCAGCATCACGACGGTCCGCAGGTCCTGCACGGTCGCTGCGAAGCGGAGTTGGGTGACCAATGAGCCACGACGAGCGAGCGGTTCGATGCGCAGCCCGCCGCAGAGTGCGAGCGGCTGGCAATTGCTGCAAGTGTGACGGCGATCGCGACGACGTCGATGCCCTGCTGTCGGATCCCCCAGAAGGCAAGACTCCCGTCGAGGTTGGCAGGGCCGAAACGCAGCGGACTGTTACTCGGGCCGTTCCAATTGATCCAGGCGGCGGCGCCCTGCCAAGCAAGGCCGACCGCTGCGATTGCGGTGGCTGCCCAGCGCGGCAAACGGATGACGTGTGCAATCACGGCCGACGTCACGAACACGGCGCCGGTCACGGCACCGAAGAGTGCGCCAGCAGCAGCCCATGCTGCTCGCGATCCTTCGACCTCTCGGGCAACGAACTGTCCGAGCACGGCGGTCGCCATCGCAAAGGAGAACGTGACGGATCGTATTCGCTGGCCGACCGGGCGCAGTAGCGCGCGTCGTCGGTTGATCGGTGAGAGAAGGACGTGGCGGATGTCGGCCACTTCGATCGCGACGGGCCCGCCATCAGCTCCGCTCCGCAGGCCCAGGCCGAAGGCCAACACCACGATAAGGCCGACGACCGATGGGCCCCGTGCCAACAAGTCAGAGGTCTTGATGCCGTCGCCGACCACTCCGTCGATCGCATCCGAAGCGAGAACGACGCCAGTCAGACCGACGAGTGCGAACAGGTACACGCGATAAGCGACATCGAACCATTCGGCATCGCCAAGCCGACGACTCTGGCGAGTGCGACGCAGATCGCGCAATGCTCCTGCCATGTCAATCTCCATCGCCCGCGACGCTATCCGTCGCCGCGACAACCGACTCGATCTCGACAGCTGTGAAAGCTGGCCCGTGCCGAGGAGGAACGCCTTCCGTAGAGCAAACTAAATGGAGAACTACGCCGATCACCACGTCGGATTATGAGGAGCCCCCATGACAACACCGATCTGCAACCGATTTGCCGCCGCACTCGCGGTCAGCGCGCTTCTTGCGTTGACGGCGTGCGGAGGCAGCGACGAAGCCTCAGACGCGGCCATCCCGTCAGCCGTCACTGAAGCCGGCGAAGCCGCCACTGAAGCCGGCGAAGCCGCCACTGAAACGGCAGCGACGGAGCCGGCCGTCGCCGCGGTAGCGATCCTCGAAAACTCCGCATCGTTGACCGTCACCGGCGAGGCCCTGCCGCCACTCGAAGATCCGAACAACGACGCGTCGGTCGGTTCCGCGGCGCCGGTTGTCACCGGTGCCAGCTTCGACGGCACCGAGGTGTCGATCGGTGGGCCGACCGATGGGCCGACGATGCTCGTGTTCCTTGCTCACTGGTGCCCGCACTGCAACGACGAAATCCCCGAGATCTTGACGCTGCGTGACCGCGGCGACCTGCCGGACGATCTCAACATCATCGGTGTCAGCACTGCCGTGTACGACGATCGTGACAACTTCCCGCCGTCGAGCTGGGTCGTCGAGAAGAATTGGGCCTGGCCGATGCTTGCCGACACGGCCGACTCGGAAGCCGTTCAGCTCTACGGCGGCACGGGCTTCCCGTTCACTGTGATGCTGAACGCTGACGGCACTGTCAAAGCCCGCAAGAGCGGCAGCGAATCGGCCGACCAGATCCTCGAGTGGATCAACGCCGCACTGTTCACCGTTTAACCGGTTGAGCTGGTCCGGTTGAGCTTGTCCGGTTGAGCTGGTCCGGTTGAGCTTGCTGGTCGAATCAGCCGGCCCAGGTCGGCGGCAACGTCGTGTGGTCACTGACGTTGCAGTCGTCACCGAACACCAGGTATCGATCGAAGTTGCGCAGAAACCAGCGGTCGTGGGTAACCGTGACGACGGTGCCGTTGAACTGTTGGAGGCCGACTTCGAGCGCCTCGGATGACACGAGGTCGAGGTTGTCGGTTGGCTCGTCGAGCAACAACAACGTGGCGCCCGACAGCTCGAGGAGCAGGATCTGAAATCGCGCCTGTTGGCCGCCCGACAATGTCTCGAACAGTTGGTGCGCTGCGTGCTGCAGCTCGTATCGACGCAGCATGCCCATTGCCTTGCTGAGCACCACATCGTGATCGTGCAAGATGTCAACGAGCTCGCGCCCGTTCCACTCGGGGTGCTCATGTGTCTGGTGGAATAACCCGGGAACGACACCTGAGCCGAGCCGGCACACACCGTTGTGGGCGACCGATGCAGTTCCCGAGCCAGGAGCGCCGTCCATTGAGGCGGAGTCGAGGAGGCGGAGGAAGTGGCTCTTGCCGACGCCGTTGCCGCCGAGCACAGCAACGCGCTCGCCGTACCAGAGTTCAGCGTCGAACGGATCGGTCAGACCTTCGATTTCCAACCCCTCACAGATGACGGCTCGCTTGCCGGTGCGTGCACCGCGCAGCTGAATGTTGATCACTTGCTCGGCCACGTCGGGCGGCCGTTCGTTCTTTTCGACAAAGTGACGGAGCTTTGTTTCGGCGGCCTTCAACTTCGGTGCAAACGCTTCACTCATCGAGGTGCGCTGGCGCATCAGCTTGACGTAGTCGGCGAGCCGCAGCTTCTCGGCGTCGTACAGGGCCCGGTTGTGGGACCGAACGTTGTCGTGGTGCTCTTTGGCCGCGGCATACGTCGCGAATGAGCCGCCATGCGTCCATGCTCCAGCCGGGTCGATCGTCACGATCTTGGTCGCGGTTGCAGCAAGGAGTTCACGGTCGTGGCTGATGTACACGACGGTCTTTCGAGTCTCGTTGAGCTGCTGCTCGAGCCAACGTTTTGCTGGCACGTCGAGAAAGTTGTCGGGCTCATCGAGCACGAGCACGTCGAATTCGCTTCGGAGTAACGCTTCGAGTGCAAGCCGTTTCTGTTCTCCACCGCTCAAGGTGCGCAGCGGACGATCGGCCACTGCGTCGAAAGATTCACCGAAAGCTCGTGTTGTGCACTCGTTCCACAACACCTCGGCGTCATAGCCACCGACGTCGCCCCACGCAGCGATTGCTTCGGCATACGCCATGCCGTCGTCGGTTGCGAGGGTTGCCTCGGCGGCAGCGAGCTTGGCTGCTGTAGCGCGGAGTCGGGTCGGAGCGATCGACAGGAGGAGTTCGCGAACCGTCGTTGCGGGGTGTTCGGCGGTTCCGACCAGTTGGTGCATCACACCAAGCTGCCCGTCGATGCTGATCGTGCCCGCGGTTGGTGTGAGTTCACCGGTGATCAGTCGCAGAAGCGTGGTCTTGCCAACACCGTTTGCTCCGACCAGCGCAACACGATCACCGTTGCCGATAGTGAAACTGATGTCGTCGAGCAGCTCATCGCCGCTGGGCAGCCGCCACTCGAGATGGCTCACTGAGATCGCGCCCATCAGATCGCGCCCATCAGATGGACCTGATCACGGCGCAAGGTGTTCGGCGGCCGCGATTGCACGTTCAATCACGATGCGAACCGGGATTCCGAGCGATTTGGCAGCGCGCGCAGCATCGTCGAACTCGACCTTGATGCGGTGAGTTGCGACTTTAAGGCCAATGGTGTGGCCGTCGATCTCGACGCTTGTCATCTCGCGTTGCTGTGGCCAGCGCACGAGCGAGGTGGCACGCACACCGAGCGAACCGGTTTCGTCCACCAGTACGTCGCGCACGGCGTCGCGCAACGCTGGTTCGCACAACGCACTCACAGTGTGGGCGGGGCGACCCTTCTTCATGACGATCGGCGTAGCCCACGCATCGTGGGCGCCCACAGCGAGGAGCCGATCGATGGTGTGCGCAATGACCTCGCCGGACACATCGTCGACGTTGACGTCGAGCTGCAGGATTGGAGCCCCATTGTCAGCAACGACAGCCGCAGTGGCTTCGACGAGCGTCACTTGAACGACGTTGGCGCGTCCGGGCGGGTCTGCGGTGCCCGCGCCGTAGCCGACGCTGGTGGGGACCCCGGACGGCATCGGGCCGAACTCGGTGGCCAGGGTTGTCATCAGCGCGGCACCTGTCGGCGTGGCGGTTTCGAGCGTCATTGGCAAGCCGTGCGTCGGCGCGCCAGCTTCGGTGAGGAGCGCGATTGTTGCCGGGGCCGGGTGGGGGAGCGCTCCGTGGGCTGTTTGCACGATGCCGCTACCGAGGCCAATCGAGGAGCACACGACATGTTCGATGCCCAACGATTCAAGTGCTGCGCAGACGCCGACGACATCGATGATCGAGTCGAGCGCACCAACTTCGTGCAACTCGACGTCGGCCGGATCGACGCCGTGAATTGCACCTTCGACCGCAGCCAACCGTTCGAAGACAGAGCGGGCCCGAGCACGCACCCTGGCGGGAAGGTCGGCCGCATCGAGGAGCGCAAAGATCTCGCGCGCAGGGCGATGGACATGCGGAGCGGCCTCTCCAGAGTGCTCGCTCTCATGGGCGTGCAATCCGTCGTGCGTGACAATGTTTGCCCATGTCGCGCCGACCCCGCATCGCTGGACGCGCTCAAAAAACATCGCGTAGCCGTCGACGCCGAGCCCCGCGATCGTGTCGGCAATCGTGTCGGTATCGGCACCGGCATCGACCAGCGCTGCCATCACCATGTCACCGGCGACCCCGGCGTGGCAGTTGAACCATGCGGTACGTGTCACGAACACATCCTTGCAATTGCGCAGGCCGCGCCGAACCCGTTGTCGATCCCGACGACCGAGATGCCTGAGGCACACGAGGCATGCATGGCCAATAGCGCGTCGCCTTCGAGTCCGGCGCCGTACCCGACGCTCGTTGGAACGGCGACCACCGGTCCAGCGGTCAGCCCACCAATGACGCTCGCCAGGGCGCCTTCCATGCCGGCAACGCAGATCACCGCATCGGCTGAGGTGACGTCGTCGATGAGCGGATTGCGCGGGTCGATGGCGCGTCAATTGACTCTCCTCGTCGCGGGCAGCGCGATCTGTCGCGCAGCGATCTGTACTCAGACTTCGACGACTTTGAGGATGAGAGCGATTCCGGCAGTGATGACGAGCACGTCAGACGTGCGAGTCGGCTCGGGTGCACGCCACAGCAGCGATCCGTTGGCTTCGATCGCGGGGCCATGGGCGTCGAGGCATGCCGCGCGCTGATCGCTGTCGGTCCGGGTGAGCAGTACCGGGCCTGATCCGTGTTCGAGCAGTTCCGCGACGATCTTGACGCAGTGCTCGACGGTCTTGCCTGGCCCATACACCGCCTCCGGCATGCCTTGTCGGAGCGTGCGGTGATGATCGACGAGTGCGCCGTCGATATCGGCAAACGGGAGCCGTCGGAGACGCTCCACTGCATCGTCCGGGGTGGTCGTCCCTGCTTGAATACCCTCGATCAGTTCACGGAGCGCACGTTCGTCCATCAACGACATCGTGCCAGAAGGAATCCACAACGCCATGTTGGTTGATTTCTCTGGGCGGCAGTTCGGGGACAATGGCCTACGCTCGGCCCCATGAACGAGCGTGACAGCGGTCAGACAACGGCGATCAGACGTGTCGGATTTTTCGGTCCGTTCGGCACGTTCACCCAGCAGGCGCTCCTGACGCAGCCTGATTTGGCCGCCGCTGAGCAGATTCCGTTCCGCACGGTGCCCGACATCCTCGATGCAGTGCAAGCTGGCGCGGTCGACGTTGGCTTCGTACCGATTGAGAACTCGATCGAAGGCATGGTCAACTTCACGCAAGACGCGCTGGCCTTCGACCACGACCTCGTCATTCAGCGTGAAGTCGTGATCGACATCGAACACTGCCTCGTTGCGCGCCCCGGAGTCACGCTCGCCGACATTTCGACGATCCACTCGATCCCCGTCGCCACGGCGCAATGCCATCGCTATCTTCGCGAGACCTTGCCCGAGGCCAACATCGACGCGGCGAACAGCACTGCCGACGCTGCCAAAACCGTTGCAGAATCCGACGACATGAACATCGCTGCGCTCGCTCCGCGTGTCGCTGCTGATCTCTATGGCCTCGACGTGGTTGCTGCGAACATTGCCGACCATGAGGGCAACCAGACCCGCTTCCTGCTCGTGGCCCGCGACGGCGTGCCTGCGCCGACGGGCCATGACAAGACGGCGCTGGTCATTTACCAACGCGCCGATGCGCCCGGCTCGTTGATCTCGATTCTCCAAGAATTTGCCGCTCGACGGATCAACCTGTCGAACCTGTTCAGCCGTCCGACGAAAGACGGTGGCCTCGGTGACTATTGCTTCATCATCTACGCCGATGCCCACGTGTCTGATCAGCTCCTCGCCGACACGATGCGGTCACTCCACGCAAAACAGGGTCGCGTGAAGTTCCTGGGTTCGTACCCCGCTGTCGGCAAGCAGGCTGACGACGCCCGCGCCGACGCCGGCGGCCGTTGGGATGTTGCTGACAACTGGCTCGCGGCAATCCGAGCTCAAATCCAATAGCTGTCCCCGGTCTCGGTCCTGCTTGCTTGGGGCGAAAGTGGAGATTGCGGGCCGTTAGTCTCGGCGCTATGTCGGAACAGCCAGTCGCAGTCGTCACCGGTGCCAACTCAGGGATCGGCCGCGCTACAGCGGTCCAGCTTGCTCGAGAAGGGATGCGCGTCTTCGCAACGGTGCGCTCTGCATCCAAGGCCGAGAAGCTGCTGGCAATGGCTGCAGCTGCCGGGGTCACCGTCGAACTCGCCGAGCTCGATGTCGCTGATGACGAGTCGGTACAGCAGGGGTTCGCACAGATTCTTGCCGCTGCAGGCCGTGTCGATCACCTCGTGAACTCGGCCGGAGTCGGCGGCAACGCCGTCGCCGAGGAGTGCCCGTCGGAGCTGTACAACAGTGTCTTCAACATTAATGTCACTGGCGCTGTTCGCTGCTCTCAGCAGGTGTTGCCGGGGATGCGTGAGCGTCGTGCCGGCACGATTGTCAACATCACCTCGGTGGCCGGTCGCATCGCGGCACTCGCTCAGTCGCCCTACGTCGCTTCCAAATGGGCACTCGAAGGCGTCAGCGAAGGAATGGCTCAAGAGCTGGCACCGTTTGACGTGCGTGTGGCGATCGTCGAGCCCGGTGTGACGAAGTCGGCGATCTTTGCCAAGAACATCGATGTGCCGAACTCGACCGGGGCCTACGACGCGCACTACCGGAACATGTTCCAGTTTTACGCTGCCGGGTACCTGAGCGCGACTGACCCGTTCGAGGTCGCCAAGGTGATCCATCATTCGATTGTTACCGACGAACCCGAGTTGCGTTATGCCGTCAGCTGGGCTGGCCCCGAGATGGCCGCGCTGCACGACCGCATCGATCACGCCGACTGGCTCGAACTCGGTCGGATCGATGACTTGGATGCCTACATGACGCGTTTCGAAGAGATCTTTGGCGTCGACATCCACACGCCGGGATGACCACCGCCGTTCCGCTCAAGATCCTGACCGTCTGCAGTCACAACCGGACTCGTTCCGTGATGACGAGACCCCGTCAGAGGAATTGGCCAACGGCGTGGATCGCGAGGCCAGCCAAACCGCCGACGATGGTGCCGTTGATACGGATGAACTGCAGGTCGCGACCGACCTGGAGTTCCAATGCGGAACGGCGTGAGAGCAAACCGGGTGAGCACGTTGGGGTTGCCCGACTCGAGGCGCTCGGTCGGGGCGGCGTAGGCGAGGGCGATGAGGCCGTCGGGGTCCGGCGTGATGCAGCTCGTCGGCCAGGCGCTCGCCGAGTACGCGCAGCCGAACCTGAACATGCACTTTATCGCCAACGTCGATGGCGCCGAGATACTGACCACGCTCGGTTTCGACCCAGAGCGAGTCGATCCAGCGGCGTACTTCGGGGTGGTCGAGCAATTCTTGCTTGAGTTCCTCGCCCTTGGCCAGCAGTTCGGGATTGTGGCGAAGGCGGTCGGCGAATGCCATGGTCCGCTCGTCGACACTGCTACGGATCTCGTGCTGCGGGTTGCGGACGACGTCGTCGAGGAAGCGACCGACCGCGTCGTAGATCTTGTTGAAGACCCGATTGTCAATCGGCTCGGGGACCCACCACGGCGACTCCTCATCGAGGCGGTCGCGGAACGTGCGGCGGTTGTCGTTGAGGAAACCGGCAACGCCGACGAGCACCGCGTCGAGGAGCCGCTGCTGATGGCCACCTTCGACGGTGAGATCGATTGCCCTGCCGACCAATGGCGTGATGGGCGTTGCGCGTACACGCGATTCGATGAGGTGCTCAAGGCCCTGCTGGATCTCGTCGTCATCGAGCACTTCGAGCCCGCCACGCAGGACGTCGGCAACCGCATCACCAGCGCGATTCGCGTTGGCTGGCGCTGCCAACCATTCACCGGCACGACGGCCAAGTTCAGCACCGCGCAACCGTTCGTCGATCACGTCCCGGGTCAAGAAGTTCGATTCGACGAACTCGCCGAGGCTTTCGCCGATCTGGTCTTTGCGTTTCGGGATGATTGCGGTGTGCGGGATAGGGATCCGCAGTGGATGTCGGAAGAGCGCAGTGACCGCAAACCAGTCAGCGAGTGCCCCGATCATCGCTGCTTCAGCACAGGCGCGGACGTAGCCGACCCAAGCGCCGGACTCCTCGTTGATCTTGGCGACGACATAGATAGCCGCCGCGATGACCAGTAACGAGGTGGCCACCAACTTCATGCGTCGGAGACCCTGGCGTTTCTCGAGATCGGGGTCCACAGTCATCGCGTCTCCGGATGGAGGCGACCCGACTGGCCGGCCCGACTCAGCCCCAGACTTCACGAACCTGTTCGTACGCACCCTGGTCGAAGGAGAACTCGACGAGGTTGCCGTCGGGATCTTCGAGCATGCAGATGTAGCCGATCTGGTCGGGAATCATCCGTGCCTCCCTGGCAAGGCAGCCGTCAGCCGTAGCGCGTGCTGCGATGGCGTCGGGCCAAGGCTGTGGGTAGCTGCGCTATCGCTCATTGGTGCACCGTCCGGTCATCTGTACGTCGTCGCCGGCGTTGCCCCACAGCATGGAGGTCACTCGCCGGCCGTACTGCTGGTCGAGAGCATGCCCACGAGAGGCGGCCCCTGAACCTTTGGGGCTAATTGGCGGAACGGGGGGGATTCGAACCCCCGGAACCTTTCAGTTCGTCCGCTTTCAAGGCGGGTGCATTCGTCCGCTCTGCCACCGTTCCGACTTCAACGATATCGGGCTATGCTTCACTCTCCCAGGAGAGGTGCCAGAGCGGCCGAATGGGATGCCCTGCTAAGGCATTGACCCTCCGGGGTCCGTGGGTTCAAATCCCACCCTCTCCGCCACTGCGACCGACACGTTCAACGTGTCGGTCGTTTGGGTTTTCGGCCTGCGCCTCATTGTCTGATCCGTCAAACTTGGCGCGATCTGAAGTGGAAAGCGCCGCTTTTCTTCCCGAGGTTCCTGCAGCTGCCGATCTCAGGCACCTGCCGAATCACGCGTCGGGCAAGTTACAAGGATGTCGTCCACGTGACAGCCATGTTGCGGTTTGATGACGAACCGACTAGACAACAGTCGATGAGTACCGGTAACGACGATTTCTGGGGCACCCAATCCGACTGGTCGGACCGCTCCAACACGCTGCCGACCAACCGCGTCCAGCGGGTTGACGCATCGATTGACCAGTCGGCAGTGCCACTGAATGTCGGAGCTGAGCGGGCTGGGCAGCGCTTCAAGCGTCACCTGTCGAATCTGTTCTCGAGCGGCGCCAACCCCACTCGTGAGCATGGCATCGTCCGGCCCGAAGCGGCTCGATCTGTTGAAGCGGCTCGATCTGTTGAAGCGGCACCCGCTGTTGAACCCGCAGACGGCATGTTCGACGATCTCGATGACTTCGATTACACGTACAGCGACACGGCTGTAGCGACGCCAACGCCTCGGATCGATCCGGTCGCTGCTGCCGAGCTGCAACAGTGGGACGCCGAGTTTGCTCCTGCGCCCGTCGCAACTGGCCAGACCGAATCGCCTGGTGTCGACCCGCTGCTGATGCGCATCGGTGTCGTCGCACTCGTTGCTGCCCTTCTCGTGCCGGCCCTGTGGAGCTTCCGTGGAGGAAGTACGGAATCGCTGATCGAGTCGTCGTCACCGAACGAGTTGACCGCGACGTCCAAGGCCTTGGCCGAAAGCGCTGTGGCCGAGAATGCTGCGGCCGCCGACGCATCGACTGCCGAAGTGCCAACATTGACTGCCACTGGCCAGCTCGATCCGAACGATCTACCGCTTGCACTTCCCCTCAACATGCAGCCGGCAGCGATGGCCGCAGCTGCGGCACTCGACGCCGGGTCTGGCGCAACCGCACGGGTAGCCAACACGGGCACGTCGTCTCAACCGGTCAGTGCCGCTCCTGACGCCGCCACCGCCGCCGCACCTGCTGACCGGGTCGAACGCATTTGCGCCATTGACTATGAGGTTCTCGCCGGCGACTATTGGATCCGTCTTGCCGATGCCGCCGACGTCTCGATCGCTGAACTACTCAAAGCAAATGGAGCGACTTCATCGACGCCGATCTACCCCGGTACGTCGATCTGCTTGCCGGCCGGCGCCACGACGCCTGCGCCTCCGACGACTGCACCGGCCACGACCACGCCAGCCACGACACCGGTGAACACCGCTACGAACACCGCTACGCCCACCAGCACGCCTGTTGGCACGACGCCGTCGAGCACGAATTCCACGCCGGACGAGGTCAAGCAGATCATCCGTGACGCGTGGCCTGACGAGCTCGAAGAGCGTGCAATCGAGATTGCCTACCGCGAAAGCCGGTTCGTGCCGACCGCCAAGAACTTCTGCTGCTACGGCCTCTTCCAGATGTATTGGACAGTTCATCGAAGCTGGCTCAACGACATCGGCATCACGAACGACCGGCAGTTGTATGACCCGGCGACCAATGCCCGTGCGGCATACGAGCTGTACCAGCGTGCTGGCGGCTGGGGGCCATGGGGCTTCTGAGCTCCCGGTTGGCGCGGCCAGATCGGTCGACGGGCCACGCCCATTACTGATCGCAAATTACGTGATCGGGTCGACAAAATCGGGACGCGTCTCCTGAGTTACCGCTTAGACTGTCCACTCACATATATGCGCTCGTAGCTCAATGGATAGAGCACTTGATTACGGATCAAGCGGTTGGGAGTTCGACTCTCTCCGGGCGCACACGATGGTCAGGGGTTTCGCAGCGATGCGAAACCCCTGTCTCGTTCACGGGACCAGCGAGGACCGCAGTTGGTCCCTGAACGCAATACTGCGCCCACCCAAGCCCCCGAATCGACGTCCGCTGAGGGCCCGGCACGCTCCCGTTCGCAGCTTAAAGCCGGGCGTAGGCTCAGGAAATGGATGTAGCGATTGTTGGAGCCACTGGGAGTTGTGGGCGACAGGTAGCAGCTCAATTGATTGAGCGATCGCTGCTACCTGAGACCGCGACCCTCCATCTGGTCGGACATGAAGGTGGTGCGCACGAGAGCGAGCTCTGGGGGCTGCGCGCCGACCTCAGTGACGCGTTCGCCGACCGGGCCCAAAACATAGAAGTTGGCACCGATCTCGTCGACAGCGGCGCAGACGTGATTGTCATGATGGCAGGTGCAACGGTGACGCGCCAGACAACCGATCGCGCCGCCCTCGCGCAAATTAATCGGCAAATCTTTACCGAAGTTGCCGAATCAATCGGGAAAATAGGGCGGGATGTCACCGTCATTGTTCAGTCGAATCCGGTCGAATTAGCCCTCTCGATCTTTGGTCAACATGTTCCGCGTCACCGGCTCATTGGGGCTGCAGCGTGGTCTGACTCACTCAGGTTTCAGCGCGAGTTGGCCGCTGAACTTGGAATTCGTCGGCCGATGGTCAGTGCACAGTTTTGGGGCCAACACGGTGACCACCTGGTGCCGATTTGGAGCCGAGTACGCGCTCGAGGCATAACGGAACAGCGTCTTGCCGACACAATCGGGGCCGCGCGCGAAGGGCGGGCACTCGCGGATCTTCCAGAAGAGATCATCGAAGCCCGGACGAAAATGTTGACATTGATCAACCAGGGAGATGTGTCCGGCGCCTTCTCGTTTATCCAGCGGCATCCACCGGATTTGCGTGCTGCAGTCAAGCCGTTCTTCATCCACTTCAGTTCCGCCACAACCAAACTGGCCACAGCACATGCTGTGGTCGATCTGCTTGAGTTCCTCGCACGTGGGCAGACCGTTGTGATCCCGGGACAGGTTGTACTTGACGGCGAGTTTGGAGGTCTTCACGGACCGCTTGCCGTTCCAGTGCTGCTGGACCAGCGGGGATGGTCACAAGTCGTTGAGCTACCCATTGCAGATGATGAGCGAATGGCACTGAACAAAGCAAGCGGAGCTGTGGAAGCTGCTAACAAGGCCTGAGAACAAGGCCTGAGAACAAGGCCTGAGAACAAGGCCTGAGAACAACACTGCGCCCCCAGTTGTGGGCCTGTAGGCCCGGATCGCCTCAGTCTCGACGTCGTGCTCGAGCACGCCGAGTGCCCTCGTGGATGCGTCTCGGTATTGCTGCTCTGCGATAAACATCGAGTCGTACTACCGCTTGATCTCTGCCTCAAGGTCATGATGGATCTCCAGCATGAGTCGGCGGAGGGCAAACATCCGCGACTGCGTTTCCGCGTCAGTCGAACACCTTGGCGGGATGTCGTTGTTGGTGTACAGCTTCCGCTTCTCGGTACCGACCCTGGTCTCGGCGCGGCGAAGGTCGCCTGACCACCAATCTGAGATTATGGAGACGTTGTCGACGGCCCTCAGCGGGTCGGGCTGAAGTTCGGTTCGCGCTTGTCGACAAAGGCCGCAGCGCCTTCGGCCAGGTTCAGAGGGATCAGATCACGCTGATGGCGGAGTTCGAGATCGAGCTGCTCAGACAGCGTGTTATGCGGAGCCTCTGATATTGCACTGCGGATGCGGGTCATCGCCGTCGGCGACGAACGTTTCAACGTCGTTGTCACCTCGTCGACCGCCGCATCGAGCTGATCGTCGTCGACCGCCTGCCAGATCAGTCCCCATTCGACTGCCTGAGCGGCGGTGACCCGACCGCCCAACATCGCGATGCCGCGCGCCCGTGCAGCGCCGGTGCGCAACGGCAGGTGATACGAGGTACCGAGGTCGGGAACGATGCCGAGTCGCGGACCGAACGTCGAAACAAAGAACGCAGACGACGCTGCGATCGAGATGTCGCATGACATTGCCAAACCGAACCCGCCTCCGGCGGCGACACCGTTGATCCGGGCGACCGTCGGAACCGGGCACGCCGCTATTGCACGCATCGCGGGGTTGAACATGGTCTCCATCGTCTCGGGGTCCGCAGCGCCCGCTCCTCCTTCGCGAACGGCCCTCAGGTCGGCCCCGGCACAGAACCCCCGACCGGCGCCGGTGAGCACGACGACGCGGATCGATCGATCGACATCAATCGCAGCAAACGCGTCGGATAACCCGTTCATCACCTCGCTGTTCATTGCGTTCAAGCTGTCCGGTCTGTTAAGTCGGACCGTGGCGATGCCATCAGAGGTGTTGTACTCAACGCTGCTCATGTTCTGACCCTACGATGGCGGACCGGGCTCAAGAGATTTCGACACTGGCGATTTCTCTCGGCGAATTCTCTGCCCGATTTCTCTGGGCGACGTGCAGCTACTCGACGTGATTCTCACGACCCCGCTGAGATCCAATACATCTGCGTCACGACTGGCTTCTTGGAAGGTGCCTTCCTCCACCGCCGAGGCATCACCAACAACGCTCGGCAACGTACAGCTGAGACCATCTGCCCACGCGAGACCGAGGAACTGCTGTACGCCCACGACAACGTGGCCGACGTTGCCGTTGTCGGCCTTCCCGACGCGTTATTCGGCTGATACCTGTGTTGTCTTGTTGAGTTCTGCGCGCAACTTGTATTTCAAGATCTTGCCGCCAACTGTTTCTGGGAAGCTATCGACGGCAATTATTCGCTTCGGCGTTTCGAAGCCGGCCAACCGTTCCCGGGCGAATGCGATCACTTCGGCTTCGTCCAAGTCGTGGTCTGGCACCAGGATGACGCAAGCAGTCACCATTTCGCCCCAGGTGTCATCAGCAACACCGATGACAGCGGCACGCTGGATCGATCGATGCTGATGCAACACGGCCTCAACACGGATTGATGAAACGTTTTCGCCACCGGATTTCACCATGTCCTTGTAACGATCGACCATGATTCGCTGGCCTTGCTCGTCGTAGGTGAAGGTGTCGCCCGAGTGCATCCAGCCGCCGCGTAGTGCTTCTTCTGTTGCTTCTTGGTCGCCGTAGTAGCCCGAGAATATCGCAGGCGATCGATAGACCGCTTCTCCATGAACGCCGGGCTGGTCGCGCAGGTCGTTGCCTTCCTCATCCATCACCGCGGATCCGAGCAGCGGCACAGGGATGCCCACATAGTTCATGGCGGGAGCGGTTGCTTCGAACAACTCTCGATGCTGATTCACGAAGAAACGATGTGGCGCCAGACATTCTGTCTGACCAATAAGTTCCCAGCACACGAGGTTCGGGCGGGTCAGTGCTTCGAACGCCTTCAACGTTTCCGGCTTGAGGGGGGCCCAGGCGTAGAACATCGACGAAACCGTCGAAAGATCGTAAGCGCCGGGGTTCTCTTGGCACTCGCTGATGAGACCCTCGACAAACTGTGGTGATCCGCCAAAGAGACAGGTCACGCCCTCATCGGAACAAGCCTGCGCCATTTCCTGGCCATCGGGTTTGCTCCCCATAATGACGGTCCCACCCGCCATCAGTGGGCCAAACACCATCAGATGATCGCCGATGTGGAAGGTCATTGGAGTGAAGGTCGCGTGACGCAGATCCTGCTCGTGTTCGAGTCCACGCGTCATCGACAAAATCTGACTCATTGCGCACATATACGTGTAGGTGTGCGAGATCATTGCCGCCTTCGGCTTGCCGGTGGTGCCCGATGTGAACAACACCTCCCAAATATCATCACCATGGATTGTGACGTCGGGTTCGTCGGCGTTCTGACCAGCGATGAAGTCGTCGAATGAAGGGGTTTTACCGTTGTCAGAGCCGCCGATCATCATGATCGGCGCAAGCCCGCTTGCGATCAGAGCATCGCCATGTTTCTCCCACTGCCTGGCGTCGGCGATCACGAATTTGGCGCCGACGCGTTCGAGACAGTCAATGAGCACGTCAGGCGCCATCATGATGTTGACCGGGGCAGCAACCATGCCGGCCTTGGCGATCGCAATTTTGGTCAGCCACGCCTCAACCGAATTCTCAACCAACATCGCAACACGCGCGGCCGGTGCGATGTCCATGGCCAAAAGCCCATTGGCCACACGGTTGATCAAACTATTGGCCTGGGCGTAGGTGACGCGAGCGTGCAGCGGGTTCACAGTTGCCTCCGGAGTGGCAATCAAACACTCCTTGTCCGGCAGGCTCCACGTGATGCGTTCGATCACATCACCCACCGAAACACGGTTCCAACGCTGATCGTTTCTGCGTCCGCGAAAGTTCTCTATGTCAATTTCCACGACTGGGGCTCCTACCGGTACGAATACTGAACTACCTGGTGACCATAGAACACCTGCGTATGACCATTACCAGCCAAGGCCACCGACCTCTCCGTTGAGAAAGGGTTGCGTCGGGAACAAGGCCGGCTCCCCGACTCGTGGCCTGACGTGGCCGTCCTGCAAAGATCTCATCTGATGGGATCCTTCCGTGCGAACTCGGTGAGTCGGAACGTCAGCCGATGAACGATCAGCCCTTACTGTTGACCAAGCGCGACGACGGCGTCGCTATTATTTCGACCAATGACGATCCGCTCAATCGGATGACACTTGCCTATGTCGACCAGCTCGAAGCGGTCGTCGAGGACATCGCCGCTGACGACGCAGTCCGGGCTTTCGTGATCACCGCCGAGGGCACGAAAAACTTTTCGGTCGGTATGAACCTCAAGGAACTTGGCGCTGGGATGGCGGACGTCGGCGTCGATGCCTTCTTCGATCAACGGATTAATCTCATCTCGCGGATCGAGACGATGGGCAAGCCGTCGGTGGCGACGTTGTTTGGTTATTGCCTTGGCGGCGGTCTCGAACTGCCACTCGGATGCACGTTCCGGCTTGCGGCGGCCACCGGAGCCCAGATCGGGCTGCCCGAGATGGATCTCGGACTCACGCCGGCGTGGGGAGGGTCAGCCCGCCTTGCCAAGACAATCGGCAGGACGCCTGCGTTGGACATGATCCTTCGAGCAAAGAAGGTCTCCGGTCCTGAGGCGCTCGACATCGGCCTCGTCAGCGAAGTCTGGCCAGTCGAGGAGTTGAAGGAACGTGCGATCGCTCTTGCTGTCGAACTGGCCGCACAACCGCGACTTGCAGTCAAAGCGATGCTTGACGCACTCCACGACAGCGAGGACAAGACGCTCGCGGAGTTGCTGGCAGCTGAACGGGCTGGTGTCCACTCCACGATGGGCACACCCGATGCGGCGGAGGGAATGCTTGCGTTTTTGGAAAAGCGTCCGCCGGTCTTCGACCAGTAGGGCACCTCGTAGTCGGTTGACCGCCAAAGTCACCGCGTTCAACTTGGAGGCGGGTGTTGGAGTCGCACTGGGTGAACATCAGAGCTGACAGCTCCGCAATCGACATTGACTCCACTCACGCAGAAACAGCGGTCTTTGGTCAGCGAGGCAGACAGTTCATTTAAAGCTCTCAGGTTGTGTGTTGCGATTGCCGATAAGACATCGTGGGATTCATTCGTGTCGGTGCGCTCGTTGGCAGTCTGATGCTGCTGGTGGCAACATTGGTCGCGCTGGTCGACCATCGATCCGACCTCTACAGCGAACAAGACATGCGTGTGCAGACCGCCGCCGCGATGGCCAGCAACTCGGTCCAAGACACCGTCCTGCGGGCCCGTGCCGTCCTGGCCGTGTCGACTGCCAATACCTCTCCAGAAGAACTGCTCGCCACCTTCGGTGCCACTGTCGAGGCCTGCGTCGGGCCGCGGTGCTCGGGTCCCGACCTCGCAGCGCTCAGCACCTTCGGTTCCGCCGCTTCGAAATCACTCCCAACGGTCGCGGTCGTCGACTCGGCCAGCAACTCGGTCCTCGTTCTCGCCCAGACACCCGCGTTGACATCGTCGATTCAGCTGCCGCTCAATGCCGTCATCGACGCATTCGCACTGCAGCATATTTTAGAACTCGACGTCGATGTCAACGTCAAACCATCGGACTCCGAAGCGCCACCGGAGGTTGCCAGCATCGCCAACGAACCGGGCCAACGCGTCGCCGTAGCGCAGATCTCCGAGCCACTCGACGGCGGTTCTTTGCTGGTGATCACGAGCGTCGAGAGCATCGCTGGTTGGGGCGCCGATACGTCTGGTCCATACGTGATTGTGCTCGGACTCGGCACGATCCTCGTCGCACTTGCTGGGCGGATGTTCCTCGCCGAGCGTCGGAATCTCGAACGGCGCGCGACCACCGACGAACTGACGGGTCTTGCGAATCGTCGCGAGTTCGAGCGGCAGAGCGAAGAGGCCATCGAGATGGCTGGCCGCTTCGGCACGGGCCTTTGCATCATGCTGATCGATCTCAATGGGTTCAAGCAGATCAATGACACCCGTGGTCACCAATTCGGTGACAGCGTCTTGGCGGAGTGCGCTGACCGACTGGTTGGGGCCCTGCGCGACACCGACCTCGTGGCTCGTTGGGGCGGCGACGAGTTCGTCGTCATCCTCCCGGGGCTCGTCCAGGCCAACGCGGTGCGCGATAGCGCCGAGCGAATTGCTGCGGCGATGAGTTCAGCGCCGATGGCCGGAGACGTGTTGGTCAGCGGCAGTATCGGCGCAGCACTCTTCCCACGTCATGGTTCGGACTTCGTAGCACTCATGCAAGCAGCCGACGTCGCGATGTACGAAGCCAAAACCACCGGGGTCACCCACAGGCTGGCTTCGACGGTCGAAGCTGAATCGAGTCTTCCGGCCGATCGCCGCAAGTCAGCCGGTGGATGACAACGAACTTCTCGGAGTCGAGCGCTGAGTCGCTGTGCCAGCTCTTCTACACTTTCGACGTGGCCGCTCCCGTTGACGTGATGACTTCGAAGCTGAACGGGTTCGGTACGACGATCTTTGCCGAGATGTCGGCACTCGCCGCCGAGACCGGAGCGATCAACCTCGGACAAGGGTTCCCCGACACCGACGGGCCGCGCGCCGTTCTCGACGCTGCGATCGACGCGATTAACTCCGGTGGCAACCAATACCCGCCGCTGCCTGGCATGGCGGTGTTGCGCGAGGCAATTGCGGAACACCAGCAGCGCTTTTACGGAATCGAACTCGACCCGGCTTCTGAGATCGTCGTCACTGCCGGTGCCAGCGAGGCAATCGCCAGTGCGCTCCTCGGGATGCTCGATGCCGGTGACGAGGTCGTCGTGTTCGAGCCCATGTACGACAGCTACCGGGCGAATATCGCGATGGCGAGCGCTATTGCGGTCCCCGTTTTACTCGCGCCCGACGTCGATGGCAACTACGTGTTCGACCCCGATGAGTTGCGCCGCTCGATCGGCGCAAAGACCAAGCTGATCATGCTCAACACACCGCACAATCCGAGCGGCAAGGTGTTCACACGCGTCGAGCTTCAGCTGATTGCTGACCTCGCGATCGACCATGACCTTGTAGTCGTCACCGACGAGGTCTACGAGCACCTTGCGTTCGACGGTCGTGAACACATTCCGATGTGCACGTTGCCCGACATGTTCGAGCGAACCCTCACCATCTCGTCGGGCGGAAAGACGTTCCACACCACTGGTTGGAAGATCGGTTGGATGACCGGCCCGGCCAACCTGGTCGCGGCGGCCCGAACTGCCAAGCAATTCCTCACGTTCGTCAACGGCGGGCCGTTCCAACCGGCCACGGCGGTCGGCTTGCGTCTGCCGGATTCCTACTTCGAAGGTCTGCGGGCCGGGCTGCAGGCGACCCGAGACCGGCTGTGTGATGTGCTGACCGATATCGGCTTCACCGTGTTTCAGCCAGAGGCCAGTTACTTCGCCACGGTCGACATCCGCCCGATCGATGCGAGCGGTGACGGTTACGAGTTCTGTCGACAGCTTCCGGCCAAAGCGGGCGTTGTCGCCATACCGAACGAGGTGTTTTACGCTCGGCCAGACAACGGCCGCCACATGGTGCGGTTCGCCTATTGCAAACAGATGCACGTCATCAACACCGCGGCCGATGCGCTCGCGAAAGGATTCGCCTCATGAGCACACTTCGGATCGCTGCTCTTCAACACGACATTGCTTGGTTCGACCGCGACGCCAACTATGCGACGCTCGCGCCACGAGATCGCGGCGGCGGCGGCCGGGGGGGCGCGCCTCGTATTGCTTACTGAGACGTTTTCGACAGGCTTCGCCTTCAGCGACCCGGCGATCGCTGAGCCAGAAGGCGGCCCGTCGAGCCAGTTCCTCGTCGCCGAGGCAGCCGCACACGGCATATGGGTCGGAGGGTCGTGCGCCGAACTTGCACCAGACGCACCGGCTGAGGACCAACGCGTCAGCAACGTATTTGTGCTGGCAGGCCCTGACGGCACTGTGCACCGCTACCGCAAGATCCATCCGTTCTCACATGGTGGCGAAGATGCCTACGTGCGGCCCGGAACCGACTTTGTGACCGTCGAGATTGAAGGCGTCCGAGTCAGCCTGTTTGTTTGTTACGACCTGCGATTCGCCAACGAGTTCTGGGCGCTGGCCGAGGACACCGACGCGTATCTCCTCGTGGCCAACTGGCCGGCGAAGCGGCGCCACCACTGGCAGACGCTCGCCAGGGCCCGCGCCATCGAAAACCAGGCGTACTTCGTGGCGGTCAACCGGGTCGGCCGTGACGGCGCCCTCGATGCCAACGGCCAGCGCACCGGCCAACTCGACCACTGCGGCGACAGCATGGTCATTGATCCGCTCGGCGAAGTACTCGTGCATGCTGCCGGGACCGAGACCACAATTTTCGCCGACATCGACACCGACCACGTCGCATCGACCCGCGCCCACTTCAAGTTCCTCCAAGACCGCAGATAGTTGCGGCTGGGGTCAGGCCCCTTTCGCAACTATCTCGCTATCTCGCCATCTCGCTATCTCGCTATCTCGCCATCTCGCTATCTCGCTATCTCGCAAATTTGCGCATCAAGCTGACCTCGATGTCGTGTGACGTTTGCTGGCCGACTTCGGCAAAGCCGTGCTTGTTGTGAAAAGCGAGTGACGGTTCGTTCGGCGGGTCGATGTTCACTTCGAGCGTGAGTCCTGTTGCAGCAGCCGCGGTCAGCCGAAGCTCAACCTCGGCGTAGAGCTGACTGCCGAAACCCTTGCCCTGTGTTGCTGCGTCGAAGGCCACGCGATCGAGATACCAGTCGGTGGGGTAGCGCTCCATAAACCACGCGTAGTTGATGGAGTCGTAGGCCGAGCCGGGCGCGAGTACGAGGCAGAACCCGGCAATCGCTCCATCGACTTCGACCACCAATCGCGCTGCGCTCTCGCTCACGATGAATCGCAGTTGTTCGAGGTCGATGTCTCCCACCTCGGGCACATTGGCCTCGTTGATCGCCATTACCTGCGGCAAATCTGCCTCGACCATGTCCCGAATTGTCACGCCGCAGACCGTACCGAACGCTGCTGGCGGTTTGCGCAATGGGCCAGCATGACGGTCCTGGTCGGCATACCGACCAAAACCATCACGCTGACGAACAGGGGCGCGCGGTTGGGGTGATGACAGGGCCTCGTATCCTGATGCCATGCTTTTCCGGAGGACCTCGACCATGATCGCTCCCGACGAGGCCCTGCCCGGCCGCGCCGAAGCTATGCAGGTGCCCGACGCGCACTTCGTCAACGGCAACCCGCTCACGGGGCCCTGGCCTGACGGTATGGAGATTGCCGTGGTCGGAATGGGCTGCTTCTGGGGCGCCGAGCGGCTCTTCTGGCAGCTTGAGGGGGTCTACTCCACCTTTGCCGGTTATGCCGGTGGCTTCACGCCGAACTGCACCTACGAAGAGAACTGCACCGGCCGGACGGGCCATGCTGAGGCCGTCGGCATCGTGTTTGACCCGTCAGTGATCAGCTTCGAGCGGATCATGCAGGTTTTCTGGGAAGAGCACGACCCCACCCAGGAGATGCGCCAAGGTAACGACGTTGGCAGCCAGTACCGCACGGGCGTGTGGGCCACGCAGCCGAGCCAACTCCCGGTTATTGAAGCAACAAGGGCGCGCGTTCAAGAAGGCCTCGATGCGATGCGCAAGGGTCAGATCACCACCGAAGTCGGATCCATCGACTTCGTTACCGACTTTTACTACGCTGAGCCTTACCACCAGCAGTACCTCGCCAAGAATCCGAATGGCTACTGCGGCATTAAGGGCACGGGCGTCAGCTGCCCGATCGGATCACAGTCGTAGGGGCCCTTTCGCAAGTTGTGGGGCTTAACACGACAAAGGAGCACTCCATGGGTCTGTTTAACAAGATAAAGGGTAAGGCCGGCAAGGCCAAGGACACTGCTGACGACCTCGTTGAGGCCAACGGCGACAAGATCCCCGATGACATCGAAAACAAGTACGACACGATCAGTGACGCAGCTGAGAAGGTCATCCCGGGCGAAGACGCCGCCGGCAAGTGAGCCGGTACGGCTGATCAGTCTGAAGGACTGTCCCAGCCGCTCGCTGCCACCTCGGCGCCGTCAGCGTTGAGAGCGCGGCCTGCCCAGCGGATTGATCCGGGCGTTGCAGACAATCGAGCAATCACACTCTGCATCGGGGTGCCACCCAAGCCGTCTGGAACGGTTTCGATGGTGCCCCGCTGCGCGTAGTGGGGATCGCTGGCGATCTCGGCCATGTCGAGAACTGGCCCGATCGCCGCGTCAGCTGCGGTGAACGCCTCGACCACTTCGGCTTGCGTCCGAGCTGCACACCAGGCGGTCATGATTGCTTCGAGATCTGTACGGTGCTCGGTGCGCCCGGCGAAGGTTGTGAACCTCACGTCGTCTCCAACACCGAGTAGCTCCATCACCCGCGCTGCCACCGAATCACTGCTCGTCGATGCCGCAACCCACTTGCCGTCGTTGCACTGGTAGGTCCCTCGGGGCACCGTGTAGGGCAGGCCGGCGCCGAGTCGAGGCTGCTGTTCGCCAGTCACCGCAAAGAGCGAGGCGAGTGGCCCCATCATGTGGAACATCGTCTCCAACAGGTTTGCATCGACAACTTGACCGACGCCCGAGTGCAACGCGACCATCGTGGCGAATGCGGCCGAAAGGCCCGTCACTTCGTCGGTCAGAGCGACCGGTGGCAGGAGCGGCTGGCCTTCGGGCTCACCGGAGAGGGCAACGAGCCCGGACATGGCCTCGGCGATCGTTGCGAAGCCCGCACGGGAGGCGTATGGGCCGTCTTGGCCGAACCCAGACACTCGCGTGATAACCAGCTTCGGGTTGCGAGCCAACAAGACATCCGGCCCCAGGCCGAGCCGCTCAAGCGTTCCCGGACGAGAGTTCTCGACGAGCACGTCGGCCTCGTCGAGGAGTCGCAGCAAGGTCGCATGATCGGCATTGTCTTTCACGTCGAGCACGACGGTCCGCTTGTTGCGGTTGACCAGCTTCCACCACAGGCCCTCGCCATCGCGCGGGTCGCGCCACGCCATGTTGCGCAGGCTGTCGCCACCCGGCCGCTCGACCTTGATCACGTCGGCGCCGAAGTCGGCGAGGTATCGCGCACAGTTCGGCCCGGCGAGCACCGTCGACATGTCGATGACGCGCAGATCGACCAGCGGGCCAGTCCGCTCGCCGGGTGGTCGACTCATGGTGCCCAGCTCGCGATTGCCGAGCACGCTTCGTCAAGGTCGGAGGCTTCGCCGGCATACGAGAAGCGGACGTACTCGTGGCCTCGGGCCAGGTCGAAGTCGATACCGGGGGTACAGGCCACGCCAAGTTCGTCGAGCCATCGCTGGCACAGGTCCATCGACGACAGTCCAATGTTGGTCGTGAACTGAGGGACGTGGGCATAGATATAGAACGCGCCGTCAGCCGGCGCGATGTCGGTGATCCCGGCAGCACTCAGGCCAGACAGCATGACTCGTCGGTTGACCCGGTATCGAGCGACATGGCCTTCCAACTCATTGGTTGCATCGAGGGCGGCCAGCGCTGCGACTTGCGAAACGTGCGGAGCGCAGATGTACATGTTCTGTTGCAGCCGTTCGACCACGTCGACGAGATGGTCAGGGACCACCATCCAACCAATCCGCCAGCCAGTCATCGAGAAGTACTTCGAGAAGCTGTTGATGACAATGGCGTCGGGCGCGTGTTCGAGCATCGGCGAAGCGATTCCGTCATCGATGATGCCGTGGTAGATCTCGTCGGCAACGATCGCGATGTCGTGGTCGCTGCAGTAACCCGCGACTTCGGCGAGCGAGTCGGCAGACAGGATCGTTCCCGTGGGGTTCGACGGAGAGGCAAGTACGAGTCCGTCGAGATGACCGGCGTTGCTCAGATGTTGGGCAGTCGGGGCCCACCGGCTCTCTGGGCCGACCGAGATCGGCACTGCCTCAATGCCGAGTGCGATGAGTGCGTTTCGATAGCAGGGATAGCCCGGTTCGATGACCCCGACTCGCTGGCCAGGCTCGAACAACGTGAGGAAGGCCA
Source organism: uncultured Ilumatobacter sp. (assembly GCA_905182555.1). Taxonomy (GTDB): domain Bacteria; phylum Actinomycetota; class Acidimicrobiia; order Acidimicrobiales; family Ilumatobacteraceae; genus Ilumatobacter_A. The sequence continues at coordinate 48,314 of CAJJBX010000004.1, read as the reverse complement.
GTGAGAAGCCGGCAGACGCCCCAGCGACGACCACGATTCGGGATGCGTCGAGCGGTTGCGCCCCCGGTGGACCAAGCGCTGTATGCCGATCGGCGAGACGTTCCCGAAGCTCTGGCAAACCAGTTGCGTTCGTGTATCCGAGTGGACTGTCGAGGGCGCTGATCACCGCTCGGCGGGCAGTGTCGGGGAGTCCTGTCGCCGGTTGCCCAACTTCGAGGTGCATGACGCGATGGCCGGCAGCCTCACGGTCGCCGGCTGCCCGGTTCATTGCCATGGCATGAAATGGCGGGACCTGCGCTGCCCGCACCGCTGCTTGGATCACACGTGAAGTGTGACAGCTATGCCTGACTTGAGCGAAACGAGAAGGGGGCTTCTTTGCAGCGGGCTCCGTCAGGCGAAGACCGGCGACTCGTCGATTGACTTCTACGGGGCTCGCGGCTGAACGATCTGTGACTGGGCCGCTCGCTCAGTTCGGGATGACGAGATCACCTGCTTGCAGTTGGTGCGCATAGCGCCCGCCGGCTGCAAGGAGCTCGGTGTGTGTACCGATTTCGGCGACTCGACCGTCTTCGATGAACGCAATGCGGTCGGCGCTGCGAATCGTCGACAGGCGATGCGCGATAACGAGCGCAGTTCGTCCCTCCATCGCATGTTCGAGAGCGGCTTGGATGTGCGCCTCGTTGTCGTTGTCGAGATGGCTTGTTGCCTCGTCGAGAATGATGATCGCAGGATCCTTCAGCAGCAGACGGGCGATCGCCAGCCGTTGCTTCTCGCCACCGCTCAGCCGATAGCCACGCTCGCCGACGATCGTGTCGTAGCCGTCAGGCAGTGCCGCGATCGTGTCATGAATCCGAGCCGCCTTGGCTGCAGCGATGACCTGATCGTCGTTGGCCGACTGGTCGGCGTAGCGAAGGTTGTCGCCGATTGATTCGTGGAACAGATGCGGATCCTGTGACACCACGCCGATCGAGGCGCGCAAGCTGTCGAGAGTGAGGTCGCGGACGTCGTGCCCGTCGATGCGGACCGCGCCAACGGTGACGTCGTAGAGGCGCGGGAGAAGTGAGATCGTGGTTGACTTCCCGGCACCAGACGCCCCGACGAGGGCGAGTGTTTCACCTGGTGCGATCGTCAGCGACAGCCCGTGCAGTACGTCGACGTCGGGGTCGGTGTCACCGCCAAGGCCGGCGTTCTGCTCCATCGTGGGAATCGCCGATTCGACAGCGGGCGGGTATCGGAACGTGACGTTGTCGAACTCGACGCCACCACGTGGGGCGACCAGATCGATTGCACCTGGCTTTTCTTGGATCGCCTCCGGTGCGTCGAGCACTTCGAAGACGCGTTCAAAACTCACCATCGACGTCATCAGGTCAACCCGTGCGTTGGTCAGCCCAGTTAACGGTTGGTACACGCGCGTGGCGAGTGCGGCCAGTGCGACGAGCGTGCCGGTCGAGATTTCGCCGTCGACGACCATCAATGCGCCGATGCCGTAAATCGCTGCCGTGCCGATCGCCCCAACGAGGCCGAGCGCAACGAAGAACACACGGCCGTAGATCGCTGCCTGGATGCCGGTGTCACGGACGCCGCGTGCACGGGTCTCGAAGGACTCGCGCTCGCGCTGACCGGAGCCAAACAGCTTGACGAGAGTGGCGCCAGAGACATTGAAACGCTCGGTCATCTGGGTATTCATTGCAGCGTTGTGACCCATCTGCTCGCGAGAGATTCCCTGCAGGCGCGTCCCGACGCGGCGTGCCGGCACGATGAAGAGCGGCAACACGATCAGCGTCAGCAGCGTGAGCCGCCACTCGAGGGCGATCATTGCGGCCAACGTGGTCGTCAACACAATGACGTTGCTGACCACACTGCCGAGGGTGCTCGTGACCGCCGACTGGGCGCCGACGACATCGCTGCTCAACCGGGACGTGATCGACCCGGTCGGTGTCCGCGTGAAGAACGCGATCGGCATGCGTTGGACCTTGGCGAATAGCGCGCCACGAAGGTCGTAGATCAGCCCTTCGCCGACTCTGGAGCTGCACCAACGCTGCACGATGGCGAGCCCGGCGTCGGTGAGCGCCGCGAAGACGGCGATCGTCGCCAGCACCTTGATGGCGTAGCGGTCATTGTCCGGTATTGCGGTGTCGATGATTTCTCGCACGACGAACGGAGGCACCAGGGCGAGGAGCGCTGCAACGAAAATGGCAGCAAGGAAGATAGAAATCGTTCGCCGGTAGGGTCGAGCGAAGACCCAGACGCGCTTGAATGTGCCGTTGGCCAGCTTGACGCCGTCGAGCGAGCCCTTGTCGCCGGGCATCATGTGGTACGGGGACATTCGCATGGCGCCCACGCTAAGGGCTACTCGCCCCGCTCGCCCCGGCACTGTTTTGCTTGCCGGGTCGTTTGCAGAATGATGGGGGACAAAGATGCCGCTCGCCGGAGCCGCTCGTACGCTTGCCAGTCATGCGGCGGACCTCTGCGCTTCTTGTGAGTGCGCTCGTGATCGCCAGTTGTACTGGCAGCGATGCTCTGCCGGCACCAAAGACTCGCGAAATCAACGCGATCCCGACGAGCACCACGACGCCAACACCCATCACGGCGCAGCCGGGCGACACTTTGACGCCGCCGGCTATTGAGCCGGAGCCGCTCGACTACAAAATCGAGTGGACCGAGTTGGGCGGGAACGTCGACGAGGCACGGCTCGTGGTTCCCCTCGACTACGTCGATCCTCAAGGCGAAACCATCGAGCTGTACGTCACGCGTCACCGAGCTGATCCGAACGATCGGATTGGTTCGCTCCTGGTCAACAACGGTGGTCCCGGTTCGCCGGCAAGCACGATGGGGATCAACGCAACGAGCTGGTTTCTTCCCGCAATCACCGAACGATTTGACGTGGTCGGATGGGATCCGCGCGGCACCGGTGCCAGCGGCGGAGCCGTCGATTGCATCGACGACGCGGAGTACGACGAGTTCTTTGCCGCGGGTGACATCACACCGGAGGACGCTTCTGGCAAGGCTGATCTTGTTCGGCTCGCCGAAGAGTTCGCGACGCGCTGTCAAGAACGGGTTGGTCGCGCACTGCAGTACATCGGGACCAACAACTCGGCGCGCGATATGGATGCAATTCGTCAGGCGCTGGGCGAAGAGCAGGTGTCCTACTTCGGATTCAGTTACGGCAGCGAGCTCGGGGCTGTGTGGGCCACGTTGTTCCCAACGACGGTGCGGGCAGCAGTATTCGACGGAGCCGCTGACCCGAACGCCGACTCGACCGAGAGCACGCTCCAACAGTGGATCGGCTTCGAGAATTCGCTGAACACGTTCCTTGCCGAATGCAGTGCCACTACGTCGTGCGCATTCCACAACGACGGCGACGCCGAGAGCGCCTTCGACGCGCTGTTCGTACAACTTGACGAGTCGCCCATTCCAGGGCCCGAAGGCCGAGCCGACGTCAACCTCGGCGTTGCGGTCACCGGCGTCGTGCGGGCGATGTATTCGGACCGGTTCTGGCCCGCCCTCGAACGGTCACTCGATGAAGCCCAATCCGGCGACGGAGCCGGGCTGCTTGCACTTCAGGACGCCTACTACCAGCGGGGCGCCGACGGGACCTACAGCAACTTACTTGAGTCGTTTCAGGCGATTTCGTGTGCCGACGATCCGGAACGGCTGACCGTTGAAGAAGCCGATGAACAGGCTGAGGTCCTCATCGGGGCGGCACCCCGCCTGTTTCCGCACACCACAGGGTCGTACACGTGCAGCTTTTTCCCTGCCGCCCTCGACCCGCGGATCGAGGTCACCGGCATGAGCGCAGGCCCGATCGTGATTGTTGGTACGACCGGTGATCCGAGCACGCCGCTCGACAGCAGTCGGCGGATGGCTGCATCGCTCGAAGACGGTCGCCTCGTGATCGTCGAGGCAAACCAGCACACCGGCTACCGGGTCAACAGCTGCATCGAAGACACCATCCACAATTACCTGATCCAGCTCGAGGCCCCAGACACCGAGACCGTTTGCGGCTGACAGCGGGGGCAGCGGGCAACGATGCTTCGCGACGCACAACGACCCTGGTAGAACCCGGCATTATCGACACGCCGAGGCCCGACAAATTAGGCTTCCTCTCGTCGACCAACTCCGGGTAGCCGGCCTGCTGTCGTGTCAGTGAGCCGTCGAGTGGGAGCACGGTTGATGGCCCGGTCTCGTTACGGCTTGATCACTTGGCCCATTGGAATACGAGCGACGAGTTGTTCTTGTGCTCGTAGTACTCCACGACGAGCACATGTTCACCGCTGCTGAAATGGTGCGTGCCGAACTTCCAAGCGAACCCGTGGTTTGTCCAGTCGCCGAGAATTTCTTCTCCGTCGATGGAGAGGCGCATGCCGTCATCGCCGCCAACGGCGACGAACATTTTGCACGCTGCGTAGAAGTTCACCGTGCGGGTAAAGCGTGCAGTGAAGAAGTCTTTATCAATATCGGGGTGGATCTGTCCTTCCTGATTGTTGAAATTCACCTCATTCTTGTCCTCGGTAACTTCGGCTTCTCCGTCGAAGGGGCCGTTCGGGTAACGGTCGAACGTCGGCGCGTCCCGAGGCCACGGCGCACGAGCACCGAGTCATCGTCGAGGTCGAGGTCCGGCCATGCCAGGCCGAGAGCTTCACTGATCTGTCAGCCTTGAACGAAGCAGAGCGCAGTCGCCGCAGCAAACCGAGGGTCTCACTTGGCGATCAGATTTTGGGTCTCATCAGGGGCAATCGTACGCTGTTGCTTCGACGCAGCGTTCGGAGGCTTCGGCACGGCTCCTTGAGGGCGGCCCCGAGAGCAACGCACCGAAAACGACGACGGGCGTCCATGGATTCCGGTTCACGTTTCCCCTGCTCAGCAGGCTTTTCGTGGATCTCCATGGACGCCCGTGGACGTACTGGCGGAAGGCGTGGGATTCGAACCCACGGAGGCCCAGAAGACCTCAACAGTTTTCGAGACTGTCCCATTCGTCCGCTCTGGCAGCCTTCCACTGTCAAGGTTAGCGGTGAAAGTTCTCGAGCGGAATCCGCGTCCGAATATCCATCACTCATTTCGGCGCCGCTACGAACCGTCTGTTCAAGCTGGCGATGTCGCGGATCGATAAATTCGCACGTGGCCGGTCAAGCAGACCACAAGTGGCGACAGCGACATGACGTCTGTGTCGACTGATCATTCACGGCAGCCACAACCGCCACAGCAGCTACGTGTGCCGATGGTGGCAGGCGCGCTCCGCCGCTTGACCAGCAGCCTGCGTCGGACGTAGTCAGCGGCGAGCGCGGAAGAACGCGCGCAGTAGTTCTGCAGCTTCATCGGCGCAGGGCCCCGTTGTCGTCGGTATGCGATGGTTCAACACGTGCCCGTCGTGGATGCCGAAGTTGCTCATGCACGCGCCTGCTTTGGGGTCCGGCGTTGCATAGACCAGCCGTCCCAATCGAGCGTTCACGCAGGCGCCTGCGCACATGGAGCACGGCTCAAGGGTGACAAACAGCGAGCAGTCGTTCAGACGCCAGTGCCCGACCTCGCGAGCAGCATCGCGTAGTGCCAACAGTTCGGCGTGGGCCGTCGGGTCGCCAGTCAGCTCGCGCTCATTGTGTCGGGCAGCGATGATCTGGCCGCCGCGCAACACAACGGCGCCCACCGGGACATCGTCGTGTTCGAGCGCAGCTCGCGCCTCGCTGATTGCCAGTTGCATCGTGTCGATGTCAACCGGCTCAAACGCTGCGGTAGTCATGGCGGAGGTCTTAGAAGAAAAGATTCACCCATACGGGCTATGGGTTTGGTGCTCGGGGCGGCTGTACAAATCACACGGGTCAGGGTGTTGTGATCACACGGGTCTGAAGCTGTTGCCTGGCTGCGCTGCAGCTATTGAGAACGCCGTTCGGGTCAGGTCGGTCTGACCTTTACTCAGGGTCAGGTCGGCAGGCAGTCTGGACCGGTGGCTGTCGTGGCGTTTGTATTCGGCGATGGCATCGAACTGGATCACAGGACATTCCGCTACTACTCGGGAACCGAAACCAGGAAGAGCTGCCAAATTAGCGAAGTCAGTCATTATCGCAGTTGCCGGGGAGGGCGACAAACGCTGTGGTGTACGCACCAACACACGTAAACCCACCACCGGCCACGGCGCCACCCAGTGCGGTGTCAGCCACCTTCGCGTTCGACGTATTGTTGAGGATGCTGTAGGTGGTGCCGCTGATCGACGAGTTCCGAATCGTCGGAGACGACGAACTATTGTACACGCCGAAGTTGGGCGCCGCCGGTGGCGGTGGCGGTCACATTGTTCATCGACGGCGACGACGACGAATCGTTGGATGATCCGCGGTTGAAGGTGCCGCCGGTGGCGGTGGCGGTCACGTTGGTCATCGTCGGCGACGACGACGAATAGTTGTACACGCCATTGGTTTCGTCGCCGTCGGTGGCGGTGGCGGTCACGTTGGTCATCGTCGGCGACGACGATTTGTTGTACACGCCCAAGCTTGTGGCACCTTCACCCCCGACGGTGACGATGGCGGTGGCGGTCACATTGTTCATCGACGGCGAGAAGTCGAGCACGCCATTCGTGTACACCCCTCTCGACCCTGTTGCTGCCGCCGGTGTTGTTGATGGTGAGGTGGCGGATCTCAGCGGTAATTGCTGTTGCTGAAATGACCGCAGCCGACGCACCGAAACCGTTGCTACTGCAGGCGCATTCGATGGTGGTGATGCCTTGTCCGGAGCCTTCAACGTCAACATAGTTTTTCATTGCGACGTTGCTGTTTTCGGTGTACTTGCCGGGCGCGATTTTGATCACGTACGGTTTTGTGGCGGTGGCGTCTGTGATTGAGGCCAAAGCAGCCGACAGTGACGTGAAATCGCCGGTGCCGTCATCGGCAACCCAGATGACCCGTGCAGGCGACTCAGCGTCTTGGCCGTCGGCTCCGTCTTGGCCGGGGGTTCCGGTTCCGCCGCTGCTGGCTGTGTAGAAGCCGTAGATGTCGACAACGATGTCGGTTTCGGCGTGGGCGTAGATACAGATGTCGCCGTAGGGGCCGAGCGGGACGGTGAATTCGTTGGCGTTGTTGACGCCGGGCATGGTAGTTGAGTGCTGATGCGAGTGGCTGGTCAACACTGCATGGGTACACGGTGAGGAAGTCCAGTCGTTGGATGGGTTGACTGCGACAAGGTTCGCGGTGACTGACAAAGCATCTGTCGGGACGCCGGCGCGGCCTGCGATGTCGAGTTCGTAAGTGGTGTCAGCGTCGAGTCGTCCTACGGCTTGGTCGAAACCGTCGAACGTGGTGGCGTTTTCGCGGGTGTCGAGGAGTCGGGTGGGGACGAGTCCAACGAACACTGATTCTTTGGTGCTGTTGGTTGAGCCTGAGGTGATTTGGGTGGCACCGAGTACTGCGCCTGCAGCAATAACGGCACCCAGAATTAAACGACCAGATCGTGACATGGGGGGGAAGGTACTACAGCGGCAGTCAATTCCGTTCACAGAGTGAGCGGAGTGTGTGCGTCACCAACAATTTGGTTGCGGGCATCGACGGTGCAGTCGTTTTTCGACCCTTGGCTCACCGGTTGTGCGTGTGTAGCTGTGATCTGCGAGCACGCCGCAGAAGGGTAAGAGTTGAGGTGTTACGCCCATCTCTTCGGACTCGTTGATCGTCGCGGAGGCCGCCGGATGCGTTCGGGTGAACAAACACCACTGGTGTTCAGGCTTCACCGTTTTTCTTCTAACAGTTCGGGGTTTTTCTTCTAAGACCCCATGGCGGAGGGAGAGGGATTCGAACCCTCGGAAGGTTGCCCTTCACACGCTTTCCAAGCGTGCCGATTCGGCCGCTCTCGCACCCCTCCAGGGTTGGTCGGGACCAGCGGAAGATGTTATCGGGCCGCCGCCCTGAACAAACCCATAGTTGATCGATCCAGATCGTGTCGCAGTTGCAGTCGCGCGGCTAACATTATGAAATCGGCACACGTACGCCGAGTGAGGTGGTGACCGGGCCCTGTGCAATTGACGCCCGTGAACCAGGTCAGGACCGGAAGGTAGCAGCCTTCATCGGCATCGTCGGTGTGCCGCAGACCGCCTGGTCACTACCTCAGTCGGCGAATCGTGGGCCGGGTTTCAGCTCGCTGCGAGCCGCCGTGCTGTCACCGCAAGGCCAGGAGCACCGAGCTCGTCGGCCACTTGCTCGAATTCTGCTGTCGGCCCATTCCACGCCCAGTCATCAACCTTGCCAACGTCGACATCGAGGTCGATCGTGGCGATCCGGCGGAACAGCAGCGCATCGTCAAACTGGGCGTTGAGCGTCTGGGAGAGCTTGGCCGCACCCCGGAGGCCCGGAACATCCCATTGGCCTGCCGACTTCGGGATTGCTTCGAGGTGGCGGTACTTGGCCAATACCAGCGCAGAGCTCTTGGCCCCCCACCCCGGCAAGCCAGGGAAACCGTCGGCTGAGTCACCGACGAGACCGAGGTAGTCAGGGATTGATGCGGGGGAGACGCCGAACTTCTCGATAACACCCGCTTCGTTGACGATCTCGCGATTGCGGCGGTCGAACTGGACAACGCGGTCGCCGATGACGCATTGACCGAGGTCCTTGTCGGCCGTGACGATCCAGACCTGCTCGACCCGTTCGTCTGCATCTGCCACTCCAGCGGCTGCACCGAGCGCGTCGTCGGCCTCGTGGGTCACCATTGGCCAGACGGTAAATCCGGCCGCGACCAGGGCACGTTCCACGACTGGAATTTGCAAGGTGATCTCGGGGGCCATGCCCTCGCCGGTCTTGTAACCAGCGTAGAGGTTGTTGCGGAAGCTTTCGATCGTGTGATCAGAGGCGACGGCGACGTGCGTCGCGCCATCTTCGACAAGGGCCAGTGTTGAGGCAACGACGCCGGCCGCTGCAGCAAAGGGGTGTCCGTTGCCGTGGCGCGACGCTGATCCGAAGTGCTGACGAAACAACTCGTAGGTGCCATCGACGAGGTGAACGCGCATGACAACACGGTAGCGGTACACCGCATCTCCATGGACCTCGTTGCGTCGTGGCGAGGGCTCTGAACAGGGTGATTGCGCCATGCGTTGAGACAAACGTTGGTCAAATTTGTCTGAGGAACTCCTCAAGTCAGCTCGGAAGCGGTCGATACATCTCTGAGACGAGTTCTGCCGTCTGGCCGACCAAAGTTGAAGGAACGCGTCACATCACTATGGATAATTCAGAATCGAACCGTGCGATCCGTGACGCCGTCCAGACGACCCTCAATCAGTTCGCGGACAGCGTCCGCGCTGGTTTCGACGGCCTCCGCACTCAGCTCGAACACGAGCAAACAGCACGGACGCTTCTCACCGAGCAGGTGCAGGTACTCGCCACCATGATCCAGAAGGCCGGACGTGGTGTTGCGAGCGAAGAGACGGTTCAGCAGCTCGCCGATATCAACCGCCGCATAGACACCACTGATGCCGATGCTCGGATCGCCCGAGTTGACCACGATGTCCAGTCGAGCCTGCTGACGGTGAGCCGCCAAGACAAAGTCGAGCGTGACCTCAAAAATCTCCGAACAAGCCTCGAAAATTTTGACAGCCAAGCAGCTCGCATGGTGTCGCACGTTGTTGAAGTCACGACGTCGCTGACCGAACGATTCGACTCGTCAGTGAGCGGCATCAACCAGAACGTTGAGGAGCGAGTCGGAGGCTTCGAGCGTCGCTGGCGAGGCCGAATTGGTCCGGATTGAAATGGAACGTTTCCAGGCCTCGGGACGAGTCGTTCATCTCGTGGCAGGCAATCGGCGTCGCCTCACAGCCCACTGCAGTGATGCTCCAGGCCGACGGAACGCCGATCACTGAGTGGATTGGAGCGTTCCCTGAAGACAAGGTCTGGCGCCTCGCCGCCGAGAACCAGAAGAGCTGACGCGTCAGTCCCAGTCGACGCGCACGTGGGCGAGTGCGTCGCGCAGTGAGGTGGCGAGGTCGCGGTCGCGTGGGGCGCGGAGGTCGGCCCGTTCGAGCTGCGGGATGTCGGGCAGTTCGGTGCCGGGCTGCAGACGCAGGACGAGCTTCAGCGGATCCTCAAACACCGAGGGCGGGAGCGGTGCAGGTTCTTCGTCATCGATATCGCGCACGATTGACAGATGGCGGCGCGTGCCGCGTGTCGCGCCGGGATCAAGATCGTCGTCATCTTCATCATCGTCATGATCGCGGTCATGATCGCGGTCGAGCCGGAGTCACTGTTGTGGAACAACAGGTCGGTGCGCTCTTTGTCGGCGGTGTGTGTTCCGTCGCTGTTGTCACGCCACACGTCGAGCAGTTCGGGCTCGATCAAGAACTCGTTGCTGAGGGTGTATAGCGCCGCAACGACGTGCTTGCAGGCATGCCCGCTCCAGTTGTCGTCGTCGGGGCAGGAACAGGAGCAGGTCAGGTCGCGCCGCAACGGCATCCCGCTCCCGGGGAGAACCTCGATCGACGCCACATAGGGCATCGACCGTGACCCTTGAATTTCGCAGGTCACGATGCCGGGCTCGATGATGATGTCGAGGATCGAGCCGTCAATGGCGTACTGCTTGCCCTTGCGGTGACGCGACGGGTCACTCATCTCGGCGGCGAGCACCTTGACCATCGTTGCCTGAAGGCGCCCAGGTTGCGAAGAGCCGAAAGGTTTGCGGGGGCGAGTCATGTCAGCCGTCCTGCTCAAGCACAACGAGGTCGCGGAGGTCGTTGGTCGAGAGCTCCGAGAGCCACGCTTCGCCGGTACCGACGACGGCATCGGCAAGTTTGCGTTTGTCGTCAATCACCTGACCGATGCGTTCTTCGACCGTGCCTTCGCAGACCATTTTGTGGACATTGACAGTGCGTTCCTGTCCGAGTCGCCATGCACGGTCGGTGGCTTGGTCTTCGACGGCCGGGTTCCACCAGCGGTCGTAATGGATGACCTGTGATGCGGCGGTGAGGTTGAGGCCGGTGCCGCCAGCCTTGAGCGAGATGAGCAGCAACGGCGGGCCGCTGCCGTCTTGGAATTCGTCGACCATCGAGTCGCGCCGCGTGCGGGTGACGCCGCCGTGGAGGAACGGCGCGTCGAACCCGAACTGCTCGGACACGTGCTGCCGAAGGAGTTCGCCCATCTCTCGGAACTGGGTGAAGACCAGAGCCCGTTCGCCCTGGTCGAGCAAGTCGGTAACGAGCTCGTCGAATCGAGTGAGCTTGCCCGACCTGCCGGCCAACCGGGACCCGTCCTTCAGCGCATGAGCAGGATGGTTGCAGACCTGCTTGAGCCGCATCAGTGCAGCGAGGACCAAGCCGCGCCGCTTCATGCCGCTCTCTTGTTCGGCATCGTGAAGGAGTTGATCGACGATTTTTTGATACAGCGTCGCCTGTTCTTTGGTCAGCTTGGCGTACGCGATCTGCTCGATTTTGTCGGGTAGGTCGGGCAGGAGTCGCTTGTCGGCCTTGGTGCGGCGAAGAACGAATGGCTGCGTCATCCGGCGGAGCCGTGCTGCTGCTTCGAGATCGTGGTGGCGTTCGATCGGCGTGCCGAACTTGTCACGGAATTTGGTGAGGCTGCCGAGCAACCCGGGGTTGACCGCATCGAGGATTGCCCACAGCTCGCTCAGTCGGTTCTCGACCGGCGTGCCGGTGAGCGCCAGCTTCTGTTCGGCGTCGAGCAACCGAACAGCCTTGGCTGCCTTGGTGTTCGGGTTCTTCACCATCTGGGCCTCGTCGAGCACGACCGTTGACCACTTGACGCTGCCGAGGTGTTCGAGGTCGCGAGGCAGGAGGCCGTAGGTGGTGATCACGAGCTGCCGTTCCGGGTTGGTGACGAACAGTTCGGAGTCAGGCGACGCGAGCGTCTTACTGCGTGTGGCGCCGTGATGGATGACAACGTCGAGCTTGGGGGTGAAGCGTTCCGACTCGCGTTTCCAGTTACGGACAACGCTGAGCGGGCAGATGACGAGGTGCGGTCCCGGACGCTCAAGGAGATGCGCGAGCGTGGTGGCGGTCTTGCCGAGCCCCATGTCGTCGGCAAGTACGCCGCCGAGCCCGAGTTTGGCGAGGAACTGCAGCCATGACAGACCGCGTCGTTGATAGTGGCGCAGTTCGCCGACGAACTCGGGTGACTCCTGGGTCTCTTCGAGTTCTTCGTCGGGAAGGCCGGCAAGGAGCTCACGGACCCAATCGGCCGCGAGCCGGTCGCGCGCGACGTTGCCGTCTGCGTCGTACGGGTCGGCGGCGCCGTCTTGGCCGGGTGCATCGTGCACGAAGATGAGGGGGTTCTCGTCGGTGCTGCCCTCGTCGTTGGCGAGTCGCATCAGCTCGAGCGGCTTGACCTTGCTGTGGTTGGTTTTGAGGTCGGTGAGCTGCTCGCGCTTGCGCCGGAGCTCGGCGGCGTCGATGCGCACCCAGCGCTGCCCGGTGTGGAGCAACGTGGCGCCGGCCACTTCGGCACGGGCGATCTCGGCGTCGGAGATCTCTTCGTCGCCGATCACCAACTTCCACTTGACGAGTGCGTCTTTGCCGAACTGCTTCGTACGGTCGTCGGGTGGCGAAGGTGTGGCCTCGCCGCTGACGTTGACGCGCGTCCGTATCAATCGCTCGGGGCCGATCAGCTCGACGCCGAGCTGGTCGAGTTGGTGCGGCGCGAGGTCGATGAATTCTTCGGCGACCTCAAGTTCAAGTTCGACACTGGTCGGCTCGTGTTGCAGCGCGAGGTCAGCGAGGCCAGGCACGCCGCTGATACGACTGACGACCTCTCCGAGCATTTCGGCAAGGTTGTCGAGGTGCTCTTGACCGCGGGCCACGTCGACAGCAACTTGGTTCCGTGCCCACACGTCATTCGCCGAACACCACCGAGCGCTGTCGGTGTCATCAACGAGTTCGAGCCGAACCACCCACGGGTCGAGGGGGTCTTCGGCGATGATCAAGCGAAGACGCGGGACCAACACCGGTTCGCCGTTGAGGCGTCGACGGTGTCGTTCGAGATCGTCGCGAAGGTGCTGGACGGCGACTTCGTACTCGCCTGTATTGCCGCGCATCACATGGTCGGGCTTTGACAGCGCGCCGAACAGCGACCGCAATGCCTGTGCCGCAGGCTTGCGCTGCCGTCCGAGGTTGGCCTTCCAGCCGCTTTGGTGGAGGAATGATCGGGCGATGCCGTCGACAAGTTGGTTGTAGATCCGGGTGGAGTTCACTCCGGAACCGGCAACGCAAATATCGGGCATCGATGTGTCGAGCGCCGCGAGAATGCCTTCGATCTGTTCGTCGGTGACCGGGGCCCAGCGCCCGGCGACGAACGGCCCCTCGTTGACGATTGACGGCACGATCCGGTTGGACGACACGGTGTACCGCGCAAGTTCGGCGAGGCGCGCGAACCAGGCAAGTGAGTCTGACAGGAACTCCGACGCTGGCAGTTTGCTGAGCCAGACCGCGGTTCCGATCGAGTCGAGTTGGACCGACGATGCGTGCATCGTGTGATGGCCCGGGACGTCGATCGTCACCCGGCCGATAGCGCCGAACGAGATGGGGGAATCGTGCCAGCCGGTGCGTCGGCCATCGTCGCCGATCTTGCGGAATCCGGAGTACAGCCAGGCCATCGATGCGGTGTCAACGCCGTTCCAACCCCACACATGCAGTGCACCTGAGCGCCACGTGCCCTGGGCAACGTGAGGCGGGCGGTAACGGGACATTAGATTCACGATACCGAGCCGTTGTGAGAGGCGGGGTTTGCAGCGAATGTGCTGGTGGGCCTCACGTCACATTGCGCGTCGATCCCTGGTCGTGAGTTGGGGGTCGGGTTGGTGGCGGAAGCGTCGTAGTCTGGCGGGCGTGTCGATGACTGTGGATGCGCCGTACCTGCCGTTTATGGACGGGCCGTCGCCGTCGACGAGTGAATTCCGGTGGCGGCTCGGCGTCCGACCACTCGATCTGGCCGACTGGATCCAATGGGGCCCAGACACCGATGCCGCCCTGGCCGAAAAGGCGCGGTTAAACACGGAGTTCCCTGAGTCGGTGTTCGTGGCACTCGATGATGTCGAGGCAGAGTCGACCGAGGTCGCTGACGCCTTGGTCCGCCACCTCGCCCAGACGGCGCCCGACCAGCATCGAACGCTCGATCAATCGCTGCATCCGCTTGATGCAGCGGCGCGGCTGGTCCCAGAGGACCTCGTGTTGATGGTCGAGCGCGGCAAGGGCGATGATCGGCACTTGGTCTTCGGCGCTGGATCGGTGTGTTTCCCGAATCGGTGGGATCTGCGATCGAAGCTGGGCCAAACAATGGCCGAGGTGCACGCCCCCGTAGCGCTCCTCAATGATCAACTCGAGGTGCCCGTCGATCGATTTTTCAACCGACTGCGCCCGGACCGCAGCTTCTGGCGACTGGGCTGGGGGCTACTCGACACCCCTGACTGGTACACCCCGCTCGACGGTACAGCGGCGCCTCGGCCCGAAACGTGCCGCCCTGATCAGCTCTTTCTCCGTGTGGAACGTGAGACCCTGCGGCGGTTTCCCGAGACAAACTGTGTGTTGTTCACGATCCGCACATCGATCACGCCGCTTCCGTTGGTGAGCAATGACCCAGCTGTGTGGGAGCGTCTTGCTGCCTCGGTCGAGTGGATGCCACCGGCTGTACGCGAATACAAGGACGTGGCCGAGATCGCCGATGGCGTCATTGAACACCTCCGGTAGATTTTATTGTTAATAATGCTATAAGCGTTCAAAATCTTGATATTTAATAATCAACATTGTTGACTGAATAAGACGAAGAACCAGAACAGGGCGGACACGGCATGGCATTTGACCCAAAGAAATGGACCATCAAGACTCAGGAGGCGTTCGCTGCGGCGATCGATGAGGCCAAGAGCCTGTCCAACCCAGAGCTGACCACGGACCACGTGTTGGGCGCCATGATGCGCCAAGACGGGACGATCATTCCAGCGGTCCTCGCCAAGCTCGGCCAGGCCCCGTTGATGGTGCGCAACAAGCTTGACGAGCGCGTCCAGAACCTCCCGAAGGCCTACGGCGGTGATGAGCCGCGGATGAGTAAAGAGCTGACCAACAATGTCAGCAACGCCGAGAAGTACCAGAAAGAACTCGGCGACGATTTCTTGTCGGTTGAGCACCTGTTGCTTGCAATGAATGACCGCCTCGACATCGGCTCCGAGGAGCTGCTGGTTGCGTTGAAGGACGTGCGCGGTTCGCATCGCATCACCGATCAGAACCCTGAAGAGAAGTTCGGAGCCCTTGAGAAATACGGCCAGGACCTGACCGCCCGTGCCCGAGATGGCAAGATCGACCCCGTCATTGGCCGAGACGACGAGATCCGCCGCGCCATGCAGGTGCTATCGCGGCGCACCAAGAACAACCCGGTGCTCATTGGCGAACCGGGGGTTGGTAAGACTGCCATCGTGGAAGGACTTGCCCGGCGTATCGCTGACGGTGACGTTCCCGAAGGTCTCAAGAACAAGCGGTTGATCGCTCTCGACATTGCCTCGATGCTCGCCGGGGCAAAGTACCGCGGCGAGTTCGAAGAGCGCCTGAAGGCTGTCTTGAAAGAGATCACTGACGCCGACGGCCAAGTCATCACGTTCGTCGACGAACTCCACACGATCGTTGGGGCAGGCGGCGCCGAGGGCGCCATGGATGCCGGCAACATGATCAAGCCGATGCTCGCTCGCGGCGAGCTCCGGATGGTCGGTGCGACCACGCTCGACGAGTACCGCAAGCACGTTGAGAAAGACCCAGCTCTCGAGCGTCGCTTCCAACAGGTGTACGTGGGTGAACCGTCGGTCGACGACACGATCGGGATTCTGCGCGGCCTCAAGGAGCGGTACGAAGTACACCACGGCGTACGGATCCAAGACTCGGCGCTGATCAGCGCTGCGGTGCTCTCTGATCGTTACATCACGTCGCGCTTTCTGCCCGACAAAGCAATCGACCTGATGGACGAAGCGGCATCGAAGCTGCGTATCGAGATCGATTCGCTGCCGACCGAGATCGACGTCGTGCAACGTCGCATCTTGCAGTTGGAGATCGAACAGGTCGCGCTCGAAAAAGAGACCGACAAGCTGTCGGCGGAACGGCTCGATGCCTTGCATGACGAGCTCGCTCAGCTGAATGCCTCCAACGCCGAAATGCGAGAGCACTGGGAGCAGGAGAAGCAGGCGATCGGCGCGATCCGCTCACTGAAAGAAGAACTGGAAGGTCTTCGTACCCAGGTCGAGCGTGAGTCCGACCTCGAACTTGCTGCTGAGATCCGATATGGCCGCATCCCCGAACTCGAGCGACGTATCGAAGACGCCACAGCGCACCTTCATCAATTGCAGGAAACCAAGGCGATGCTCAAAGAAGAGGTCGACGCGGAAGATATCGCCGAGGTTGTCGGCAAGGCCACCGGTATCCCGATGACGCGTCTGATGGAATCCGAGACACAAAAGCTTGTTCACCTTGAAGGGCTGCTCAACAAGCGGGTCATTGGTCAAGACGATGCCGTCACGAAGGTCGCCAACGCTGTCCGCCGCAGCCGCGCCGGGCTGAGCGACCCGAATCGGCCAATCGGTTCGTTCATGTTCCTCGGCCCGACCGGTGTCGGCAAGACCGAGTTAGCGCGAGCGCTCGCCGACTTCCTCTTTGACGACGAGAAGTCGATGGTTCGGATCGACATGAGCGAGTACATGGAGAAGTTCTCCGTGTCTCGCCTCATTGGCGCGCCCCCGGGATACGTCGGCTACGACGAGGGCGGCCAGCTCACCGAAGCGGTCCGCCGCCGGCCATATTCGGTCGTGTTGCTCGACGAGATCGAGAAGGCACACCCAGATGTGTTCAACACACTGCTCCAGTTACTTGACGACGGTCGGCTGACCGACGGACAGGGGCGCACCGTCAATTTCTCGAACGTCGTGTTGATCATGACGTCGAATCTTCCCGGCGATCCGCTTGACTTCTTCAAGCCGGAGTTCATCAATCGGGTCGACGACATCATCCGGTTCCGCTCGCTGTCGGAGGAGGATCTGTACGCCATTGTCAAAGTGCAGCTCGAACTGCTCCGCAAGCGGCTCGACGCAAAGCGGATCACGCTGGACATCGACGACGCCGCGATGGCTCAACTTGCTCGCGATGGCTACGACCCGTCGTTCGGCGCACGTCCGTTGAAGCGGATCATCCAGCGCGAGATCGCCGACCCGGCAGCGATACTGATCCTCGACGGTGGCATCGCCGAAGGCGGGCGGATCACCGTTCGGCCTGGAACGGAAGAACATCCGGGGCTCGTGGTCGGCGCTGCCGAGGGGTGACTTGAGAAATTGACTCACTGCGCCCGTGAATCTTGATCCACGAAGAGTCGGCAGTCAGCACGATGATGGCCAGTCCCCGACGTTCCACAGACGTCGAGGCTGTTGATATCGGGCCGGGTCAGACCGAGGGGGCAAGATCGGGTCGTGTTTCGTTCGCAGCCTGCAGTGCAGGAATGCCAACAGCGACATGAACGACGTCGAAATGTTCTGCTGGTAATACGCGAACGAGTGGTTCACCAAGTCGCTCGTCGTCTTCGACGAGCAGGACCGTGGCCATGGCGTCAGCGTAGGTGTCTCATTGTTCTTGGACGTGTGCGGCGGCGCGAAGGTGCAGCGCGTTTGCGTGGGCGGGAAAGCCCTCGTGGTCGGCCAGCGCAATCACGTTCGAAGCCATGCGGCGGATGGCGGTTCCGTCGGCGCGAGCAATAGCTGTTCGCTTTAAGAAAGCATCGGCGGTGATTCCCGACGCCACGTGAGCAAAGCCACTCGTCGGCAGTGATGCGGGGCAGCCGAGGATGAAGTTGGCAGCGCTGAACGGTGTGTCCTGGCCGATCAAGATCTCGCCGGCATTAACCAAACCGTCGACGACGCGGTCGACGTCGGCGTCGGCGACTGCAACCTGCAGGTGTTCGGCGGCGTAGCTGTTGGCAACAACGACGGCAGTAGCAAGATCGTCGACGAGTACACATCCACCGTTCGGCCCGAGCGAGGCGCGGCAAGCTGCGGCGCGCACCTCGGGCAGGGCACCAAGTTGGCGGTCGAGTTCGATGTCAGTTGCATTGGCGAGAACAGCCGATGTGGTCAGCAACACGACCGAACTGTCGGTGCCGTGTTCCGCCTCGATCAGTAGGTCAGCCGCCAGGCGGACCGGGTCGGCCGTTTGGTCGGCGATGACGAGGCTCTCGGTGGGGCCGAGGAGCATCATTGTTGATGTTCCGAACCGTTGCATCTCGACCTGGGCGATCGTGACGGCGGGCGAACCAGGGCCGACGACCTTGACAACTTTGTCGATCGACTCGGTGCCGAACCCGAGGGCTGCAATGCCGGCTGGGCCGTTGACGCGGAAGACGTTCTCGATGCCAAGCTTGCGGCAAACAACGAGCACTGCGGGGTCGATTTCGCCCGTTCCGCCCGGGACAGGTGGAACGACGAGCGACACCTTGGGAACTCCGGCCACGACTGCCGGAACGGCAAGTTGATACGCGACGCTCGGATAGCTTGCCTTGCCGGACGGCGTGAAGAGGCCAACGGAGCTGATCGGCGTGATCTTCTCGCCGACAGTCAGACCCGGTTCGCTCTCGATGCTCCAGTCACGAGACTGCTGCATCTGTGCTTCGTTGAAGATGCGCAGGTGGACAATTGCATCGTCGATGGCCTCCTCGACAGCGTCGGACACCACGGCCTGCTCGAACTCGGACGTACTCACTCGGAGTTGGTTGGGCGTGAGTGTTATTCCGTCGAACTTGGCCAGTGCATCACAGACGGCTGCATCGCCGCGAAGGCGAACGTCGTCCAGAATGATGCCGATCGAGGCCCGCAATTCCGGGTCGAAGATGTCGTCAATGCCGCGGTGCATGAGGGCGGCCCGAGCATCGGGGTCCATCTCGTTCCACACCTGGCGTCGCATCACGTTCATACAACCAAGATTACCGTCGAGCCCTTCGACTGGCGCTGTGGGTTGCGGCCAGGATGGGGTGCGGATGCAATGAGGGGTTGGGCGGGGACCCCGCAGCGAGGTTGCCGACGTAAAAGCCAATCGTTTCAGTCGACTTCGATCCGATGACAACGGGGTCAAGTACAACATGAACATCACGTATGTCCTGATGAAAAACTCCGAACTCGCCAAAATCAGCAAAGAGCAGAGCGCTGTGAGCTTCGACGTTTGGCAGACCAACGTCCACGACCGACGCACCGCTGGTGTGAACTTGCTGTGCCCTCGGCTTGACAAAAAGCACGGCAGAGAACCGGACAGATGACTGAGGTCGCGCCGGCTGGCACTAGTGTCACATCACGTTCCATTCGCGACCTTCGATCGGCACGTCGAGCGTTGGTCGGATTCCTCTCACACCCTGCGAAGGGGAGCGTCAATGCCAGTCACGGTCGTTATCGGAGCCCAATGGGGCGACGAAGGTAAAGCCAAAGTCATCGACTTGTTGTCGAAAGAGCACGCCTATGTCGTGCGCTATCAGGGCGGCCACAACGCGGGTCATACCGTGGTGGTCGACGGCGAGAAGTACGCCTTGCAACTTGTGCCCTCCGGCATTCTGTATCGGCATGTCACCCCGGTGATCGGCAACGGCGTTGTTGTCGACATGCCGACGCTCTTCAACGAGGTCGACATGCTCGAATCGCGGGGCAACTCGTGCTCCGACCTCAAGGTCTCCACTCGGGCGCACCTCATTTTTCCGTGGCACCAGAGCCACGATGCAATCTCTGAGGCAATGCGTGGCGACGACAAGCTCGGCACCACATTGCGCGGCATCGGCCCGGCATACGCCGACAAGATGCGCCGAGTCGGCATCCGTGCCGGTGATGCACGTGACCCCGAACGTTTTGCACGGCTGATCCGCGAACGCGCAACGGTCGAAAATAAGTTGATTAGCGACGCAGGCGGCGACGCGCTCGACGTCGAGGACATGGTTGAGCGCTACTCGACCTACGGCGCACGTCTCGTGCCGTACCTTTGCGAAACGATCAGCCTGCTCCACAACGCCCTGGCCGAAGATGCACACATCCTGCTCGAAGGCGCCCAAGCGACGTTCCTCGACCTCGATCACGGCACCTACCCCTATGTCACGTCATCGAACCCGACAGCCGGCGGTGCTTCGGTTGGCTCAGGCTTGGGGCCACGCGATCTCAGCCGGATTGTCGGGATCACCAAGGCGTACACCACGCGTGTGGGCGCCGGCCCGTTTGTCACCGAGTTATTCGATGACGACGGCAAGATGCTCGCCGAAGTCGGTCACGAATTCGGCACCGTCACAGGTCGCGCCCGTCGTTGCGGCTGGCTCGACTGCGTGATGTTGCGCCACGCGGTCCGACTCAACTCGCTCACCGAATTGTCGCTCACGAAGCTCGACATCCTTGACGGTTTTGACACTGTGAAGATCTGCACCGGTTACACCCTCGATGGCGAACCGGTCACCGATTACCCGGACCAGTACGACGTGCTCGAGCGGATCGAGCCTGTGTACGAAGAGCTGCCTGGTTGGAAGACACCGATCAACGAGATGCGCGAACCGGGTGAGCTGCCGGCCGAGGCAAAGGCGTTCATTGCAGTTGTCGAACGTGAAGTCGGAGTTCGCGTCAACGTGGTCGGCGTCGGCGCCGAACGCGACGATTATCTCATCTGGGAAACATCTTGATTCCGCGCTATTCCACTCCGGAGATGGATGCTGTTTGGTCCGACACGGCAAAGTTTGCTCGCTGGCTCGAGGTTGAACTGCTGGCCACCGAGGGGCATGCCGCAATTGGCGTCGTTCCGCAGGAAGCTGCCGAGATTTGCCGAGCGAACGCTCCGGTCGCTGACGACGCATTCCTGCAGAAGAATCCTCGATCGTGAGGCGATCACCGATCATGACGTTGCAGCGTTTGTCGACGTCACGCAGGATGCGATCAACGACCCTGCAGGATCCTGGATCCATTACGGGCTCACATCTTCCGATGTTGGTGACACTGCGCTGTGTTGGGCAATGCGAGATGCCGCTGATCTGATGATCGAGGCGTCGACCGAATTGCTCGCCACGTTGATCGAGATGTCGCGCGAACACCGCGACACGGTGATGATTGGTCGTACGCACGGCATCCATGCCGAGCCAACGACCTTCGGCGCCAAAGTCGCTCTGTGGGCTTTGCAGGTCGAGCGTGATCGCGAACGTCTGCGCACCGCCCGTGACACGGTTGCCGTTATGAAGCTGAGCGGCGCCGTTGGGACTTACTCCAATATCCCGCCTGCGGTCGAACAGTTTGTCGGAGATGCACTCGATCTGAAGCCAGTGCCGGCCACCCAGGTCGTCGCCCGTGACCGCCACGCTGAGTTCCTCTATGCGTGCTCTTCGGTTGCTGCAACATGCGAATTAATGGCCGTCGAACTTCGTCATCTTCAGCGGACCGAGGTTCGTGAAGTCCAAGAAGGCTTCAAGCCAGGTCAAAAGGGATCGTCAGCAATGCCGCATAAGCGGAATCCAATTAGCGCTGAAACGATCTCTGGTTTAGCGCGAGTGGTCCGGTCGAACCTGCTCGCGGGTTTGCAAGACATTGCCCTCTGGCACGAGCGCGATATCTCCCACTCATCGGTCGAGCGTGTGATTCTCCCAGATTCGTCGCAACTTGCCTATTACATGATGCGGCGACTTCGTCGTTTGCTGACGGGACTTGTCGTAATGCCCGAGCGGATGCAGGCAAACCTCGATGCGAGCTACGGCCTGGTCTTCAGTCAGCCGGTGCTGTTGTCGCTCGTCCAAGCGGGTAAGACCCGCGATGAGGCATACCGGATTGTGCAGCGCAATGCGATGCAGGCGTGGGACGACGGCGTCGACTTCAGATCGTTGCTTGAAGCCGACGACGATGTCGATAACGCAGTACTCGACGATGCGTTCGACCTCCGTCGTTCATTGTCGAACCTCGGTCGCGTCTTCGAAGCGGTCGACGCGATCCAGGTGTAAGCCGAGGAGTCAGTTGCGGCGAGAGATGCCGGCGGCCTTGAGGACGCTTGCCTCGACACCTACATCACGCCACGACTGGTACGAGATCTGCTTACTCTGGCTGTAGCTCTTGGCCAGGGCAACGAACTCGGCTTCAAGCTGCTTCATATCGATTATGTCGGACATCGATTCCAATTCGGACCGTAGGTCACGGCGTTCCTGGACCAGCAACAACTCGTCAATAGGAGATGCGGATTCCAGCTCAGCGTTAATTGTTTCGAGCCGGGTGGCCACTGTTTCAGCGGTGCGCTTGCGGCCACGCTTTGGCTTTGTTGCTCGCAGGCCTTCGAGATACTCGCGAACGACGCGACCTTCGACTCTGCCCTTTGCGAGCGCGGCCTTGTGCTCGTCGGTCATCGGCATTTTTGGACCACGTTTTGCTGCCATAGTTTAACTCTACGTGATTTGGACGGTCGAATGAACTGATCGATATTGGTTCTCGGTGATCTTCGAATAGGTTCACACGATGTTCGAACTTTCCCCGCATGGCACCGATGTCTTCGTCGGGGCGGGCCCGGAGTATCCGTGGGGCGGCTTATATGGCGGTCAGATTGTCGCGCAGGCATTGCGTGCAGCGACCCTCACGGTTGAGCCCGACTTGGAACCGCATTCCATTCGGGCGTATTTCATCCGTCCGGGCGACGCCACTGAGCCGGTTCGGTACGAAGTCGACCGGATCAGGAACGGGCGTAGCTTCTCGACCCGCCGAGTAGTCGCCAAGCAGGCGATCGGCGCGATCCTCAACGCCGAGAGTTCGTTTCAGCGACCTGAACCGGCGGCCAGCGTGCAGTCGATCCTGATGCCGGACGTTCCGGCGGCCGACTCGTTGGACGCGTCGTCGTGGACCGAGACTTTCGATCGAGTCGTCGTGCCGGCCACGCAAGTGCAGGGGCCCCGCCGCGACGGTGCTGGACGCACGGTCGTGTGGATGAAGGTGAACCACGAACTCGGAGACCCCGCTGAAGCCCCGGCGCAGTTACTGCACCGTTCATGGCTGGCGTTCCTTTCGGACGACGTTCCGACGGAGGCGGTGATGCATGCGCATCCGGAAGCGGCGGCCGTAATGGGCGACGAAGACCGTTTCTTCGGCGCCAGCCTCGACCACACGATTTGGTTCCATCGTCCGCTGCGCGCTGACCGCTGGCACCTGTATGACTTCACATGCCAGCATTTCGTCGGAGGCCGCGGCCTGGCCCATGGGCACGTTTTTACTGCCGATGGCACGCACGTTGCGACGGTGACGCAAGAGGTCCTACTCCGTGATCGCGCGGCCAAGCGGTGATCGAGTCGTGGCATCGTTTGGCAGCGATTTCCTCGTCGGGGTGGACTTACCGGATAGGTTCGGCCAGCGATGAGTGATGCTGCGCTTCCCAACCTCTCCCCGACGCTCGATCGGCTTCGCGACAACGTGCTGAAGCACTCGGTGAAGACTGGTGACTTCACGCTCAAGTCAGGGGCCAAGAGCACCTGGTTCCTCGACACTAAACAAACAGCGTGTCGCCCCGATGGCATTATCGCGGTGACCGATGCACTCATCGAAGTGTTCGGTGCCGATTTCGATGGCATCGATGCCATCGGCGGTTTGACGATGGGCGGCGACCCTGTGGCTTATGGCGTGCAGGCAGTGGCGGCAACTCGTGGGCACGCATTGCGCAGCTTCAGTGTTCGCAAAGAAGCCAAGCAGGGCGGCATCACCGGTCGTATTGCCGGCGCGTTGCAGCCAGGTGACAGGGTGCTTGTCACCGAAGACACCACGACCCGGGGCACGTCGCTGATCGAAGCTGCTGAAGAGATTGAGGCGTTCGGCGCAATTGCCGTGTTCATGACCGTCATTGTCGACCGTGGCGGTACGTGTGCCGCCATGGCTGCTGACAAGGACATCGATTACCGGCCGCTGCTCACTGCTCCCGACCTTGGTTTCGGGTTCGGTACCTGAGGTCTGGGTGCTGCGCTGCGCGGCACCGCCTAAGTCGACGACCTCGCAAATTAGCCGGGGCTCGACGATTGGTGACTCACTTTCGCTGGAGCGCCACAAGACCCCAATGTCAGCAACGTTGCCGCCGCTCGCTGTGTGGGTTGACGAGCGTGGTTGGCTGGCGACACAAGAGCAAGGCTTTGATACAGCGACATCCGTGCGTATAGCTGCCAAGATCCCGGGCAAACAAACGGTCGTTGCCGCTATTGCCGCTATTGCCGCTATTGCCGTGGTGGCGCTCTCAGCCGGCGCTGTTGCCGTGTACGCAACTGCTGACACGTCATCAGGCGAGTCCAGCCGGGTCGCCTATGCAGCCACCCCACTGCCGACGACAACGACGATCACGACGATCGCAACGACCGCGACGATCGCAACGGCCGCGACGATCGCAACGACCACGACGATCGCGACGGCGACCGTCACGGCGACCGCTCCCGCACCGACCACGACCGTGGCGGGCACCGAACCTGCTGGGCCGCTCGTTGACCCGTCGGGATTCGGCACAGAACGACCGACCACACTTGTTGGCGGCGTGCTGTTCGGCTTCGCCGACTCCAACGACGCGGCCGCCGCAACCGTTTTCTCCGGGCGTGGCCCGGACCCGCTGTTGCTCGGCTGTGAGTGCATGCGTCTTGCTGGTTGACTGATCTTGATGAGTTCTGCTACCGATACCTGGAAATCGCTGTCACTGCCCTGGCAAGTGGCGTTCGAGGAGGCCTGGGCCGCGTATCGAGCTGGCACGTTTGGGGTGGGCGCAGTGCTGGTTGACCCGGCCAATGACGATTCCATCGTGACGGCAGGGCGGAACCGTGTGATGCAGCAGCAACGGTCGCCACGAACGCTTTCGGGCAACATGACGGCGCACGCCGAGATGAATGCTTTTGCCGAACTCGACCAGTTCGATGCTGCAGGTCTGCACCTGTACACCACTCTCGAGCCGTGTTTGATGTGTGCGGCCGCCGCCATGTCGATGAACGTCGAACACGTCCACTTCGCTGCTCGCGATGAGTTCTATGCGGGCCTCGACGAGCTATGGGGCAAGCATTCCTTGACGGCGGCACGGCAACCGACATCTACAGGGCCGTTCGACGGGCCACTTGGCCACTTCGGTCGTCTCTTGGCAATGACCTTCAATCTCGAACAGCTCGTGGGGCAGCCAGCCGAGCAACTCGCTCGTGACGAGCAGCCAGCGTTGGCTGGCCTGATCGATCGGATCGCAACCGACGATCAGTGGATGGCGATTCGTAAGTCCGGCACGGTCCACCGTGCGCTCGGGCACCTCTGGAGCGACCTCGAAGCAATCGGTTGATTGGCACTCTGGCGCTTGCAGGTTGAGCGATCGTTCGAAGTCGATCAGGGTGCCAAGATCAGTCATCGTCGACTTCCCAAGGTGGCGTCCAGTCGCCGTCCATTCGGAACGACAGGCCGGCATCATCTTCGAGCCGTTTCGCGACGTGGAGTTCACCGACGCCGGTGCCGTAACGATCCCCAGCGTCGCGGAACGCGCTGCGGGCAGCGTCGGTCATCACCATTGGTGCCGCGACGCCACCCTGGAGCTCCTCGAGGAGCCCGAGGTCTTTGAGGCAGAGGCCGACGGTGAACGACGGGTCGTAGTGGCCCGCAAAGATCGATGGACCGTCGTGGCGGGCCACGAAACTGTCGCCGACCGACTCGAGGATCGCCCGATACAACACGCCGAGGTCGACGCCGTTCGCCATGCCGACAGCGAGCCCTTCGCCGAGTGCTGCAGCGGAGATGAACCAGAGCTGGTTGGTGACCAACTTGACGACGTTGCCCGTTCCGAGCGGGCCGCACGCAATGACGACTCCGAGGTGTTCGAGGATCGCCGTGGCGCGGGCAACAGGTTCGTCAGCGCCGCCAATGAAAAGGGTGAGCCGGCCGTTGCGGGCACCGTCGACGGCGCCAGTGACCGGCGAGTCGACCAGTAGCGCACCTCGAGCGCTGCTTCGGCGAGGCGGGCATCGCCGTGCGCACGATGGTCAGGTCGACCCAGAGCGACCCGGCGCGCAGCGCAGCAAGTGCGCCACCCGTTTCCATGACGGCCTCGACGTGTTCCGGGCGGGGGAGTGATGTGAGCAGAACATCGGCCTGGGCAGCGCAGTCGGCGGCCGAGGTTGCAGCGAGTGCACCGCCAGCAACGGCGTGCTCGACCTTGGTCTGATCGAGGTCGAATGCAACGACGGCGAAACCAGCTTCGAGGAGGCAGTCGCACATCGGCGCACCCATGTTCCCCAAGCCGATGAATCCAATGGTGTCGTGGTCTTCTGTCTGAGTCATCGCTGCTCATGCAATCATAAAACGACGGCGGTCTTTGACACACGCGGCCCGCAACCGTTGGGGTTCTGCTCGATGACGGGAGTGGATATTCATATGGGTCCCGGAATCGAACTTCGAGGCTCGAATTTGCTTGAATGAGCACATGTCTGAACCGATCCAGTTGACCGACACCGTCCGTTTGGAACGCGAAGGTGATGTCGCGCTCGTCATCGTCGACAATCCGCCGGTGAATGCGCTGAGCTGGCACGTCCGCCAGGGCTTGTTTGACGGGATGACGCAGGCGGTCGAATCTGGCGCCAAGGCGGTCGTGGTCATCTGTGATGGCCGCACGTTTATTGCCGGCGCTGACATCAGCGAGTTCGGCGGAAACGTGCCGAAGGCCGCCGGTTTGCAAGAAGTGCAGGCCGCGATGGAAGACGCCCCGATCCCGGTGATTGCTGCCATTCACGGCACTGCGCTCGGTGGTGGCCTTGAAGTCGCGCTGTGCGCCCACTACCGCGTGTCGCTGAGCTCGGCGAAGTTCGGGCTTCCCGAAGTCAATCTCGGTCTCCTTCCGGGTGCCGGTGGCACGCAGCGTCTGCCGCGTCTCGTTGGAGTCGCCAAGGCGCTGGAGATGATGACCTCGGGCCGTCATATCAGCAGCACCGAAGCCAAAGACGGTGGCCTCGTCGACGATGTCGTCGATGGTGGCCTCCAAGAGTTGCGCGCTGCAGCGATTGCCTTCGCCAATAATGCCGTTGCTGAGAACCTCCCGCTCGTTCGGGTCCGCGACCGCAACGAACTGGTCGAGGCGCATGCCGGCGACGAAGAGATCTTTGCCAACTTCCGCAAGGGCATTTCCCGCAAGGCCCGCGGTTTCCTCGCACCCGAGAACAACATTAAGTGCATCGAAGCGGCCTGCAACCAGCCGTTCGACGAGGGGCTCAAGACCGAAGGCAAGCTCTTCATGGAGCTGATGACCGGCCCGCAGTCGGCCGCCCAGCGGTATTACTTCTTTGCTGAGCGCGCCGCTAACAAGATCCCAGACATTCCAAAAGACACGCCGCTGATCGACGTCCAGAAGGTCGGTGTCCTCGGTGCTGGCACCATGGGTGGCGGCATTGCGATGAACTTCGTCAACGTCGGCATTCCCGTCACCATTGTCGAACGTGATCAGGCAGCACTCGACAAGGGCCTCGGCGTCGTCCGCAAGAACTACGAGCGTTCACGGTCCACCACGCCCGAGCAGGTCGAAGAGCGTATGGCGCTGATCACCGGCTCCACCACCAAGCAAGACTTCGCCGACTGCGACATGGTCATCGAAGCCGTGTTCGAAGACATGGAACTGAAGCAGTCGATTTTCCGGGAACTCGACGAGATCTGTAAGCCGGGTGCGCTTCTGGCCTCAAACACGTCGGCGCTCGATGTCAACAAGATCGCTGAAGTCACCAGCCGCCCCGAGAGTGTCATTGGTATGCACTTCTTCAGCCCGGCCAACGTCATGAAGTTGCTCGAGAACGTACGCGGTGACAAGTCGTCCGACAGCGTCGTCGCGACCACGATGGCGATCGGTAAAAAGATTGGCAAGGTTTCGACCATGGTCGGTGTGTGCCCGGGCTTCGTCGGCAACCGCATGTTGTTCATGCGCGGTGCCGAAGCTGAGCGCATGCTGCTCGAAGGAGCCACGCCCGCCCAGGTCGACAAGGTGCTGTTCGACTTTGGCTTCCCTATGGGGCCGTTCTCGATGAGCGATCTTGCTGGCCTTGATATTGGTTGGAAGCAAGAGAAGTCTTCCTCGTCGACGATCCGCGAAGTGCTGTGCGAGAACGGTCGCCGTGGCCAGAAGAACGGCATGGGCTACTACACGTACGACGCCGAGACCCGTGCGGCCACGCCCGACAAGGAAGTCGAGCAGCTCATCAAGGACTTCGCCATTGGTAAAGGCATCGAGCAGCGCGAAGTTTCCGACCAGGAAGTGCTCGAGCGTTGCCTTTATCCAATGGTCAACGAGGGCGCGAAAATTCTCGAAGAGAAGATCGCCATCCGCGGCAGCGACATTGACGTCGTGTGGGTCAACGGGTACGGCTGGCCGGTCTATCGCGGTGGCCCAATGCACTGGGCCGACAGCATCGGCCTCGCTGAGATCGCTGCCAAGGTCCAGGAGTACGGCGAACGTCTCGGTGGCAAGCACTGGGATCTCAGCCCGCTTCTGAAGTCGCTCGCCGAATCAGGTGGCCAGCTCCAGACCCACACCAGCTGACCCGCGGTCACACTGTGTCAGGCACAGTGTGACCGCCCGCTCGCTTCCTGCAACTGGTTGGCCGAGTAGATCGGCCGAAAAACACAACACCCCGCTTGGCGAACCAAGCGGGGTGTCTTTGTGTGGTTTCGACCGGCGTCGATCCGGTGACCTCTCACTTTTCAGGCGAGCGCTCTGCCGACTGAGCTACGAAACCAGATTCTACCCGACCGCGGTCCCGACGGGATTTGAACCCGCGACCTCCGGCTTGACAGGCCGGCGTGAACTCCTGACTTCACCACGGGACCAGAATTGCTATGTATTGAACGACTGCGTGTCACCGCAACCGCTATGAAAAACCCGAGGGCTTTCCGCACCCCCAACGGGATTCGAACCCGTGCCGCCACCTTGAAAGGGTGGTGTCCTAGGCCACTAGACGATGGGGGCCTGTTCGTTGAGGCGAGTGAACTCGTCTCGTTGAGAGCAACGAAAATATAGCGGCGGAGCTCTTGTGTTCCACGCGCAATCTTCGCGAACCTTGGGTGATTCAGGACTTCACGTACAGTGCAGTCTCGTGCACATTCGTTCTGACATCAAGCGAATCGGTGTGGCCATTGGCGTTGGATACCTTGTCGGCACTTTCCCGACGGCAGACATCGTTGCTCGCAAGCTGTCTGGCGGATCGATAAATTTGCGCGAGACCGGCTCCGGGAACCCAGGCGGAACGAACGCGATCAAGGTGCTCGGTGCCAGAGCCGGCGCCGCTGTCATGGCTGGCGATATCGGCAAGGGGGCCTTGGCGTGTTGTGCTGGGGCGCTTGTGGCTGGGCCGCCCGGAGCGCACCTCGCCGGTACGGCCTCGGTAGTGGGTCACTGCTACCCGGTCTGGTCAGGTTTCACCGGAGGCGGCAAGGGCGTGGCGTGCAGCGTCGGGCAGTGCCTTGTGACCTTTCCCGCCTATTTCCCGATCGACGTTGCCGTCGCGGCGATGGCCGTCTCGAACCCGAAGTTGAAGCAGCGGGCCTTCACAGCGACGCTCGCCTCGAGTGTGTTCTGGATCGCCGGGGGCCTGATCTGGTGGGCGAAGGGCTGGCGCAACCTGTGGGGGCCGAAGCCGTCTGCGCTCCTTCCACTCGCCGCGGCCACGACGAGCGCGATTATCGCTCAGCGATTTCTTGCAGCGGGCCCACCGCCCGAGCCCGCCGGGTCGACTGAGTTGTCGGTCAAAACGACTGTCGGATGATTGGCGTCGTCGTCGACTCCAACAGCCAGCTGCCGGGCTCGCTTGGCGAGCGGTACGGCATCGAGGTCGTGCCACTCACCGTCACGGTCAACGGCGTCGAACACTTCGAAGGTGTCGATCTGACGCCCCAAGCGTTCTACGCCGCATGGGACGGCGCAGAGGCGCCCACGATCACGACGAGCCAGCCATCACCCGGCCAGTTCGTTGAGGCGTATCAGCGGCTGATCGAGCGAGGTTGTACCGAGATCTTGTCGGTGCACGTCACCGAGGCGATGAGCGGGACGCTGAACTCGGCAAGGCTTGCCGCCCAGATGGTCGACGTCCCCGTTCGGCTGGTCGACTCGGGCACCGCAAGCTTCGGGATCTCGTGCTGCGCGTGGGCGGCCGCTGAAGCGATTGCCGGTGGCGTCGATATCGAATCAGCAGCGGTGATTGCCGAGCAGCGAGCCGGTGCGCTCGGGACGACGTTCATTGTCGGTATCCCCCAGTTGATTGCACGGTCCGGCCGCGTCGATGGCGCCAGTGTGGCAGCAGCAGCCAACGACGGAATCCCAGTTTTGGCGATGTCGGGCGGCGAACTCACCGTGGTCAGGTCAGTGACGACGGTCGAGGCCGCCGTAGCAGCAATGACCGGGTACGCCCTGGGCTGGGCTCCTTCATCGCCAGCTGGGCTGCGAATTGCCATTGGCACGTCGGACGCGACGAGTGAGTCGGTGAGTACTGACTTGGACAACGCGCTGCGCGGGCATCCGGCGTTGTCGGAGGCACCTGTGCACTACACGATTGGCCCGAGCGTCGGCGCTCACACCGGCCCCGGCACCTCCGGCCTTTTCGTTTTCTAGGCTCTTTTCGGGGGCCAGATCGCCCGATCCCGTGATGGCTGTCGTTCGACCTGTCCGATCTGACGGCGATTCTCATTATGCGCTCCCTCGGTCTGAGTCGGGAGCAAGTTCGGCGGACGCCGACGCGCTGGTTGTGGCTGTGTTGTCGGGTGGTTGTCGGGTTGGGCGGTGTGTCAGACTCAGCAATGGATTGGCCATCGCCGAAGAGGGGAGCGCGCGTGCGTCGAGTTGGTGTTGTCGGGATGTTTTTGGAGAGCAACGCGTTCGCTCGCAAAGTTGACGAGGCTCGCTTTCGAGGCTTGTATCTTGAGGGTGACGACATCACGGCTGATGCACGATCTGACCACCCACGTCAGATGCTCGAAGTCGTCGGCTTCTATGACGAGATGGATCGTCTTGGACCGTGGGCGCCAGTACCTATTCTGGTGACGATGGCGGGGGCGGGTGGCGCTGCCGATCATGGCTTCTTCGTCGACACTCTTGATCGGGTGCGGCGAGCCCTTGACCAGGTCGGCCCGCTCGACGCCGTGTACCTCTGCAACCACGGAGCCATGATCACCACCGAGGAACCTGACGGCGACGGCGTGTTCTTCGCCGCTGTCCGCGACACGGTCGGCCCTGACGTGCCGCTCGTCGGCACGCTCGACCCGCACGGAAACGTGTCGGAACGTATGGTCGACGCCCTCGACGTGGTCGTCGCGTATCGCACCGACCCGCACGTGGACCAACGTGAGCGCGGCGCCGAAGCAGCACAGCTTCTGCGCGAGCTTTGGGATGGCATGACGCCCCACCACGTTCTCGTCAAGGTTCCGATCGTGGCGCCCAACGTGGCCCTTTTCACGGACAGCGGCCCGTTCGCCGAGCTCGTCGATGCCGGTCAGCAACAAATCACATCGCAGATTTGCAATGTCTCGATCCTCGGCGGGTTCGCGTTCTCCGACACCTCGAAAAACAGCCTTGCGATTATTGTGACCGGCCGCGACTGCGACGTTGACGCTCGCCGTCTCGCAAGCGACCTCGCGGATCAGGCGTGGGCGAACCGCCACCGGTTCGTGGCCGAGGCGATCTCGATCGACGAGGCGGTCAAACTCGCTGTCGCCGCCGGTCGCGACCCGACGTTTCCAGCGATGGTCCTGTCGGATCTCGGTGACAACTGTGGCGCCGGTGGTCCAGCGAACACCGTCTGGATGCTCGAAGCCCTCCATCGAGGTGGCGCCGACGGTGTGCTTGTCGTGAACTTCCGCGACCGGCACCTCGTGAAGGCAGCCCGACATGTCGGCATCGGCAACACCTTCGACGCGACGTTCACCGGCGACGATTGGGGTCGCGAGGGCCGAGGCAACTACCTGGCGCGAGCACAGGTCATAGCGCTGCATGAAGGGCCCCTCGTCGGACGTCGAGGGATCGTCGCCGGAAAGACACTCACGCCCGGTGACATGGCGCTCCTCGAACTCGACGGAGTTCGTGTTGTCGTCACGAGTCACACAGCGGTCGGGAACGATCCCATCTTCAGCGAGGCTCTCGGCGTCGACCTCGCAGCGAGCCGCACGATCGTGGTCAAGGTACGTAGTTCATTCCCCGTCGCCTACGACGAGTTCGTCGATTCCGAACACATGCTCTTCGTCGACACGCCCGGACGCACATCTCCAATGCCCAGCCGGATGCCGTTCGAATCCCTCCCTCGGCCCGTCTACCCACTTGACACCGACTTCGACTGGACCAACCCACTCGCAGCGCACGAGTCCGGCTGACCGCGACGCGTCGCGGCCAGCCTCGGGATCTTCCCGTCGCCCGTTCCACGCTTTCGCAACTTCATCAAGGCCGTCCGGTGCGAGCCGCTGGTCCGACTATTGGCGAGAGGCGGGCACCGTGCTCGAAATTGAAGTCGGTCCGATATCGGATCCAGAACTCATCGTGGCGATGCTCAGTACGGCGATTGCTCCAAGGCTCACGATGATCAGCATCGCAACAGCGAGGTTTACGACTCGACAAGCTGACAGCGGCTCGTTTCCACTGGGACCACGGGATGGGAGATACGGCCCTGCATCAGACGACGATGCCGCTATCTCGTCGTGAGCTCGATGAATCGCAGTGTCGCGATCGTCACCCATCTCGAAACGGTGGCCATGGTTCGCCATGAGTCGGGCCAGATCGCTCGATTCCGGCGGCAGCCCTCACCGCTCGTTGGCGGAGGCCAACTCGGGTTCATGCTTTCTTGGCCTCGAACGATCTGATCCTCAGAAAGTTCTGGGGATGAATTTGCCGACTGGCTCAGACTTTGGCGAGGGGGTTGCGGTGGGTGCGGCTGGCCCGAATGCGGAGTTCGACAGGGACCACGGGCAGGAGCATCCCATATGGCGCAGCGTTGTAGAGGTGGTGGATGCGGTGCGCATCGGCGAGCCGATCGAAGGCGGCGATCTTGCGGTCGCCGAACCAGCCGACTCGACGGTGGATGTACACGTCGTGCACGAGTGCGTAGGCGGCGCCGTAGGCGGTGATGCCGATGCCGACCGGCACGAGGCTGGCGAACCCGTTCCAGTTGAACCCTGCGAGGAATCCAAGGTTGACGACGGCTGCGAACATCACTGGATACCAGTCGTTGGCTTCGACACGTGCCGTGCGAGGACGATGGTGGCTGCGGTGCAAGAACTCACCGATGCCGTGCATCACCCAGCGGTGAGTGGCCGCGGTGACCGGTTCCATCGCGATGAACGCCAAGAAGGCGAGCACAATCGAACCAGCGGGCGGCATAGCTCAATGTTACGTGGCGCAGTCCATCTCGGGACACTGCACGTCCTATTCCCCGGTCGTTCAGGCGAAGGTTTCGAGGGCTTCGGCGAGCGGGACGTCCATCACACCGTGTTCGTCGGCGACCGCTGCCAACCACTCGGGCCGGAAGACGGTGCATACCGCCACCGGTTCTTCGAGTTTGGACCCAGCAATGGCCAGCTGGACGAACGAGCGCACGTAGTCCGGCGGACGGAGGTCGCGGCCCAACTCAACGAGTGCGTACGGGTCCGGGGTCGTGTTCGACGGCGGGAGCGAGAAGAAGCTCTGCGATGTCGGGCCGGTTGGGCCTCCGGCGAGGCCGGGACCGTCGAGCATGATGGCGCCGTGGACTTGCGAGGCGCGGGCACCGGCGAGCTGGAGGCCGATGTAGGCCCCGAGCCCGCGGCCGAACACGGTGATCATCCCGTCGGGGCTCTGCTCAACGAGTGCGGCGAGTGCCGCGTCGGCGTCGCCGAGGAGAAGTTCGGCGGTGTAGCCGCCACCGCTCGGGATGGTCGAGTTGCCGTGTCCGGTGAAGTCGAGGCCGACAATTGCTCCTTGCCACGAGGTGACCCACGCAGGTGCTTCGGCCGGGGTGTGTTCGCCGAGGCCGTGCAGCAGTAAGAGCGGCCGGGCGGTCTCGTCGATGGCGGCGCGCAATTGGTGGAGGGCGAGGTCGATTTTGTTGTGGCGAACGCTTGTGACGCTCACTTCAGGCCGCCGAAGAAGTCGAGTACCAAGTCGGCAACGAGTTGTGGTTGCTCGACGTGGACGAAGTGGCCAACGCCTTCCAATACTTCGCAACGGCCTTGCAACGGCATGTAGGGCAGCACCTTCTTGGGTGGTGTGCCCCACCCCATTTCTTCCATCTCGGAGCCGAGGATGCCGAGGAATGGCATGGGCAGGCCGGGCAGACGCATGAGCGTCCATTCGGGGCGGGGCGGGCCGAAGCCGCCGAAGCGCATCGACGAGTCGATCTTCCAGCGCCAGCCGTCCTCCGATTCGAAACCGCCGGTGGTGACAAGGCGGCGGAGCCATTCGACCTCAAGGCGTGGGTTCATGCGGCCGCGGCGTTGGGCGAGTTCGTCGATGGTGCCGGGCTTGCGCTGGAGATCGGATGTGCGGCGGCGGTGGTCGAGCCAGCTGGCGATGTCTTTGGCCATCATCTTGCTGCGCTCGTGTTCGGCGATGTCGGGGATGTTGCGCTTGTATGGGATGCCATCCATGTTCACCAGGCCGGTGAAGCGGAATGGTTGGGCGTCGGCGAGCTGCGTCATGAGCGCGCCGCCCTTGGAGTGGCCGACAACAGGGAGCGGGCCGCCACGACCGACGTGGTCGAACACGGCAAGGGCGTCGCGCATATCAGCGTCCCACGAGTACAGCTCGGCGTGTCCGGAGTCGCCATGGCCACGCTGGTCCCACGACACGACGCGCCAGCCGCCGGCGGCAAGGCGTGGGGCGAAGAGGTCGAATGTGCGGGCGAAGTCGAAACCGCCGTGGACGGCGAGCATCGGTGGTGCGTCGGCATCGCCCCACTCGTGAATGGCGATGCGAATGCCGTTTGCATCGATGTCGTACTGGCGCGATGGCGCTTCGGCGCCCGGAAAGGGGACCGTCTGGTCAAGGATTGCGGCAGTGTGACTCACGGTGGCGAGGGTACGCCGGTAGTCATGCTGGCGAAGATTTGGGGCCGGAGTGCCGTGCGGCACGTAACCTGTCCGAATGATGGGAAGCGAATGGCGAACTCAAACGCGTTCGCGTCGTTCGTCTGTGGCGCTGGTCAGCCTGCCGTTGGTCATTGCTCTCGTTGCGGGTGCATGTGGAACGACCGACGAGGCGTCAAACGAACCGCTCCCGCCGATTCGTACTACGACCTCGACGACGACGATCCCAGGAACCACAATTCCTGAGGGCGTTCGGCAGTTCTACGTGATTAAGAGTGGGGACACGCTGGCCAAGATCGCGAGTTCATTCGACGTCACTATGCGGTCGCTGATCGAATTGAACAACATCGAGAATCCCAACAACGTGTCCGCTGGGGCCACGCTCGAGATCCCTGCTGGCATCGTTGTCATCGCCAACTTGCCAACGACTGCCCCCTGAATTCGGTTCGGGTGACCGATGCCCGGTATCCGGGTCGGCAAGGTTCGTAAGATGCAGACATGAGCTTTTGGCCGAACTCGGAACACTGGAGCGTAAAAATCCCGCTCGACACCCCGCACACCCGCCTTGACGTGCTTGCCGAGACCGGCGTCGTCGTCTTGAAGGATGCTGACTTCGATTGCCCTGAATCTGAATATCTCGCGCTCGAGTACATGGATTGGAAGTCGGGCGGCGACACGAATTTCGCACCGATTGCCACTGCCGACGGCGAGCTTGACTGTCGCGGCTTTTGGGACAAGGGCAAGACCGACAAAGACGCCGAGTGGACCTCAAATGCAGCGGTCGCGCCGAGTATCAAGAATTACGTCGAAGGTGTCGGCGCCAACTTCGGTCGTGTCCGTGCGATCAAGCTTGCGCCGCAAGACCGTGAAGGCGCGATCCCCAGCCTGCATCGTGACGACAACAATCGCTTCAACCCGGACAACGAAGGTTGGGTTGTGCGCTCGTGGGTCGAGTTCACGGATAATCCGGACAGCTACATGATCCTGATGGACAACGACGAGAACGGTCTGCCTGATGCGTCAACCGAGGTCCGCGTGCCGCTCCACAAGGGCTCGCGCTTCATTGTCGACACGCAGCGCCTCTGGCATGTCGTGGTCCATCCCGGCGACGCTCCTCGTTACGCCTTGATCAGCAGCTTCGAGTCGAGCCCGGTGCTCGATGATTGGATCCACGCACAAGCGGCATCCTGAAAATTAGGCGAGGAGTTCTTCGAGGACGACGGCGACGCCGTCGTCGGCATTGCTCGCGGTGATTTCGTTGCCTGCCCGCTGAACTCGGCTGTCGGCATTCGCCATGGCGACGCCCCGGCCGGCCCATTCGAGCATGGTGATGTCGTTCCATTCGTCGCCGAACGCAATGACGTCGGCTGCTTCGACGCCGAGCTGTTCGCACACCCAGCGGAGCCCGGCACACTTGTCGATGGTCTTGGGCCCGATGTCAATCGCACTAGCGCCGAGGTGATTGGCGGCGAGCCCAGCGGGCAGGTACTCGGGAGCGCGTTCCAGGAGTTGGGCAACTGACAGGTCGTCGTGGAACGCAAACAGTTTGTAGACCTCGGAACCGCCGACCGCGAGGATGTCAGGCACCGGGTCCTGGTCGACGACGGCTGGCATGCGTTCGGCGAAACCGGGCTGGTGTGCCAGGCCGCTGTCGGTTGCGATGGCGAAGCCGATTCCGGGCAGGCCGTCACGTAGCCGAGTGACGGCTTCGACGGCGGTGACGTAGTCGAATCCAATGAGCTGCACGAGGTGGCCGTCGGGGAATGTGCAGATGGTCGAGCCGTTGGTGCCGACGACGTAGGCAATCGAGTCGCCGAGCTGGTCGGCGAGGCCGGTCACGAGGTTGATCGGCCGGCCTGTCGCGATCACGACGTGGTGACCAGCTGCGTGGACTGCATGGATGGCAGCAGCGTTGCGCTCGGACAACGTGGCGTTGTTGTCGAGCAACGTTCCGTCGAGATCGAGGGCGATCAGGTGCTTGCGGTCAGTCATTACCGACGACCGTAGTGACTGCGTTCGGGCTGGCAGCGGGTCAGGCAGGTGCGCTGAGTAATTCGCGGCGGAGAGCGAGCAGTTTCGGTGCGGGTTAGGCGGTTTCGGAGAGGGACTGGACAGTCCACTCCAGCAACCAGCCGAGGTAGCCGTACAGCTGGAACTCGTGCGCGTCGTCGATGTCGGCTTGCTCGGCGGTCTCGTCGTCGGTGATGTCAAGCATCGTGCCCAACACCAGCCGCACCGCGTTCAACGACTGCATGAACGCCATCGTGTCGGGCTCACTGAGATCAGCCAGGCGGCCTGTGTCTGGGTCGGCGGTCAACATGGCGGTGACCAAATCGACCGACACGACGCGGCTCGTCACCAACTCTTCGCGCATCAAACGCTGATACTCGGCTTCCTTCTCCGGATCGTCGCGAAACGCCGGCGGAAACAATCTGTGCAAGAGCGGAGCGGTTGCCTCGGTCACCTCGCTGGTGAGGAGGTCTTTCATTTCGCCGAGCAGACGGATCAGCAGGTCACGTTCTTCTGGCTCGAAGTTCAACCGAAACTTGGGGCCGGCGCCGTCGTCGAACGTGCCCAGCGGATCGACGTCACTGTTATCAACCCGCTCAACCGGAGGAACAAAATCGGGTCTAGACATCGTGTTCCATCGAGGCCCAGAGGCTGTGCTCGTGGAGGCGGAACACGTGCATCTCAGCTTCTTCGCGATTGCCGTGAGCCACCGCGGCCTTGCCCTTGTGATGGACGTCGAGCATCAACGCCGTCGCCTTGTCGT
Organism: uncultured Ilumatobacter sp.; assembly: GCA_905182555.1. Lineage (GTDB taxonomy): Bacteria > Actinomycetota > Acidimicrobiia > Acidimicrobiales > Ilumatobacteraceae > Ilumatobacter_A. The sequence continues at coordinate 10,576 of CAJJBX010000004.1, read as the reverse complement.
CCGAGTAGCCGAACAGCGACTTGAGCACGTAGGTGACGTAGCTCATCAGGTTGATCGGGTCGTTCCACACGATCACCACCCACGGCTTGTCGTTCGCGAGCTCGTCGTCGACGTCGGGTTCTTCAACCCGGACGGGCTCGAGGGTGGTGGGCACGTCACCATTCTGCCCGCAGCACCCACCCATGTGGCAACCGCTCCCCGAAGAACACGATCGCGTCGCGCCCGGCCCCTGCCCTCACCCTGGCCGGTGCAGCCAGCCACGTTGGCGAGGCGGGGTCGATACCCTCACCGGGGTGGCGTACCAGGAACCAGATTTTCTGCCGTGGGACGGCCGACGAGTCCCACTGACCTTTGTTGCTGGCTACCTCGGTGCCGGTAAGACAACGGCAATCAACGAGTTGCTCTCCGTGACCGACCGGCCGATTGCGGTCCTCGTCAACGACGTCGGTGAGATCAACATCGACGCCGCCCTGATCGCACGCCAGCACGGCGACACGATCGAACTGACCGATGGCTGCGTCTGCTGCAGCCTGATCGATGGCTTCGGCGCCGCGTTCGACCAGCTCCGCGCCCGCGACGTCCCGCCGGACCATGTGGTCGTCGAACTGAGCGGGGTTGCTGACCCCGACCGCATGACGGCGTGGGGCAACTCGGCCGGATTTATCCTCGACGGTGTGGTCGTCGTGGTCGCAGCCGACCAAGTCGGCGCCGAACAGCTTGAGGGCCCGGCCCGAGACGCGATTGACAGTCAGATCAGCAAAGCCGATCTCCTCATGCTGTCCAAGACCGACATCGTCGAGCCGCACGTTGTCGATGCAGCACGCCGCCGCCTCGCCGAGCTTGCGCCCGACACCCCCATCTTTGAGCCCGCCGGTAACGCTGTTGCGGCCGGCCGCTTTCTTTCTCTCGGCGGCCGTCGCCCCGAAGGCCCCGCGGCAACTGCGACCCCCTCGCTGTTCGATGCACACGAAGTGCACACGGTGCCGTTCCCCGAGATGGCCGATGCGGTCGCGGTCGAAGCAGCTGTGCGAGCAGCACTTGGACAGTACGAGCGGGTCGTGCGCGCGAAGGGAATTGCGGGCAGCGCCGATGGCGAACTCCACCTCGTGCAGGTGGTCGGCAGCCGCATCGAGATCGACCCGCTGCCGATGTCGGAGTTCGCGGCCCCCACCGCGCTCACGATCATCACCCTCCATTAGTTGCCTTCCCGCGTTTCCTCCGGCCATCTCCTCCGGCTGTCTACTCCCGGCCTCCGCTGGCTGGGCTGTTGATTCGTAGTATCACGGCATGAACATGCTCTTGGTCGACAGCGGTGAAGACGACAGCTGGATCGAGGAACTCACCCGCTGCCTGCCCGACTTCGACGTCCGAAAGTCGGTCGACGATGTTGATCCTGGCGACGTCACCCATGTCGCCATGTGGCGCCTTCCGGCCGAGCAGCTCGCCGCGATGGCGAACCTCGAAGCGATCTGCACGATGGGTGCCGGCTTCGACCACCTCGACCTCGATGCGCTCCCTGAGGTGCCAATCGTCCGGCTCGTCGACCCGGCCATGGCGAACGACATCGCGCTCTACGTCCTCAGTTGGGTGATCCATTTTCAGCGTGACTTCGACCGGTTCCTCACCAATCAACCGGCGGCGACGTGGCGCGGCGACGTCGCACCGGTGTTTGTGCACGACTACACGGTCGGGGTGTTCGGCGCGGGTGCGATTGGCCAGGTCGTGCTCGACACGTGTGCCCACCACGGGTTTGCGACCCTCGGCTGGTCGCGCTCGAAGCACGACCGACCGCTCGACCAGTTCTTCACCGACTGCGACATCGTCGTCGACCTGGTTCCGCTCTCTGCAGCTACTCGAGGCGTGATTGGTGCTGCCGAACTGGCGGCTCTGGGCGATGGCGTTCTGATCAACGTCAGCCGCGGCGCCACCGTCGACACCGCCGCGCTCCTCGACGCACTCGATGGCCGACTACGCGCCGCAGTCTTGGACGTGTTCGACGTCGAACCACTGCCCGCCGACTCGCCGCTGTGGAGCCACGACAAGGTGACCGTGACGCCCCATATTGCCGGGCGTTCTGACCCGGTGACCGCAGCGCCAATCATCGCGGCGAGCATCGCAGAACTGCGCAGCGGATCACTTCCCGCCGCCACCATTTTGCGCTGATCGCGTGGACGAGGATCAGCCCTGCTGATTGACGGTGAAACTCGAACGTTGGCCACGTGCCAGGTGATCGTCGATGTCGCAGATCAGTTGGTACACGCCCGGCCGATCGAAGCGAACCTCAACTTCGTGTCCGGTTTGAACAATCGTCATCAATCGCTTCTCCAAACGCCGCCAACCGCAGGATTACCGGAGCGCGATGTTGAAACAGCGGTCGCCCAGGGCACCGAGCGCGTAGGCGGCGTAGTCGACACCGTCGGCGGCATAGAGCGTCCGACATTGTTCGCTCCATGCCAGCGCTTCGGGCGACGACATCCGATGCACGACCTGCATCACACCACCCTCGTACACGCGGTATTCGGCCCACGTGCCGGGGAAGTCTTTGGTGCAGCCGATCTCGATCGTCGGGACACCCGAAGCAGTCATCGTGCGGACCCGGTGGCGATGCGTGTGGCCTGCCGTGTAAGCAATGAGCTGGGGGCAGCGAGCAGCGACCCCATCGAGAAGGTCGCTCCCGTCGGGGTGCAGACCAAAGTACGTATCGCTGCGTCGGCCGCTGGCCTCGCCGACCCACTGTTGATGGTGGCCCATCGCAATCACTGGCGCCGGCGAGTTGCTGCAATGGTCGGCGAGCCACTCCATCTGGGTGGCCGTGACCTGCCCGGTGGTCTCACCCGGTATTGCCGTGTCGAGCAGCGCGACGTTCACCCCTGGGAGCTGGATCCACTGGTCGCCGGCGTAGCTGGCTTGGTGCTGGTAGCTGTCGTGGTTGCCGCGAACAACGTGCAAGCGATCACCGAACGGATCGCGGTAACACCGCTCGAAGGCTTCCCACTCTTGCGGTCGCCCGTCGACGGACAAATCACCCTTCACGATGAGCGCCGCGACGCCGAGCGCGTTGATCTCGGCCGCAGCAGCCTGGTTCATCACCTCGGGGTACGGCTCTGCACCCTCGGCGACACGCTGCACCGGGCCGGTCGAATGCTCATCGAGCCGGCCTGCTTCGACCTCACCGAAGTGCACGTCGTTGACTGTGGCGAACCGACAGAGCAGCGCACCCGATGGCCGGGCCAATGTTCGGACCTGCACGCCATCAAGATCGTGGTCGGTGTCAGGGGCCAGATCTGTATAGCTGCGTACTTTCGCACCGTCGTGAATGACGACCAGGTCGTCGGCAACCGTCGTGATCTCCATGTTGTCCAACTTGGGCTTAGGTCCGCACGACGATGGAACCAACAACCTTGTCGTGCCAGGTCTGCTGCTTGTCGTCCCACAGCATCCAGAGGTAGCCGAGGTAGAAGATCTGCCCGGAGATCATCCCGGCAAAGAGCACTCGACCAAGGGCCCTACCGAAGCCGATCGGCTCGCCGGTCATCTCGCCGAGGACCTTCACGCCGACGATCTTGCGGCCCCAGGTTTGTCCGGTCTTGCCGAGTGCCCTGACGTACAGCACGAAGACGAACAAGAGCGCCACCACTATCAACCCGGCCGCACCGGCGATGGTCCCGCCCCTCGAACTGTCACTGGGGCAAACGAGTTCGTCGTTGAACGTGACGCAATCACGCAGCGATGAGATGATCAGCGCGATGCCAGGAATCACCAGGGCAGTGGCGAGCAGGCCGTAGAGGAGAGAGTCGAGCAGCCAAGCACCAAAACGCGCGCCAAATCCGGCACGAGCCCAGCCGGGGTTCGGCATTGGCGAATGCGCCTGGTAACCGAGTGGCGGCGCACCCTGATACGGCGGAGGCGGAGGTATCGGCGAACCCATCGGCGGCTGCACAGATCCGGGTGGTGCGGCTGACGGCGGAGGCGGGTTCGATCCGGATGGAGGGTCGAAGGGCGACGTCATCTGCTTAGTGTCGCAGAAATAAGCGACACTCGCCGGGACAGCGATGCCGGACTAGCGCCAGGGGCGCAAGCGGCGAATCGGGGTGGGCTGGGCCCAGCTCCGACTGCTGAAACGCCACGACGTGTTGCGCGGCTCGCTGACCGGGCCCAGGGTTGCAGCCTTGGGCCACAGCACTTCAGTGGCCGCGACGATTGCTGCAGCTTCTTCGTCGGTCGGGGCCGGCGACATCGTGATGTTCACGGACGTGATCTTATTGAGCTGACTTGCTGTCGGGCGCATTGTCGGTCGACGGGTCGTCGTGGACCGACCAGGATTCTCTGGTCGGGCGAGTGACGATGCTTCCAGCGAATTGGTCGTGGAACGATCGGCGTTGCGAGTTGGTGAAGGCAAAGATGAAGCCGAGGAGCAAGACCGGCGAGATCAGCGCTCGGACCAGGAACCGACTTGCAGCGCGGCCGCGATCAAGCAGGTCGCCGCTTGTTACATCGACGACCTTCGTGTTGGTCACGCGGTTGCCAATCCACTGGCCCGACGTCGACACGGACGAGCTGTACCAGCGTGCGACGAGCAGTAGCCCAACCATGGTGATGAGAATGCCGCTGAATCGGAGCGCCCCTGAGCCGACCGCCAAGATTGCGATACCAGGAGCAAGGGCTGCGACGGTCGCGACGGAATCGATGAGGAACCCGGCGAACCGGGTAGCGATTGATGCGAACTCCGGATTGAAGTTGATGGCGCCGGACGATTCGATCGTCACGGGGCCGAGGCCCTTCGGCCGTTCGGCATCGCTCGGATCGGAAAGTTTGGCGTCAATGCCCGGATTGTCCGCGCCGCTACCGTCACCGATCTGGCGGAGCAGGTCATCAAGGTCGGCCGCTGGTGGCGTCGCGGCCGGTGGTGGCGGCGCAGGTGGCGGTGCGGGTGGTGGTGCGGGCGGTGGTGCGGGTGGTGGTGCGGGTGGTGGTGCAGGTGGTGGTGCAGGAGCTGCTGGCGGTGCGGGTGCAGGTGCAGGTGGCGGCGGCGGCGCAGCTGGCACGGTCGGAATCGGCGGGCGTTCCGGGCGGTCGCTAATTGAGTAAGTGCGCTTGGGGGATCCGGGGCGTCAGGCTGCGGTGGCACCGCCGGCCGAACTGGGGCCGCTTCGGGAACCGGCGCTCCAGGCGGTGGCGGCGGGGGAGTTGGCGGCGGGGGTGGAACCGATTTCCAGGCGGTGGCGGCGGGGGAGTTGGCGGCGGGGGCGGTGGCGGAGGCGGTGGCGGAGGCGGTGGAGGAGGGGGGGGCGGCGGAGTTGAACCTGACGAGTTCGGCGGTTCCGTATTGCTCACAGCGCTCGTTGCCCGTCGATCAGAGGGGAACGTTGCCGTGCTTGCGCTTTGGCAGTTCCTCACGCTTGGTGGACAGCATCCGCAACCCGGCAACCAGCTTCCGCCGTGTGTCGGCGGGGTCGATCACGTCGTCGATGTAGCCGCGCTCGGCAGCGGCGTACGGGTTGGCGTACTTCTCGGTGTATTCGGCAACCAGCTCGGCGCGTCGCTCGACCGGGTGAGCGGCTTGCTGCAATTCGCGGCGGTACACGATTTCGACGGCGCCCTGCGGGCCCATGACCGCGAGCTCGGCGGTGGGCCACGCGAATGCAAGGTCGGAACCAATCGACTTCGAGTCCATCACGACGTATGCGCCGCCGTAGGCCTTGCGGGTGATGATCGAGATGCGCGGGACGGTGGCCTCGCAGTATGCGTAGAGCAGTTTGGCGCCGTGGCGAATGATGCCGCCGTACTCCTGGTCGACGCCGGGCAGGAAGCCGGGGACGTCAACGAACGTGATGAGCGGAATGTTGAACGCGTCGCATGTGCGCACAAACCGAGCAGCCTTCTCAGCCGACTCGATGTCAAGGACGCCAGCGAGGATCTTCGGCTGATTACCAACAATGCCGACAGGCTTGCCGTCAATTCGCGAGAAACCGCAGATGATCGACTTCGCAAAGTGCGGGAAGTACTCGAAGAATTCGCCATCGTCGACGCAGGTACGTACGACCTCGGCCATGTCGTACGGCAGGTTCGGCGAAGCGGGAAGAATGTCGCGCAGCTCGGGGCAATCGCGATCGGGGTCGTCGGTCGGCTCGTCGGCCGGCGGCTCTTCAAGATTGTTGGCCGGGAGGAACGAGAGCAGGAAGCGCACGTCGTCGAGACAGGCCTTCTCGTCGTCGGCAACGAATGTGGCGACGCCCGACTTCGAAGCGTGGCTCATTGCGCCACCGAGTTCTTCGAGCGTGACGTCTTCGCCGGTCACCGTCTTGACGACGTCAGGCCCGGTGATGAACATGTGGCTGGTCTCGCGGACCATGAAGATGAAGTCGGTCATTGCCGGGCTGTACACGGCGCCGCCGGCACACGGGCCGAGAATGACCGAGATCTGCGGCACAACGCCCGAGGCCTGGACGTTGCGGTGGAAGATGCCGCCGTAACTGGCGAGGCTGACCACGCCCTCTTGAATGCGGGCGCCTGCGCCGTCGTTGAGGCCGATCAGGGGAGCACCCACCTTGAGCGACAGATCCATCAGCTTGTGGATCTTCTCGGCGAATACCTCGCCGAGTGCGCCGCCAAAGACGGTGAAGTCTTGCGAAAAAACGAAAACCTTGCGGCCGTCGACGGTGCCCCAGCCGGTGATCACACCGTCGGTGTAGGGCCGTTCTTCGAGACCTGATGCCTGAGCACGGTGGCGGGCCAGCTGGTCGAGTTCGTGGAACGAGCCATCATCGAGAAAGTAGTCAATCCGCTCACGAGCGAGCATCTTGCCCTTCTCGTGCTGGCGGTCGATCGACCGTTGAGATCCAGCGTTGCGGGCCTCCTCGCGGCGTTCGGCCAATTCGTCCAGTTTTTCCTGCATGCTCACTCCCGCAACATACCCGCGGTGGGGCCGCGAGATGAACCGCTGGGCGCGCGAGAATTGCATCGTGATCGCCGATCTTGCCGTTACCCCGCCGGTCCAGCCGATGTTGGCGAAACTGGCACGCCACATCCCCGACGGTGGCAACTGGTTGTTCGAGCCGAAGTGGGATGGCTTTCGCTGCATTATCTTCCGCAATGGCGTAGACATCGAGTTGGTCAGTCGCAAGCTCAAACCTCTCAATCGCTACTTCCCGGAGCTGATCGAACCGTTACGCGCAGCGCTTCCTGATCGGTGTGTGGTCGATGGCGAGATCGTCGTTGCTGACAGTGGCGGCGATGGCCTTGACTTCGATGCGCTGCTCCAGCGGATCCATCCAGCGAAATCGCGAGTTGATCGTCTTGCAGCGGAAACGCCGGCGGCGTTCGTGGCCTTCGACGTGCTGGCTCTCGACGACCGGTCGCTGATGGACGAGCCCATGTCCACGCGTCGGGATGTCCTCGTCGAGGCGCTCGCTCCCAACGACGTCGTGCATCTCACGCCGGCGAGCACCGACCGGGTTGTCGCTCACGACTGGTTCAGTACGTTCGAAGGTGCTGGCCTCGACGGCATCATCGCCAAGCCTCTTGACGGCGTTTACGCGCCAGGAAAGCGCAGCTTGGTCAAGGTCAAGCATCAGCGCACGGCGTTGTGCGCGGTGCCTGGCTACCGAGTCCACAAAGACGGGAACGGCGTTGGGTCGCTGCTGCTTGGGCTGTTTGACGCCGATGGCAAAATGCATTCCGTTGGCGTGGCTGCGTCCTTCTCGGTCAAGCGACGCGCCGAGTTACTTGCCGAGCTTGAACCGCACACGCACGACCCGCTTGCCGATCACCCGTGGAGCGATTGGGCGCAAGGGCAAGATGAGCAGGCGCAAGCGGCAGTCGAGTCGAACAAGCCGCAGACGAAGTCAGCTGGCAGCCGCTGGAACGTCGGCAAAGATCTGTCGTTCGTGCCGATCAAGATGGGGCTGGTTGCCGAAGTCACCTTTGGCCAGCTCGAAGTTGGCAGGTTCCGTCACGGCGTCTCGTTCGTCCAGTGGCGAGGCGACCGCCCGCCATCCGACTGCCGCTACGACCAGCTCGACGTCGCAACACCGGTCGACTTCCACAAGTTCCTCCGCGCCGCGCGTTGAGCGGAAGGCCTTGTTCCGGTGAGTGCAGGCAGTGAGCGCAGGCTGGTCAGTGCAGGCCGGTCAGCGCAGGCCAGGTGGCTGGATTTTGGCCAGGTATTTGCTGTTGGAGTAGTCCGGTGTCGGTCCGCATGCGTTGGCGGAGGTCGTCGTAGTAGGTGCGGGGCGGGTTGAAGTAGATCTGCCCGGTGTCCATCCGCCCGCCGTCGGGATGGGAATACACCGCCGCCGGTTGCGGTGGCGGCCCGGTCGGCATGGTTGGGTGCTGCACCTGATGCGGTGATGATCCGGCCGTGTTGGTTGCGGAATTCGAGGCCGTCGGGCTGGTCGGCGTTGCCGGTGATGTCGAGTCGGCCTCGGTGGTGCATTCGATGATGTTTGCTGCAGACGAGCAGCAAGTTGTCGGTGTCGGTGCCGCCGCCGTGCTCCCAATGGATCAGGTGGTGCACTTCGAGGCCGAGCGTGGCGTCACAGCCAGGGACCCGACACGCGCCGTGGTCGCGGTGTTCAATGACGGTGCGGGTGCGGGCGGGGACGACGTACTGGGCGCGCCCAACCGACACCGGCAGCCCGTCCTTCGAGGAACACGGGGGTGACCGTGCCGTTGCAGGTGAGGTAGCGGCGGATCGCGTCGGGCACGTTCCAGCCGGCGGCGTCGGCCATGTTGCGCGCGTCGCGGTTCGGAGTGTGTCGGTGTTGATGAACAGGTTGACCCGGAACCGTGACCGGCGTGCCGGATCAGCAACCGAGTCGAGCGACCCTTGAGCCATTTCGACGAGCGCTTCGGCGAGCCCGGCACCGAAGTCGCCGCGCTGGAACAGCCGGTCACGGGCTTCATCGAGTGCAGCGTGCACGATCATCCCCGCATCAGCATCGAGGCGACCGGACAGGCGGAACGAACCGTCGTCGTCCTGCCACAGCGACAGAAACTCCTCGACCGACGAACGCGTTTCGGAATCGGGCGACTTCTTGGCCTCGGTGTCGGCTTCGCCCTCGGCCGACTCGGGAGCCTCGGGAGACTCGGGAGCATCCGGGTCGGCATCGGGAACTTCGCGGCCGTCGTCGTCGAGTGCGGGGAACGGATACTTCTGCAGCACGTAACGGAGCTGTGTAACCGTCATCACGATCGCGTAATCACGTGACTGCACATCAGCCCATGCCGGTGCGTTGCGGGCAATCGTCGCCATCTGATCGAGCGACAACTCACCACGCCGGAACGCCTCAATAGAAGCAGGAAGTTCGGCTACTCGTTCGGCAATCGCGACGATCGATCGGGCCATTGCCGGCGACATCCCGGCCCGCCACGCAACCCAGGCCGACATCGACGTCATGCCCTCACCAGCCCACAACCGCTCGTCAGCCAACAGGACCACGACCTGATCAACCAACGCCGCGTGCTGGGAGTTGAGCACGCCAACGATGCCGTTGAACGACATGTCGATGTCGACGACCTCGACGACCTCGACGACGTCGACGACGTCGCAATCCAGCGAGGCGGTTGATGACATATTTAAGTATACAGGTGTTCGATCTCTCACATCGAACCGAACAAATGTTTTATCGGACGACGGCGACGTTGACAGCCATCGACGTCGCCCGAGAACAGCTCCACGGTGCCATCATGAGCTTCTACGATCTGTTGCACGATGAACAACCCGAGTCCGCTTCACTCGACCGCAGGTTCGTCGGCAGCCTCGGTCTTCTCGCGGTCGGCTGGATGGACCAGGTCGAGTGGGAACGGCCCGAGCGTGGCCTGGCATGCGGGTGAACGTCGAGGCTGATATTGCGTTCACCCTTGCGCTGACCGGCCTGATCGTGATGGGTATTCAGCTACCAGGCACCGACGAGCTCGCGGCGACGAGTCGAGGATCATCGACCCAGGGTGCGACGGCTACGTCGCCAAGCCGACCGACTACAAGAACTTTCTCAGCGAAGTCGATCGACTGCTGGCGAGCAGCGCAGTCGTCTGAACCGTCTGGCAGGCGTCAGCCTTCAGCGAGGCTCGTGGGGCTCGTGGGGGTCTCGATTGGAACCAGGATTGGCTCCGGAATCGTGATCGACGTGGTTGGCGTAGCGCCGGTCTCGTCGAGGATCAAAATCAGCACCGGGTCGCTCTGCACGACGCCAGCTGCGGTTTGTGCGTTGATCCGCAGCAGCCAGTCACCGGGCACGATGATCGGGAGGCCAACTGATTCGCTGCGGGTGGCGACACCTGCGCCTGGCAGCGGCACTGGCTGAACGATGGCGCCGGTCACCGTGTTGTACGGCGGGGTCAGCATCACCTCAAGCCCGGTGAGGCCTTCGGCTGGCGAATTTATGGTCACTTCGAGGCCGCTGTTTCCGACACTGTTACGAGTCAGTTTGACGGTGACGTCGAGGTCGGCTTCGGGCACGAGGATGGTCCGAGTGATCGCATAGTTGATACTCGGTTCGGCGGTGACGTTTGCCGGGGTGAGCGAGAGCAGCCATGAGCTCGCGAGCAATGTGACGATCCCGATAGCAGCTTCGGT
>CAJJBX010000003.1 GCA_905182555.1 uncultured Ilumatobacter sp. | reverse complement strand
GGCCAAAGCCGAGTGGAAACTCATTCGGCTGCGACGACCACGATGTTGATCGGGAACGACACATCGCTGTGCAGCGAGGCGGTTGCCGTGTGGGCACCGACGGTCTTGATGTTGTTGACTTCGATCGACTTGCGATCGATGACGATTTCGGTCTGAGCCTTCACCGCATCGGCGACATCAGCAGCACTGATCGAACCGAAGAGCTTGCCTTCACCCGACGCCTTGGCCGTGATTGTGATCGTCTTCGGCACGAGCGAGCTGGCAATTGCGGTTGCTGCCTCGCGTGCTGTCTGATCTTTTTGATCACGGGAGGCACGCATCCTGGCGGCCTGGTCCAGGGCTCCGGGCGACGCCTTGAGAGCGTGGCCCTTCGGGAAGAGGAAGTTGCGGGCGTAGCCGTCGGCGACATCAACGATGTCGCCGCGCAGGCCGAGACCTTCGACCTTGTTACGAAGAATGACGTTCATGTTGCTCAGGCCTCCGTCTCGGTGCTTGCAACCGCGTCACCCGTGTCAACGGACTCATCGGCCGCGTCGTCACCAGTGTCGGTGGTCTCTTCGGAGTTGTTCTCCTTGTTGTCACCGTCGTCGCGCCCACGGCCGCCACCACGATCGTCGCGATCACGACGGCCGCCAGTGCGAGTCGAAGCGACACGCGTGGCGTAGGGCAGGAGCGCCATTTCTCGGGCGACCTTGATCGCGTTCGCGACTTCGCGCTGCTGCTGCAGGTCGTTGCCGGCGACGCGGCGGTTTTTAATCTTGGAGCGATCGCTCATGAAGCGCCGTAGCAGATCGACATCTTTGTAGTCGATGAACTCGACCTTGTCGATGATGAGGACGCTGGTCTTCTTTTTGAACTTGCGGGGGTTGGCGTCTCGCGCCGACCGGGCCTTGTTCTTCTTACTGGCCATAATAGTTACCTAGGTATTCCTGACTGGAAGATGATCTTCGATTGAAAGAGTGAGTGACTTGGGGTTGGCGGGTCCAATGATTTGGACCCGGCCGTGACTCAGGACGTGCTTAGAACGGCTCTTCTTCGCCGTACACGGGATCTGGAGGAGTCGCCGGGCGAGCTGCGCCGCCGCCTCCGCTGTTGCCGCCGCCACCACCGCTGAATCCGCCGCCATCGGCGGAGTCACGGGAGATGCGCTCGACCTGTGCCTGCGCCCAGCGAAGGCTGGGGCCGAGGTCGTCTGCGATCACTTCGGTGATGTTGCGCTTCTCGCCTTCACGAGTGTCGTAGGAGCGCTGCTCCAAACGACCCGTGACCATGACGCGGTTGCCCTTATGCAAGCTGGCTGCGGCATTTTCGCCGAGATCAGCCCAGGCGACCACGTTAAAGAACGAGACCTGCTCCTGCCATTCGCCATTCACCTGATAGCGGCGATTGACGGCAAGACCGAAGCTGGCAACACCACGGCCCCCGGTGGTGTATCGAAGTTCGGGATCCTTGGTGAGGTTCCCGGTGAGTGTGACGGTGTTGTCCTGTGCCATTGATTTCCCCTTTGGCTATGAGCTGAGAATCAGACAGCGACGGCGGCGGCAGTAATGCCGCGACGCTCTGCTTCTTCGTCTGGCAAACGGATGAGCTTGTGGCGGACAATGTCGTCCGCGAGACGGAGCTGACGCTCCAAGTCGTCGAGTGCGCCAGGCGCAGCAACGAACTGAGCAACCAGGTAGTAGCCCGAAGGCTTCTTGTTGATCGGGTAAGCGAACTGTCGCTTGCCCCACCAGTCGATCTTGTCGTGCAGTGTTCCGCCGACCTTTTCGATCCCGTCGCTGATCGTCTTCATCCAGGCCTGAGCCTTGGGGTCATCGATGTCTCCATCAATGATGACCATCATTTCGTACGCACGATTCATGCGGTGTATAGCTCCCTTCGGATCCCACATTCACGGTGTCCAGGCGTGAAGAGATGGGGAGCCCCGAACCAGAGTGGTTGTGGGGGCAGGGTATGTAATGGACCGCGTAATGCTACCGGCCGCGCGGGGATCGCGTTCCCGCCGTGCTGCCAGTTGCGTCGCATGTTTCAACCATAGAGACGCGCTGTCACAGGGTGGAGGCAGCCGGGCACGCCTCTGCTTCTGTTCCTTTGATCAATCTGGCGCTCGACCCTGGCTCGATACCGACCGCTGCCAGGTCTCCTTGAAAGACTTCGATGGCAAGGTCGAACTCTGCACCAGCTGGGAAACGGTCGCACTGGCTGCGGACATCGCTCTCGCACGGGGCCATGTCTGCCATCGAAACCAGGGCGCCACCGGGGGCGAACCAGCCGATCGACAAGGGGGTGACAGTCTGAAACATGTAGAACGATCCGCTGGTCGGTCGCTCGAACACGAAGGCCATACCCGCGGCGGTACCGAGATTGGTCACGCCCATCAGACCACGACCGCGTTCTTCTGCCGTGTCGGCAAGCCACAGACAGACATCGCACATCGTGCCGTCGGCCTGAGTGATCTCAACAGTCGCCGTGGTGAACCCTTCAGGCTCGACCCCCAGCGTTCCGGACTCAGGTGCTGGTAACGGTGCTGGTAAAGGTGCTGGTAAAGCGGTGTTCGCCATGCTCTCAGCTGCCGTCACCGTGGTGTCACCACCGACACTCGAGCCGACTGGCACACTCGATCCGGTTGAAACACTCGGGGCACACGCCGCCAGCGCAACAACTACGGCGACGCCGAGAGCGAGGCGCTTCACCGACCGCCGACCGGAAGGATGCGCAGCAGGTGATTCCACCCGCAGACAATGCAGGCCTCGACCACATAGGCATTGGCGTCAGTTGAGCGGGCGTTGATCCGACGCATCTGTTCGGCGGTCGACACGCAATGTCCCTGCGCCTGCAGGCCGTGCCCGAAGACGTACGTGACCAGGCGCAACTCGGTCTCTTCACAGATCGGACAGATTGTCTTGGTTGCCGTGCCAACGTTGCGCGCCGCCCGGATCAACTCAGGGTGCGCATCACAGACCGCTTCTTGTCGGAGCCGACCTCGCTTCACTTCGGCAATCAGCATCCGGCGCGCCAGGCGATGGTCAATGATGCCGCGAGCACCACCGTCGGTCCCCTTGATCGCGCCCACAGAGAAGCTCATCAAGACCGAGGATAGGTCGCGATCCCCACCCGTGTCGCCCGCAGCGGCCACACTGGAGCCGTGGTCGCAAACATCAGCTATGGAACCGGAATCCCCACCGATACTGAACTGCGCTTGAGTGGCGACGTGAGCGATGGGAAACGCGCCGTCGAATTGGGCGTATCCGATGCATACAACTCGATCGCCTTCGCCCAAGCGGGTGCGAAAGCAATCGCCGTCGATCCTGACCCAGATCGCATCGCCGAGATGCGTTCTCGCGCCGAGACCGCTGAGGTCAGCGTCCAGTGCCACGCCGCCGACCTGGCCGACCTTGGTGAGATCACGTCCGCCACCATCGACGTCGTGTTGGCCTCACACACGATCGAAAAGGTCGACGACCTCAGCCGCCTCCTGCGCCAGGTCCACCGCATCCTCGTCCCGAGTATGCCGTTCCTGATCTCACTCACCCATCCCTTTTCTGTCGTGTCCGATGTAGCCCCGTATGGCACCACCGCCCGCTCGGTCAGCGACTGGTTCACCTCACTCAATCGAGCCAACTTCCGTGTTGACCAGGTCCGCGAGCTTGGCGACGTCGGCCCTATTCCGAGCACCCTCATCCTGCGCGCCCGCAAAGAGGGCAGCTAACCCACCTGAACGCGTTCGCCACATCGGTGCGAGACTGACGCCATGACTGAGGTACGCGAAACACAGCTACCGGGCGTCGGGGTACGCCACGAATTCAACACGGAGGCCGGCGACCACGTTGGTGTTGTTGTCCATCGCGACGGACGGCGCGAGATCGTGGTCTACGACAACGACGACCCAGACGCCTGCTCGACAATGGTCGACCTGTCCCCCAACGACACCCGCACAATGTCCGAACTGCTCGGTGGGAGCCAGGTAACTGAAGCAGTCAACGCAGTGCAGCACAACATCGACGGACTGGCCATCGAATGGATCCAGCTGACACCCAAGTCCTCGGCGGTTGATGCAACGATCATGGACGGCCAATACCGCACCCGAACCGGCGCGTCGATCGTGGCAGTGATGCGCGGCGACCAATCGATGCCGGCACCCGGTCCGTCGTTCAGATTCGCCAACGGCGACACCGTCGTGGCTGTCGGCACCGTCGACGGCCTCGTCACGCTCCGCAATCTGCTGTCCGCCTGACACCCGCGCCGCAACATGCCCATCCTGATCGCAGCCGGGAGTAGCGAGGCCGCTCTTGCGTTCATCGAGATCGGTGCAGTCGTGGTCGGCCTGGCAATACTTGCTCGGCTCGCCGGCCGCCTCGGTATCACCGCCGTACCGCTCTACCTCATTGCTGGCCTGGCCCTGGGCGAAGGTGGCCTTGTTCAGCTCGATGTCACCGAAGACTTCATCTCCGTCATCGCCGAGATCGGCGTGTTGCTTCTGCTCTTCACCCTCGGCCTCGAGTACTCCGACGTGGAGTTGCGCAGCGGCCTCCGCTCTGGAGCTCTACCGGGCATCGTCGACATGTTGCTGAATGGACTCCCCGGCGTAGCAGCAGGCCTGTTACTCGGATGGTCACCGCTCGCAGCAGTGCTCCTCGGCGGCGCCACGTGGGTCTCGTCGTCGGGCGTCGTATCGAAAGTGTTGAGCGACCTCCACCGACTCGGCTTCCGAGAGACGCCAGCCATCCTCAACCTGCTCGTGATCGAAGACCTTGCGATGGCCGTGTATCTGCCAGTGGTTGCAGCACTCATCGTCGGGGGCACGGTGATCGCGACGATGACAAGTGTCGCGATTGCCCTGGTCGTGGTCACCGTCATCCTGCTGTCAGCCCTGTTCTACGGACGCAAGCTCAGCGACCTCCTGATCGGCGGGTCCGATGAGTCGCTCCTGCTCGCCGTCTTCGGCGTGACCTTGCTGGTTGCCGGCATCGCCCAGCAGCTCGAAGTTTCTGGGGCCATCGGTGCATTCCTCGTCGGATTGGCCCTGTCGGGTCAGGCCGAGAAACGAGCAATCCAACTCATCACGCCACTGCGCGACCTGTTCGCCGCAATCTTCTTTCTCTTCTTCTCGTTCCAGGTCGACCCGGCGAAGCTGCTCGACGCACTCCTCCCGGCATTCGGACTTGCGGTCGTCACCGCGTTCACCAAAATGCTGACCGGCTGGTTCGCTGCAAAACGCGTCGGCGCAGCTCAAAAGGGTCGATTGCGTGCCGGAGCGACGTTGATTGCCCGAGGCGAGTTCTCCATTGTGATCGCTGCTCTCGGCGCCGGCCTGGTTGATGGCCCCGAACTTGGTGCACTCGTTGCTGGCTACGTTCTCGTCACCGCGATCATGGGCCCGCTGGCTGCCAAGTACGCCGACAAAGTCAAACTCCCAAGCCGCAGAAAAGAGCAACGCGCCCCCGCCTAAAGCCGCCGTACCAACGTTTGCGTCGGTTCAGTGGGCGACGCTCGCATCGGCTGACTCGGCTGCAAACGGAACAGCGTCCCGACGCTCACAATCCGAGGGCATCAACCAGGCCAGCCGCATCGACCGGCTAAAGGTTGAAGATGCGTGCAGCGTTCGCTCCCTTGAGCGCATTGCGTTCGTGGTCGCTGAGGCCCTCTACCCTGTCGATCAAACCCATTGGATCGCCGTCGCCCATGTCGAACGGGAAGTCAGTCCCCGACATCACTCGGTCGCTCCCAACGATGTCGATGAGATGGCGCAGGTACAACGGCTGGAAGACCATCGTGTCGTAGAAGAAATTTTTCATGTAGTAGCTCGGGGGGTGGTCTGGAATGTACGCGCGTGTCTCGGGGCGAACCTCCCACGTGTGATCGGCTCGCGAACAATAAAACGGTAGGTACCCGCCTCCGTGGAGCAAGACAAGTTTGAGGTCAGGAAGTTCCTCAAACAAACCCGAGAAGATCATTCGGTGGACCGCGACCATGGTTTCAAGGGGATTGCCGATGCAGTTCGTCATGAAGTAATCCCCGAACCGGTGACTTTCTTCGTAACCATTGGGGTGCAGGATCACTGGAATACCCTTTGCAGCCACCGCTCGCCAGAAGGGCCGGAATCGCGGTTCGTCAAGGTTGTGGCCGTCGATTGTCCCTCCGATCTGCAGCCCCTTGAAGCCGAGTTGATCAACAACTCGATCCATTTCAGCGATCGCCAATTCGACATCTTGCATTGGCACCGTCGCGCCGAACGGAGCAAATCGATCAGGATGATCCCGACACGCCTCAGCCAGGTGATCGTTCTGCAAACGCGCCGATTCGGCTGCGATGTCTGCCGGCGCCCAGTAGGCGTACTCAGATACGAACGTCGCAAGTCCCTGGATGTCGACTCCCATCGCGTCCATGTGGGCGATGCGTGCATCGGCATGTTGCAGTGAATCGACGATCGTCGGGAACATGACCTTGTTCTGCTCGATCGAATCGTTCCCCATGAAGTAGTTATACGGCTCGTACTCGGGTCGTGCGTGCGGATCGGTCAGTGCTGCCGCCGCAGGAGTGGCGAGATGGCAGTGCATATCGATTGTGGGCGACTGCGCGTTCTGTGTCATCGCGTATCCATCAGTTGTTTTGAATGATGCGTCACGCTCAGGTTGCAAGAAGGTCGAGTTCTTCAAACTTCTTCAGGACGTTTGCTTTAGCAACCGCGACCGCCTCGTCCGATGGGTCGCGCGGAAAGTCGAGCTCAACATTGATGTCGTCTTTGAGGATCCCACCTTGGGCAAACACCAAGATGCGGTTCGACAGTTCGACCGCTTCGCCCACATCGTGGGTGACGAAGACGATGGTTTTTTTGGTCGCTGCCCACATGGAGTGGAGTTCCCTGCGCAGCGAACGGGCGGTGATGGCATCGAGGTGGCTGAACGGTTCGTCCATGAATATCAGCATCGGTCGCCAGCGCGCGCGCCAATCCGACGCGCTGCTGCATACCACCTGACAACTGGTACGGATAATGTTTATCATGTCGCCGAGTTGCACCATGTCCAAGTATTTCTGGCAGCGAGCCCGCGTTTCGCTTGACTTGTCGGCTTGCACGAAGAGGAGGTTGTCCATCACGGTGCGCCATGGCAAGAGGCGGGCGGCCTGAAAGACATAACCAGGGGCTGCCTGTGCTCCGGCCTGAGTGATCGTCAACGAGCCGCTTGTCGGGGTTTCGATCCCACTCAAGATGTTCAGCAGCGTCGACTTACCGCAGCCGGACGGACCGACGATCGAGACGAACACGTGCCCGCTGATCTCAAGGTTGACGTTTTCTAACGCGACAACCTTGTCGTCTCCAACACCGAACTCCTTGTGCAAGTTCGAGATCTTGATATCTGCCATGTCAGTTCTTCTCCTGGATAATGGTGTCTCGGTCAGAGAGCGATTCGTCTGCGAGAGCTGGGTATTTGACGACGTCCATGTCTTCTTCGACAATGTCTGGTTGATTGAGGCTTGGCCGCCACTTGAACACCCGCCGCGAGATTGGTTCGAGCACCACGTTTTCGAGAACGAGCGCGAAGATCACGAAGAACATCGAGTAGCCGATCACACCGTGTAGTCGGTGCGCGTCGTACCAGAACTTGAATGTCCAGCCTGCGCCGTCCTGGCCGCCGAACAGCTCGATGATTACCAGGCCCTTCCAACCGATCGACAACGCGTAGCGCGCTGCGGCGAAAAGGAAAGGGAAGAGCGACGGCAACAGAACGTGTCTGATTCGCTTCAGAGGCGAAACCCCAAACGCGGTCGACATGTCGAAGAGATCGCGTGGCGTGCTCCGAACTCCCTCGCGCACATTCACGATCACGAACGGGATGCCTGCCAGCACGACTGCCCAGACCGGCCCCTTGTCACCAAACCCGAGGATGAGGCTGAGGAACAGTGCCCAAGCCAATGCGGGCATCGCCAACAGTGCCATCACCCAGTCGTGGAAGAACGCATTCACCGCTTTCGAAAGACCCATTCCGATCCCGAGGGTCGTGCCCACGGTCATCGAGATCACGAACCCGAGACCGAGACGGCGGAGCGAGATACCAAACGTCTGGTAAAGGTTGGCGGGAGCGACGGTGTCACCGGTGACCTCGGCATACATGAAGTCCCAGACCTCAATCGGCGTTGCGAGCACACTGCTGTCAAAGCCCCACGAGTCAGCAATGAGCTTGTTGGAGATCAGCCAGAAGATGAGCACAGCGGGAAGGAATAACACCCGCGCCAACCGAGGAGACCGCAGGACGCGTAACGCAAGCGGTAGCCGGCGCGTCGAGCGCCGTGGCGACTGTGGACTCGATTGGGCAGATTCTGTCATTACAGCGGTCATGTTGATGCAATCTCTTTGCGCCAGCGGAAGAAGCGATTCTCAATAGCTTGGAGGACCACTTTTTCGAAGAACAGGGCGAATACGAAGAACAGCAGAATCCAGGTCAAGACTTCGTCCTGACGGAACAAAATCTGCGCGATTCTCATTTCGAAACCAATGCCGGATGAGGCGGTGAAGATCTCTGTCAGCACGGTCACCTTCCACCCAATCGAGAACGAGAAGCGAAAGCCGGTGAAGAGGAACGGCGCCAGGTGCGGAATCACAATGTGGCGGTTTCGACGGACGACGCCCACCTTGAACGCCTTGGCCATGTCAATGGTGTCCTTCGGCAAAGTGCCAATGCCCTCCGCCACGTTCACCGTCACCAGGGCAAAAGTTGTGAGGACGATCGCCGAGAGCGGTCCGTACCAGCGATTGCCAAAGACGAGTGCCGTGATCAGCACCCAGATCAATCCGGGCGACGTGAGCCCGATGGTGATGGCGTCCTTAAAGAAGCCAGCGAACCATCGATTCTGGGTGAGGATTCCAAGTGCGGCGCCCACCAGAAATGCAACTGCTACTCCGAGCACGATGCGAGTCAGGGTCGCCTCAAAGGCTGAAAAGATTTTGCCCTTGTTGAAGAGTTCAATGGCGGTCTGTACGACCCGGGTCGGTCCTGGCAGGAGGTTTTCCTCGAGCACTCGTCCAGAGGCCCACTCCCACGTTCCAAGTACGACGATGTAACCGAGAATTCGGGACACCCACCGCACGGTCAAATCTTTACGGCGAGCCGCCTTCACCAATTCTTCTTCGGTAACGCGCATTGACGGTCTTGTTTCTGTCTTTAACATTGTCACGGCCGTAGCACGCTCCTTTCACCGACGCAGCGGCTGCATATCAAGATTAAGACAAACATTGGTGGGCGCAGTGACCGAAGGGAGAGGGCCCGGCGCCCACCAATGAACGATTGAGATTGCCTTAGCTCACGGGGCCAGGACCTCGAATCGAGCCTTCGGAGCATCAGCAGAAAGCACGTTCGGGTTGTCCGGATCAAGCTTCTTCATGAGCTCCCAGATCTCAACTTCGGCGTCGATCCACGACTGATCGAGGTAAACGGAGTCGACGAACCAGTCGTTATCACCCTGCATGAACTCGACCATGTATTCGACGTCTGCGTCATCTTCAACAGCGAAATGCTGCGGGTAGGACCGTACGATTTCCTCGACGTTTTTGGTCCAGAGTTTGATGCCACGTTCCCACAGCGCCAGGAACGCCCTCGCTTCGGTCTCGTGGTTGTCGTACCACTCCTCGGTCGCCGTGAACAGGTTGGACATGACGTGGTTCTGGCCGTCATCGATCCCTGAGAACTCGCGGTACAACTGGAATGGCATCTTATTTTCGTACATCAGCTCGATCTCACCATTGCGGAGGTGCGGCACAGCTGCTTCGGGAATGACCACCGCTGCTTCGCAATCTCCACGAAGCAGGTTGGTCGGGTTCACGAAGTGGTCGTTGACAACGAGGTCGTAATCCCCGCCGCCGACTCGGTAATCGAGGCCGTGAAGCTCCAGTGCGGCGACAGTCCAGAACCCGGTATTCGACACCGGACTCGACACGCAGATCTTCGAGCCCTGTGGCACGTCGGCCAAGGTCTCGTAGGAGTCGCCAGCTCGCCTCATCATCGCTGAACGCTGGAAGTTGTACTTGCCGAACGTGACCGTCTCGATGGACGTCTCCTGCTCGAGCACGGGGATCTCCTGCGTGCCCATCGACACAATGTCGCCGTGCCCGCCAGCGAAGTATGTGAATTCGTCCCAGGTCGAACTGGTGACGATGCGGATGTTGTTCTCTTCTTCCCAGACAGCGAGTTCACCGGTGTCAGCCAGCCAATCCCACACTGGATCAGGCGCGAATGCAAAACGAACGATCGTGGCGCCGGCTGGCGCAGCAGCTGGCGCAGCAGGTGCCGGGTCGGCCGCAGCCGGTGCGGCACCGGAATTGTCGTCGCTACCGCACGCTGCGGTGAGCAGCGCCAGTGCTGTGACAACCCCGAAGGTTGTCCTAAGTGGTGTACGGATCATGTCGTCCCCCTTTTGGAACTGCGGCTTTGCCGCTCAGTAGTTCTTGTTCTCTTCTTGGCCGATTGCGGATGCAGGTCGGCCTCTCTATGTGCACGCTTCAGCCCCCCAGGCTTCTACGATATTGTGTACTATATATGATTTAATCTCGGATGCCAAGTGGTTCCCTCAGCAATCTGCGGCACGTAAGAAATGCGAATCGAAATCAAACGGTTGTGTTTTGACTACGACAGGGCGCATCCGGGCCCGGCTCCTCCCCTGTCATCACCCAACTTCGGACTGATCACACCAGTCCGCGCTCACATCGGACCACCGGTGAACCGCGATGTGAATGTGGACGGGTGTGCTCAGATAATTTGGGTGCATCCGGGCTGCCTGGTGGGGCCTGCTGTGTTGCTCGTGGGGCAGTTCGGCTTCACTGATAGCAAAGAGGTCGAAAATGAGGTGGTACAGCCAGATTCGTCGCCGGCGCCTCGTAACTGTCACGAGGATCGCGTCAATCGCTGAAGTCAACGAACTCCTCAACGCGTCCACATTCAGGTCCCGGAGCCTCACGAGGTCGACGAACTCCTCAACGCGTCCACATTCAGGTCCCGGAGCCTCACGAGGTCGACGAGGTAATACGCAGGGAGCTACAGCGTGGCACCCAAAGCTGGCAGAGAGACGACACAAAAGCCATTCAGGACAACATTCCCGAAGCCATCCGTGCGCATTCTCACGGCGGCCCGTTCAGACCTCACCGAGGTCTATGTTCCAGTTATTCTCATCGCAAAGCGCAAGTGATCAGGCGTAGTGCTTCCTCTTAGACGTCTGGCCAACGCCAGCGTTGAAGCTGTTCGTGGGGTCGAGCCCCACGTAAAAGTCGCGAAGGCCCGCCTCGGCACGGTAAAGGTGGCCGACGTTGTGCTCAGCCGGATACTTGGCGCCAAGGCCGTCCAGGTGGGTCTCCAAGCGTTCACGAAGTGCGACTACATCCACGCCGGGCAGAGCAACGAAGTCGTAGTGGAAAACATGGCACAGAAAGTGGGCCAGGACGAACGGCGCCGCCAACTGATCGCGCACATCGTCGGGAACGACCTCATGCCAGGCCTCGAGGTTGCGCGGCAGTGCAACATCAAGCGGAATCAGACCACCGGCGTGCTTGGGTTCGACCATGTGGAAGCGCGATGACGCGCCCCCAGCCACAAATCGGTGAAGGATTGCGCGGTCACCTTCGTCCTTTGTGCAGCTCAAGAATCCACCCGCTGTCGCGTCAGCGAAGATCTCCTCCAACAGCGCACGGCTGGGTGCAATCACATCATCGTTGGCCTTAATCATCAACATGTGCTCGTACCGATCGCGTGAGGCGCGGAGCCGTTTTGGAAGATGATCAGGCCACAGTCGACCGAGCCGCTGCAGCACTCGGTCAGAGACGTGCGCCGGGCTACGTGGAACACGACCAATCAGACCGTCGACCGAAGCCTTGAGGCGGAACAACTTGGGGAGCAACGAACTGTTGAAGAACCGAAGGAACAGGAACGTGTCCTTGCAGTAATGATCTGACGCATCAAAATAGCTGCGGTGCATGTACTCGCACATCTCTGGCAGTTCCTCGAACTCGCCGAGAATTCGTCTCCGAATGGTGGTTAAAACGGAGGGGTCGTTCGTGCCAGCCCAGAAGACCTGCTCTTCGTTGGGTGCGACGAACGTGTCCACACGTACCGCAAAAATCGCGAGCTTGCCAGCACTGCCGCTGGCCTCGTGCAGCCTTGTTCGATCAGCATTGAATCGCGCTGGAGTAGCAGCATCGACCTGCCGAACGCGATCTTGATAGCCACGATCGGAGCCCACCCGGCCAGAAACGCCCGGAGCGTCGGGATCAAACCTACCCTCCTGCAAGTTGGTGAGGATCTCTTCCGGCGAATCGCCGAGCTCGAGGCCGAGATGGTTCACCAACTCGAGTCGGCCGCGCTCGTCGAGGCGCGCGACGTCGTTAGCGAGCAGGTGACAAGGTTCCCGCCTGAGTTGTTGCAGATCCCTCCGACTATCGATGCACCAATGCACGACGAGCCGATGACCGAGTGAGGGGATCGCCCCAACGGCTCGAGCAACTCCTCGAGTCGGAACAGAGTTGCACCGGCAAAGGCCAACACTTGCTCGCCGCGGACGATGGGAACCAAATCGTCCATCGCGCGTGTGTTCACAATCACGATCTCACGGTCGTAGTCGTCACCCATCGGGGTGGAGCCGGCCGTCACTCCGGTGTTGGCTGCTTGCATGATCACGATGACGTCATGAGCGACACAAACTTGGAGAACCTTCCACATCTCGAGCAATGACTTCGGCAGCACCACAGCCAGAGCCCCTCCGCCACCAATTTTGATTCCGATGCGATAGAAGCGGGTCGCACTGTCCGAAATGAGGACATGCTTGGAACCGACGACTGCCTGCAGCGCTTCGACGCAGTTCTGAGGACTCATACCCGAGATGTCTCCACTGGTGTCACTTTTTCGCGCTCACCATGTCGAGGGCAACATCGACAATCATGTCTTCCTGGCCACCGACCATACGCCGAGCTCCAAGCTCCATCAAGATGTCGCGTGTGTCGAGCCCATAGCGCTCCGCTGCGTTCTCGGCGTGGCGCAAAAAGCTGCTGTAGACACCTGCGTATCCGAGGCTGAGCGTCTCGCGATCGACTCGGACAGGCCGATCCTGTAACGGTCGCACAAGATCCTCGGCTGCGTCCATCAGCATCGTCACGTCGCAGCCGTGCGCCCAACCCTCGAGATTGGCGACTGCGATGAAGGCTTCAAGCGGACAGTTTCCGGCGCCTGCACCCATGCCTGCAAGGCTCGCATCGACTCGGAAGCAGCCCTCCTCAACCGCCACAACGGAATTCGCGACCCCGAACGTCAGGTTGTGATGGGCGTGAATCCCAATCTGGGTGTCCGACCTAAGCACCGACTTATAGGCGCGCATCCGATCTCGGACATCACCCATCGTCAAGCGACCCCCGGAATCAGTGATGTAAACACAGTGCGCACCGGCGTCTTCCATTATCACTGCCTGCTGAGCCAGAGATTCCGGATCACTCATGTGACTCATCATCAAGAATCCCGCGACATCCATTCCGAGGTCTCGCGCTTTGCCGATGTGCTGAATGGCGATGTCGGCTTCTGTGCAATGCGTAGCAACGCGCACCGATTCGACACCGATTTGATGGGCTTGTTTGAGGTTGTCGATCGTGCCGATTCCCGGCAGCAGAAGCGTGGTCAGCTTGCAGTCGGTCAAGACCTCAGCGACTTCTTCGAGCCACTCCCAGTCGGTATGAGCACCGAACCCGTAGTTAAAGCTCGATCCTGCGAGACCGTCCCCATGGGCCACCTCGATTGCATCGCACCCAGCTTCATCAATCGCTTTCGCGATCGCCCGAACGTGGTCGAGCCCGTACTGGTGTCGAATTGCATGCATGCCGTCGCGCAACGTCACATCCTGGACGTACACCGAGGGCTTCTGTTGGGCAGTCACAACCCACCCGCTGTCGCACAGAGCGCTTCGGCAGTCTTGATTGCTGCGCTGGTCATTATGTCGAGATTTCCGGCGTACCCCGGGAGGTAGTGAGCCGCACCCTCGACCTCGAGGAACACGCTCACCTTCCAGCCGGTGAACTTCCGATCGAGTTCGGGTATTCGCACCGCCGACTCAGCGTCCAATCGGTCGAACTGAACCTTCTGTTTGAGCCGGTATCCCGGGACGTACTGATTGACCCTGGCGACCATCTCCTCGACCGACGCCTCGATCTCATCGCGCTCACCGGTTTCGACCAGCGCGAACACGGTATTGCGCATGATCAATGGCGGCTCGGCCGGATTCAAGACGATGATCGCCTTGCCCAACTGCGCGCCACCCACCACCTCAATCGCCCGCGAGGTCGTCTCGGTGAATTCGTCGATGTTCGCTCTAGTTCCGGGGCCCGCTGACTTCGAGGCAATCGAGGAGACGATTTCGCCATAGGCAACCGGCGCGACCCTGTTGATTGCGGCGATGATCGGAACCGTGGCCTGACCGCCGCACGTCACCATGTTGATGTTCGGTGCGCCGAGATGCTCATGCAAATTGACCGGCGGGACAACGTACGGGCCAATCGCTGCAGGCGTGAGATCAAGAATGCGTTTCCCTGCAGCCTGAAGCACCTCGTCATGTCGATGGTGGGCGCCAGCCGACGTAGCGTCAAAGACCAGTTCGACCTCGTCGAACGAGTCCATTTTCGTGAAGGCCTCGATGCCTCCCGCGGTCGTCTCAAGTCCGAGCCGCTTCGCTCGAGCGAGGCCCTCCGAGTCGGCATCGATGCCAACCATCGCGACCATGTCGACGATGTCGGACGTCCGCGCTGCCTTGATCAACAGATCAGTCCCAATGTTTCCGGATCCAATCACTGCGGTTTTGACGGTCTTCGTCATAGGGCTTCTTTTTCAGATTGCCGTGCGCGGCGTTTAAACGGCACGAACTGCGAACCCCCGTAGGTCTGCTCGGTCGGCACGATCTCCAACTGACTGATGTTCACCCGCCATGGCGCATCGACCACATGGACGATCGACGCTGCGACATCGGCGGGGGTGACTTCTTCGATGCGCGTGTCGATGGTTTTCGCAAGCTGTTCTTCGTCGTCAATCGCGACGTTGTAGAACTCGGTGGTCACCCTGCCAGGGTTGATCTCCGAGACGCGGATCCCTGTGCCTTGAAGCTCTTGACGGAGATCTCGAGAAAGTTTGTGAATCGCACCTTTCGTCGCTCCGTACAGCGCTGCTGGTGCAGGATACAAAGCCAGCACTGAGCTCATATTGACAATGTGGCCTTTACCGCGATCGATCATCCCGGGGAGCACCGCTCGCACCATATGAATCGCTGAGGTGACATTGGTGTCGATTGTCAGCTCGATGTCATCGATGTCAGCTGTCCAGAGCGATCCGAGCGCGCGACCGATTCCGGCGTTGTTGATGAGGATGTCGACCGGGATGGTTTCGCCGATTCGCGCCACCGCCTCGCGATCGCGCACATCAAGTTCATGGACGATGCAGCCAGTGCGCTCTGCAAGGTCCTCAAGGCGATCGACGCGGCGCGCAGCAGCATGGACCACGACCCCGCATTGGCGAAGCGCGACCACCGTTGCTTCTCCAATTCCGCTTGAGGCACCCGTCACTAAGGCGACATCTGTTGGGGACAATGGCATCGAACAACTCCTATTTTGTGGTCGGTGGATCGGTTCAGAACAACTTGCGCAGCACTGCGGCATCGACGTCGCCGAGCCCGAGGCGCACTCCCCGCTCGTACAGCGGGATCGTGGCGTCAAGTAGCGGCGTCGCCGCGTTCGTTGCTCGCGCGAAATCAGAGATAATCCCAGCGTCTTTGAGAATGATCGAGAGTCGCGCTGACGGCGGCTCGTACTGCTCACTCACCATCATTGGGCCCCGGATGTCGAACATCCGAGATGACCCAACCCCTGCACCGATGACTTCTTGCACGACGGACGGTGCGAGCCCTGCGGCGGCACCGAGCGAGTGGGCCTCTGCCGCGGCGAGTGTCTGCACAGCGACCAGCAGATTCGCCACAAACTTCATACGCGACCCATTGCCGAACTCGCCAAGGTCGTATGTCTGCCTGGCGATGAGGTCGAAGACGGGGCGGACACGATTGAGCGCGCCCGACGGTCCGCTGCAATACACAACCAGCGTTGCGTCCGCAGCCTGCAAACCCGTGCCACTGACCGGCGCATCGAGCATCGTGACGCCGACCGCGTGAAGCGTCGCCGCCGCGGCCGCTTTTGCCTCGAGGGGGAGCGTGCCCATCTCGACCACGATCGAATCCTCACGGCCGACGGACGCAATCTCTTGCGCGACGGCCTCGAGCGACGCTGCTGTCGGCAGCGAGAGAAGGACAATGCCGCATGACTCGGCCACCTCGGCCACCGACGCCGCAGCGACAGCAGCCGACGCCGACATTTGATCGGTATCGACGTCATAGCCCCGCACCTCATATCCGCCGGCGACGATGTGTCTCGACATTGCCGAACCCATAACCCCGAGGCCGACCACACCGACCACATCCGTCATGTCAGATCCGAACTATCGAGACTCGACCAGCATCGCCGTCGAGCATGCCAAGACACGGTCCGTCGCGAACGATCTCGGCAATGGGGCAATTGATCACGGCCGGGACGGTGAGGGACCGTGCAACCTCGAACAGATGCGCCGTCGGTGCGCCGCCGACCGTGATGATCCCCGCCGCGTCCCAAAGTAGTGGTGAATAGTTTTGGAGCGGATACTGCGTGACAAGGATGTCGCGAGGGCGAACGTCACTCGTACGTTTGGAGCTGTCGAGCCACACGAGTCGCCCGGCACCAACGCCTCCGACACTCGGTTCACCTTCGTGCACGTCGCCTTGCAGGGCGAGCACACCAGCAAGCACGGGTTCCCATCGCCCGCGACCTCGTCGGCCCTGAGCGGCATCGGTTCGATCGAGGTAGTCGACGATTCCGAGCAGGGTTGCTGCCTGGTTCTCATCAACAGGATGTAGATCACGCAGCGCCTCAATGGACTCGTTTGGACGGTCGCTGCGCATTCGCCGGAGCACCAGTGATGCATGGGCCATAGCCGTTTCAGCAGGCTCGTCCCATGCTTGACTTGTGAGGTCGGCAGCGATTCGGCGCGCTTCGGCATAGGCCGCATCGCGGTCGGTGCCCCGGAACGGCCAAGCCACGAGGTCATTGGGTGCTCCAGTCCGCCAGCCGAGCAACAGTTCGTCAGCGATTTCACCGGAGTGCCCGTGGGCCAGCCGAACAAAGTGCAACGCGAACGGATGAGCGAGGGCCGCTGGAACGACCATTGGTTCCTCGGCTTCGTGCACCGCTGAATCCTGGACTTGAAGGAGTAAGAGTTCGTCGTCGACCACCGCCCACTCGATAAGATTGTGACCGAGGTCTGATTTGACGCGTTGTGACAAATCGGCGATCGCAAGCACCGTGTCTTTGCCCATCAGGTCGATTGCATCGTTGCCGCGTAACACGCCATCTTCAAGAACGGCACGACGTGAAACAACAACGGGCCATGAGGTCGCGTGGCGAACCCTTCACGGCATTGATCGTGATCGCTCCGGTGGCACCAATAATGGCAGCGCCACCGAAGTCGGGTCGCACCTCGGGTTGGACCAACACGCCCATTGGGGCGCTCCCAGGTTCAAGACCGGCCTCTTCGAATCGCTCGAGCACCTCGATAGCAAAAGTCGTTGCCCACACACTCTTGGTTGCCTTGACAACTTCGTCACACTCGATTTCCGGGACCGAGGTGAACGCACCTGACCACTCACCTGAGCCCTCGAGCACACTTGACGAGCGCACGATCAAAGGCGCTGTCAAAGCTTGCGCGAACGAGTCGATCTGCGCGACCAACTCCTCCGGCATTTCGTAGCCGATGATGTTCATCCGCGATCCGCCAGTTCCCCTGGCATCCAACACTTCGACGGCGGACGCCAAGGCTAACTGGGAACACTCTGCTGGAATGATGAAACCTTCGAGGACCGGGAATCCTGCCGCGAGCGCGCGGGCGAGCCCCGCTCCCTTCGCACCGGCGAGGGCAACCTCGGTCGATCGCGGATCATCCAGCCCGCGGACACGCTGTGATTCGACGCCCATTATCCGGTGCAGATGATTTCGTGGCTTTTAAACGTCGACAACATCTCGATACCCGTTTCGTTCACAACCAACATTTCTTCGAGTCGCACACCGAACTCGTGGAGCTTGCCGTGTTGCGTCTCAAGCGCGAACACCATTCCGGGTTGGATTTCCTGAGGGTGATCAAGTGACCAGATCCGCGAAATGACAGGTTGGTCGTACTGCGCGAGCCCGAGGCCGTGCCCCCAGAGGTTGGCCGCAGCCTCGTCCTCTTCTTCGTATCCCCAGATCTCTTTCGCCGACGGCCATTTGGACGCGATATCTGCGGTCGTAACGCCCGGCTTGGTTGCATCGATGGAATCCCAGAGCCACTTGGAGGCGAGGTCGTAGTATTCCTGGTGCTCTGCTGTCGGCTTGCCTCCAACGCAATACGTGCGGTAGACGCATGACTTGAAACCATTCCACGTGAGTGCAGCGAGGTCGATAATGACTATGTCGCCAGGCCGAATGATGCGATCGCCGTGATTTCGCCAGTTTGGCCACGCGTTGGGACCCGATGAGACAATGACGTCCTCCACGTTCTCCATCCCCGGGATGTTGTAGAGGTATTGCATCGCGAAAGCGGTGACCTCGTTCTCGGTGACACCCGGCTTTAACCATTGTGAGAGTTGGTAGTGAGTGACGTCACAGATCGATCCAACCATCCGCATTGCCTTGATTTCGTTTGGGCTCTTGATCGAACGAGCTTCCATCATGGGGGTCATTCCATCGACCCAGTTGATGCCGCGTTCCTCAAATGCCCTAATCATGTTCAGATCCATGAAGTCGACACCAACCGGTTGGTCGGTGACTCCAGCATCTTCGAGATCGTTCATCAGTGCATCGCTGAATTTCGCCACCTGAGCGGTGGAGGCAGGGCCTGCGGCGCCTTTAATCCACGCGTACGAGTACCGCACGTTCTCTTTCGGAATCCACGGAGAGTGCTCTCGGATGTGGTACCCGATATCGCCCTGCTCATACAGAATCGGCTCTTTGCCCTCGGTAAGTACGGCATACCGAAGACCCGGCTTCAGCTGGTTCCACCCCGGCGTCATTGTCGAGGTGACGTAGCGGATGTTCTCGTCGTACATCAACAACATCGCACCAAGGCCGTTGCGTTTCATTGTCTCGCGTGCACGCTTCAGGCGCCACTCACGGACCTCTTGCCAGTTGATGCCTTCACGCCAGTCGGTCGAGAGTACTCCGAATGCTTCTTTCACTTTTTTGCTCCTCGGTGTTGGTGTTCGGTTTGACGGTGAGATGACTCATGTGATCGGCGGTGGCGTGGAGGCTGTGGGGCTCGCCCGGGCGAAATCAAACATGATGCAGGAAACTCCAACGTGCCAACCCGGCGAGCGCTCATCGTCGGTAGAGTCGTTGTATGGAAGAGCCTCAAGCGTTGGCCCCACTCGGTGCTCCGTCCGCACGCAGCCAAACAGCTCACGTGTTCGCACGCGAAACAATCAGAGTCGCGATCTTGAACGGGCAACTGAAGGGTGGAACACGGCTGGTCCAGTCCGACCTCGCATCCCAGCTGAAGGTGAGCACCACGCCTGTGCGCGAGGCATTGCGTGATCTTGCCTCCGAAGGAATGATCCGCATCGACCCGCACCGAGGTGGAGTTGTCTGCGAACTCGACGCCGACGACCTCAACGAGGTGTATGAGATTCGCCTGCAGCTCGAGCCGCTTGTGCTCAAGCTGGCGATCGAGGGAATGACCGAAGAAGCGCTTGACCGAGCAGCCGAATATCACGACGCTATGAACGCAGCGCCTGACAGCGCTGCATGGGTGGAACTCAATCGCGACTTCCACATGTCGCTCTATCAGATGGCGGGCCGCCCTCGTTTGCTGTCGCTGGTGAGATCGTTGCAAGACGCTTCCGTGATGGCAGTGAGCGCTCGGCTGCGACGCGACCCCAATCAGCGGCGCATTGCAAACGCCGAACATGGCGAGTTGCTCAAAGCGCTGCGGAACCGGGACCTTGAAAAGTCCATAGAAATCATCCACGAACATCTGACGACGTCGGTCCGGCTCGAATCTGCAGAGCGGACGAACACGGAAACATTTTAGCGAACGATTCATGGTGAAGGATACATCATATATGATGCAGGATATTCTGTCCATTCGGTGATCAGCAGCGCCCTGCTTTACAAAAGCCCGAGTGATCGATCGTCAGAGCGCGAAGCGCTCGAATCCCGTGAGCCGGTGTGGTTACCCCCAGAAATCCACGGCGGAAAGTAGGTGGGCCGTGCTTTACTTGTCCGCCGCCCCGGCGAACATCGTCCCGCTCTCCTCTCCGCCCGAACCAGTCGTTCTCGAGCTCAATCCGCGACAGGACCACCGGTCGGTGACCACTCCTCAATCGGTATGCATCAGCACCTTGAGAGTCGAGGGATCGCCACACGCCACCAGCGCATCGCGCGCCTCGGACAATCCAAACCGAGCTGAGACAATCGGTGCAGCGTCGATAACGCCGGTTGCGACCAAGTCGATGGCGCGCTGGTAATCAGACTTTGTCGCCGCCCGAGGATTGTGGATTGTAAGTTCCTTGAAGTAGAGCTGGTAATACGGCAGACCGGATCCACCGCCCGTTGCCGTGCCGTACAACACAACCGTGCCCGCGTGGTCTGCAAGCTCGATCGCCTGGGCAAAGGTCTCCTCGATTCCAACGGCTTCAAACACCAGGTTCGCGCCGCGGCCATGAGTAGCTTCAGCCACGGCCGCCCCCGCTGCTTCAGGAGCTACCGCTTGAGCAGCACCGAGTTGTTCAGCGAGCGCACGCTTCGACGGTGATCGGGTGATCCCGATCACATGGGCGCCACCGCGTGCAAGGAGTTGGACGAAGAGTTGGCCAGCAACTCCCAAACCGAGCACAACAGCGACATCGCCAGGAAGCACAGGTGCGGTCGCCACGGCGTGGACGCACGTGCCAAGCACCTGCAACAGACCCGCCTCGTCATCGGTGATGTGATCCGGGACGAGGAGGAGCTGACGCTCGTCCACCGCCACGAAGTCGGCAAACACTCCATCGAAGTCGCGGCCGAGCAAACCTCCGTTACGACAAAGATTTGGGTAGCCGCGACGGCAGAGGTCACAGAGCTCACAAGAGATTCCAGGATCAATCAACACACGCTGGCCTGCCGGGACCGATCCGAGCGGGCCCGCCTGTTCGACAATCCCGACGCCTTCGTGGCCCATCGTGCGCGGAAGTTCGACCGGAATCTTGCCTGCGATGATGCTCGAGTCGGTCCCACAGACACCAACCGTTTTGATCCGCACCAGTGCCTGCGAATCAGCGGCGGGCACCGCTATGTCGCGGACCTCGACCACGCCAGGTTTGATCAGTTGCACGCCTCGCATCATGAAGTCCTCACTGCCTTTTCCAAACTGGTTCGACGCCGACACAGCCGGCGAGCTCTTCCAACGTTTCCAGCAGGGGCGCTGAAATCGGAACGCCAAGTTCGGCGTGCTTCCGCTCAAGTGCTGCCGCGTGATCACCGGGAAGCCGGATCTGAGCTCCGTTAACACCAGAGTTGCGGAGCTCACAAAGATGCGCCGCTATTGATGCGAGGGCATCCTCCGCGGGCATGAAAAGGTCGGGGCGAAGCACCATCATTGCCTGGCCAGTGTTAGTCGGTGTGCCCAGCTCGGTTCGATGATCGATGACCGAGGCGCCAAACGCAGCGCCGTTCATAGCCCCGGCCAACAGGCCAATAGCGATGTTGAGACCCGAACCCTTGTAGCCGCCAATCGGCATCAACGAACCCTCGTGGGCACGGCTCGGATCGGTGATCGGCTCACCGTCAAGGCCAACCACCCACCCGGCTGGCATCTTCGCACCGGCCTGCTCGAACACCTTGATGCTCCCGTGGGAAGCCACGGTGGTCGCGATGTCGAGGAGGAAAGTTGATCCGCTGTTGCTCGGCACAGCAATCGCAATCGGATTGGTCCCGAGCAGACGCTTAGATCCACCCCACGCCGCCATGCCGTTCGCGTTGGCGACGGCAAAATATATGGAGATCAGACCGGCTCGCGCGGCCATCAGCGGATACAAGCCAGCGGCACCAGCGTGGTTCGAGTTCACCGTGCCCACCCAGGCAATCCCGGAGGCCTTAGCCTTATCGATCGCGATCTCGGCAGCCTGCGTCATCACGACTTGCCCGAGCCCGTTGTCACCGTCGATCTGCGCCGAGGTCGGTGTCTCGTGCCTGATGCGGATGTTGGGAGCGCGATTTACGCCACCGGAACGAATCCTCTCAACGTACGGCTTGAGACGGATTAGTCCGTGGCCCGTACGTCCTCGCGCATCAGCCTCGACAAGCCTGCTCGCAGTGACCCCAGCGTGTTCGGCGCTGACGCCGACAGCTTCAAAAACCGAGACGATATCGAGGTCAGTATCCTCGCCCGAGGCGTGTCATCGCGCAGGCGTGCCGTGGTTCGACACGGTTTCTCCGGTGTCGGTGAACGTTCGCGTTACCTCGGTACTGCCATACACCCAGAGAATTCGCATCACCGTCTCGCTGTCATTTTCGAAACGATGGGGCTCGCCGGCGGGTACTCGCGTCGTGTCGTACAGCGACAACCGATGAGAGACACCACTGATCTCGACGATGCCACTTCCCTCCAGCAACGTCACCTGTTCGACTGTGTTGTGGCTGTGCTCGCGCAGTGACGCTCCAGGCGGAAACGCCGTGGTTCCCATTGTGAAGCTCTGGCCGGCCAGCGGCGGATTCGAGAATTGCACGGTCTCAATGCCATCGCCGCGCGCGACACGGCTTTGCGTGCCGTACTTGATCAGTTCTCCCATGGTTCGTAGTCTCTCATAATTAAGACGCCGTCTCAATAAAAGAGACAGTTCCACTTCGAACGAGGCTCAATCGATAAGTCGAAGGAGCGGCTCGCCGACGGTGGAGCGGGCGCGCTCGACAACCGGTGCAGCAGCGGCGACGAACACGGCTCGCTCGTCATCGTCGAGTTGAACGACCTGTCGACCGGCGGCTTCGAATTCTCGCCGTAATTGGGCCTCGTAACCGCACGCCGCGTTCCGTTGGTACTCGATGGCGTGCCGGGCAGCGCGTTGAACGACATCGGCTGCAGCTGCAGGGAGCGTCGCCAGCGCATGTCGATTGGCGAGCAGGGCGCGGGCGCCATAGAGGTGAGCTGACAGCGTGACGTGTTGATGACTCACGCCGTAGGCATGCGTGTTCGCCAGTGGGTTCTCCTGGGCGTCAACCTCACCGTCAGCAATCATCCGAATCCCATCACTCAATTCCGCGAGCACCGGCGCCATCCCCCAAGCCTCCATCAACGCCGCGTGAACACGATTCGGTTGCAAGCGAACCGACAGTCCTGCGCAGTCAGCAGGAGCGCGAACAGGTCGAACACGATTGGTCACGTGTCGAAACCCATTGTCCCAATAGCCGAGGACGGAGACCGGGTGCACCGTCTCGATCGCGTCAGACAGCGCCGCGCCAAAGGCGCCGTCAAGCGCAGCGTGAGCAGCGTCGAGAGTGTCGAACAGAAACGGAATCTCAAGCGCATCAACGTCAGGCACCGACATACCTAAGTAGCTCGTTGAGAAGTAGCACATCGTCACTTCCCCCGAGTTGACCATGTCGTCGTTTGCCAGCAAAACGTGTCTCGTGTCTTCGTCTTGTAATCGTGACACAGAAAAAGTCGTGTATCGTCGGGCAACGCGAGAATGCGTTGGATCGAGGTGTAGAGCTCTGTCGCAGACCCACCTGGAAAATCCGCACGCGCGGTGCCGAAATCTGGCATGAACAAATGCATCTATGCTCGGCGGCGGGAGCATCTAAAACGGGAGCGACCGTGCCACCAGGAGGCAATCCAATGAAGATCATTAACATTGAAGCGTTCCCCATCAGGGTCCCACTCGTCAAGCCGATCGTCATGTCGCACATCACCGTTCACCAGTCAGACAACGTCTTGGTCAAGGTCACGACCGACGATGGCGTTGTCGGATGGGGGGAGGGCGTCGAGGCCACCGATCTCACCGGCGAGACGCAGGCGAGCATCCGCTCTGCCATTGAGTTCATCGGTGCACAGATCGTGGGTGAAGACCCGATGCGCCGCACTTCGTTGTGGGCCGACATGAACAAAATGATGTTCTCCAACGACACCGCTGTTGGAGCGATTGACATCGCGCTCCATGACATTGCTGGCAAGGGAGTCGGGCGCCCTCGAGATGATGCTTGAGCTGGTGCGTGCCGCCGCTCTGTGCCAGCGCCACAAACGCACCGTGCAAGCGGCCCACCGCACCGCGCCCTTGCACCCCATTGGACCGGCTGACGCCACAGTGTGCTCTAGGTAAAACTCGGCATCGGTGATATCTCCGATGAACTCGAGACTGTACGTGGGATCCGCGCTGCACTTCCGCCTGACGCGGTCGTCAGTGGTGACGCAAACCAAGGATGGTCCGAGCAACAGGCCATCCGTTTTCTGCGGGGCCTCGACGGGCTCGACGTACGCTTCATCGAGCAACCGATTCGACAGGGCGACCATGACGCCATGCTGCGCGTGGCACACGCTTCTCCAATTCCGATCTGTGCTGACCAGAGCGTCCACTCATTCGCCGACATCGCATCGTTCTGGCGCAGCGGAGTCGCTGGCATCAGCCTCAAACTGGTGAAACTCGGAGGGATCACCGGCGTCATGCGCGGCGCAGCCCTCTGCGAATCACTTGGTTTGTCGATCAACCTCGCTGGCAAGATTGCAGAGTCAAGTGTTGCAGCGGCAGCGAATATCCACTGCGCAGCAGCGATGCGCGCAATCGACTTCGGATGCAGCCCGGGCAACCAGGGTCTCAGCGGTGACGTCACCACCAAACCACTTTCGATCGTCGACGGACACTACGAACTGCCGTCTGGACCGGGGCTTGGCATTGACGTCGACAACATCGGCAGCTAGGCGGGGAGAGAAGTCGCTGGCCAAACGGAGCCAGACCGACTCACGACATGAACCGGCCGCCGTTCACTGCAATCGTCTCACCTGTCATGTAGCCGCCCTCTTCGGAGGCGAGAAACATCATCCACGTCACAAGATCATCGACGCCCCCGTACCTCCCGAGCGGAATCGAGGCTGCCGTCGCCGCTCGCTCCTCAGCACTGCGAACCACCTTGATGCGTTCGGTGAGCACAGCGCTCGGAGCGATGGCGTTTGAGGTAATCCCGTCCGCCCCCAATTCAGAGGCGAGAACTCGGGTCAGCGACAGGACGCCTGCCTTGGCTGCAGCGTAGGCCGGCGACGATTGGTAAATTGCGGTTTGGCCAGCGAGAGAACTTATCGTGATGATTCGCCCAGCGCTCGACTGACGCAACAGCGGGATCGCATGACGGGCGCATAAAAACACGCCTTTAAGATTGAGGTCGATGACGTGATCCCACTCAATCTCGCTGATCGATTCGGTGGTGTTCTGCTCCCAGAACCCTCCAGCATTGTTGATAAGGACGTCGAGCCGTTGATGCCGCGTAGCAATCTGCTCGAACGCTGCAAGTACCGCGGCCGACGAGGTGACATCGCACTCGACGAATGTTGAACCCGTCCGCTCAGCCACGGCCCGCCCGCGCTTGGCGTCAACATCGAGCCCATAAACAGACGCGCCCGCAGCCGCGAACGTCTCAACTGCACCTTCGCCCATTCCGATCGCTGAACCGGTAATCGCGACAACGCGATCAGCAAACGACCAGGTGATATTCGACATGTCGGCGCCGCTATTCCTGGACCAACTCGATCAGCGTTCCAAAGGAACCCTTTGGATGCATGAAGGCAATCGTGGACCCTCGCACACCGGGGCGCGGGGCCGGATCGATCCCGATCGCTCCGGCGCTGACCATCGACTCGAAAGCTGCGGCACAATCCGCGACGCGATACCCAACGTGATGGAGGCCTTCGCCGTGTTTTTTGAGAAACTTTCCGACCGGCGAGTCGTCGCGAGTTGCAGAAAGCAGTTGGATGTAGGAATCCGCTACTTGCAGCATCGCCTCGTCGACACCATCGAATTCAATGGTCTCGCGGTGCGTGACCGTCGCACCGAAGGCCCGTTCGTAAAACGCTATTGCTGTGTCGAGGTCGTGCACAGCAATCGCGACATGGTCGATGCAAGTGAGAATCATGGCCATTCAGATTATATATAGTGTACGATCGTATCGTTCACAATCGCTCTATCTTTAGAGAGGACCAGAGATGAAACTCGTTTCGTTCACAAAAAACGACGGTTTGAGTGCGGCAACTTCAGGAATTGCCGTCGTCCGCACTGATGGTACCGTTGTCGGACTCGCTCACGACTCGTCGCTGCCGACCACCATGGTCGACTTTGTCGCACTCGGCCCGAGCGGTTTAGACGCTGCGCAACGGGTGCTCGACGACGTCGACGCCCCCTCGATTAACGATGCAATGTTGCTCGCGCCGATCCGACCTCGCAACAACGTCATGGCCGTCGGCAAGAACTATCACGAGCACGCCAAGGAGTTCGCAGAAAGCGGGTTTGACAGCTTGGGGCAAACAACGATCCCCGAGTACCCGATCATTTTCACCAAGGCGCTGACGTCGATCATCGGACCCGAGGACGAGATTACGCTGTCGTCAGATTCGACCGGTACCACTGACTACGAGGGCGAACTCGGCATCGTGATCGGTCCCGGTGGAAGCAAGATCGCTGCAGCTGACGCGTGGGATCACGTCTACGGCTACACCGTGATCAATGACGTGACGGCGCGTGCTGTGCAGAAGCGACATGTGCAGTTCTTTATTGGCAAGAGCGCTCACACGTTCTGCCCAATGGGTCCAGCAATCGTCACCCGCGACGAAATCCCCGATATCGCGTCGGCATGGCTTCGGACAATGGTGAACGGCGAGGAACGCCAGGCCGCCCAGATCAACGATCTCATCTTCGACATCCCCGCTGTGATCGCTGCTATTTCCGACGCAGTTCTCCTCGAGCCAGGCGATGTGATTGCGACCGGAACACCCTCCGGCGTCGGCGCCGGTCAAAAACCAGAACCTCCAAACAGGTGACGTCGTGACGATCACCATCGACGGCGTCGGCACCTTGTCCAATCCCGTCGTCGCCTGAAATCAGCGGATGATTGTCGAAGTCATCGCGGTCGGCACCGAGCTCCTGCTCGGTCAGATCATCAACACCAACGCTGCATCACTTGGAGCGAAGCTCGCCGAAGACGGGTTCGACGTTCACCACCAGGTCACCGTTGGCGACAACATCGATCGCATCGTGCACTCGATCGCCACCGCTTGTCACCGTGCTGATGCTGTCATCCTGACGGGCGGCATCGGCCCGACACAAGACGACCTCACGCGAGATGCGATCTGCGTCTTGATCGGCGTGGGAATCGAGCGGGACGAGACCCATGCCGACGTCATTCGCGGCTGGCTCGCCACTCGGGGCGTCACCGCCGACACGGCGCTCCGAATGGCCGACTACCCAAGCGGTGCCGATCCGCTGCCAAACACCAAAGGGGTGGCGCTGGGCATCGCGACACGCCACGATGACGCGCTCATCTTCGCCGTGCCAGGCGTACCTGCGGAGATGGAAGCGATGATCGACGACGAGGTCCGCCCTCGGCTGCGGGCCGCATCGGGGGAACAGGCAATCCTTTCGAGTCGGGTGCTCCACACATGGGGGTTCGGTGAGTCACAGATCGCCGAACTACTTAACGACCTGTACGAAAGTGCCAACCCATCGATTGCTTTCCTCATTAGCGGACCCGAAGTTCGGATTCGCATCACAGCGAAGGGTCCTGCGGAGAAAGACGTCGACACGATGATTCGCCGGGTCGAAGACGAAATCCGGACTCGACTCGGCTCAGCGGTATTCGGGAGCGACGACGTCACCGTCGATGCGATCGTTGTCGAGCAACTCTCGAGCCGAGGCGCGACGTTGGCCATCGTCGAGTCGTCGACTGCCGGCCTCGTCACCGCGCGGCTCGCATCGACCCCAGGGTTCGTCGGGGGAGCTGTTGTGACTACCGAGGCGATCGACGATGTCGAAGCACGCGCCATCGAACTTGCTGATGGCTGCACGACGTCCGCTGACGTCGTCATTGCGATCAGCGAGTTCGTCAGCGAAGGTCAGGGCAACAACATGGCGGCGCAGCGTGTCGGCGTGGCGATTCGAACCAAGAACGCTCTTTGCGTACGAACGCTCTCGATGCTGGGCGACACCGAGCGGGCACAGCAGTTTGCCGTGCCTGGCGCGCTACACGTCCTCAGACAAACGCTCGCCACTGTCTGACCCCGCGCGGCCGCGCTGAACAACGCCCCGCTACGAGTCGCCGAACTCTTTGCCAGCCCCCCTGCCCCAATAGTTGCGATCGATGTACCAGGACATGTAGTCGATCAACCGGACTGGCTCGTAACGCGAAGGGTTGTCCGCAGCACAACATGATGCCAGTGGATCGGCGACCGTGTCCGGGCCAGGGTTAAAGAAAGCCGCCATCGAATACCGATCACGATCCGGTGGGATGACTCGATGCGGGGTGGCGATAAATCGACCGTTCGACCATCGATTCAAAAACTCCCCGGTGTTCACAATGATTCCGTTCGTGACGGGGTCGGCCGCTATCCATCGGCCGGTTCGGGTTCTCACCTGCAAGCCTGACACCTCCGACATCGGGAGAAGCGTCATGAAGCTGTGGTCGCTGTGCGGCGCGATCCCAAACTGGTTCGGCTCAGGTTCCACTGCCGGGTAATGCGAATTCCGAACCCACATGATCGGGTCCTCAAAGTAGGAATCGAACGCGTCGATTGGCTGCTCAAGTGCGAGCGCATACAGCGGCACCAAGCTCATCGCTACATCGAGGATCGCGTGTTGGAAATTGACAATCGCAGCACGGAACCCGGGCAGATTCTGCGGCCAGGGATTTGGCCCGACAAACCGGAGACCGCGCAGAAGATACGGATGGTTGGCCGGGCGGTCATACGCCAGCGCAAGGGTCTCATTGAGATCACGCTTCGTGTTGTCGTTGAGCGTGGACGTCACGTACACCGTGTGCTGGGGAGCGATGTATCCGACCGACTGTTCACCGAACTGCAACCGTTGCTTGTCATCGTCCGGCAGTTCAAAGAAGCGTTCCAAGGCAGCGTAGGCAGCGTTGATCACCCGCTGATCGAGACCATGGTTCACAATCACGTAGAATCCGATGGTCTCTTGGACGAACCGTATATTGGCGGCCAACTCATCAGCGGCACCATCCACGTCTGCGAGGTACGGAGCGACATCAAGAATCGGAATCTGCTCGAACTCTTCCTCCTGGGTGACAGTCCGATAGTCGAAAATTTCCACAGTCATTCGTCTTTTCTGTGCGCGCCGTCCAGCGTTTTGATCACGATCATATCTTATGTCAGATCTTGCACGGGGCCCAGGATCGAAAGATGGGCTGGGTCGTACAGGGGCGCAACGGCGCATCGCGAACAGTCACACCGTCGGAATCGACCACCGGGTTCGCTCGGGGCCAAGA
This sequence comes from uncultured Ilumatobacter sp., assembly GCA_905182555.1. GTDB lineage: Bacteria > Actinomycetota > Acidimicrobiia > Acidimicrobiales > Ilumatobacteraceae > Ilumatobacter_A. The sequence continues at coordinate 187,128 of CAJJBX010000003.1, read as the reverse complement.
TTCGCGATGCGATCACACCCGAGGTTGGCCATTGACGTCTCCAACTCGGCGCACAAAATTTCGAGGAGACGCTGCACCCCAAACTGGCCTCCCGCAGCAAGCGCCCAACATTGAAGGCGTCCGAGCGCTACCGCCTTCGCTCCGAGTGCCAACGCCTTGCAGACATCGGAGCCACCTGTGAATCCGCCGTCGATCATGACGTCGGCTGAGCCACCAACCGTTTCAACGATCTCTTCGAGAACCTCGATGGTCGAGATGTTGTGGTCGAGAGTTCGACCACCATGATTCGACACATAGATACCTGCACATCCGCGGTCGACACCTGACCGGGCATCATTTGTTGAAAGGACGCCCTTGAGAACAACCGGTAACGAGGTCGCTGCACAGATCCACTCCATGTCGTCCCAGGTGGTGCGTTTGCGGAACTCAGAGTCGTACCCCAGTCCGGCGAGATTTTCCGGATGAGCGTGCAACGCCTGACTCCACGTGAACCCGTCGAGGAGGACCCGATCGCGACGCCCAACTACCGGCGAATCAGCCGACACGATGATTGCGGCAAACCCTGCAGCTTCGACGCGCGCGATAACCGCAGCGAGCCAGCCGCGGTCGCCCCCGACATACAGTTGGAAGAAGTGGCGGCCGGGTGCTGTTGCTGCCACGTCTTCCCAGGCGTCCGACGCAAGCATTGCGCACGTGCTCGAAGTTCCAGCTGTTGCTGCTGCTGCTGCTGCGAGGACGGCGCCCTCCGGGTGATACAGCGAGGCGGCGCCGACCGGAGCCATGACGATCGGCAATCGAAGCGGTACGCCGACAAAGCTGCTGCTGACGTCGACTTCACCGACGTCGACAAGCACCTGCGAGATCAGCGCGAGCCGGTTCAGGGCAAGCGTGTTGCGGTCTGCTGTGACCTCCCTACCCGCCGCCGCGTCCCCCCAAAGAAAGTGGGAATGATCCAGAGTGCCCCGAGCCCGCTCGACGAACTGCTCAACCGACACAAACGATGTCACAGCACCGCTCGATACCGATGTCGTTGGTTCGCGGCCGAGCGAATCGTTGGCCATTCGTCAGCCCCGAAGCCGAAAATTGAACATATCATGCATGATATATGACTAGGTCGCTTGACGAGAGGCCCTGCACGACGGCAGTGGCTCTGACGCCTCTATGACAAGCACCGGAGCGACTTCATGAGCGTGCCGGGCCGCGATCTGATCTGGAATTCCGGCGCCGACCATGCGAGCGGGCGGCATCTCCCCAAACCGGTTGTCTACGGCTTGCTGGCATACGCCATTGTGATCCTTGGAGCCAACTGGCCAGTCATGGCAACAGGGCTCCGGTCGATCACCCCGATCTGGATGGCTGCAATGCGAATAGGTGGCGCTGCAATTCTCGTCGGCGCCGTCAGCGCCGTCAGCGGAAATGTGATCGTGCCACCGCGGCGTGACCTGCCGATCATCGCCTCGGTTGCCGTCTTTCGGCTGGCGATTTTGATGACGCTCGTCTTTTTCGCGCTTCGACTCCTCCCTGCGGGGCGGGCATCGGTTCTCGTGTGGACGAGTGCCCTCTGGACGGTTCCAATCGCGGGCGTCTTCCTCAGAGAGAAGATCTCGAGGCCGAAGTGGACTGGTCTCCTCGTCGGCTTGATCGGCGTCGTCGTGATCTCAGAGCTGTGGGACAACGACTGGCGCCAACGGGACGTGATAACCGGTACCGGCCTCCTCCTCGCAGGAGCATTGGTCAACGCGTCGACCGCAGTACACATCCGCCGACATCGATGGACAATGACACCCTCCCAAGCGCTGCCGTGGCAGCTCGGGATCGCATCGATCCTGCTGACGCTGCTCGCGCTCATCGTTGAAGGCGTTCCCTCTATCCAGTGGACGCCTCAACTCAAATTGATCGTTCTGTATCAGGCTGGACTCGCGACAGGCACGGCGTTCTGGGCGCAGATCGTCGTGCTACGAAACCTGTCCGCGGTGTCAACAAATCTCTCGATGATGGGGATTCCGGTGATCGGCGTTGTCTCGTCGATCATCGTTCTCGATGAACAGATCACCTTCGCACTGACGCTTGGCATGGCACTCGTTATCACCGGCGTGTCAATCAACATATTGTCGGACCGCCAAACGGACGACGACCACACACAGAACAAGATCTGACATTATGTATGATCATGCGATGGAACCGCTCCGGGTAGGACTCATTGGACTGGGCTGGTGGGGTGGAGTCCTCGCCCAGAAGACCGGAGGGGCCGGGGTCGACATCGTGAGCTGCTTCGCTCGAACCGTCGCAACGCGAGACGACTTTGCCAAGGCATACACCTGCTCATCTGCGTCTTCCGTCGACGAGATGCTGTTGGATCCAGACGTCGAGGCAGTCCTGGTCGCAAGCCCTCACTCCACCCACAGCGATTTGGTGATCCGGGCAGCCCAAGCGGGAAAGCACGTGTTCTGTGACAAGCCCTTCACACTTGATGTCGCTAGTGGAAAACGTGCGATGGCTGCCACCGACGCTGCCGGAGTGGTACTCCAAGTCGGACACAACCGTCGCCGACAACCGGGGACCCGACGTTTGAAGCACCTGATCGACAGTGGTGGCCTCGGCACCATCGTCTACGCCGAGGCCAATATGTCGCTCCCTAAAGAGCTGACGCCGCGAGGTGGCTGGCGAGGCAACCCAGCGGAAAGCCCCGCCGGCGGCATGACTGGGCTGGGCGTGCACATGGCTGACAACCTCATGTATCTCCTCGGGCGACCGTCGCGCGTATTCGCCTTCAGCCGACAGGTCCTGGGCCGCAGCGACCTCGATGACGTCACTACGGCAAACCTCGAATTCAAGAGTGGCCCACTCGCAGTACTCAGCACGTCACTGGTGATTCCCGACATCTGTCGAACAGCAGTCTGGGGCATCAAGGCCGCTGCTGCAAACGAGATGGACGGAGCCCAATTTCTTTTTCAGGCAACTGGCGAAAAGGGCTGGATCACTCAGCCCATCGACGAAATCGACACCGTCGCAGACGAACTCGCCGAGTTCGCACAAAACGTACGCAACAGAACCCGGCCAGAAACCGGAGGTCCGGAGGCGCTCGAAGTCATCGCCGTGCTGGAAGGCATCGTCGAGAGCGCAGCGACCGGCCAGGTTGTCAACCTCGACGAAATACGGGCGCGGGAATGAAGGAGCATCAAGTGAGCAAAGAATCACAACGCTGGGTGTTCGATTTCCAAGATCTCGATGATGCAAAACACGCCGTCGGCGGCGACTGGGACGCCGTTCGGGGTCTCCTCGGAGGAAAGGGCGCCAACCTTGCCGACATGGCGGCACTCGGCATCCCGGTGCCGCCCGGGTTTACGATCACCACGAAAGCATGTAACGAGTTCGCTTCGCAGAGCAACCAAATGCCTGCCGGGCTGTGGGACCAGGCCGGCAGCGCACTCAAAAACGTTATGTCGCAGACTGGTCGAACTTTCGGTGGTGCTGACAATCCGCTCCTCGTCGCTGTGCGCTCTGGCGCAAAGTTCTCAATGCCCGGAATGATGGACACCGTGCTCAACGTCGGGATGAACGACGTCGTCGCTGAGGCAATGGTCGACAAAACCGGCGACGCACGGTTCGTCTTCGATTCGTACCGACGGCTCCTCCAGATGTTCGGGGCAATCGTGCTCGGTGTCGACGCAGAACGGTTCGATCACGTGCTGACGTCGGCACGCCGAGCCCACGGCGTCACTTCGGACAGCAACCTCGATGGCGATGTACTCCGAGAAATTACCGACGAGTTCAAGAAGATCATTGCAACAAACGGATCCGAACCGTTTCCCTCCGATCCGATGGATCAGTTGCAATTGTCCATCGAGGCCGTGTTCAAGAGCTGGCACAGCCGACGAGCGCGCGACTACCGCGACGCCTCGGGGATCCCCCACGATCTTGGGACAGCAGTCAACGTGGTCGCCATGGTCTTCGGGAACACGGGCCCGACCTCGGGCACAGGCGTTGCGATGTCGCGCGACGGAACCACTGGTGAACCCCACCTCGAGGGCGACTACTTGATGAACGCTCAAGGAGAAGACGTCGTTGCCGGCAACCGTCCGACTAAACCAATCTCCGAGCTCGCTGACGACGCACCCGAATGCGCCCGAGACCTTCTCGCCACAGCAAAGCAACTCGAGGCGCACTACGGCGACATGCAAGACATCGAGTTCACGATCGAGAACGGTCGCCTCTGGCTGCTGCAAACGAGAGACGGAAAGCGAACCGCTCAGGCAGCTGTGCGTATTGCGGTCGACCTTGCGAACGAGGGTCGGATCTCGCGCCAGGAAGCAGTCCGCCGAATCACGCCTGAGCAGATCGATTTCTTCCTGCACCCTCAGTTCTCGGGCGACGAGATCACTCGCCGACCTGTACTCGCGTACGGCCTCAACGTGTCACCAGGCGCCGCAGTCGGAGTGGTCGCGTTCGATCCCGACCTGGCGCAACGCTGGGCGGCTGAGGGGCGCCCGGTTGTGCTCGTTCGCCAAGAAACCAAACCTGACGATGTGCATGGGATGCTCGCTGCCGTCGGCATTCTCACCTCAAGCGGGGGTCGTACAAGCCACGCCGCACTCGTCGCCCGCCAGTTTGGCAAACCGGCTGTGACCGGTGCATCCGACCTCGATATAGACCTCGCTAATCGATGCGTCACTATTCGCAACATCACAATTGCTGAGGGCGACTGGCTCTCCCTCGATGGGACTACTGGCCGGATCTATGCGGGCCAGGTCCCCACGGTCGATCCTGATCTTGACAACGATTCACTCGCCACATTGCTCGACTGGGCCGACGACATACGGACGCTCGGGGTTCGCGCCAACGCCGACGATCCGATCGAGGCGGCTCGTGCACGCCGGCACGGCGCTGAAGGGATCGGACTGTGCCGCACGGAGCACATGTTCTTTGGGTCGGAACGGCTTCCAATCGTCCAACAAATGATCACCGCACCGACGCTCGCCGAGCAGCGCGAAGCCATCGACTTGCTCTTGCCGATGCAACGTGAGGACTTCACCGGTCTCTTCGAAGCAATGGACGGCTTGCCAGTGATCATCCGTCTGCTGGATCCCCCGTTGCACGAGTTCCTTCCGAGTTGGACCGATCTCCACCGAACAATCACCGATCTTCAACTTCGCCTCGTCAGGGCAGGTGATCTCCAGGCTGTTGAATCACTTATTACAGAACTTCACGAGACGAGTGCGATGCTGGCTCGGGTCGAGGCACTCAGCGAATCGAACCCGATGCTCGGGTTGCGCGGCGTTCGACTCGGTCTCCAACTCCCTGACCTCACCCGAATGCAGGTGCGGGCTGTGACCGAAGCAGCGGTCGGCGTCATTCGAGCCGGGGGTAAACCAAAGCCGGAAATCATGGTGCCGCTCGTCAGCCACCACAACGAACTTGCAAAGCAGCGCTTGATCATCGAGGAGGTGGCCGCTGAGGTGATGGCCGAGTCCCACGTCGACGTCCCCCTACAGATCGGCACGATGATCGAAGTCCCGCGAGCTGCGCTCACCTGCGAGCAGATTGCCGAATTTGCTGACTTCGTGTCGTTCGGCACCAACGATCTGACTCAAACCACGTTCGCGATCAGTCGTGACGACGCTGAATCCGCCTTCCTGCTCGACTATCTGAACGACGGGCTACTTGACCAAAACCCCTTCGCATCAATCGACGATGACGGAGTCGGGCAGCTGATGCGGCTCGCACTCGCCGGTGCTCGCCGTGCAAAACCAGGCATCGAGTCAGGGGTGTGTGGTGAACACGGCGGTGACCCCGCGTCGATCTCGCTCTGTCACGAGATGGGCCTCGACTACGTGAGTTGCTCGGCCTACCGCGTTCCGGTCGCACGACTCGCCGCGGCGCACGCTCAGATCCAGACCACGCAGACCACGGTCTAGCTTCCTGTCACGTTGTTTCCTTGACTCATTCGGTGTTCCGCTGTCGTCGCAGTAGCAGCCCAATTGTTCGAGGATTTTGTCTTCGGTTTCGTGCCAAAAAACGGTTGTCGGATTTTCTTGGTGATGAGCACAAAAAACTTGCAGCCGGCCAGGACCTCACCGTTGATCGTTTGTCAGAACGTGCGCGACGTTGCAGTTTTGGCGCTGGTCAGAGATCACCTGACTTGGAAGGTCCTCATCGCGCCACACCATCACCGACGTGCAGACTGAGAAAACGAAAGCTCCGTCTACCATGTGATCGCGGTCCTGCTATTGAACCGCAGCGGCGAGAGCCATTCCGGCCTGATCCGGGCTAAGCGGAAGTTTGATTACCTCGTTGAGCTCGGCAGAAAGGTCAGCGGCTGTATATAACTCCATCGTCATTCGCGCCAAGCGCGGCTCGACCATCACCGGGCGGTCATACGACACCGCCTCGAGGAAGTGCGTCGTCTCGCGCTCCATTGGACCGGCGTACATATCGCCAACCGCCTCCCCCGGCATCGTCGACAACGGAAACTGGATCCCCTCAGCAACCGTGTTGACCACGATGTCGCGGTGGCTGTCGTCGGCAAAGATTGATCCGGCGGTACCAATCACTTCGATCCAGGTGGTCGAGGCATTCTGGTAATGGTTGGGCAGGGACATCCCAGCGTTAATGGTGACGACCACGCCATCGTCCATCGTGATGACGGTGATCTGTGAGTCCGGCAACCCGACCGTGTCTCGACGGATTCCGTACGAGTTCTGTGAATAGACGCGCACCGGCCGCCGAGGCTCAAGGCACCACATCGCGAAGTCGATGTCATGCGTTGCTTCCATCACAGCAGGCGACAACTTGATGCGATTACCAATCTTTTCGCCAAGGCCCCGCCCGATGTGACGACTGACGAGGATTGCTGATGGCTCTCCGAGGGTGCCATCAACAATCGATCTTTTGGCCAAGGCTTGCTTGGCGCTGAAACGTTGGGAATACCCGATAGTGAACTTGAGCCCATTCGCCTCTGCAATGTCGATGAGGTCATCAGCCTCGTCGAGGCGCAGTGCCATGGGCTTCTCCAACAGCACGTGTTTGCCGGCAGCAAGCGCTGCCTTGGCCATTGGATAGTGCGTGGTCTCGGGTGTTGCCGAGACAATGACAGTGTCGATGTCATTTCGCGCAATGAGCTGCTCCCAGTTGGCGACCGCGGAAGCAGGGTTGGTCAGCGCGATTATTTCTGCAAGGCGCTCTGGGTTGGTCTCAGCAATATGCAGATTTGCGACAATCGGGTGGTTCGCTGCGGCAATCGCCCTGATGCCACCGCACCAGCCGGTACCAATAACTGCAACGTTGAGCGGTTTCATGTCATGCCTCCAAAAGCTGTTCGGGTTCGATTGGGAGCTTGATGGCCTTGCCGGTTCGCGCTGACAGGTCCATTGCCATCGTGAGCATGAGGTTGCGATGGCCTTCAGCAGCGGTGGCATGCGGCGTCGCGAAACCCTTCGACAAGCGGTTGAACCAGGTGAGCGTTTCCTCGCGCATCGGGCCCCACAACATTCCGTCGGAAATGTCACCCGGTGGATAACTGCCGAGAAAGTCAACGTGGCGAGCAGCTGGCGCCTCGAAGCCTCGGCTGCGATAGCCCGCCGGCTGCGGAATTTCCGACGCCACGATCACGTCGCGGTGCGTGTCTTCGATATCGATCACGCCCTTGGTCCCAACGATGCCAATCTCCAGCCCGTACACAGCGCCCGGCCAGACAACGGGGAGCGCCCAACTGATGCCCATGCTGAACAACGTGCCGTCATCCATCGTGAAAATCCCGAGGGTGGCGTCCTTCGTCCCCCACTCGCCGAGCAGGGTGTCGTTCGATCGTGCATACACCTCGACAGGCGTCTTGCCCTCCATCAACCACATCGACATGTCGAGCGAATGAGTACCCGAGACAACCATCGGCGTGAGATTCGAGCGATCTGCAGCCTTACTTAACGTGGCGTACACCACCATCCGATTCATCAAAGCTCGAGTCATGACGGTGGTGACCTCGCCGATTTGGCCATCGCGCAGGCGCTGCTTGGTCGTCAGAAAGCGCCGACGGAACCGGTTGGTGTACCCAATCACGGCATCGACGCCGTTGGCTTCGATAGCTGCGAGCACGCTGGCTGATTCCACCGGATCAGTCGCGAGTGGTTTTTCGATGAAAAGCGGAAATCCGTAAGAAACAGCCCGCATCACCGGGTCGACGTGTTCTTGCTCGTCAGTAGCAACGATCACGGCTGTCACCTCGGGCCGCGCCAACAACGCCTCCGTGTCGGTCGTGACGAAGTCGGCGTCGGTGTCGTGGCCAAGTTGCTGTGCGACCTCAGCGTTTCGGTCAGCAAGCCCGAGCCACGCGATACCTGGATGTTCTCGAGCAAGCTCGGCCCGAATTCGACCGATCGTGCCACAACCAATAAGTGCCAAGCCGATGCCACTCTGCCCCGAGCCCGGCATGACGGGGGTCATGAGCCAAATCCAAGCAAGCGGGCGGCATTACCGCCGCTGATTAGGTCGATTTGGTCTTGGTTCAGGCCCTCGACTCGACCAATCGTGTCGAGCGGATCGTCGTCGCCCATGTCGTACGGATAGTCGGTGCCTAGGAGAATGTGATCGGCACCGTACTTGTCGATCAAAAACTTCAGTTGGTCCGGCTCGAAGACCATCGTGTCGAAGTAAAACTTCTTCAGATAGTCGGTCGGTGGCAGGCGGACTCCTTCGCTGACGTCCTCGCGAGCCCGCCATGCGTGATCGATGCGGCCGGCGTAGGCGGGGAGATAGCCGCCGCCATGCACCACCACGATCTTAAGATTCGGATACCGATCGATCACGCCACTGAAAATCAGGTGCGCCGTCGCAAGAGTCGCTTCGAAGGCGTGCCCGAGAATATTGAGGAAGTTGTGGTCGGCAAGTCGGTCCATGTGGTTATGACCGGACGTGTGAACCACAACCACCGCGCCAAGTCGCTCAACTTCTGCCCAGAACGGTTCGAAGCGAGGTGCAGCAATCTCTTCGCCGTTGATGTGCGTTCCTATTTCCAACCCCTTGAATCCGAGCTCTTCGACGCAGTAGCGCAGCTCGGCAATCGCAGCGTCGGTGTCCTGCATGGGCACGGTGCCAAGCGGCGAGAAGCGGCCGCCATACCTCGAGGTCGACTCGGCGAGTTCTTCGTTCACGACCCGTGAAACCCGCGCACCGACCTCGGCATCAGCCCAGTAGTAGTACTGGTACACGGCGACCGCGACTGCCTGCATGTCGACGCCCATCTCATCCATGTCCTTGAGCCGAACGTCCAAGAAATCCATCTTTGGACGCAAATACTCAAGCTGCGCAGCGTTCACCCGCTTTGTCGTGTCATTGCCGTACTGCAATGGCACGCGGCCAGCTTTACGGACCTCTTCCTTCATTGTTTCACCGGCTGGCCCACATTCACGGTGACAGTGGATATCGATGACGGGACCGTTAGATCGTTTCGCTCTCATTGACTGTGCTGCTCTTTCCTCGGGCTTGCAATACGTCCATCCATCAGAGCGGACGTATTGTGCATAATATATGATATTAGACAGGAAGGCAAAACGATACGCCTCCCCCCCCCTTCGACGGCCGCTGGACAAAGGAGCAGACAAACCCATGACAAAGATCCGCAAGTGCATCACGCCGGACCGACACCCGCGGACTCCATCGGTCGAATTGCCAAGCGGAACAGTCGATACGCACGTGCACGTGTTCGAACCGAAATACCCACTCGACCCCGCCAGGGGGTACGACCCTCCCCCTTCCACACTCGACGATCTGCGTCACCTGCATTTGACCCTCGGCGTTGACCGCGTCGTCTTGACCCAGCCGTCGGTGTACGGAACCGACAACTCCGCCATCGTCGACTCGATGTCGACGTTAAATACTGAGACACCAAATCGAGCGCGCGCTGTCATCGCCTGCGGTCTCGACATCAGCGATGACGAACTCCACACGCTCGACGCCCGCGGCGTACGAGGCGTACGCCTCAACACCGACAACCTCGGCGGAATGCCGATAAGGATGGATGAGATTCCGCACCTCTGTGATCGGATCCGACCGCTGGGCTGGCATCTCGAATTCTTGTTCCCTGGCGCCGACATCGTTGAGTTGATGCCGATCTTTACTGCATTGACCGTTCCAATGAGTATCGGCCATTTCGCCTATCAGTCGGCCACCAACGGCATCATGACCCCAGGATTCAAAGCGCTCCTCGAACTCGCTCGGGCGGGCAACACTTGGATCAAGATCTCGGGCGCGAACCGGGTGAGCCACACCGACCTCCCTCCGTATGACGACGTGACGCCCATGGCCCACGCATTATTGGACGCCGCCCCCGACCGCCTCATGTGGGGGACGGATTGGCCACACCCAAACAAGTACGAGATCAACCCGAACGACGGCGACCTGGTCGACGCCGCCTACGACTGGATCGCCGACGCTGACCTGCGCCAGAAGATCTTCGCGACCACTCCTCAAGCGTTCTACCGATTCTGAGGTTCGCCCGGTGAGTGAATCAATTGCGATGATCGGACTCGGGTTGATGGGTTCGACGCTGGCAACGCACCTTCAGGGTGAAGGCCACACAGTGGTCGGATACGATCCAAACCACGGTCGCCGCCGGGAGCACGTTCGCCGTGGAGGCGTCTCGGTCGAGTCGATCGCTGATGCCGTGGTCTCGTGCTCTCTGGCCATTCTTTCCCTGCCAAACAGCTCGACCACCATCGCTGTATGCAATGAAATCGTCGAGGCCGCGCCGTCTGAATTACTCGTCATCGACACGACGACTGGGGATCCGTCCGATTCGTTCACTGGTTCGCTGATGTTGGCGTCGATTGGCGCCAGGTATGTCGATGCCACAGTGTCGGGCAACGCCGCTCAGGCGGCGGTCAAGGACATCATTTTTATGATCGGTGGAGCAGCTGCTGATGTGACAAGGGCCGCTGCAGTGCTCGAACCGCTCGGGCGACAGGTGTATCGAGTTGGGCCGCTGGGTGCTGGGATGCGCGCGAAAATCGTGGTGAATCACATCTTGTACATCAATCGCGCAGCCATTGCCGAGGGCCTCGCTGTCGCAGAGAAGGCCGGTCTTGAGCTGGAACCAATGTTCCAGGTGCTTCGTGACAGTGCGGCCTACTCCAAGGCAATGGACATTTGGGGCCAGCGGATGATCGATGGCGACTTCAACCCGCCTGCGTCGCGCGTTCGCCAAAGCCTCAAGGATGCCCGACTGATCAATGCCCACGCCGAATCAATCGGCGCATCGCACGCGCTTGTCGAAGTCGTACGGGCAGCGTTGGTCGACGCGGTCGACGGCGGACTCGCTGACGAGGACAACGCTTCCGTTATGGAAGTCATGCGCCGCCGGGCCGGAATTGGCCGCTGTTGAGTTCGCACCCACTATCGTATATTATGTAGGATTGCAGTGGTCCTATTGATTCACCACACAGGAGTACTCCATTGAACTACAGCGAAATCATCGTCGACCGGCGCAACGACGCCACCTGGATCGGCCTCAATCGACCCGAAGTTCGCAACGCCTTTCGTGAGCAGACGCTTGATGAAATCGCACACGCCCTCAACGAAACGCGCGAGGACCCAACGATCGTTGCAGTGGTTGTCTACGGAATCGGCGGCCACTTCTCAGCTGGCGGCGACTTTCACGCGATGATGAAACTGAACAAGGCCAATTCCTCCATGTGGAACGACCGCATGCAGAAGGTCGCAATGACCTGTCGCAACTTGCCCATTCCGGTTATCGCAATGGTCGAAGGAGCGTGTGTCGGTGGCGGCCACGAATTAATGCTGTGGTGTGACCTCGTGATCGCCAGCAACGACTCGATCTTCGGTCAAACCGGAGCACGCGTCGGAGCCTGCCCAACGGTTGGAGCCACGCAATACATTGGCAAGCTGATCGGAGAGCGCCGCGCCAAAGAAATGATCTTCTTGTGTAAACGCTACTCCGGCGCCGAGGCAGCGGCGATCGGGCTCGCAAATGAAGCGGTTCCTGCAGCCGACCTACTGGAGCGGGTCGAAGAAGTCGTCGCCGACATCAGGGGATTTAGCTCACAAACGATCCGAGCCACGAAGGTCAGCCTCAACTACGACTCCGATGCGCTGTACCCCTCGTGGCAACACGGCATGGAATTGCTCGCCAATATCTGGGGCACCGAGGAATCGCTCGAAGGCATGAACGCCTTCCTCGAAAAGCGTCCAGCCGACTTCCATCAATTTCGAGAGCGCAACAAGGAAGCACTCGACACCTACCTCGACGACTTCAGCACTGGGCAGAACCAAGCCGAGAGCTCTCGAGCCGCACGCGCAAACGAATGACGGAAGGAGCGCTCGCAGGCCTGCGCGTCGTGGACCTCACGCGCATTCTTGCCGGGCCGCTGTGCGCAATGTGGCTCGGCGACATGGGTGCCGATGTGATCAAGGTCGAGCGGCCTGGCCGCGGCGACGACACCCGTGCCTGGGGGCCTCCGTTCGTCGGCACCGAATCCGCGTACTTTCTCGGCGTCAATCGAAACAAGCGAAGTCTCACACTTGATCTCACCACAGACGGTGGACGCGCTGTGCTCCGTGAACTCATCATCACCGCAGACGTCGTGGTCGACAACTTCAAAATCGGAACGCTCGATCGATGGGGCCTCACCGACGACTGGTACAACGAGCACGCACCGACCGTCGTGCGTTGCACCGTGTCGGGCTACGGGTCGAGCGGGCCGAAGGCTGGCTTGCCCGGTTACGACTTCATCCTCCAGGCCGAGACCGGGCTCATGTCGATCACCGGCGAAACCGACGGCGAATCAATGAAGCTCGGCGTTGCGATCGTCGACATCTGCACCGGAATGTTCGCCGCCATCTCGATCCTCGGCGCACTTCAGGCCCGGCAACGGACAGGGCGTGGACAACGGTGTGAAGCATCACTCCACGACACCGGCATCCAGATGCTCGCCAACGTCGCCTCCAACCACCTCGCATCGGGCGAGGATGCCCAACGGTTTGGCAACGGACATCCCAACATCGTCCCATACCGAACGTTCGCAACAGCCGACGGCGAACTCGCCGTATCAGTCGGCAACGACGACCAGTTTGCTCGGTTCGCCGAGGTGCTCGGACATCCAGAGTGGGCGACCAATGAACGGTTTGTACGTAACCGAGATCGAGTCAAGCACCGCGACGAAATCGACGGACTCGTCACTGCAGCAATGCGTCACCGGACGCGCGCCGAGTGGACTGCTGAACTCGAACCAAACGGAATTCCGTCCGGTCCAATCCATACCGTTGCCGAGGCGTTAGCGACCCAGCAAACAGCTGATCGCCAAATGGTTGAGCGCCTCGACCACCCGACTGTCGGTGCTGTTTCGGTCGTCGGTATTCCATTTCAGATGTTCGGTACGCCACCCTCGATTCGGCGCCCGCCACCACTCCTTGGTCAACACAGCCGAGAGGTGCTCGTCGACGACGTAGGCCTCGATGTCGACCGGTTCAACCAGCTCGTCGCAGCGGGAACTACGACCATCGTCGAATCACAACCGGAGGACACATGACAGATCAGAAGACCGGACCAGAAATCCCCGGGGGCGAATGGTGGCCCGAACTTGGCCCGAAGTGGGAACCGACCACAGCCCAGAGGCCGACTTGCCTCTGTATCGACGTTCACTCTCATCTGGCGGTCGCTCAATCCGCCGCGCTCGCCAAACCACACTTCAAGCCAGAGATGGACCCCCGCACGTTCTTCAGTCCGCCCGAGAGCATCCGGTACAACACTGAACTCCGTAGCCAGCCCGATCAGGTCGCGCGGTACCACGAGCCTGAAGCACGCATTGCCGACATGGATAAACAGGGCATCGACATGCAGTTGCTGTCGGTCGTCCCCCCTCAGTACTACTACTGGCTCGACCCGCAGAACGCTCTGAGATCCTGCCGTATTCAGCATGAGCGGTTCGCAGAGGTCGTCGCGGCATACCCCGAACGGTTCGCCGGTGTTGCGAACCTTCCAATGGGTTACCCAGACATTGCAATCGAGGTCATGGAAGAGGCCAAGCGCGACTTCGGTTTCAACGGGTTCCAGATCAACGGCGACGTCAATGGTGAAGATCTCGACCACCGGCGGTTTGACCCAATTTGGGAGAAGGCCGTAGAGCTCGACATGACCGCAATCCTGCACCCGCAGGGGTTCACCCATGGCCAACGGATGGACGACTACTACCTCGTCAATGTGGTCTGCATGCCGCTTGCATCGACGGTTGCTATTTCGCGCATGATCCTCGGCGGAGTCTGGGAGCGATTCCCTGACTTCAAGATGGTGGTTGTGCACGGTGGCGGGTACCTCCCCTTCTACTTCGCCCGTACGGATCACGCATTCAAAATGCGTCCAGAAATGCGTCGCCACATCTCACGGCCACCCAGCGAATACCTCCACAAACTGCACTTCGACACCACAGTGTTCGAACCAAAAATGGTGGAGTACCTCGTCGACGAGTACAGCGACAAACAAGTGCTGCTCGGGACCGACTACCCATTCGACATGGGCCCAACCGATCCGCTGGCCTTCCTCGAGCAAGCAAAGCTCACCGAGACATCACGTGAACGGATTCTGGGTGGCAATGCCGCTCGCCTCTTCAAGATCGGACAAAAGTAGACATGGCACGGATCCCGCTCCTGACACACCGCGAGGAACTCGACTCGGAACGCCAAGCTGTTTTCGATTCGGTCGTCGAAACTCGCGGATCAATGATCCGTCCCTACGAGGTACTACTTCATACGCCTGGCATCGCTGGTGCTGCAGCGAAACTCGGTCATCAAATCCGCTACCAGGGTCAGCTCAGCGACCATGACCGCGAACTCGCAATCATCACGACCTCACAAGTCCACGACTGCGAATTCGAATGGACAAGCCATGTCGACATCGCTCGCTCGGCAGGGGTTGCTGAAGGCACGATCACTGCGCTCAAGAGCGGCGCAGGAAACATTGCACCCGATGACCAGATGATCGTCGATTTCGTTCGCGAGTTGTGCGCTAACAGCAACGTATCCGACGAGACTTTCGATGAAATCGAGGTCGCCATCGGCACGAGCCGCGTCATCGAATTGTCGGCGCTCGTCGGCTACTACACGTTCCTCGGATACGCAATGAAAGTCGCTGGAGCATGCTGACCTGATGCCGAGAACGCAGCCTCAGATCACTCGGTTCGCAGCGCGACGTCATTCATTCGCAGCGGTCGCTGTAACGCTGATCGGCGTCGCAGCGATCAGCGCTTGTGCGGCCGACAACGACGGTCCGGCGCTAACCGTGGACGGCATTGAAATTTCACACAAACAATTCGCTGCATTGCACACCGACGTCGACGTGCTCAACGACGATGAACGCGCCGGAAGTGCTGTGGTGTTGGTCCTCCGGGAGGCAATGGTTCGCAATGCATTGGCCGACTTAAATGTGGAGTTGTCGGCCGAGATTGTCCAGGCCGCACTCGACGAGAAACTTGCCGTGATCGAAGCACGGGGCAACATCGACGATGTTCTGGGAGCGCAGAACCGGACGCGCGAACGACTTCAACTTGAAGCAGAACTCGACACGCTCAGAACCGAAGTCGCTGCAGCGCTAGTGCGATCCGAACGCGGCGGGTTCGATATCGACGCCGCCTACCTGCAGTACTTGCTCGCTCACGCCGAGGTCTGTATCAAGCAGATGCAATTCGCTGTAGAAGCCGACTTCGATGTTGCCCGGGCACGGCTTGACGCAGGCGAAAATTTCGGCTCGGTCGCCCGCGACCTGTCAATACATCCCTTCGTCCAGAGAGACGAAGGTGTCGGCGCTGGCGGCGACCTTGGCTGCTCTCCTCCGAGTGCACTCCCACCTGGCCTCGCCGAAGCAACGATATCGGCCCCACTCGGCGAGGCAATCGGGCCCGTCGTCAGCAGCGTTGGTCTCCACCTGCTCTGGGTTGACGACCGCACGATCGACGAACTCGACGCAGTGCGCGACCAGGTGCTCGAGCAGGCCGTGCCGGTCCAAGGCCCCGAGCTCTTCAACGCATGGGCAATCGCCGTATTGCAGGACGCCGACGTTGTCGTCGACGACGCATACGGCACGTGGGGGGTCCTCCCAGAAACTGATCCGGTGCCGACCGTCGCACCCGCATACCGCTCCGCCGACATCATCGCGGCGTAGGGCGGGAACTGCCGTCGGTGTACCAAGCTCGGCACACCGCATAACAAAAGCGCACCTTCGTCATGCATTATATATGATATATAGATGGTTAAGACACCGCTCCGTCCAGTCAAAAGTTCAAGCGTCTGGCGCGGCGAGGACGTCCAACACGATGGGTCGTGGGTTGTTCAACTCACTCCCGAGATGGTCGCCGAGATTGATGTACGGCTCGCTGAGGCCGCCGATACCCAGCTCACTGTGCCCTTTGAGCCAAATCAGTTTCAACTGAATATTTGCGGCCGAGTCGTGGAGGATGTGATTGGACTCCTCCGCAACGGGCCAGGCATGGCGCTCATCCGCGGCCTTCCACGCGACCGGTACACAACTGCGCAGTGTGAACTCATCTATTGGGCGTTCGGCATCCATCTCGGCACTCCGATCTCCCAGAACACCCACGGACACCGCATCGGCCAGGTTCGCGATCAGGGCCTCACCCTGGCCGATCCGAATGTTCGGGTGTACCAGACCAATGCCAAGCTCGATTATCACGCCGACCAGTTGCCAGTGGACGTGCTCGGGCTGTTCTGCCTGCGCTCGGCACAGCGCGGCGGCGAAAGCAAGATCGTCAGCGCCACCGAAATCCACAATGTCATACGTCACGAGCGTCCCGACCTTCTCGAGGTGTTGTACGCGCCGTTCAACCTCGACTGGCGCGGCGAAGAACCCGAGGGGGAGCAACCCTGGTACCAGCTCCCGATGTTCAGTTGGGCCGACGGGATGATCGCCTCTCGGTTCACATCGCTCGCGTACTTCCGGTCGGTCGACCGATACGGCGCCGAACTCGCGTTAACCCCAGACCAGGCCGAAGCGCTCGACCTCGTTCAAGAAATCGCTCATCGGCCCGGAATGGCGGTGGCGATGAGCTTTGAAGAGGGCGACATGCAGTTTCTCAACAACCACGTCATGCTCCACGCCCGAGAGGCATTCGAGGATCACGCCGACCCCAAACTCAAGCGACATCTCCTCCGGATGTGGATCGCGTATCCACCGGTTCTACGTCAGCCGCTTTCGCCACTGCTCGCCGACCGCTACCGTTACGTCGAGATGGGTGGTATTCCAGCAAAACCGCAACGCAGTACGTGAGCGAAAGTCTGCTCGAACGCTCGACGCGGGTGATCGAAGCAATCGTCGAAGCAGGCGAACCAATCGGTCCGCGCGCCCTCGCACGGGCCACAGGTATCGACCGCAGCGCGGTTGGGCGCATTCTGAAACAGTTGGCAGCGCTCGGCATGCTCACCGCCCAGGATGGCAGCTACAGCCCGGGCACACGGCTCTACGGAATCGGCCGCGGGTTATCCGCCCAAGACAGCCTGCCCCGTGCCGCCCATGCAACCCTCGCGGGACTCGTCAAGGAGTTCGATGAGACCGCGTATGTCTGCACATGGCGGGGCAATTCTGCGGTCTTTCTCTACGAGGGCCAGTGCTCAAAACCACTTCGGTACGTCATCGAGCTCGGTCGTCCGGTGGCGCTGCATGCTGGAGCCGCCGGCCGAGCGATTCTGGCGGGGCTACCGCAAGACATAGCCAGCGAGCTGATCAGCCAACAGCCACTGCCCTCGCTCACCGACGCAACGATGACCGATCTCAACGAACTCCTGGAACAGCGCAGTCGCGACCTCGAGGTCGGCTACTCAGTCAGCCGCCAGGAACGGGTCGAAGGGGGATTCGCCATCGCGTCGCCTTACTTCGACCACAACGGCACATGCCTCGGCTCGGTCGTGCTCAGTGCACCATTGTCACGCCTCATCGACAACCAGATCGATGTGATGGGTCAATCCGTACACAGCGCCGCTGACGGACTGTCGGCCCGCCTCGGCGCCCACGAGGCTGGTCTCGAACAACGCCCCGAAATCACGGAGTAGCAAGCGCACCACCGCTGACGATCGACTGTTTCGCAGGCTTTGCGTGCCCCTTCGAGGCAACGCACTCAGTTGATCAAGCTGTTGACGGCCTCGGTGGGCCCGTTCGTGAAGTCCACCAGACGCCACCCAACGACCTGATGTCGGCGCTGTCTCTCACCGCACCCCAGCCGGCAGGCGTCCTGCACCGTCGACAAACGAGCCCGTGCGCTGCTGATGCGCTGCTCCGTCACGGGCAACTTCTTTGCCGCCCAGATATGTCGCGACTGCTCGACCCTGGAGCACTCGCCCGTCGTACGGACTCCAGCCTGCCTTGGAAAGCAGGCTGCTGTCGTCGATGCGCCATGACCCGGCCGCATCGATCAAGACGAAGTCGGCGTCGGCTCCCACGCCCAGGTGACCCTTACGCGGAAAAAGTCCATAACGCTTGGCTGGCGTCTCGCAATACAAACGAGCGACATCAGCCAGGTCGATTTTTCCCCGCAAGGCGGCGTCCACAAGCACGGGGAAAGTGGTGTCGAGGCCGGGCAGCCCGAACGGTGAAGTCCAGATATCACCACTCTGTTTCTGCTCCATCGTGGATGGCGCGTGGTCGGTCGAGAAATGTGAATACGTTCCGTTGCGAACCAAATCCCACATCGCATCTTCATCTGCGTCGGAACGGGCCCGGGCCGGTGGTGTGAATTTTCGCAAAGACCCACACGAGTGCACTTCGTCCTCTCTGAGCAACAGATACTGAGGGCATGCCTCAGCAGCGAGATTGCCGCCACGCGCCCGTGCATCGGTGACCACCGCAGCGACCGCCGGGCTGCTGACATGGGCAATCGTTGCCCGTGCGCCGGTCACGGCAACGAGCGACGCGGCAGCAGCGGTTGCGGCCAGTTCGGCCTCGCGGCTCCGCCACTCGAGTAGAATTCCGTTGTCGGTTCGGCCGGACTCCTTCAACGCTCGTTCTGCAACAGCAGTAATCGACTCGTCTTCACAATGGATGAGGGCGGCCGCTCCGGCGTCCGAGATCGCCCGCAGGGCAGCGAGCAAATTGGCAGGATCAAGGCCGGGCACACCGTGGGTGGAGCACGTGAAGATCTTGAAGAACGCCACGCCGGCGCGCCAGAGATCAGGGATCCTGTCAACTCGATCGGGCCACGTATGAGCGGCGAGCGCGTAATCGACATTGGCACGACCAACGAGGTGCGATTTTTTCTCGTGTAAGTCTTCGACCTCACGAATCGGATGACCATGGGTATGTTCGATAATCGTCGTCACGCCCCGTGCCGCCGCAGCGGCCGTGCCAGATGGATAATCCTCTCGGCTCAAATCGCCGGGCTCCATGAGGTGGACGTGCGTATCGACGCCACCGGGCAAGACCAACAGGTCGGTCGCGTCGATGACCAGGTCTGCGGCCGGAAGATCACGTCCAACCGCAACGACTCGACCGTTGAGCAGCGCAAGGTCAGCACGCTGTCGCCCAGAACTTGAAACAATCGTTCCGCCTGCCACAATCACGTTCGTCACAGCTGAACCTCCGTGTTTCCTGACGACAAGGTGGTCGCCAGTTCGATCAGAGCCTCGTCGAAGTGTCGAGCCCCGACGAGGCCAATTGGCGAAGGGCGTGAATTGTAAAGCACCGGAACGACGAGCTGCGGCAAACCGGCAAGTGTGCTCGGAGCTGTCAGGCAGAATGACGCCCGGCGGAAGGCGAACAATTCGGCGTTCGTCGATGCGCGTAGCGGTCCACGTTGTGGTCGAACAGGCACGACTGCAACCGTTCCGGTCGGGATTGTCGTTACCAATTCGTCCACGTATCGACGATGTGTATCGCGATCGACCCTTTGCACCTCAAGCGAATCTGCGGCAAGGGACGCGCAGCCGCGCAGGCGGAGTTGGACGTCGTCTGCGAGCACGTTCGCGTTGTCCGTAACCCAGTGCTCATGCTGCGCCCAGATTTCGCGACCTTGCAGTCGAGCGAGGAGATCTCCAGCTGCCGGGTCGAAAAATTGACGGAGCGGTTCGTAAATGATTTCAGCATCGAGCTCGTACCGAATTCGTTCACTCGCAGCCAGCGCTGCAGCTGAGTCAAACGGATCTTGCATCGCCCAGACGTCGGACGGGAACAGAATCCGAGCCGGCCCCTTCCGGGCCGTCAGACCAGTTCCGACGACCGTCATCACATTGCGCAGCGCCGCCGGATCATGAGTGAGGAACCCGACAACGTCAAACGAGGGCGCCAGCGGCACAACGCCCACTGTTTCAACCCGGCCGTGTGTTGGTCGAAAACCGAACAAACCACACGCGGCGGCAGGAACACGGATCGAACCTGCCGTGTCGGTACCAACGCCGATGTCCGCAGCATCAGCAGCCACCGCCGAGGCAGATCCCGACGATGAACCTCCGCAGTAGGAGTCCGTGTCAAAAACGTTGATTGGTGGGTCGCCTTCGCCAACGTTGCCAATCAGAGAATATGCAAGTTGATCCATCTTGGTCGTACCGACCACCTCGCCTCCCGCTGCCCGGAGCTTGGCCACAATCGGCGCATCCGCCGAGGCGGGATCGTGCGTCTCACGCCAGCGGGCGGTCCCAAACGACGACGTGTGCCCTCCGATCGCAATGAGATCCTTGACCGCGATGCGAATGCCATCGAGTAGGCCCGAACCAGTGGGGTTTCGTGCAGCGCTCTGAAGGGTAAAACAATCGAAGTCTGTCATTCCCTTCATTGCTTAGATCATATATGATGCAACATCGTCTTACGAGGGGAACCGTGTCGAACTTCACCGTTGACCTCCACGCGCATGCCATTGTCCCGGATGCTCTGGTGGAGTTACAGCGGGCGCACCCCGATTACTGTCCGGTATTGATCCACACCGGCGGACGTCAGTATTTGAAATATCCCGCTCATAGGCGGTTGGGGCCACTCCCTGATGGCATCTTCGACCAGGCGATCACAATCGACCACGGCGACTACGACGCTGATCGAGTTCGCTTTGCCGCCGGCCACGGTGGCGTTACTTCCAGGTGCCGACGACACCCGCGACCGCCAACTCTCGAACCCGATCAGCGGTGTAGTCGAGACGATCGGTGAGTACTTCGAGCGTGTGTTCACCGAGCATCGGCGCATGTCGTTTCGGGAAATCCCAGTCAGCAACCTTCATTGGACTGGGTTGATATCGAATAGCGCCGAGGGTCGGATGCTCGTACGACTGGATCATGCCGCGCGCCTCCATGTGTGGATCGTCGAACAATGTCTCAAGCGTGTTGACCGGAGCCGACGGGATGTCAAACTCGTCCAGGATCGACACCCATTCGGCTTGGGAACGTCGGCTGAACTCCTCCTCCAGTTGTGGGACGAGCCACTCGCGGTTCACCAAACGGGCGGCGTTGTTCTCGGTTCGCGGATCGGATTTCAAATCGTCGCGCCCCAATGCATCGCACAGATTGAGCCAGAACTTCTCGTCGCGCGCAGCAACCACCACGTGACCGTCCGATGCCGGGAAAGCCTGCCACGGCACCATATGAGCGTGGGCAGATCCATGGCGGCTGGCCTGATTGCCAGCGGTCAGATAGTCGAGAGCGTCGTACGAGAGCAGATGCACCATCGAGTCGAGCATCGCGACGTCGACATGAGCACCTCCCCCGTGGAGTTCACGACCGACCAGCGCCGCAAGAATCGAGATGCACCCGTAGATTCCGCCAGACATGTCGGCGAGCGGCACACCGGCTCGAGCGGGTGGACCGTCCGGCTCGCCGGTGATCGACATGTGACCGCTGTACGCCTGGATGACGAGATCAAATGCCGCTTTGTCTTTCTGTGGGCCGGTCTCGCCGAATCCGGTAATGCTGACGGTAATGATCTTCGGATTGATCTTTTTGAGCGCTGCATGGTCGATTCCCAGTCGCGTCAGGACCCCGGGCCGAAAGTTGTCCACGACGACGTCGGCCTGCTCGACGAGGCGCTGCAGAATCTCTAAACCTTCTTCGCTCTTGAGATCGAGCACGACACTCTTCTTGCCGCGATTCATGAAGAGGTGGATCGCGCTGTGGTCCTGGTATGGCGCAATCTGGGGGTTGCGCGCAGTATCGCCCGTCTTCGGTTCGATTTTGATGACATCGGCCCCGAGATCAGCCAGGATGATCCCACCGAAATTTCCAGCAATCACCCCTCCAAGTTCGAGAATAGTCACGCCCTCGAGCATGGCTGCCACGTTCGCACCGGGCATCAGGTCGCCCACGGGATCGGCACGACCTCGCCAGTGTTGGCCGACCGGTCGATTGCGCGGGAAATGGCCAACACGTCGAATCCATCGCGACCTGTCGCCAGAATCGTGTCTTGCCGACGCTGGCCGACGCTGTTGATGAATGCGTGCGTCTCTTCTTGCATCGCGCCGAAATGTTCACCAAGGGACCAATCGCCGGGCATATTGCTGCCGAAGAGGGCCACGTGCATATCGACGTCGGGCGTATACGGCCCTGGCATCGGCTTATTCGAGGCAATCAACATGTCGCGATGGTCATCCTTCACGCTGACAGCGCCCTCACGGCCAAAGACCTCGAACTCCATCGATGCGTTGTTCGCTGGCCAAAACACTGGGACTTCCCAACTGGCGCCGAGGGTTGCCACCATGCCCCCGTCAAAGTTCAGCACCGTCCACGTGGAATCAAGCGCCCCGAACTCCTCGTAAAACATGCCTTTTGCCCCTGATGCATAGGCTGATATCGGCTTCTTGCCGTCGGCAAACCAGACCAAAAGATCGACCAGGTAGGTCATGGTGTTGATGGACGGCGTCGTCGTCGGAGCGCGGGAGATCACCGCTCGCGCCACAGCCTGCGTGAGGTAGATCGACGCCTTCACACTGGTGATGTCACCGATGTGGCCCCTTTCGATGGACTCTTTAATAGAGAGGAACCGTCGGCGGAAACGCTGAGTAAATCCGGTGTAGATAAACACGCCGTATTCTTCGGCCGCAACAAGGAGCTGCTTGGCCTCATCTGGTTCGATCGTCAGCGGCTTTTCGATCAGGACATGCTTGCCAGCTTGGATAGCTGCCATCGCCGGAGCGAAATGGGCATCTTCGGTCGATGCGACAATCACACAATCAACCTCATCTCGGTTGACGAGTTCCATTGCGTCAGCCGTCCAGTCATCTGCGTCACACGCAGCAGCGAGCGTCGATGCGCGCTCTTCAATGACGTCGCAGACGCCGAGGAACTTGACCGATGGGTGGCGGTGGCAGATCTGAGCTCGAAGCGTGCCGATCCCACCGCAGCCGATCACTGCAATGCCGACCCCATTATTGATGTATCTGCTTCGTGACATGACTTCCCCTTGATGTGAACGAGTACTTCAGAGTTGTGTTGAGGAGTTGGCAGCACGGGCCGCGGCACTGACGGCGAGGTCGGCCCGGGCCAGAACGCCGCGTGCCACGCGGGCGACCGCGTAGTCGACCATCTTTCCGTCGACCTGAATCGATGCACTTCCCCGAGCTAGGGCAGCATCGAACTCTTCGATGATCCGGCGATGATGCGCAACGTCATCATCTGAAGGCGCGAAGACCTCATGGATAACGGGAATCTGTGCTGGATGAATCGCCACTTTGCCGACATAACCCAGTGTCCGGGCGAGCTCACATTCGACCCGCAAGGCATCAAGGTTCCTGAAGTCCATGAAGACGGCCTCCATTGGGTGCTGGCAACCAGCCGCACGAGAGTCCATCAGGACCTGCGCCCGAGCATGCATCAGGCCGGTTCCCTCGGGTGTCCACTCGACGCCGAGGTCAGCAACGAGGTCGCCTTGCTCGCCGCCACCGATGCGCTGCGGCAAAGCGGCCACCGATCGACATCATGTTGAACGTTTCCCGAACGCCGAGGCCACTCTCGATGAGTGGGATCACCGTGATTGAGCCGACCTCGCGCCCGTTCGCCATTTCCAGGGCCCGCAACGCTCCGTCGATCTCGCGCAGAACATCTGCCGACTCTGCCTTCGGGATGACGAGTCCGTCGATGTTCGCCTGACCGGCCGCAACAACGTCGTCCCACAAGAGCCCGGTTTCGATGGCGTTGGTTCGAACGTACATCGGGATGTTGGCCCTCGGCAGATTCTTGAGTCCCGCTCGCGCGGCTGGCTTCTCTTCCAGCGCGACAGCATCTTCAAGGTCCACGATGACAGCATCAGTGCCACACGCGATTGCCTTTGCGACAAGGTCATGGCGGTGCCCCGGTGTGAAGATCATTGACCGCATTGGCTGCATTGGCACGGGAATGGCTCTTTCGCTCCGGAGTTGCTCGCTACTTGATCGCCATTGGATTGAGGGGCGATCCAACAGCGCGCGTGAACGGCAACGGCGGTCCGCAGAACATAAACTCATAGACCCCATCTGCGGCGCAGTCGTCAGCGATTGGTTCGAGGTCAAAGATCTCTCCAACCCAAAGACCCATGTGTGCGATCAGGATTAAATGGAGCGGCTGCGCGACATCGGGCGTTTCGTTTGGTCGCACTTCGAATCCCCAGGTGTCGGTGGCCATTGCCACAATCTGGCGATCGGCGATCCACTCAACACTGCCAAGACCCAGCCCAGCGGCAGGGCCGCCGGCGTAGTCGCCCCAGTCGTCGCGGGCTCGGGCCTGGGCAATTGCGCCGGTGCGGACAAAAACGTGATCACCACGGCCGACCTTGACGCCGGCCATTTCGGCGGCCCGGTCGAGATCGTTAGCGTTGATCACGTACCCCTGTTCGAGCCATTCGACACCGTTCGCCCGTGCCACGTCGAGGAGCACCCCGCGGCCGACCATCGAGTTGCACGCTTGTGTCACAGCGCCCTTCATTGCTCCTTTGCTCGAGACCTGGTCGGCGGAGTAGCCGTTGTAAATGACGTCTTCGAACACGACGTGGCCGAGAGCGTCCCACTGTGTTCCTGACTGCAGCGGCATGATGATGATGTCGTCGGTGCCTCGAAAGTGCTTGTCAACGCCACCGTAAAAATCGCGGATGGCGGTACCGGCGATTGCGTCAGCACCGTCTCGAATCATGAGGTGGATCGGATTGAATCGTCCGAGCCCCCCGGTCTGTGGACCGGCATCATCGAATGGCAACGCCATCGAAATCGTGCGCCCTGATCTGACAAGTTGCGATGCCGCCACAACGTGCTGAGGTGTCAGAAGGTTGAGGGTGCCGCGCTCATCGTCGGGCCCAAAACGACCCCAGTTCGACACTTTTTCAGCCAACGATCGCACGGTGTCGATGTTCGGAGTCGCCATGGCAGGACACTTTCAAGGAAGGCGCGGCGTCTCATATTTCAAGACGGTGGCGCGTGAGACAAGACGAGTCTATGCTCGTGCAATCACCAATGTCAACCGAGAGGAACCAGTCGTGCTTGTTGAATTCACCCCGGAACAAATAATGTTTCGTGATGCTGTTCGGGACTTCTGTGCTCGCGAGATCACCCGCGAATACGTACGCGAATGCGATCGCGAACGCCGACCGCCGCGCGAGGTGTACGACAAACTGGGCAAAATGGGCTGGCTCGGCATCAACATTGCTGAGGAGCACGGCGGGAGCGGTGGCGGCGCTGTCGAAGTCGCCATCCTGCTCGAGGAGCTTGGCCGGTCGTTCCTCGACTTGGCCTTCTGGGTGTTCCGCGCAGTCACGTGGGGCGGCCTCGCGATCGGGCGCGACGGCCAAGACGATCTCAAACGCGCGGTACTGCCAAAGATTGCCGACGGCACGACAACGGTGTGCTTCTCGCTCACCGAGCCGGAGGCCGGATCTGACGCCGCCGCGATCAGCCTGACGGCAACCGAAGACGGCGACGACTTCATCCTCAACGGCCAGAAAGTCTTCACATCCGGGTTCAAGGCAAGCGATCTCGACGTCGTCGCGTGCCGCACCGCGACTGGCGAGAAGAAGCATCACGGGATCACCTTGTTCGTCGTTGACACCGACGCTCCCGGCGTCACGTACACCGCAATGGAAACTCTCGGACATTGGCCGCTTGGTACCGCGCATGTGTTCTTCGATGACGTACGCGTCTCGAAGTCGCGGATGCTCGGGACGTTACACAACGGCTGGAACGACAACGCCGTGTATCTCCGCTACGAGCGCTTGTGCCTGTCAGCAGCTCGAACCGGCGCCTCAAAAGCAGCGCTTGCAGACTCAATCGAATACGCGCAACAGCGCTCACAGTTTGATC
This sequence comes from uncultured Ilumatobacter sp., assembly GCA_905182555.1. Lineage (GTDB taxonomy): Bacteria > Actinomycetota > Acidimicrobiia > Acidimicrobiales > Ilumatobacteraceae > Ilumatobacter_A. The sequence continues at coordinate 160,891 of CAJJBX010000003.1, read as the reverse complement.
AGCCAATTTCAAAGTTCCAAGCCGTGAGTCACCGCCTCGCCGAGATGCAAATGAAGACAGAGATCTCCGAAGCGCTCGTGTATCGATATGCAGCGCTCCTGGACCGTGACGAAGCCACTGTGCGCGATGCGGCGATCCTCAAGCTGTACGCCTGTGAGGCCTACAAGGAAGTGGCGGATGACGGCCTGCAGGTCCTCGGTGGTTACGGCTACACAATGGAGTACGACCTCCAACGGCACTACCGGGAGTCGCGCCTCGGAGTGATCGGTGCCGGAACGTCCGACGTCCAGCGCAATATCATCGCTCGGACAATGGGGCTCTAATGCCCGACGAGCAGAACACGACAGGAAACGTCATCACCGAACAAGCGCGTCAATGGGCAACTGAGCCGTTCGAGCAACACGAAACAACGGTGAGCCGCACAGACATTGCCCGCTACGCACGCGCTGTGGGCGAGACCAATCCCGTGTACTACGACGTTGAGGCAGCCAAGCGCGCAGGCCACCCCGACGTGCTCGCACCCGCATACTTCCCTTACACGATCCGCATGCAGGCCGCTCATCTCATCGCTCGCTCAGACCTCGAACCTGATGGCTCCTCGAGTGCTGACGTGCCGCCGCTTCCAACCAATCGCGCAATGGCCGGCGAGACGCGGCTCGAGATGGGCGCCCTGATTCACGCAGGCGACAAAATCACTCTCAACAAGCGAATTGTCGACCTATACGAAAAGTCCGGACGTTCGGGCGCCCTCATCTTCGTCACCACCGAGTTTGTCTTCGCCAACCAGCTCAGCGAGATGGTGATGAACGAACGATTCACAAGGATTTACCAATGAGCAGCATCCACGTCTTGGCGACGGGGGCCCATATTCCGGAGCTCGTACGCACTCCGGACCCTGTAGACCTTTTCGGCTTCAGTGCGGCTGCGTGGCTGCTTCACCGGATCCACTACGACCTGCCTTTCACGACTGACCACGACGGACACCCAGGACTCCTCGTACATGGCCCGTTACAGGGCACCTACATGATCCAGTCGGTGCAGTGGTGGCTTGGATATGAAGCGTCTCTCATGTCCGTCAAGTATCGACATTCCAGCCCCGCCTACGCCGGCGACACCTTGACGTGCGGAGGAACAATCGAAGCGATTGACGATGTCGCAGGGCTGTTCGACGCCGAACTGTGGGTCAAGAAGGACGACGGCACGGTCACGACCAGTGGTGCAGCCCGGTTCAAGATTCCGGGCGCGACGACATCAGCCACACGATCGGAGCAGCCATGACAACTGGCGCGTCAGTCCTTGCCCGCATGCTCGACGGCTACGGAGTCACCCACATATTCCAGGTACCGGCGGTACTCCGGCGCACGATGGTCGAGCTCGAGTACCAGACACAGATCAAACGCATTCGAGCACACAGTGAGAAATCCGCGGCCTACATGGCAGACGGCTATGCGCGCGCCGCGCAGCGACCCGGGGTGTGTATGGCTCAGGTGATTGGAGCGCTGAATCTCGCCGCTGGGCTCCGCGACGCGCACCTCGCTCACTCACCGGTTCTCGCATTCACCGGTGGGCGCGATCCAAGCACAAAGTTTCGCAAGGTGTACCAAGAGGTTGACGATGTTCCGGCGTTTGAATCGGTGACGAAGTTCAACGCGACAGTCGACGACGTCGATCGAATTCCCGACATGGTCCGCCAGGCATTTCGTGTGGCAACAACAGGCTCCCCCGGGCCGGTCCATCTCCAGTTCCGCGGAAACGAAGGCCAGGTTGATGCCGAAGAAACACAGGTCGAACCAATGGTGGACTCCGCGTTCGCAACGATTCCACCCCATCGATTGATGCCCGCCGACGATGAAAAACTTCGTGCTGCAATCGAACTTCTTCGCACAGCAGAACGTCCGGTTCTCGTCGCCGGAGGCGGCGTCAAATGGTCCCAGGCCGGACCTGCCCTCGTCGCCCTCGCTGAGCATCTTCAAATCCCGGTGTCCACGTCACTCAACGGCAAGGACATGATCCCGGCTGATCACCCGCTCGCAGTCGGGGTGGTCGGGACATACTCGCGAGCCTCCGCCAACCGCGTCGTCGCCGAAGCCGATCTGGTGTGTTTCATCGGCACGGAGACGGGCGGAATGACCACCCACTTCTGGCAAGTCCCGCGGTTCGATACCGACACCATCCACATCGACATCGACGCTGAATCAATCGGACGCAACTACACACCGCTCGTCGGCATCCAAGGCGACGCCCGTTCAGTCCTCAACGCGATGCTCACGCTCGCCGGTGCACGGCGCGCGTCGTCATCTTGGACAGAGCGAGCCGCCGACGCCGTGCGCGAATGGCGGAGCGAACACGCCAACGAATTCGGCTCCGATCAGGTGCCGATCCGGCCCGAACGTCTCTGCGTTGAACTCTCCAAGAACACGCCCGACAATGGAATCGTCGTCGTCGATACCGGCCACGCTGGGATGTGGATGGGTGGAATATTCGACAACCGAGCAGGTCAGAGCTATCTCCGCTCAGCCGGCCACCTCGGGTGGGCGTTCCCAGCAGCGCTCGGCGCGAAATGTGGCGCGCCGGATCGACCGGTTGTGTGCTTTACAGGTGACTCCGGCTTTTGGTACCACATCGCAGAAATCGAAACAGCGGTCAGATGGAACATCTGCGCTGTCATTGTCGTCAACAACAACTCCGGCGGGAACCAATCGAAGCGAGGGTTCGATCGTGCTTATGGCGGCACACAGACCGAGCAGGGAGCGCGGGAAATTTGGAAGTTCACCGAGGTCAATTTTGCCGCAATCGCCACGCAAATCGGGGCGCTCGGCATACGTGTCGAAAAGCCAGGCGACCTGGCGGGCGCCCTCGAGCGGGGCTTTTCATCGGGGCGTCCAACGGTCATTGATGTCGTCACCGACATCGACGCGCTTGCACCCCTCGCAGTCACTTCCTAAAGCACCACCCGTCAACCTAAAACCAGACGGTGCGTTCACCCAACGATGTCGACACGCTGCCGGCCGGTTTCGCCAACGATAAGAACCAGCCAGACAATCGCAACAACCAGTACCAGCGCCAACGCGTACGCTGCAGCCCCCAGGCCGTAGGCGGCTCCCATTGCGCCAACGAGCAGCGGGCCAGCGACGCGACCGCCTTCCTGCATCGTTGCCAAGCCGGCAAGGAATTGACCGGGCGCTTCTGGTGGAGCGACGTCGCTTCCGAGAGTCAACATCGTGCCGGAACACAGACCGTTTCCGATACCGATAATCGCGCCGGCCGCGACGACCAGAGGTGTCCCATTCGCCATCCCGAGCGCCACCAGGCCACAGGCGATCAAGCCGAACGCTGGAATCATCGCAGCAAGACGTCCAAAGCGATCCATGACCCACCCCGCAACGGGAAACAACATCAGATCTGCCGCTGTGCCAACGGTGACAACGGCCCCAACTGCAGACGATGACAGGCCCAAGTCGTCGCCGATTAAGGGGATCACGACCAGTCGGCCCTCGCGTACGGTCATAACCAACATCGGGATGATTCCAACCTTTGCGAGCAATCGGCGGTGGGTGGAGATGGCGCGCAGTATTCCAATGCGGCGTTTGGGCTCTCGACCGGCGAGGAGGGGGATGTGATCGGGTACCAAGAGTGGGGGAAGCATGCCGGTTGCCGTCAGCACGCCGGCGATCGCGAATGTCGCGGTGTATCCGACAAGGTCGACGAGGATGCCGCCGATCAAGGGTCCAATGAAGAGCGATATTCTCATCGATCCGCCGATCATTGCCATCGCCCGGCCGCGGACACCCACGTCGATCCGGCGAGTGATATACGTCTGACGTGAGAGACGGATGGCGCCGTTTGCAGCGCCGCTCGTGAGGCGTAGAGCCGCCAAAACCAACGCCACAGTCGTGGTGCCAAGTGTTGCGGTCGCTGATGCGAAAATGGCAATGGCGCCGATGAGCACTTTTCGCTCACCAAATCTGCCCATCAACGCGCCAGTTGGGAGCCCGCCGAACGATGCGCCTAAACCGAGTGTGGCGAGAACTATCGAGGCGAGGCGAAGCGAAAGTCCGGAGTCGGTGAGGTAGAGCGGCAAGACCGGGACAAGCATCGTCAAGCCGAGGTTGCCCGCAACGACCGGTACGTATACCGGCATCGCAAGGCGTCGCAAAATCGCTGTCGTCGTTGCAACGTTTGGCGCACGATCGTCCATGGTTGGAAGTTATCCGGTGTTCCACAACCCCCGCCCACAATCATGCATAATGTATGATCTATACATGCATAGAGGACTTTTGATTGACGGGGAGGAAATTCCAGCTCAGGGCGGCGACACCCTGACGGTCATTAGCCCGAGCACCGGGCAAGCAATCGGCACCGCTTCTTCGGCAGGCGTCGCGGACATCGATCATGCCGTCGCTGCAGCAAAAGCGGCATTCGACTCCGGCGTCTGGTCGAAGATGCCGATCTGGGACCGGGCCAAGGTGCTCAATCGGTACGCAGACCTCATCGACAGTCGACTCGAAGATCTGTTTCGGCTCGAAGCCTCGAACAACGGCAGGCCGATCGTCGAAACTCGAGCGCAAATCAGTCGGCTCTCGGGCTGGTATCGATACAACGCCGCCCTCCTACTCGCCGACCGCGCCGACGTGATCTCGACTCCTGGTTCCTACCACTCGTACACCTCCCGATTTCCAATCGGGGTCGTCGGCATTCTCAGCTCCTTCAACCACCCACTGATGATCACCTCCAAGAGTCTCGCCCCGGCGTTGGCGACAGGAAATTCAGTCGTCCTCAAGCCATCGGAGTTGACACCATTTACGTGCCTCCTACTCGGCGACATCGCCGCCGAAGCTGGGATACCACGAGGCGTGTTGAACGTGACGCCGGGACTGGGACCCGTCGCAGGGGCGCGTCTTGCCGAACACCCTGACGTCGGCAAACTGACATTCACCGGCGGCACCGAGCCGGGCCGCGCAGTAGCGCAAGCCGCCGCAAAACGCTTCGCCAAAGTCACCGTCGAGCTCGGCGGCAAGTCGCCGGTCATCGTGTTCGACGACCAGAACATCGAGGTCTCGGCCAAGGGCGTCGCCTTCGGCGGGTTCATCGCTGCTGGACAGACCTGTATTTGTGGAAGCCGAGTACTGGTCCAGGACACTATTCACGACGAGTTCGTCGAGGCACTCGTCGCGCAGGCCACCCAGATCCGCATCGGTGACCCGACTGATGCCGACACTCAACTCGGTCCGGTGATCAGCGCAGCGGCAAGAGAACGGATTCTTGGGTACATCGAGATTGGCCGCGCTGAAGGCGCAACCGTCGTCTGCGGCGGGGGAATCCCCGACCGGCCAGACCTCGCCGCCGGGTACTACGTCGAACCCACAATTCTGACGGGCGTGGACAACACGATGCGTTGCGCTCGAGAAGAGATATTTGGGCCCGTCGTCGTGGTGATTCCATTTACCAATGAGGCGCATGCGATCGAATTGGCAAACGATTCTGACTTTGGTCTCGGTTCTGCGATTTGGACCGCTGACGTTGGGCGCGCCCATCGCGTCGCTGGCGCGCTTGAGCACGGAATTGTCTGGGTGAACGATCATCATCGCCTCGATCCTGGATTGCCGTGGGGAGGCATCGGTGAGAGTGGATCGGGTCGCGAAGGAGGTTGGGAGTCGTTCCACGAGTTCACCCACGTCCGAGCCGTCACGATACGAACCGACCCGAAAGCCGTCGATTGGTATGGCGGCGGAACCCAGAGGTTGAACTGATGCAAATCGACATCGTTGGTTCCGGCCCGTCGCTCGTGCTCGTTCATTCGCTACTGACCGACAGCCGTGCGTTCGAATCCGTGGCGTCGACGTTGTCGACGAAACACCGTGTCGTGCGTGTGTCACTTCCAGGATTCGGCACGACACCCCCGATGGAAATCGACGCTCCGACGATCTACGATCTCGCTGACACCGTTGCTGCCGCCCTCGATCAGGCCGACGTCGAACAAGATGCCGCAGTGCTCGGTAACGGGCTTGGTGCATTCGTCTGCGTTGCGCTCGCGATTCGCCACGGCGATCGATTCGGCCCGCTCATCGTCGCCAACGGCGGCGCCGTCTTTACAGACGAGCGGCGGGCGACCTTCACCCACATGAGTGACCTCGTCACTGCCGGCGGCATGGATGCCGTCGTCGACGTCGCTGTTCGCCGGATCTTCACCGAACAGCACCTCGCCACGTATCCCGAGGTGATCGAAGAGCGGCGAGCGATCCTCGTCGAGACCGATCCGGGAGCATTTGCAGCATCGTGCCGAGCTTTGCGGGACATGGATCTCACTGAGGGAGCGCGCAACATCACGAACCCTGCATTTGTTATCGCCGGTGGTTCCGACCAGACCACGCCACCCGAAATGGCGCGAGAACTTGCAGAGCTGATTCCTGGTGCCGAATTTTTCGAGTTGACGCGATGCGGCCACTGCCCCCCACTTGAACAACCCGAAGAGTTTGTCGCCGCAGTCGCGGGGTATCTTCGCCGAACCCGAGACACACAGTGAGAAGAAACCGCTGATGACCGGATATGCCAAGGGTCCATTCGCTGTCGACTGGGAAGAGCGGTACGACCTCCCGCGACTGCGTCGCGAGCGAGTTGAGTCAGCCCAATACGAGCTGCGTGAAGCGGCCGTTGATGGCCTGCTCGTCTGGAAGGACGAAAACGTCCGATACCTGACGTCTTTGCGAGCTCAGCTGATCGCCGGCAAAACAATGGCCCTCAATGGCGCTCTACTTCTTCCCGACGGCGACCCGGTGCTGCTGTGCTCGGGTGGCGAGATCGACAAGGCGCGCGCAGGTATGCCGTGGATTGCTGAAGCTCACGCAATCCCGATCATGGAGCAGGCTGAGCTCGTCGACGGGTTCGTCGCAGACATTTTGCGACCCGTGTTGCGGGATCGTCGACTCGACAGTGGCCGACTCGGGGTCGACGCTGGCAACATTTCATTCATCAATGCCATGCGACGCCACCTCCCCGACCTCGAATTGGTCGATGGTGACCAGTTGATGCAGCGCGCTCGATTGATAAAGACCGATGTCGAAATAGCGATCATTCACGAGTCCTGCGCGATTGGCGACGCCGTAACGCAGCGCGCACTCGACGAGACCCGTGCCGGGCGACGGGAGTTGGAAATCGCCGGCGACGCAATGCAAACCCTGTTCCACCTCGGCGGCGAAATGGCTCATGTGATTACGCCGTTCGTGGCGTCGGGCGAACATATGTCGCCGCCGCACCGGATCGCGACCGACAAGCTCACACGAAATATGGATCTGTGCTTTATCGACATCGGCGCTATGTGGAACGGCTACTTTGCCGACATCGGACGCACGACCGTCATTGGCAAGGCGTCCAAGCAACAACAGCAGATCTACACAGCGGTCTACGAGGGACTGATAGCAGGCATTGACAAAATGCGTCCGGGCTTCACCACTCAAGATGCGTCCGACGCAATCGTCAACAAGATCGGTGACCACGGACTCGCTGATCATCTTTTCAGCCTGTTCATTGGTCACGGGATCGGCATTGGCGCGAACGAACCGCCCTACATCGGCGAGAATATGCCTGGTGCCACGGTGACAGAGTTCAAGCCAAACATGGTTTTCGCCCTCGAACCTTTGGTGTGGGTGCCAGGTGTGCGCGGAGGTGGAGGCGTCCGCATCGAAGACATGGTGTTGATCACTGACGGCGAGGCCGAGGTTCTCTCACGTGTCGAATACGAAGAGCGGCTGTTGTTATGAGAGGAAGATTTGAGGAGCTCACCGCAAACGATGACCATGTGTTGTCTGCTTACGTTGCGGGGGATCCAGACGCAGGTGCATCGATCGTTGTTGTCCAGGAAATTTTTGGTATCAACAGCCACATACGATCCGTCGTCGACGCGTATGCAGCGCTCGGATACCGAGCGATCGCACCCGCTCTCTTCGATCGCGTAATGCGCGGCGTCGACCTCGAGTACACCGAAGAGGGGATGCATGCGGGCTTAGCTGTGCGCGAGCAAGTCGCCTGGGCAACGACCACGATCGACATCGCAGCAGCAGTCGACCACGTCCGGCGGGACCAGCCGGTCGGTGTGATTGGGTTCTGTTACGGCGGGGGGGTTGCGTGGCTGAGTGCGAACGAGTTGAGCATCGACGCGGCTGTCAGCTACTACGGGGGGCAAATTCATCAGTTCATTGATCGGGTCCCGCAGTGCCCGACCCTGCTCCACTTCGGCGAGATCGATCACATGATCCCATTCGGGGACATCGCTGACGTTCGAGCCTCCTACCCAAATATTCCGATTCATGTGTACCAAGGCGCAGGACATGGGTTCAACTGCGACGTGCGGGCGTCATACAACGCAGACGCGTCGCAGCTCGCGCACGAACGTACGACGGCGTTCTTCGACCGCCACCTTCGATCGAGCTGACCCCACTAGCACGAGGGGCTCTTCGCGACAGCGAGAGGAGCACATTGAATTGCGGGGCCGGAGATAAGGGACCACCACCGTGGCCAAGGGCCTAATTGTTCGGCAAACACCTGACGCCATAAGTGGCAGAGCGACCCGCTCAGACCCGTTCGGGCTGAATTATCGACGCCGGGCGGGGACGTCCGAAGAGATATCCCTGGGCACTATCGCAGCCGAGTTCACGCAGCCTGTTGAGCTACAGCGGTGTCTCAATACCTTCGACGACGACCGACAGTCCAAGGCTGTGCCCCAGGCGGACGACTGCTTCGACGATTGATGCGTCTTGCATCAGAGTCGTCTCGGAGATCTCGAGCCAAAGTGAGTCGGCAGCGATCCCCGTCGAACCAAGCGCGTCCCGCACGGTCACGACGAAATCTGGATCAATGAGTTGCCGCGTCGCAACCTTGACCGAGAGGCCACAGTTCGCGAAACGCATAGCTCCTGCCCGCCGGTGCGCGAGTTGCGTGAGCGAATCACGCAGAATCGACACGCCAAGATCGACGATCGGTTCCATCGCTGAAGACCACGAATTCATCACCGCCGAAACGGGCCAACCGAGCAGTCCGCGCAGCACGCCGCGAAAACGCTTGGCAATCTCGCGCAGCATCTGATCGCTGATGCCGTGTCCGAGACTGTCGTTGACGACCTTGAAATTATCGAGGTCGGTCAGGTCGTCATGGGTTGCAGCATGCGTCAGCAAGGCCTTCGAATGCCGTTCTTGCGTGATGTCTTCGGTGATCGACACACGTGTACGTCCCCACACGCAACCCCCGTCCTTGTGCCTGTACCGCTGTTCAAGTGCGTAGGTATCGGAGATACCCAGCGCGTGGATCAGGGGTGTCCGTTTGGTGCGGACGCTCATCGAGGCGGGCGCGGACGTCGTCCTCGCCGATCAGACCCTCTTCAAGTCGAACTTCCATCAGAAAAACCATAGCTTGACCGACTTCGCGACCCGGCTTGATACCGAGATGCTCAATCACCGAGTTGCCATCCATCTCAGGACGGAGCGCAGCAAGCTCTTCGGCTTCGGCCAGCTCGTCGATGCGTTCTTCGAGTTCGTCCATCCGGCGTGAGAGGCGCGCTGCCTTCTTGGCGTTGCGCGTCGTGCAATCGCAGCGCGTCAAGACATTCAGTTCCTGCAGCAACGGGCCAGCGTCGCGAACGTAGCGGCGAACAGCAGAGTCCGACCATCCCATCGAATACGTGTGGAAGCGAAGGTGAAGGGCCACAAGTTCGGTGATCGCCTTGACGTCATCATTGGAATAGCGCAGCGCGCTCAGACGCTTCTTCGTCATCCGGGCGCCAACAGCATCGTGATGGTGAAACGTTGTCCCCTTACCCTCGAGGTAGCCGCGTGTCTTGGGCTTGCCGATGTCGTGGAACAACGCTGCGAGGCGCGTGAGGCGAAAGTCGAACTGAGGTCGATCGCCGGATTCGATTGCTGGGTGCTCGTGCAGCGGTCGGACATTCTCGACAACCGCCAACGAATGCGTCAACACGTCTTTGTGCCGATGAATCGGATCGCGTTCAAGCTGCATCGCCGGCAATTCGGGCAGAAACTCATCGGCCAGACCGTTCTCGATCAGAAACCACAGGCCAGCAGTCGGATGGTCAACGACCATCAACTTGTCGAGCTCGTCGCGAATCCGCTCAGCCGACACGATCTCCAAGCGATTTGACATCTCCTTGACCGCAGCCACGAGTTCATCTGTCGGCTGCAACTGATATCTCGAAATGAACCGGGCAGCGCGCAGCATCCGCAACGGGTCGTCGCTGAAACTCACCTCAGGGCCGAGGGGCGTACGTAAGGTTTTCGTAGCGAGGTCTCGCGCACCATGGAAAGGATCAACCAAGGTCGGCATGGCCGCTCCAGCACCAAAGTTGTCGCCGGTCAGTTCCAACGCCATTGCATTGACGGTGAAGTCGCGCCGCGCCAAGTCGGCTTCAATCTCGTCGGCGAACACGACCTGCGGTTTGCGAGAATCGTCGGTGTAGGCCTCGGCCCGGAACGTGGTGATCTCGTACGGCCGTGTTGCACCGGTTTCCGGATTGACCTTGTGTGCGCCGATCGTGCCGAACTTCTCGCCCTGCGTCCAGATTGCATCGGCCCAGCCCTCAAGGCAGGCCTTGATCTCGGGTGGCCGTGCATCGGTCGTCAGATCGAGGTCGAAATCGGTCTTTCCACTGTCAACGAGGAGGTCGCGCACGGTGCCCCCGACCAGGTAGAGACGGTGACCGGCTGCATGAAAACGCTCGGCAAGCGGTGACAGCTCTCGCAAGACGGGTTCGAATCGTTCTGGCACCACGACTGATCACGATATTGGATGACCGCTCACTTCTATCATCTGCCGCCAATCTTGCCGGGCGGTTCTCTTTCAGACTGCTGGTCGAGAAGCACCAGCCGAGCAGGCATCGGGCAAGTAACGTTGGCCTCGTGACGACGGCGACGGCGCGAGACACGGTGCGCGGGCGCCTCGGCACCTGGCCCTACGAACCCGACGTCGCCCACCTGGTGCTTCTCGACCACCACATGGTGCCTACCCGCACCGACGTCGGGGCCTGGGTCGCCGAAGTGCGTCAAGCACCCGAACCGAAGCGCGCGATGCGAACGGGCGCGATGTTCCCCGAGGCTGCCGGCGTATTCGCTGACGTTGGCTTCACGACAATCGACACGCTGGCCCTTCTCGACATCCGTCTTTTGACGCGCAGTGATCGCGGTCGTCCAGGCCAACGGCGGAACGTCCGTACAACAACACGGCGGAACGTCCGTACAACAACACGGCGGATGCGCTCGAGTGACCTCCCGGCGGTCGCCGAACTTGACCGGACAGCATTTGGTGATCCGTGGGGCAACGACGTCCGTTCGCTCGGCGACATCACCACGGCCACCCCACGGCATCAGGCGCGCGTCGTCGAGGGTCCCGACGGCCTCGAAGCCTTTGCTATCAGCGGCCAATCCGACCGTTACGGATACCTGCAGCGCCTCGCGGAACAGCGGGGTGCGCGTCGACGCGGCCATGCACGAGACCTCGTCGAGGGTGCTCTTCACTGGATGGAACGGCGCGGCGCCTCAACCGCGCTCGTCAACACTGGCGTCAACAACGACGCTGCGCTCGACCTCTACCGCTCACTCGGATTTACCCGGCGCGCCGAAACACTGCAGATTCTCGAACACATTTTCACGTGATGGGCCTTCGACACACACCAACTGGCTTCCTCGTCGCAGCCTCCTTACTCTTCGCGAGCACCGCATTCACTGCGAGAGTTGCAAGCGGTGCTCCCACGCCCCCCGAACAGGCCGCTCGGCAGCGCAGCGGCCTGCAGGTTGAGCTCGTCGAGCAAGATTTCACGTTCCGCCCTGGCGCCTCAATTCGCCTCGTCTACCGAATCACCGGCGACCTCGATGCAGGCGGCATCACACCCCCAACAACAACAACAACAACAACAACGACAACGACAACGACGACAACGACAACAACGACCACGAGTCCGGCGACCACGGTCCCGATCGGCCCAGCAGCACCAGCAGTCGACGCAGCGGCGCCACCCGAAACCACCAGACCAGGCACCACTGCATCGACGACGACGACGACCACGGTTGCGCCCATCCCTTCACTCACGGTCGACATCGCCAACTTCGAGGCCATCACGAGCGCTGACAGGTCCGTTTTCGATCAGATTTTCGGCCAAGGTGCCCAGCCGGGTGCGTTCCGCAACAACATCGATGGCGTCCGGTTCGCCGACGTTCGCAATCAGATCGAAATCCTCACGCCCACTGAGGCAACCCTCACCCTCGATATACCGACCGACACCGGCGGCGACGAGGTACCGAGTGGACCGGACAGCCTCGAGTTCCCCGACCCTGGATTCACGCCGATACGAATGCAACTCCTCATCGACAACAACCTGGTCGCCACTCACGGCACGATCATCGAACGCGTGCCCGGCAGCGATGAGACCCAGCGTCCGACCGAACCCGTCACACTGGGCTTGGTCGCTGAAGTCAGTCGCTCCAATGGGTCACTGACTGACGCACAGGCCACGCAGGACGAGATCGTCACCCTCGTCGGCGTGGCTGGCAAGCTCACTCCCCCCATCCTCGCTGCAGTCCCACCAGCAGCGGTCTCCGCGCTCGCCGATCCGCAAGCAGCTGCGGTGGCGTTTGACAACGATGAAATCACCACCCACACCGACATCGAGCTGGATGTGTCATCAGCTGTCGCAGCAGGCGTCACCGACGTCTTCACTCGGGCCCTCAACGCTGGCGAAGACATCGTCACCGACGTCTTACGTCAGACACCAACCCGCGTTGTGTGGATTGCTTCGGCGCCGCTCAGCAGTGGCGGGGCACAGCTGCTTCGTGACCTCGGCGTCCGGTACGTAGTGATGACGCCTGAGCTCTACGCGACGACTATCTCCGAGAACGTGCCCGACACAGACCGGCTCGTCGAGCTCCCGCTCCCCGACGGCGGCAACATGCCAGTCCTGCTGATCGATCGACTCGGTGCGTCGTTGACCACGGAGGTCGCTGACGACGTGCTCGCTGAACAGACAACCGTCGAATGGGCCGTGCGGATGGCCACCGAGTTGGTTCTCGACCATCGAGAGAACGGCCGAAATGTCCGTCGGACACGACTCCTTTCAGGGTCCGACCTCACCGCGCCCGACCCGCGACTCATCAATGCGCTCGCCGACATCGCCGAACTGACACCTGACCTCCGTTTTGCTGCACCATCGACGCTGATTGGCTCGACGGACGTGCAACGACTCGGATCAAGTGGAATCACGTTCCCAGATTTCGCAGGACCTGATCTCACTGCGCGACTCCAACGAATCAACGACGCCAAGTTGTCGCTACAGAGTGTTGGATCGATGCTGACGGCCGACGCCGGACGGACTGCTGACTGGTTCAATGCTCTCGATCAGCTCGTCTCGACGTCAGTCGGCGAAAGCGCGGCCAACGCCGAGATCGACGATGTGCTTGACGAAGCCAGTCGTGTCCGCACAGCTGTTGTTCTACCTGATCCGTTCACCTTCACATTGACGGGCAACGCCGACGAAATCACCATTCGGCTCAGAAACACCAGCAGCGATCCACTCACCGTCATCTTGCAGATGTCGTCATCGAAACTCACCTTTCCGAACAACGACCAGTTGATCACGCTGCGCCCGAACGACAGCACCGACATTCGGGTGCCGGTCCGAGCTCGCTCAAACGGAACCTCGGCTGTCAACGTCGCGTTACTCACACCACTCGGCGACCCGCTCGCTGGACCAGTGGTATTGACGTCACGCGTGAATGCACTAACTGGCCTTGGCCAGGTACTCACGGGAGCATTCATCATCCTGCTGGGAACCTGGTGGTTCGCAAACTGGCGCAAACGACGCTCTGCCGATTCAGATGACCTTCAAGATGCTGATCGAGATAATGGCGACGCCAGCGTCGAGACCACTAACCTTTCATCTTTGTGAGCGCGCCAACAAACATCGTTCGAATCGTCACCGACAGCTCGTGTGACCTGCCCCAAGAGATCGCCGATGAACTCGGCATCGCGATCGTGCCGCTCAGCATCCGCTTCGGCGACGAAGAGTTGATTGATCGCGAAGAGCTCACGGTCGCTGAGTTCTGGAGCCGATGCGCCGGATCAGACACGCTGCCCGAAACCGCAGCGCCCGCACCCGGCCAATTCGAGACCGTGTACAGACGGCTCAAAGACGAAGGTGCAGCGGGTGTGATTGTCGTCTCACTGTCGGGCGCCCTCTCGGCCACCATGCAGAGTGCCGAACTCGCAGCACGTTCCATCACCAACGATGATTCGATCGACTTCGACGTTCGCGTCGTCGACAGCCGCACCGTCACCCTCGGCCTTGGCACCATTGCTCTCGCCTGCGCTCGCGCTGGACGCGACGGTGGATCAATTGATGACGTCGAAGCACTCGCCACCGACCTCGCCCAGCGGACCCGGGTGTTCAGTGCACTCGACACGCTCGAGAACTTGAAAAAAGGTGGCCGCGTCGGCAACGCGAAAGCACTTCTCGCCACCGTCTTGTCGATCAAGCCGATCATCGAAGTCGCTGATGGCATCGTCGAAGAAGCCGGCAAGCAGCGCACCCGCTCAAAGGCCCTTCAGTATCTTGTGGACAAAGTGAAAAGCTTTGACGGCAAGATCGAAAACCTCGCGGTGCTCCACGCCGACTGCAGTGACGTCGACTTGTTCGTCGACATGCTCACCCCGCACTACGACGGCGACATCGTCGTCGGCGAAATCGGTCCAGTCATCGGCACCCACGGGGGCCGGGGAACGATCGGCGTGGCGTTCCACCAACTCTAGGGTTTGCTGGGTCCTGCTCTCGGCTGCTTGTGTGAGCGTTCGCCGCGTCGTTGGCAATTTTTCCTCACACAGAACTGGTCCCCCTTTTGGTGTGAGCGATACGGGCGTCGGTTCCCGCAATCGGTCACACAAAAACCTGATTCCGCCCGACCAATGCACCGACTGCAACCCATCCGGCAGCAACCGTTGCATTGCCCCATGATCAAACCGTCAGCCAAGTAACGTCTGAACCGATCATGTCCGACCCGACTTCAACGCTGATCGCCGAGCGTTACCAACTCAAACGCCGCCTGGCTCAGGGTGGTATGGCCGAGGTCTGGCTCGCTGTCGACCTCACGCTGGACCGGAAGGTCGCAGTCAAGTGGCTCAAGCCTGCATTGGCTTCTGACGAAGTCGTGGCGGAACGCTTCCGGCGCGAGGCAATCGCTGCAGCGAGCCTCAACCACCCGAACATCGTCGCCGTTCATGACGTGTTCGAGCATGAGGGTCGCCAGGCCGTGGTGATGCAGCTCGTCGATGGCAAGAGCCTGCGCCAGCTGCTCGACACACAAAAGCGCCTCTCTCCAGAACTCACGGCGCACATCGGCGCCTGCACGGCAGCGGCGCTGCAACACGCACACGAGAACAACTTCGTCCACCGTGACGTGAAGCCTGGAAACATCATGATTACGCCAGACGGACGGGTGCTCCTCACCGACTTCGGGATCGCCAAGGCCCTTCAGGGCGGCGACGATCTGACGAGTGAAAACATCATGATGGGCACGGCGAAATACCTGTCACCCGAACAAGTCCGCGGCAAGAAGCTCGACGGTCGCGCTGATCTGTACTCACTGGGCTTGGTCTTGTACGAGTGCCTAGCCGGTCGGGTTCCGTTCCTCGGCGAAAGCGATGCCGACACTGCGCTCGCGCGCCTTCAGCGCGACCCGACCGACCTCTCCCGACTCCGTGCAACGCTGCCTACGAGCTTGGTGACAATTATCCACCAGCTTCTTGCACGCAACCCGGTGCACCGTCCAGCGACCGGCGCCGACCTGGTTGCCGCGCTGGAACACGCTGCTGCCGAAGGTCCGCCCAACATCGACGAAACCCCCCACGAGCGCTCAACAGTCGCGCCCTTTTCTGCAGGTCGTCTGCGTCGTGCACCGTCAGATCTCGATGGTCGCGCCGACGACCGCCGGCGCGCCACCCGCGGCGATTCATCACCGGGCGGAACCCCGCGTCAACGTCGCGATCAGACACCCAGTGAGCCGCAACGGCGTGACCGTCCCATCAATGAACGCAAGGCGCGCAGCGATCCGTTCGCTCCCCATCCTCGCCTTGCTCCCCTTGCTCCCCTGCTCCCCTCGCTCCCCTCGCTCCCCTCGCGGCGCATCGTGGCATACCCGGTGAGCCAGAGCGGATCACCGCCACAGTGCCGATTCAACAACCCCCACGGGAACCTCGCCGGCGCGACAACACACCGCACGCTGGTGCACATCTCCGTGGCGAACCAGTCAAGGGCATGTCGCAGGGGTGGAAGCCCTCGCTCACCGTGATTGGCGGTCTCTTGCTGCTCGCCGCCATCATTGCCATCGCCCTCGTAATGAGCGCTCAGTTCGGTAGTGACGATGACAGGTCGGATCCTGCGCCAGGCGTTGTCCCTGATGCTGCCATCGTCGCTGGAGTCGACACCGCAACAACTCAAAACAGCGACCTCGTAGCGAGCGGTGCGGATCCTGCGTCCGAAGATGCTCCCGCTCAGGCTGCGCCCACCGGGCCTGCCTCAATCGCTGGCATCACCACGTTCGACCCTGACGGTGATCGCGAAGAGAACGACGACGAGTCCATGCTCGCCGTCAGTGATGGCATCGCAAACACCAACTGGCGCACGGTGTGCTACAGCGGTCAGTACATGGGCGGCAAAGTTGGCGTCGGCCTCGTTGTTACCCTCGATCAACCCGCGCTGCAGGCCCTGACTGTCGACGTAATCAACGGCCCGTTCATCGTTGACTTTTACACCTCGTCAGCCGAACGGGCCCCAAGCGAACTGAGCGGCTGGGATGGTCAGCTGGGTGCTCAACGGTTCGCCACCGAAGGCGAAGTGCTGCAAACCGACATTCCAACCGCTCCCGTACGCCACCTGCTCGTCCTTCTGAAGCAGCTTGGGGCCGACACATCGTGCAGTGACAACAACCCGTTCCGGGGTCGGCTCGGCGAAATTGCCCTGGTCGGATAGCCCATTGAGTGAGATGTCGCGCTGATGGATCCGCTCTCCGATGACGAGCTGGTCGCCGCAGCCCAGGGTGGCGATCGAAGCGCGATGGACCAGCTCCTGCGCCGCCACTACGACCGCATCTACGCAGTCTGTCGCCGGGTCACCGGCGGGACCAAGAATGCCGACGACGCTTGCCAAGAAGCACTCATCAAGATCACTCGGAGCCTGCCGCGCTTTGATGAGCGAGCAGCGTTCAGCACCTGGGCCTATCGCATTGCCACCAACGCTTCGCTTGACGAGCTTCGCAAGCGCAAACGTCGGCCCAGGCTGCATTCGATGAACCCTCACAGCGACGGTTCCAACAGCACCGGACCCGAGCGAGTCGACCCAATGGCCGCCAAACGCATCGATGCGATCGACGATCGCCTCGCCATCGACGAAGCACTGAGTGAACTGAGTGACGACTTCAAAGCCGCCGTCGTGCTCCGTGACGTCGCTGACCTCAACTACGACGAGATCGCGGACGCCCTGCAGATTCCAATTGGCACGGTCAAATCGCGAATCGCTCGCGGACGTGCGGCGCTTGCCGAATCACTCCGTCTGGAGGACCTACTGGACAATTCGCTCACTCGGCCCGCCAGCAAGCATCAGGACGGGGTGGACGTCACCGACCCCGTCACCGAAGAAATTCGCGTCATCGGGAACCACGCCGCCGATCCGGAACGTCCAACAGGTTCGACATGAACAACGACCTGACTCTTCTTGCGAGCGCGTATCTCGACGGCGACACCACACCAGCCGAACGCGCCCAGGTCGATAGTGATCCCACAGCGCTCATGGAAGTGGAACGTCTCCGTCAAGTCCGGGCCGTGCTGAGCCTGACCGACAGTGCATCAATTTCGACCCGCGAGCGGCACCTTGCTACAGCCTTCGAGGTGTGGGACCGAATGCCGACGAGCGAGTTCAGCCGTGACGCCACACCCGCTGGCGCTGAATCGGCAGCTGCAGCCGGACAGGCTTCAATCACGTCACCGACGTCACCAACGGTCTGGCGTCAACGCAGCAGCAGCAATCGCCTTCTCGTGCTTGCTGCAGGCCTCGTTGTCGTCCTTGGCGGTGGCGTGGCGGCCCGAGGGTTCATCCCTTGGAACAACAGTAACGACAGCATCGCCAGCAAGGCTGTCTCCGACGTTGAGCAGAGCCTCAGCCCTCGCGCCGAACTCGAGGTCGAAGCAGCCGACGAAACGTTCAGTGACGCAGGTGATGCAGCTGCGAGCGAGTTGAGTTCCGCCGATGCACCTGCTGCACCGGACGCCGACACGCTCGTTGGTGGCGAGAGCGAGGGTTCGCCCGATGAGGGTCTCGAAGTGCTGAGCAGTGCTGAAGATCTCGCTGTCTTCGCCAACGATCTGAATCGCACGACTCTTCTCGTCGGCAACAACGGTGTCGACGAAGCCGCACCTGAGTCGGCTGCACAGAGCGATGCAGCCTTTGACGTCAGCGTCCAAGCAGCTCCGGGCAACGCCAGCGTTGCTCCGTTCCCACTCTGTGACCTCGTCACTCGGATTGTAGGGCCGGCACTGTGGGACGCCCCTGGCCTTGTCGATGTGCCCGTGATCGTCGGCATCGACGATAACAACGGTGAAGCCGTGGCCTATGAGCCAGGCGATTGCACAGTCACCGCTCGAACGCCATTGCTGCGCTAAATCGCCGCGATGGCGTCTCACCGAACATGCTTGTGAGGCGCGTACGGACCACGGCGGTTATCCTGGTGACCTTATGCCAGGTAATCCGCTGACTGATCCAAGCTGGGCCGACGAGACAACCGACACGCTTGTCCGATTCGTCGGCAACGTGCGCGACAAGACAACAACGCCAATCGTCTACGCCGCCCGAGGTCTGGTCTTCGGGCTGATTGCACTCTTCCTGGGAGTGTTTGCCGTCGTCATCTTGCTTATCGGTCTCACACGTGGCATGCAGGCTGCACTTGACTGGCAGTTCACTCACGCTCGCTCGGTGTACGTCAGTTACCTGGTGATCGGGGGAATCTTCTCCCTCATCGGGCTGTTGTTATTTAAGAAGCGCAACGCCAACGCTTCGTGATCGTGCGGCATCGTTGCCAAAGCACTCTGGGCACTACAGGCGCCATGTGCACCGACTTACCCCTCACCACACCCGGAGAAGCTCATGTCCGAATCCACCGCAAGTACTCTTGACGTCCGCGACGTCATCATCATTGGTTCCGGCCCCGCCGGCTTAACCGCTGCGATCTACACGGCGCGGGCCTCACTCGCGCCGCTGCTGATTGAAGGCGAACCGTCGAGCACCAGTGACCAGCCCGGCGGGCAGCTCATGCTGACCACCGAAGTCGAAAACTTCCCCGGGTTCCGCGACGGCATCATGGGCCCGGAGTTGATGGCTGAGATGCGGGCTCAAGCTGAGCGCTTCGGTACCACAGTGATCACCGAGAAGGTGACCGACGTCGACTTCACCGTCCAGCCCTTCAAAGTCACCGTTCGTGACCAGGAGTTTTTTGCCAAATCGATCATTGTCAGCACGGGTGCCCAATCACTCATGCTCGGCATCGCCGAAGAACAGCGCCTGATCGGTCACGGCCTCTCCACATGCGCTACCTGCGACGGGTTCTTCTTCCGGGGCCACGACATTGCTGTGATCGGCGGTGGTGACTCTGCGCTCGAGGAAGCCACCTTCCTCACCAAGTTTGCCGACAAGGTCACCATCGTTGTACGCCGTGACGAGCTCCGTGCTTCGAAAATTATGCAAGATCGCGCCCGTGCCAATCCAAAAATCGAATTTCTGTGGAACTCCCAGGTCACTAAAATCCATGGTGAGGAAAAGGTCAGCGGCGCCGAGATCACCAGCACTGTCGACGGGTCGACCTCAGAACTCGCGATCACCGGCGTGTTCATCGCCATCGGCCACAAGCCGAACACAGATCTCTTCCGTGGCAAACTCGACATGGACGAGACAACCGGCTATCTCCGGACTATCCCCGACTCGACATACACGAATGTCGCTGGCGTTTTCGCCTGTGGCGACGTGCAGGACTCCGTATATCGTCAAGCAATCACTGCCGCTGGCTCCGGGTGTATGGCAGCAATCGACGCAGAACGCTGGCTCGAAGATGCACATGACATCGGGGCAAACGTTCCCAACTACTGACATCTGCCCTGGTCAGCGCGGGTCCTACCCACGAGGGGAATGATCTCGCCGAAACCACGGTTGTATTGACTCGAACGACAAGACAGTGGGTCTTGCGTCACACAGGGCAATGACCCGCATGTGAAAGGCTGCCTCCTCATGGCGAACGGAATCACCAATCTCTCAACCGCAACTTTCGACGAGGTCCTCGGAGCTGCAACTACCCCTGTGATCGTTGACTTCTGGGCTGAGTGGTGCGGTCCGTGCAAGCAGATCGCCCCCATCCTCGAAGAGATCAGTGCCGAGCACGGTGAAAACATCGCAGTCACCAAGTTAAATGTCGATGACAACCCCGACCTCGCCATGAAATACAATGTCATGAGCATCCCGACACTGCTCGTGTTCAAGAATGGTGAACTGGAAAAACGTCTCGTCGGCGCCAAGAGCAAGGGCGCACTACTGCAGGAGCTCGAGGAATTCCTTCCAAACAGCTGACCCCGTTCCCCCTCGCAGAGGGGCAACGCGGCGAACCAATTCGAGATTTACAGCGCCGCCTCGGTGCCGCCGGGTACGCCCCGGCAGGCGCCGAGGCGGGCTTCTTTTGCGCGTCAACGATCGATGCCGTCTCGCGCTTCCAGCAAGCGCGCGGGCTCAATGTCGACGGCATCTGTGACGAGCAGACCTGGCTCGCAGTGATCGAGGCAGGCCACCAACTCGGTGACCGCACACTGTTACTCAAGGCGCCCCAGCTACGCGGAGACGACATTGAGGAACTCCAGCGCTCACTCAACCACGTCGGCTTCGATTGTGGCCGCCCTGACGGCATCCTGGGGCCTGCCACGATCCGCGCGCTCACGGACTTCCAGAAGAATTGCGGGCTTCCAGCCGATGGTATCTGCGGTCGCAAAACGGTCAAGATGCTTGACGTGCTTCGCCGACAGAGTGGATCGGGACCGGGTGTAGCGTCTGTTCGCGAACAGGAATCGGTGCGAACGCCTACCTCGCTCGCGTCGTTGCGCATCGTCGTTGGTCAGTTCGGCGGGCTCAGCTCCGTGGGTCGCTCCGTCGCTCGGTCACTTCGCCAGAACGGTGCGACTGTCATGTCCACCGACGAATACGAGGCCGGAGCTCAGGCCGCGGCCGCAAACCGCTTCGGCGCGACCATGTACATCGGCTTTGAAGCGCACCCGATCTTCTGTTGCGACATTTCCTACTTTGCCGTACCGGCGTTCGTTTCCGTTGGCGGCCGTTCACTCGCCGCACACGTTGTTCAACAGTTCGAACAGACACTCCCCATGTCGCCGACGCTGCGCGGTATGCGACTGCCGGTGCTCCGCGAAACACAGATGCCCGCCGTCCTCTGCGCTATGGGTCCGGTCCGCGAAGTCGTCGATGCAACAAGCCTTATCACCAGCGCAGTGGTCGAGGCTGCTCGGCGCTGGGGTGACGGTCCACTGCCCATGCCCGACGTCTGAGTCTCAGACTCACGGTTTACAGCCGCAAGGGCACCGATCATCCGCCTCCCCAACATCGCGAGCGCGCGTGAGACTTTGTCCACAGCTTTGTGCACAACTTGTGAGTATCCCTCGAGTGGATCTTCAATATTTAACCGCTTAAAGTAAGTAAATCTAAAAAAATACGACTATTTGTGGTTAATTTTAGGAAAGTCACTCAATGTGTGGACACGTATCACCGTCATTGCCAACTTGAGGATAGGCCTGTGGATAAAATACATTCGTGTAATTTGCCCACGGATGACCGGTTAACCGGTCATCAAACGATAAATCCGCTCAAGGTCTTCGAGATCTGCAAAATCAATCGTCACCCGACCACGCTTCGCGCCCATCGTTACCGCAACACGCGTGTCAAGTCGATCTGCCAATAACTCTTCAAGTTCAAGGAGTCCGGGAGGGCGAAGCTGCGTCGCGGACGTCAGACCCGCTCCGTCAATCAGTCTCGTACCCGTCCCTACGTCCTCTCCCGCCGCGACGGGTGCCGCCAGTGGCGCTACAGGACCGCGAACTGCCTGTTCCATTGCACGAACGGTCCACCCTTCAGCCACCGCTGTCCGAGCCAACGTCTCCTGACGGGCCCGGTCGGGCGTACCGAGGAGCGCTCGAGCATGACCCGCTGAGAGTTGACCGTCTGCCAGTAAACTTTGCACCGTCGGAGGTAAGCCCAGCAAGCGGATAGTATTCGTGACCACCGACCGACTCTTACCGACGCGGGTGGCCACCTGGTCGTGGGTCATCTCAAAGTCTTCGATCAGTTGCTGGAATGCAGCAGCCTCCTCGAGCGGGGTCAGATCCTGACGGTGTAAGTTCTCGACGAGCGCTTGCTCAACCGAGCTCACATCATCGGTCAGACGAATGATCGCAGGAATGGTCGTCAGCCCGGCACGCTGGGCTGCACGCCAGCGTCGTTCGCCCGCAATCAGTTCGTACTGGCCTTCTCCGCCTGGGGCCGGGCGAATCAAAATCGGCTGCAAGACACCCATTTCCGAAATAGACGCGGCCAATTCGACGAGTCCTTCTTCAGAGAAGTGGATGCGAGGCTGGTTCGGGTTCGGTGCGACCGACGCCGTCGGAACTTCAGCGAAAATCGCTCCCTCACCGCCATCGGCAACTTCGCTTGCAGGAATCAAGGAGCTCAGCCCCTTACCAAGACCACTACGACGTGACACGAGCATGCACCTCTTTTGCTGCGTCGCGGTATGCAATTGCACCTCGCGACATTGGATCGAACGTATTGATGGGCTGGCCAAACGACGGTGCCTCCGACAAGCGCACGTTGCGTGGAATGACACTTCGCAGCACTTTGTCACCGAAGTGGTCACGGACCTCGGCAACAACTTGCCCCGCAAGCCTGGTTCGAGCATCGAACATGACGCAGAGAATCGTGCTCATCTCAAGCGTAGGGTTGAGATTCCGCTTCACGAGATCAACATTACGAAGCAGTTGACCCAAGCCCTCCAGTGCGTAGTACTCACACTGAATCGGCACCAACACCTCGGTCGCAGCCGACAAGCCATTGACGGTGAGAAGCCCCAATGACGGTGGGCAGTCAATAAGAACGTAGTCGTAATCATCAATCACGGCATCAATCGCACGCTTCAATCGCTGCTCCCGACTAAACGCTGGCACGAGTTCAATCTCAGCACCTGCAAGGTCGAGTGACGCAGGTGCAACAAACAGATTCTTCACATCAGTTGGCTCGACCACGTTGTCAAGTGGTTCCTCGTGCATCAGCACGTGGTACATCGAGAGTTCGAGGCCGCGATTCTCAATCCCAAGGCCCGTCGATGCGTTTCCTTGTGGGTCGAGATCAATGAGAAGCGTCCGAAGCCCGAGTTCAGCAAGTGATGCGCCAAGGTTCACTGTGGTGGTCGTCTTACCGACGCCACCCTTCTGGTTAGCCACCGCCATGATGCGGGGGAGTGAACGTCTGACGGAGGCGGCCACCTCGGGCACTCCGACAGATTCACTGCTAGTAGGGGAAGATGGTTCCTCGGTATCCGACACACATTCTCCAAACGCCGGTCAACTCGTCCTGTTCGGGACGTACCTACTGTGCCTCATTCCACGACGCGTTACAACTATCTCCGCCTGGTTTCACGTGAAACCTTCGGCGTGTCACTAGTCCAGTCATCAGTCCGGTCATCAGTCCGGTCATCAGTCCGAGACGGAGACTCTGAACGTCCGCGTGACGCGCGGTGTTTCACGTGAAACATCCCTCAAGTCAGATGACAGTGCTGTTATCTGGCTTGAGACATGGCGCATCGTGCCTGCTCAGGAGTCTAATTTTCGTGAAAAACAGACGACGCGGCTATCAGACGGAACCCGCACAAGACCGAGAGATTCGATCAAATCCGCATCCCAGCGATCGCCTGTCGGCGGTTCACTGATGACAATGACACCAGGCTCACCCAGGCAGCGAACCCCGGTCCGAAGGGTGAAATCTGGTGGGCCGAACCCACGAGCCACCACTGCGTCGAATCCGATGTGGCCTTGGCGAATGGCATCGTCTACATCCGCAGCAACCACGGTCACATGATCCAGGCGCATCCGACGAACTATCCGCGCTAAAAAGTCTGTCCGTTTCGTCCGCCGATCCAGCAGCGTAATTGCAAGGTCGGGTCGGTCGACAGCCAACACCAGGCCAGGAACACCTCCGCCGGCACCTAAGTCAATGACAGAACCTGACACACCGTCCAGAGCCGTCACAAAGGCTCGAGCGTGCTCGATCACCTCGACGATGGGCCTGTCCCCCAAAAAGCCGAGGCGCTGGGAAGATCCCAGCGCCTCGTGCAATTCTTGTTCGACCTGATCCTCGTTCACAGGGATCAGTATGTCAGCAGGCCGACTCGACCGTGACGAACTGTCAGGCCGACTCGACCGTGACGATCTGTCAGGCCGACTCGACCGTGACGATCTGTCAGGCCGACTCGACGACAACCCTGCGATACGGGTCCTCGCCTGAGGACGTGCTCACCACGCCATCTTCATCGTTGAGCGCATCGTGGATGACCTTGCGATCCGCCGAAGTCATTGGCTCCAACGAACGGGCGCTGCCGCTCTCGCGAACCTGGCTGGCAACTTCAGCAGCGAACTTGGACAATGCGGCCGAACGACGCTCGCGATAACCCGCAACATCAATCCTCAAGCGAGTCTCATGGTCACCGAGGCGCCGCTGCGCTGCGACGCGGACCAGGTCTTGCACTGCATTCAATGTGCGACCACCCGGACCGACGAGGAGACCGAGGTCATCGCCACGGACCTGCACGTCGAGTTCGATTCCGTCAACAGTCAGCTCAGCTGTGCCAGTTCCACCGAAGGCGCTGACCAGATCGTTCATGAACGACACCGCCGCGTCACCCACTTCCTGTGGCGTTACGTCGGACTGGGGGCGCTCTTCGTTACTCATCTTCTTCTCCTGGCTCTTACCGCCACGGCTGTTGCCGCGAGATCGGGTCTGCGGCTCGTTCGTAGTTGCAGCTGAATCCTGCTCGGTTGAATCATCTGACGCTTCCTCTGTTGAAGCGTCGTTGCTTGCCTTCGGTGTCTTGTCAGCCTGCTTCTTAACGCCAGCTGATTGGCCACGAGGCTTGTCGCCCTTGGGCTTACGGCGTCGTTCCTGCTTGGCGCGCGCCGGGCTCGGCATGATTCGAGCACGAATGCGAGCTTGGCCGCGAGTTCGTCCGAAGAGGCCCGGCTTGGGCTCCTCAAGAACGTCGAATTCGGCCTCGTCGGCTCCGACACCCAGTTGATCAAGTGCTGCTTCTCGCGCTTCCTCGATCGTTTTGGCAGTGGTTTCCACCCATTCCATATGATTTCTCTCTTTCCTTCGACTGGCCGCCGCTCCATGCGGTCGGCACACGATCTTGATTGGTCAGCGCTTCTTCTTGCCGGACGACTTGGGACGACTCTTCGCTTGCTTAGCGCGAGCTGCTTCGGCTTCTTGACGCGTTGGTGTCGGGCGGCCCTTGCTTGAACCTGACGGAGTCGGGCGACTCGCACCGGACTTTTTCGTACCGTTCTTCGACGGAGTCACCCGTTTGTTGGTCACCGGCGACGGCTTCTCCGTCTTTTCAGCGAGCTTCTTGGGCTTAGATCCACCGTCGCCCTTCACTCCTGCAAGGTCCCGTTTGGCCTGAGCGAGCATGCCACCGGAGTCGCCGCTCTTCTTCCCGCGTCGACGAGCAGCATCGCCAGCGCGCTGCGCTTGACGACCGAGTGACTCGTCGTCGCCGTAAAACTTCTTGGTGATGTAGTACTGCTGAAGAATACGGAGCAGTGTCTGGAAGATGTAGTAGAAGACGAGGGCAGACAGGAAGAAGATCTGGAACACGGCGAAAAAAACCGGCAGGTACTGCATCAGCTTCTGCTGAGTTGGTGACATTGTCGGACTGATTGCCGCGCGAGCCGCCACCATCTTCTGCTGGGCAAAGTACAACGCACCCAGCGCTACCACGAGGAGGGTATAAATCAGACCTTCCCTCACGCCATTGCCTATGGCTTGGAATGCGGAGAGATCGAGGTTGAAACCCCACGACGGCATGTCTGTCCGGCCGTAGAGCGACAGGTAGAGATCGGAGTCTTTCGCCAAGAAGCGGGGGATGAACCCTTGAACAGTGTCAGGGCTACCAATGGCACGCAACGTCGCGGATGCGACTTCCTTGGCGC
Organism: uncultured Ilumatobacter sp.; assembly: GCA_905182555.1. Taxonomy (GTDB): domain Bacteria; phylum Actinomycetota; class Acidimicrobiia; order Acidimicrobiales; family Ilumatobacteraceae; genus Ilumatobacter_A. The sequence goes on along the minus strand of CAJJBX010000003.1, from coordinate 134,554 downwards.
CATTCGTGTCAGACGGTCTGTACACGAGGCCGCGCAGGATTCGGAACATCACCAAGAAGATCGGCATTTGCGCCGCAATCGGCAAACACGACGCCATCGGATTGACTTTGTGCTCCTGGTAGAGCTTCATCATCTCTTCGTTGAGCTTCTGGCGATCGTTGCGATGCTCGTTCTGCAGTTTGCGCATCTCCGGCGAAAGCCGCTGCATCTCAAGCATCCCCTTGGTGCTCTTGAGGGTCAATGGAGTGGTGATCGCCATGACCACCGCAGCGATCAGCGCAATCGCAATGATGTAATCGTTGGTGAGGCTGTAGAACCAGGCGAGTAATCCAGCGGGAATCTCGAACATCGTTCAGCCGCCTTTCTGTTGAGTGGGGGACATCACTGTCGGAATGAGCGGAGTAGGGAGTGCCGATGCGCCGGCACCGCAGGAGTGGCACGACGTGGTGGGAAACGGGCCGGCGGGAACAAGATCAACACCGGACGGACCGAGTGGTCGGCACCGAAGTACGCGACGTAAACTCAACCATCCGCCGCGCCAGGCCCCGTGCACCTCGACGGACTCGAGGGCGTACGCCGAGCAAGATGGGAAAAAACGGCATGGCGAAGGTCGGCCTTCACGAGCCCGTTGGTACAAGACAATGGCACGACGCAACCGGCGCTGCAAGCGAGTCTGGTGTCCAAGATCATGGTGTCCAAGATCATGGTACCCATGAACAGAATGACCACATTTTTCGGTCGTCTCAGCTAGCAGGTCGGCGTCCGGAAGCACTCCGACCTGCTCGCGTGTCATAAATACGCTCGCGAATGCTGTGCTGCGTCGAGAAGGGCAGCGGCACGGGTTTCGAGTTCTGCGAACGTGAGTTCGCTCATGGATGGTTGGCCTCCGAAGAGGTACAACCCATCGGGGACATCCATAGCTCCAAGAATGGCACGTAGCCGTCGTCGGAGTTGATTTCGCGTCACAGCAGGGCCGACAGCGCGGCCAATGGCAAAAGCCACTTGCGGTGGCGACACACTCGAATCGGCAACAACGGAACACCACATGACATCACTTCGGACGCGCACGCCTTCCCGCCGGAGGCGGGCAAACGAAGCACGATCACAGACCCGACGAATCAAGTCAGGCGGAGAGGCGTGTGCGGCCTTTGTCACGGCGGGACTTCAGCACAGCGCGACCAGCGCGGGTGCTCATGCGGGCGCGGAACCCATGCTTACGGTTCCGGCGACGGTTATTTGGTTGAAATGTGCGCTTCACGACGTTCTCTTTCGGACGTTTCGAGTCACATCCGGGGGGAAATACGTGCCCTGGTGGACACTTCCTGTGGACTGACCAAGAAAGGCTACGGCGCGCGAGGCGCGTCTCCCAACCACCCCCTTCAGGCAGCCGGCTCTCGGACGTCACTCAGACCGAGTCCAACCGCTCGAGCAAGGACGCTTCAACCACACTGTCGGGGCTTCACGTCGGCCACCTTCTACTCGGCAGCTGACCGACATCGCACGTCAAACAACATCATTGTAAGTTATTCACATTAAGGAACTCCTCGTGTCACCCCAGCGTACGGGATGTTTTCTCCGATGTTTCAGTTCTGTTTGCAACCTGCTATGTTCAATCGCTCGCCACTGACCCAACACATGTCCACATCTTGTGGACAACCATGTGGACAGAATCTGTTGCCAATCATGCCACTACGAGTGGAACTACAACGTTCGAAGGAAATTGACACCACGTGAGTGACGCCGATGATGTGTGGACACAAGTCACGCTGTTCCTGCGTTCCCAGCTCGCTGAGTCCGTTTGGTTCTCAACCTTTCAGGACATCATCCCGCTCGACGCTGGCAACGACATGCTGCGGCTGCTCGCCCCCTCCGCTTACGTACGTGACCGAATCCTGACCAGATATCTCCCACTGGTCACAGACGCACTCGATGAAGCTGGAGAAGGACACCGATCAATCGATATCGAAGTCGCTAAATCAGATGCTGTTGAAAGCGAATTGACACCGAGCGACGCCAACGAGGCGTCAACGTCGTCGCCTGCAGCCTCGTCCACCTCCTTCTCACCGATAGGCAGCGGAAACGACACCCGCACCCATGTCGACGAAGCTGGATTGAACCCGCGTTACACCTTCGAGGAATTCGTCAAGGGAGCGTCGAACCAGTTCGCGCTGGCTGCCGCGCTCAGAGTCGCTGAAACACCTGGTAGATCATACAATCCGCTCTTCATTTACGGTTCAGCTGGTCTCGGTAAGACCCACCTGCTCCACGCGATTGGCCATTACGTCCAAGACAACTACCGGCACCATGAGGTGCGGTATGTGTCGACAGAGACGTTTATGAACGAATATGTCGACGCCATTCGCCAGAACACCACCAGCGCGCTTCGACGTCGTTACCGCGACATCGATGTGCTCCTCATCGATGACATCCAATTCATTGCCGGTAAAGAGGGGCTCCAGGAAGAGTTCTTCCATACGTTCAACACGCTGCACGGCGCGAACAAGCAGATCGTCATTAGTTCTGATCGAATGCCGGATGCCATTCCCACACTAGAAGAACGACTTCGCGGCCGCTTCAAATGGGGTTTACTTACCGATATCCAGCCGCCTGATCTCGAAACCCGTACAGCGATTCTGCGCAACAAAGCCGAACGTGACCGGGTCGAAGTTCCAAACGAAACACTCGACTTCATCGCCACCAACATCTCGACCAACATTCGAGAATTGGAAGGCGCGCTCATCCGAGTCACTGCCTACGCGAGCCTCAGCGGGGAAGCAATCACAACCGAGCTCGCCATGGCACAACTTGCTGACCTCATGGTCGACACCAAGCCGAAACACCGCACCGACGAGGAGCTGCTCGCCGAAATTGCCGGGATTCTAAAATTTGAAGTCGAGGCGCTCAAAGGCAAAAGCCGCCAGCGGCCTCTTGTTACCGCACGTCAGATCGCAATGTACGTCTTTCGTGAGATGACAGATCTCAGCTACCCCGCAATCGCCCGGCTGTTCGGTGGGCGAGACCACACCACCGTCATCCACGCAAACGAAAAAATTCAGCGGCTGATGAGTGAGCGTAAGCAGATCTACGACCAGGTCACCGACCTTCAGCAACGGCTCAAAGCATGACCAACCGCACTCATCAGCAGCGTTGTATTCTCACTCATCGCGCGAATACGTGCCATCTTCGCGCGAATATCGGTGGACAACCGCTACAAAGTGGGGGACGAACCAACGCGCAAGTCGCGCGCGAAAAGGGGACAACTCATCGTTGTCCACCGGACCACACGCGTGTAAGCCGCGACCTGGGGAGAAGTGGTCCATCCATTGTGGAAGCCCACGAGGGCTCTACGCTGCCAGGATGGTGTGTTGTCCCCAATCCACAGCACCTACTACTTACATTGTTTTTTGAAACATCCATGCATGAGGAGAAGTGCCCACTGTGAAGTTTCGTTGCGAACGTGACGTCCTTGCTGACGCCATTGGATCGGCCGGTCGTGCCGCCACCAACCGGACTGGCACGTTGCCTGTGTTGGCCGGCGTGCGGATGGAGGTTGTCGGCGATTCACTGACAATCACCGGTACCGATCTTGAGCTGACTATCCGGTTGTCGATTGAGGTCGGCGGTGAACGTGACGGTGCTGCGGTGGTACCCGCACGCCTGGTTGCTGACATTGTCAAAGCCCTTCCATCAGGTGCGGTCGAAATCGACCTTGCCGATGGTGACTCCGGAGCCGAGATGTCGATTAGCGCTGGCCGGTCGCAGTTTTCCGTGCGTCCGCTGTCGCTCGACGACTACCCCGTGCAAACCGAACCGACGGGCGACGCAGTCACGCTCTCGGGCCTCGACATGGCAGAGGCACTTCGTCAAGTTGTGCGTGCAGCCTCGACCGATGACGCGCGTGCTGTCCTTACCGGTGTGCTTCTGGCATCTGAAGATGACGGGCTCCGTATGGTTGCTACCGACTCGTACCGCCTGGCTGTTCGCGATTTACCAGATTCATCAATGCTTGGCTCTGGTCAAAAGGTGCTGATACCCGGGCGGGCTTTGAATGAGCTGCAGCGTTTGATGGGCAGCGACGAAACCCTCACCGTTCGCCTTGGTGAGCGCGAAGCAACCTTTGAAGCTGGCTCAACCCGCTTAAGCACCCGCCTTATCGAGGGCGAGTTTCCGAATTATCGCAATCTGCTTCCTTCGAGCTACCCGAACTTGCTGACAGTCAGCAAAGTTGCGATGGTTGAAGCGATTCGCCGTGTGAAAATCCTGGCTCAAGATTCGACTCCGGTGCGAATGACGCTTGGTGGTGACACGGTGCAACTCACTGCGATCACGCAGGACGTCGGTAACGCTGTTGAAGAGATCGACGCCAGCTATGACGGTACAGAGATGACCGTGGCGTTCAACCCGGATTATCTACTTGCAGGTATCGACGCAATCGACGCCGACGATGTCACGCTCGCCACCATGGATCCCATGAAGCCAGCGGTCCTTCGTGGTGTTGGGCAGGATGATTACCTGTACCTACTTATGCCCGTGCGCGTTCCGTAATCTGGAACATCCGGCGCTCCCCTTTTGTGTGAACGATTGATGCGACTTTTGCCGGAATCACTCACACAAATACTGGGCGACCTAACCTGCCCACTGTGATTGTCGAGCACCTCGAGCTGATCGACTTTCGCAACTACGCACAAGGCTCGTTCGACCTGACGTCCGGGACAACAGCGATTATCGGAGGCAATGGTCAGGGCAAGACAAACCTTGCTGAGGCACTGGCTTATCTTGCGACGCTGTCAAGTTTCAGAGGGGCGCCGAACGAGGCACTCGTCAAAGCGGGTGCCTTGCAAGCAATCATCCGTGCAAATGTTCGTCACGACGATGGCCGCGAAACCTTGATTGAAGCCGAACTCGTTGCTGCTGGCCGGAACCGCGTGCAAGTCAACAAGCAGAAATTGGTGCGAGTCCGTGACCTATTGGGCGCGGTACGCGTCACAGTTTTTTCGCCCGACGATCTCATCTTGGTCAAGGGTGGACCAGGCGACCGGCGTCGCTACATGGATGACACACTCGTTGCACTCGCGACCAAGTACGACGCGATTCGACTTGAGATCGATCGAATCGTCAAGCAGAGAAACACGCTGCTCAAGCAAGCTAACGGCCGCCTCACCAACGAAATTACGGTCACACTCGACGTATGGGACATGAAGTTTGCGGAAATTGCTGACCAGTTCGGTTATGCCCGAGCAACGCTTGTTTCAAGAATTACCCCGATGATCCAAGACGCGTACGAGCGTCTTGCTGGCAGCCCGACACCTATCGAACTGAGGTACGAACCGGAGTGGCGTCAAGTCGGTCTCGTCTCGGCGCTGCAGGCTGCGCGTGCTACAGATCTTCGTCGGGGTGTTTCAACAGTTGGCCCTCATCGCGATGAGTTGAGCTTCACGATTAACGGCCTACCGAGCCGGACGCAGGCGTCCCAGGGGGAGCAGCGCACACTCGCTCTCGCATTGCGCCTCGCTGCTCATCAATTGGTCACCGAACGCACGGGGTCAGCGCCGGTACTTGTGCTTGACGATGTGCTCTCTGAACTTGATGACGGCCGCGCCACTGCCCTCCTTGAACACATTCCGGCTGGTCAAGTAATCATCACGACAGCGAATGAGCTTCCACCCGCTGCACAGGCCGACAGGATTCTCCGGATCGAGGGAGGCAAGGTTGTTGAATAATTTCACTGAGTTTGTGTCTGATTTGGCATTCCGATACCGCTGACGTGATTTGCCCATCAAGTTCCGGTCTTCGGCATGGTTATCGGCGCGATGTGGATTCGCCGATTTGATCTGTTAGCGACGCTGCCAGTCACGGATCGTGCCCCTGACAAGCGTTCAAGTCCTCCAACACGCAGCTACGGTGGGCTGCCTGATGGCTGAGCCTGTGCCGATCACAAAATCACTCGATGGAATCATGAAATCGTTGCGCGGGACCGATCGGATTCAGATTGGCGGTGTTTTCGGAAAGTGGGCCGATGCTGTCGGCCCGAACGTTGCTGCGCACGTCCGACCGGTGCGGCTTGATCAGGGCGTTCTCACTGTCGAATCCGATGATGCTGCATGGGCCACTCAAGTCAAGTTTTTGTCCGGCACAATTATCGCTCGACTCGAAGAAGTTGCCCGTGTGCAGGTGGAACGCGTTGAAGTACGTGTTGCACGGACGCGCTAATCTGCTGCTGAAACCATTGCTTCGGGCCGTTCGTTTAACTTTAGATCCGGCTCATCGTCAGTGCCGCGAGATGGCCCCAAAACTCGTGTGTACCTCTCTTGCGACCATCGTGTAGTTTGCCGCGGCGAAATCGCATCTCCGTAGCACCTATAGAGTAGACTTAAGTCCAATTGGGGAAAGGGTTTGCCGTCGGTCTGATGTACCTGGCGCAAGCGCTCTCATCGCCCTGAAAAGCACGGCGTGCTTGCGCCGTGTCCGACGACTTGAAGACATCGAGGTTTGAGTGTCCAACGACACCGCTGACACCCCCGCTGAAACCGGCGACGAGCAGGCTCCAGAGCCGACGCCGAAGCCTTCTGCTGAGAAGACGTCTAACAAACCTGGCGATTACGGTGCTGCACAGATCCAGGTGCTTGAGGGGCTCGACCCCGTGCGCAAACGCCCTGGTATGTACATTGGCTCCACCGGTTTGCAGGGCCTACACCACCTGATCTGGGAAGTCGTTGACAATGCGGTCGACGAAGCAATGGCTGGTGTGTGCGACAGTATCGTCGTCACGTTGCAGGCCGATGGCGGTTGTCGCGTTGACGACAACGGCCGCGGCATCCCGGTCGACCCATACCCGTCAGGCGAACACAAGGGCAAGAGTGCTGCTGAAGTGGTGCTGACCGTGCTGCACGCCGGTGGCAAATTCGGCGGCGAAGAGAGCGGCTACAAGGTGTCTGGCGGGCTCCACGGGGTCGGCGTCTCCGTCGTCAACGCACTGTCGACTCGGCTCGAAATCCAGGTTGACCGTGGCGGCCTTCGCTACGAGCAGACTTACCTCGAAGGTGGCAAGCCCAAGGCAGAGATGAAGCCTGCTGGTGAAACACCGACCGACGGTCGGAACACCGGTACAAGCATCACCTTTTACCCCGATGCTCGGGATCTTCCAGGCCGAAGGCACTGAGTTTGTGGCCCGCACGGTGCTCGACCGCCTGCAGATCATGGCCTTCTTGAACAAGGGCCTCGAGATCGTTTTCAAAGACGAGCGCGCTGAACGCGAGCAAGACGTCACGTTCCAATACAAGGGCGGTCTGGTCGACTTCGTGAAGCACCTCAATGCTTCTAAGGAGCCGTTGTTTACCAAAGTCTGCAGCTTTGAGGATGAAGACGTCGAAGAGGGCATGGAACTCGATATCGCCATGCAGTGGAATACTGGGTATCACGAGGGGATCCACGGGTACGCCAACGGCATCTCGACCACCGAGGGCGGGATGCACGTCGAGGGCTTCAAGACGGCCCTCACTTCGGTTGTTAACAAGTACGGCAAAGAGAAGAACCTCATCAAAGAAAAGGACGCGAACCTCACCGGTGATGACGTGCGCGAGGGCCTCACGGCGATCGTCACGGTCAAGCTTCGCGAGCCGCAGTTCGAGGGCCAGACCAAAGCCAAGCTGGGCAATGTGCCGGCTCGCTCGTTCGTCCAAAAGGCTACATACGCCCGCATGGTCGAGTGGATGGATGAGAATCCTGCTGAGGCCAATCGGATGGTCAAGAAAGGGCTCGCCGCTGCTCAGGCACGCGATGCGGCGAAGAACGCACGTAACGCAATCCGCCGCAAGACAGCTTTGTCCGGCGCTGGCATGCCCGACAAGTTGAAGGACTGTTCGTCGAAGGACGCCTCCGAGTCCGAGATCATGATCGTCGAGGGCGACTCGGCTGGCGGCACGGCCGTCGACGCACGCGACCCACGTACGCAGGCGATTCTCCCAATTCGCGGTAAAATTTTGAATGTCGAACGAGCCCGTATCGACAAAATGTTGAAGAACACCGAGATCCAAGCGCTGATCACCGCGATTGGTGCTGGCGTTGGTGATGAGTTTGACGTCGAGAAGTGCCGCTATCACAAGGTCATTTGCCTCGCTGACGCCGACGTCGACGGAAGCCACATTCGTACTTTGCTTTTGACGTTCTTCTTCCGCCAGATGCGCGAGATGGTCGAGGCTGGCTACTGCTACATCGCCCAGCCGCCGCTGTATTCGACCGAGATCGGCAAAGAAAAGGTCTACCTCAAAGACGATGCGGCCAAGAACACGTTCATGGCCGAACGACCGAACCACAAGAAGCAGTTTCAGCGTCTGAAGGGCCTCGGCGAGATGGACTGGGAAGAGCTCCGCGGGACCACCATGGATGCCAGCACCCGCACGTTGCTGCAGGTCACTGTCGATGAAGCAGCCGAGGCCGATCACATCACATCAGTCCTGATGGGCGACGATGTGCCGAGTCGCCGAGAATTCATTGTCAAAAATGCCCGCGACGTCCAGAACCTGGACTTTTAGTCCTCGTCACTCCTTCTGTCGCTCGTGTTTCGCTCCTCCTTTCCGTTCCTCGGATTGGATGAGTACCGCCTGCGGCGCACTCACCAAATATCGCCTCGCGACAACTCGAATGATCTCACCACTGGGGATTCAACATGACTGACACCACTGACGACACACCAACCGGCGGTTCGATCCAGCCGATCGCGCTCAACGAGGAAATGGAAAGCTCGTTCCTCGAGTACGCCATGTCAGTCATCATGTCGCGCGCTCTACCCGATGTACGCGACGGCCTCAAGCCAGTCCACCGCCGGATCATCTGGGACATGGAAGAGCAGGGCTTCCGCCCAGATCGGGGCCACGTCAAGTGCGCCCGTGTCGCAGGCGACACGATGGCTCGCTTCCATCCCCACGGTGACTCTGCCATTTATGCCGCACTTGTGCGTATGGCCCAGCCTTTCTCGTTGCGCCATCCGCTGATCGACTTCCACGGCAACTACGGCTCACCCGACTTCGGTCCTGCCGCCTCGCGTTATACCGAGTGTCGCCTTGACCCGCTCGCGATGGAACTGCTTGCTGGCATCGACGAAGACACCGTCGACATGATCCCGAACTACGACGGGACCACCGAGGAACCCATTGTGCTTCCAGCGCGGTTCCCGAACCTGCTGGTCAATGGCAGCCAGGGCATCGCTGTTGGTATGGCAACGAACATCCCGCCACACAACCTCGGCGAGGTAATCGACGCCGTCGTGCACCTCATTGACAATCCCGACGCCGATGCGGACGCGCTCATGGAGTTCGTCAAGGGTCCGGACTTCCCGACCGGTGGCCAGATTCTCGGTCGGGCTGGGATCATGGACGCGTATCGCACCGGCCGCGGCTCGGTCAAAACGCGTGCCAAGGCATCGATTGAAGAAGGCAAGAATGGGCGATACGAAATCGTTGTTACTGAGCTGCCGTACCAAACCTCCTGCTCGGCGATTGCTGCGCGTATCCAGCAGTTGGTCGACAACGGCGACCTCGACGGTATTGCCGATGTCAACGATGGCTCCAACGGCGGCAAGACCGAGCTGATCATCAGCCTCAAACGCGACGGCAACGCCAACGTGGTGATGAACAACCTGTTCAAGCTCACTCAGCTGCAGTCCACGTTCTCGATCAACATGGTCGCTCTGGTGAAGGGCGTGCCCAAGCAGATCACCTTGCGTGACGCCCTTGTCGCCTACCTCGACCACCAGGTCGAGGTCATCACCCGCCGAACCCAGAACCGGTTGAAGAAGGCAAGGCATCGCGAACACATTCTCGAAGGGCGCATTAAGGCCCTCGATGTCATCGACGAAATCATCAAACTCATTCGTGCAAGCGATGACGTCGCCATTGCTCGTGACGGCCTGATGGCAACACCGTTTGAATTCTCCGAGATCCAGGCCAACGACATCTTGGATATGCAGCTCCGTCAGCTCACCCGGCTTTCAAGAGTTGATCTGCAGACCGAACTTGACGAGTTGCGCCTGAAGATCATCGACCTGCAAGACATCCTCGACAATCCCGATCGCCTCAACACGGTCATCAAGGAAGAGATCACGGCAATCCGCGACAAGTTCGCAACCGATCGCAAATGCGAACTGACCTACGACATCGGCGAAATGTCAATTGAAGACCTCACCGACGACAAGGAACTCGTCATCGTGATGACCGAAGCCCAGTATGTCAAAGCCGTACCGGCCGGCTCGTTCAAGACGCAGGGCCGCGGAGGCCGTGGTGTGTCGGGCGGCAAGTTGAAGCTTGATGACATTGTGCGTCATGTGATTTTCACGACGGCGCACGCGCACCTCTTGTTCTTTTCCAACCTGGGCAAGGTCTATCGACTGCGAGCACTCGACGTTCCCGAGCGCGAGCGGACGGCCAAGGGTATGCCGATCGTCAACCTCTTGCCGCTCATCCCGGGTGAGCGTGTCGAAGCAATTATCGACACACGGGAGTTCGGTGTCGACCGCTACCTCTTCTTCGCTACAAAGAAGGGCACGGTCAAAAAGACGACCTTCACCGAGTACGACAAGAGCCGTCGCGACGGCTTGATCGCCATCAACTTGAAGGATGGCGACGAACTCGTCAAGGTCATTGAGACCAGCGGTGACGACGACATCTTCATGGTGTCCGGCGGTGGCATGACAATCCGCTTTAACGAGAACGATGTCCGCTCCATGGGTCGCACAGCAGCTGGCGTGCGCGGCATGAAGCTGAAGAACGATCAGGATCGAGTCGTGTCTGTCGACGTCGCCCGTGACGACACATCTATTCTGATCGTGACCGAGGCCGGCTACGGCAAGCGGACAGAGCTTGAGAGCTTTAACGTCCAGGGTCGCGGCGGCCAGGGCGTCCGCGGCATGAAGCTCACCGGCAAGAAGGGTGAGGTCGTGGCAGCATTTATGGTCGGTATCGACGATGAGATCGTCGCGGTGTCCGAGTCGGGCCTCACGATTCGAATGCAGGTCCGCGAGATCTCTGAACAGGGCCGTAGTGCAACTGGCGTCCGAGTAATGAACATGGATGATGGTGACACCGTCAGCTCTGTTGCATCAATCGTTGCGGGCGAAGGCGAAGGCGAAGGCGACGCCGATGCCGATGCCGATGCCGGCGCAGACGACTAATTCCGCCTGACCTCCGTCGGCCCATGTCGAAGGGTTGAGGTAGACGCGCAGCTGCCTCACACCTTTGCTGTTCTTGGTATCCTAATTTCGTTGACTTCAGGGTCTCCTCGCTGCTTGAGCAGCCTCCTTCAAATCGAACGAGTGGAGATGCTGGAGATGCCGATGGAGCAACAACAAAACGACGCCGGTCAATCGGCCGCATTCCTGTTGGTCATCGTGGTTGCGGTGGGACTTGCACTTATGAGTGCGCTGGTCGGGTTCGGCGCTGTAGTCCAACAGCGCACACGTGCCCAGACAGCAGCCGATGCGGCCGCACTGGCATCGCTCGATGGCGGAGCACCGGCGGCTTCGACGTATGCAGAACTCCATGGAGCGATTGTCGTTTCCTGGACGCGGAATCCGGAATCACACGAGGTCACGGTGGTTGTCCGGTTGGGCGACACCACTGCGACAGCTCGAGCAACCAATGCACCGTGATGTCGACTCGTGTACCGCTGAGCCCATGGGGGTGAGGCCACGCCGCATGGCAGGATCACGGCCCGTAGGTTGCGTACACTCCCAGAGGTGAGTGCCACCGAAGGAGAACTCGATTCGTCACGGGTTGATGAGGTCATCGGTGAGCTGACGTCTGACAGCGATGAGCAAGACGGCCCAAACACGGCTGAAATCGACGCACTTGATGCAACCTTGGTCGAGTCACTCGCGAACTATGCAGCGAACGATGACCTTGATGCGGCTGGCGCAGTCGAAGGAGCGATTCTCGCAGGCGCGGAGCCCATCAACGACGCCGTTGACGCTGTAGCGGACCCCGGTGGCGATGATCAAACGCTTGATCTTCCGGCCATTGTGTTCGCGACCGAAGGTAGCGACGACAGCGACAGCCCGGACAGTCACGGCCCGGGACAGTCACGGCGCTGAGGCTAAAGACTGTGAGTATCCGCCCGAGGCTATTCCTGACATTCTCGAAGAGCTCCGGCGTGCCGACGTCGACGGGCCGATTGTCGACTCTGCTCCGCAAGACGACACCATGTCAGCTCGACGTCGGCCGAAAAAGCCGATCGATTACGACCCGGCGCCGGTTCCGGTCCCACTGAAGGTGCCGCGGATTCTCGGGCGTAAGGCGCGCGTCCGCAAGGTCACACGAGTCGTCCGCCACGTTGATCCGTGGTCGGTGTTCAAGATCGCGATCATCGCGAACATGGTGCTGTATTTGACCCTGTTGACCGCTTCCGTGCTGCTGTGGAACGTTGCATATGCGACCGGCACCGTCGAGAACGTTGAGCGATTTTTCGAATCTTTCGGCTGGCAGTCGTTCGATTTCAATGGTGGCGAGATCTACCACGCCGCCTGGATCGCGGGTCTCTTCGGAGTCCTTGGCTTGACCGGCTTCGCTTTGCTCCTCGCATCTCTTTTCAACCTCATCACGGACCTGGTTGGCGGGGTCCGGTTCACGGTGCTTGAAGAAGAAGTCGTCGAATCACGTTCATCGCCAATGCGCCGTTTCGTGGTGCGTCGTCCAGAGCCCGAGGTCCCTGCAGTAATCAACGATGCTTCAGGCCCAATCATTCTCGAAGCGATCGTCGACGACTCCGGCCATATCGAACGCTGACGACGGTTTTTATGCTTGATTGCACGGGTCGAGAACCGCGCGTGTTGATCCGACTGACGGCCGATAACGTCTCGTACCTGCTGGGGCTATAGCTCAGTCGGTTAGAGCGCATCGCTGATAACGATGAGGTCCCTGGTTCGATTCCAGGTAGCCCCACCCCAGTAACGAGACCCCCGAGCAATCGGTGGGTCTCGTTTCGGTTTTCAGTCAGTGTGCGCGCTGTGCACGACGAGCGAGGTTGCATTCGCGTCGTGGGGCGAACATGCTCTGCTGATGAAGCTGCTACGCGGTGCGATTTCGGCGATTTTGTTGGCTGGTACGTTTGCCGCGTGCCTGCGGGTCCGCGGTACCGGCGGCACGCCCCCGCAGCATGGCGGGTGGCGGCCGCTCGAGCTGCCGGACCGCTGATGGTCAGTCGCGTCGCGCTCGTCGGCAACGGTGTCACCGGTGGCCGCATTGCACAACGACTCAATATTGTTGCGCCCGGCTGTCAGGTGACCCAGGTCGATCCACGTTGCGATATGTCACCAGCGCATGGTGCCGACGTCGCAATCCTGGCCCACGGTGGCCCGCAGATTCGATCAGCAACTCGCCTGGTCGCAATGGGCGTGCCCATCGTGTCGATCACCGACAGGGTCGCTGATGTGCAGGCGTTGCTCGAACTCGACGACACGGCCCGCCTCCAGGGCGTTCCTTTGGTTGTCGGGGCTGGGATGTCTCCAGGGCTGACCGGTCTATTGGCGCGTCATCTTGTCGGGCAACTTGAGTTGTGTGATGAGATTCATGTCGCCGTGCACGGGACTGCAGGCCCTGCGTGTGCGCGCCAGCATCACCGCGCATTGGCTGGGCATGCGCATGGATTGCACGATGGTGAGCAGACGGTCAAGCCGGCTGGCTCCGGCCGCGAATTGTGTTGGTTCCCTGAACCAGTCGGTGCCTACGATTGCTATCGGGCCGAGTTGCCATCACCGATGTTGTTCCACCAGAATTTCCCCGAGGTCGATCGGATTAGCGCACGCGTGTCGGCGAACCGACGGGACCGCCTCACCGCTCGCCTCCCAATGCTCAGACCTCCCCACAGTGAGGGCGGGGTTGGCGCCGTTCGCGTCGAGGTCCGCGGACGGGCTGCTACAGGCGAGCGGATCACCCTCATTGCTGGCGTGGCCGAACTGGTTGCGACGAGTGCCGCAGCGACTGCGACTGCATTTGCTGGTGCCGTTCTTGATGGGTCGCTCAACGCTGGCGTTGTTTTCAGCGGTGCCCCTGAACTTGACACTCTCGGCCTGTTGCACAGCGTCGAGCGGCTCGGTGTCCGCCTCCAAGAGTTCACCGGCATTCCACAACTCAGCCCGAAAAAAACGACATGACTGAGACCAATATTCCAACGCCCGATTCGACTGGCCTGATCACCGAGGCGACCGCTCTGGAGTGGAACCGCACTCGGTAAGTACGACGCCATATCGTGGGCTCCGTCGCTGGGGATTCCTGCAGCAACGCTGATCACCACCAACGATTGACTTGTCCGGCCCCGTCAGCAAGATGCGCTGGCCAAGGCCCGGGATACCCAAACCCTCGAGATCGGCCCTGACCACCTGGAGCCGCGGGAAGCTCCCGATCAGTTCGCGTCGTTGACCGTTGAACTGCTTTTGGTGGTGACTGGGTCACCCGAAAGCTGGCCCACCTGGAGCGAGAGACGTTCGATCATCTCGCTCATTTGGTCGAGACGATCACCGAAGTCCTCGCCGGTGACCATGTCGGTGAGCGATACCCGGACGCTGGCTATTTCTCGCGCGAGGAACTCGGTGTCGGCCTGAGTCCGTTCGGCAACTTCACGGTCGGTTTCTGATGTCACGCGGTCGCGACGTTCCTGGCGCGATTGTGCGAGCAAAATCAGCGGAGCAGCGTACGAAGCTTGGATCGAGAGCACCAGGGTGAGCAGCACGAGGCCCCGGTCCCACGGGTCAAATTGTAGGTCGCGTGGGGCAAACGCGTTGTGGATGATCCACAGGCTGACGACGACTGTTTGCCATACCAGGAAGCGTGCGGTCCCCAAAAAGTTGGCAATAGATTCCGCGAAGCTGCCGAAGGCGTCGGAGTCGTACGCGACGCCGAGTCGGGGCCGTGAGCGCGGTGCGGTCAGGTCTTCGCGCCGCTTCACGACTTACTCACTTCGGGTGTAGGGCTTGGCTTGCGCCGTGTGCGCCATGCCGGGCCCAGCATCCGGTCGATCACGTCCTCACCCTCTCCAGGTGCAGGCGGCCGGCGGCGTCGCAGACGGCAACAGCGAGCATGTCGTAGCTGGCCAGACGTTCCGCCACATCACGGTCAGACGTGTCAGGCGCGACGATCGGCACATCGTCCAGCATTCGACCGATTTCCATGTTTGGTGGTTCGCGCAGCAGGCGCTGCATGTGCACGATGCCAAGGAACTTGCCGGTCGGTGACTTGAACGGTGCGTTACACACGAAGACCTGGGCCGCGATGCTCACGACCCAGTCAGGGTGGCGTATTTGGGCGAGTGCTTCTGAGACGGTGACGTGCGGGCCGAGGATGATGACCTCCGGTGTCATCAGGCCGCCCGCTGTTCCCTCTTCGTACGACAGGAGACGACGGACGGTTTCAGCGTCCTCGTCGCCCATGACCTCGAGCATTTCTTGCCGTTTGACCTCGGACATCTGGCCGAGGAGGTCGGCGAGATCGTCGAAGTCCATCTCGTCGAAAACGCCTTCGAGCCGCTCACGGTCGAGGCTTTCAACGATGCGGACCTGTTCTGCCTCGGTCAACTCTTCGAGAACATCGGCGAGCCGTTCGTCATCCATGGCTTCGGCGATCAGACGACGTTGTTCGTTGGGGAGCGAGCGTACGAACGCAGCGACCTCGGCTGGGTGGAAGTCGCGCAGGCGAGCGGCCTCGGCCTGCATTTCGGTTGGCTGATCAAAGAGCGCAGGCACCTCTTCGAAGTCGACGAGTCGATACGTCGAACGTCGTCGAAGCGTGTTCTTAGCGGTCAGGCGGACCTTGTCGATTTCCCACCAGCTAGATCGGCCATCGGACTTGCGGCGCATTGCAATGTCGCTGACCGTCTCGGTTCCGACCTTGCGATCGATCAACTCGGCGTTGATCAGGACCTCACCGGGCCTGGGCTTGAACGGGTTGAGGTCGATGTCCCAGCTTTGTAAGCGAGCACCGTCGCTGTTCAGTTCAGCGATGCGGTTCGC
Source organism: uncultured Ilumatobacter sp. (assembly GCA_905182555.1). GTDB lineage: Bacteria > Actinomycetota > Acidimicrobiia > Acidimicrobiales > Ilumatobacteraceae > Ilumatobacter_A. The sequence goes on along the minus strand of CAJJBX010000003.1, from coordinate 118,563 downwards.
GTTGACGAAGATGCGTCTGCGCTGGCTTGATGCGACGAAGCCAACGATGCGCGGTGGGGTGTCAGGCTCGCCGTTCGTTCCGGGTCGGCCTGGGGTTGCTACGAGGTCCTGGATTCGTCCAATTGGCGAACCACCGGCGTCGAGCAGCGGAAGGCGCAGCACACGAAACGCGTAGATCAGTTCGCTGGCCATTTAGCCAGGTTAGTCGGGGTGCCTGACCGGCCCTGGTGTCTGCCCGTATCCTCTCGCCCTGTGGGCGACGCTGACGATCAAGAATCTGGCGACTCAACCTCGTCCACGCTGAAACACCAGCCGGTGTGGTGGCATCGCCACCTCGATTCCGAAGAACGCCAGCGTGTGATGGCTGAACTTGGTATTAAGCGGCAGGAGCACTGGGGTTTCCGTTTCACGACGATGCTGACGTTGTCCGTGGTGGTCGCGGTGATGGGCCTGTCGGCTGACTCTGCGGCCGTTGTCATCGGTGCCATGTTGCTTGCGCCGTTGATGCAGCCGGTGTTGGCCACGGCGGCGTGTATTTCAATGGCACTGTTTCGGAAGTCGTTGCGGTGGTTTGGTGTCGTTGCTTTGGCGACTCTTGGCTCGATCGCACTGTCGTATGTGCTGGCGGCATTGTTTGTCAGCGGCGACCTGCCGCGCGAGGTCACGAGTCGAACGGCTCCAGACATCCGTGATCTCGTTGTGGCCCTCGCGGCCGGTTTCGCCGGCGCGTACGCAACGGTTCGAAAGGATGCATCGTCATCGCTGCCAGGCGTAGCTGTCGCTGTGGCACTGGTTCCACCGCTCGCCACTGTCGGGGTAGCGCTCGAAGCCGGACAGATGACGTTTGCCCGGGGCGCGATGCTCCTGTACACGACCAACCTGGCAGCGATTGTCTTGGCTGGTGCGGTCGTGTTTGTCGTGACCGGGTTTGTACCGCCGAAGCGCCTGGCCCTGATGGGCACCCGTTCACTCGCCGTTGGTATTGGCGTTGCGGCGCTGTTGGTGGCGACGCTGTTGGAGGCGGCGGCGTGGGCCAGCGACCGACAGGTTCGAGGGCAATTGATCGTGTCTGATTGGTTGGCCACCACCGAGACAACGAGTTCGGATATTTCGTTTGACGGCGACCGCATCTTCGTCAACGTGACGAGTTTCGAAGAGCCCATTGATGAGCAGTCGATGGTTGAACTGATGCAGGCCGAGTTCGGTGCCGGCAGGATCGTGTCGACTGCGTGGGACAAGGTCGAGCGTTTCGAGGCGGTCACGACGACGACGGAACGGCCGCCGTCTGAAGAAGAGCTTCGGCTCGTCCGAGTCCAGGCCGTCGTGCAGGCCTGGTTGCTTGACGGTGGACCGCCCTCAGGCCGTCGCCTGGACGCGCTCTCGGTCGAGGCAAACGCTGTTCGCGTGGATGTCAGCGGTGTTGGCGATGCCCCGTCGCTGCAGGCGCTAGGCGCGCGCCTCGACGCAGAGTTTGCCGAGACCCTGGTCGTCGAACTGACCTGGCTTGAGCGTCAGGAAGTGGCGCAGGGTGAACTCGAGCCGACCCGGGACGAGGTCCTGTCTCAGCGTGTTGGCGTGGTTGCGAGGGCCTGGGCGACAGGTAATGGGCTGGTCTTGCGAAACCTCACGGTGATCGATGGGCACGTGGTCATCGAAGTGACCGGCCCCGAACAACCCAACGCGGCTGGCGTGGTCCAAGCAATCGGCGAACTTCTCAGCCCCGACGGCACCGTCCAAGTCCTCTTCACGCAACGTCTCGACATCACCACGACCACGACCACAACAACGACCACCACCACGACGACGACGACCACCACGACGGTCCCCCAAATTCCGATCTAGCCGGAAGGGGGCCGGTCGGAAGGGACGTCAGCCGCGGGCCCGAGGTCGTGTGATGACACCCCACCGTTGAGATGCGCCCAGCTGCTGCTTGAGACAGTGAGCTTCGAGCACTGAAGATAAGAGAGCCAAACATCTTGCGTGATTCTCAAGCGTGCGATCAGGCCGGACACGTGAACGCGGGTGAACCCGAGGTTTATGTGAGCGAGAGGACCGTCGGTTGCCGCTTGAGCTCACACAAACAGCGAGCGCCGATGCGTCAGGTGAGCGCGGCGACTTCGACGAGGGTGTCGGAGTAGGCAACGCCGCCGCCCCATTCGGTCAGGGTGTCATTGGTCAGGGCGTTAGCGGCCTTGCCGTCGGGGTGATCTTGCATCCACCAACCCCAGGGGATGGCAACAACGCCGGGCCGGAGTCGCGTCGAAATCTTCACGGGGAGCTGAACCGTCGCTCGTCCGTTCCACACGCGAGCGGTTGCACCGTCGACGAGTTGCCGAGCGGCCGCGTCGATGGCGTCGAGCTCGACAAACGGGCCACCTTCGGCTGGACCGTGCTTCGGGAGGTGCGAGTAGCCCGAGTTGAGAAACCGAGCATGGTGCTTCGGGGTGAGCAATTGCAGTGGGTACAGCGCGACGAGTGCGGGGTCGCCGCCGGGACCCTCATTCGGTGCAATGTAGGTGGGTACTCGCGGTTGACCCATTGCTTCGAGTTCGTCGGAGGCGAGATGGAGGCGACCTGATGGAGTGTCGAAGTCGCCGTCGCCGAAGGGTCGACCGTCGGCTGGGTATGGCGCTTCTTGCCACATGGTGTCGCGCAGTCCGTCGAGGTCGAGGTCGGGAGCACCCTCACGCATGAGGGTCTCGTCGTCGTCGAACAGTGCCGGCTCGGTGTAGCCCATCGCATCAGCGAGACGGCGGAACAGCTCGGGGTTACTGACGCTTTCGCCGAGCGGAGGAATCGCCGCATTGTTGTAGTTGGTGTGCAACGAACCCCAGGAGAACACGATGTCGTCGGCCTCAATTTGGGTGGTCGCCGGGAGCACGATGTCTGCGTATTTGGCGGTGTCGGTGAGGAACTGTTCGTGCACGACGGTGAAGATGTCATCACGCAGGAGTCCCTGCTTAATCAACTCAGCGTTCGGCGTGGTGACGACCGGGTTGCAGTTCCAGTTGATGAACGCATGCACGGCCGGGCCGTCGTTTTCGCCGGCGTGCGGGTGCGTGAGAATTTGGCCGAGCCGGCTCATGTTGAGTGTGCGGGAATTGCCGACCTCAAGGTCGGGTCGGAGAATGGCGTCGACGTCCATTTGGCACTCGGTCCAACCACCGGTGCTCTTCGAGACGCCGCCACCGCGCTCGGCCCAGGCGCCAGTGAGGGCGGGCAGGCAGCTGAGTGTGCGGTGGAACATCGCACCGTTTTCGTGGTGTTCGGGACCAATCAGCGTGCGAATTCCGGCCGGCCGCACGGTTGCGTAGTCGTGTGCGAGTTGTGTGATGACGTCGGCGGGTACACCGCATGCGTCAGCGGCTCGTTCGGGCGTCCAATCAGCAACCTCATCCTGGAGTTCGGAAAATCCCAGCGTGTGAGCGTCGATCCATGCCTGATTGGTGAGTTCGTCACGGATCAGTACGTGCATCATCGCGAGAATCATGGCGATGTCGGTGCCGGGGAGCGGCTGGATGACACCCCCGTGTCTCGTCGATGGCGTCGGCGGTAACGGTCCGAATGGGGTCGATGACAACGAGGCGCGCCCCGTTGGCTCGGGCCGCCTCGATAGTCGGCCACAGGTGCCGGTTGGTGAGGCGAGTGTTTGTGCCCCAGAGAATCAGCAGCTTTGAGTGCAGGTGCTGCATCGGGTCGATGCCGCGCGGTGAACCCACCGTCTTGGCCATACCGGCACCGACGGTGACGCCGCAGATGTTTCGGTCGAGTTTGGTTGCGCCCATGTGGCCGAAGAATCGACCGCTCAGCCCCATCAGCGCAAGCATGCTCTGATTGCCGGCGTCGGAGTAGGGGAGCACCGCTTCGGGGCCGTGTTCGCGGATGACCCGATGGAGGTTGGTCGCGATCTCGGTGAGGGCGTCATCCCAGCTGATCTGCTCGAACTCGCCGGCGCCCTTCGGACCGACTCGGCGCATCGGATGCAGCAGTCGGTCGGGGGAGTAGACCCGATCGAGGAATCGGTTGACCTTCGGACACAACTCGCCCGCCGAGTATGGATGGTCGGGGTTGCCGCGCAATTTGACAGCAACGGGCCCGGCCGGACGGTCTTCGACCGTGACGATCCAGCCGCACGAGTCGGGGCAGTCGTGGTGGCATGTGCCGTTGATTGTTCGCGTGGCGGCGGGCTCGAGCACGTCGGTCATACATCAAGCGTACGGTTGCCCGGCAGGCGCGGCTGGCCGCGCGCCAGAGCGGCGTGTCATGCTGGATCACGATGAGCTCCGATGTGACCCGCATGATCCTGATCCGCCACGGCCAGTCGGCCTCGAATGCGGGTGGGTGGTTGAGCGGTCAGGACTCGTGTGGCGGCTTGACCGATCTGGGCGTTGCCCAGGCCGAAGCGTTACGCGAACGGCTCGCTGCCGACCCGTCGATGACACCTGATGTCGTACTGGTGTCGACGATGCCGCGTGCGGTCCACACCGCCGAGATCATTTCCGAGCCGCTCGGCATCGTGCCTGGCCAGCATGCCGACTTGATGGAGCGCACCTCGGGCGAAGCTGAAGGGATGACGATTGCCGAGTACACGGCAAAGTACGGCATCGCGCCGTGGACCGACTGGGAGAACCCGCTGTCACCGGGTGGCGAGTCAGGCCACGACTTTGGTGCGCGTGTACTCGCGGCGACCGATCGTGTGGTGAATGAGCATCGCGGCAAAACCGTCTGGGTGATCTGTCACGGCGGCGTCATCATGGTGACGGCAGTTCGCCGGTGGCCTGGAGCTTCCACTGGTCTCAGCAAGCTGCCTGTGACCAGCCCGCAGAACACGTCGGTCAGCGAATGGCACGTCGATGGTGAGAGCATCTGGCGGATGGCCAGCTTCAACGATCAGACCCACCTCGTGGGCATCACCAGCGGCGCTGCCAACATCACCGGCTGAGAACCCTCGGACAACGTCGCCGGTTGGCACAGCCAGCCCCGTCTTGTTGGCTCTCAAAAAATGTCAGGCGGTGACGATGGCTTTAACTTCGGGCCAGGCTGCCGCGAAGCCGGCATGTAATCGAAGTGCTTCGACTTCGGCAGGTGTACACCAGTCGACGGCGTCGGTTTCGAAGTTGATCGATGATCCAAAACGTTCGTCGACTTCGACTACGACCGTCGTATAGGCCCAGTCGGTGGCGGGTTGAAATACGACCTGACCGATGAGTCGTGGCGTGCCAACGATGTCACCGACTTCTTCGGAGGCTTCGCGCATCGCTCCCTCGAGCGGCATCTCACCCTGATCGAGTGCTCCACCGGCACAGCTCCAGGTGCCACCTTCGTGGGCCATCTGCGACCGCTTCTGGATCATCACCCGAGGGCCGTCGGTCTCGCGGATGACGAACACAACCCCCGCTGCTCCGTAGATCCCCCAACGCACCTGACCGTCGCTGCATCGCATGAACCCGTCGCCGGAAGCCGGTCGTTTGTCGTTGAACACCAGCCCACCCTGACACATGGAGGGTGCATCGATCCCGTCCGATGCCGAGTTCAATGTCGAGTTCGATGTCGAGTTCGATGTCGAGTTCAGGAACAAAGCGGCTTGTTCGTGGTTGTATTCAAGTCGTGAGCGACAACATGGACAACGAACAGTTCGACTTGGTGATTATCGGATCGGGTTCCGGTAACTCGATTCCCGAGTACCTCAGCAACTGGAACATCGCCATCGTGGAACGTGGCGTCTACGGAGGCACCTGTCTCAACGTGGGCTGTATTCCGTCCAAAATGTTCGTGCTCCCCGCCGACGCAGCACTGGCTGCAGGAAATGGCGCCAAGCTCGGTATCGACACGCAGTTCAACGGTGCTGACTTCCCGGCGATTCGTGATCGCGTGTTTGGCCGAATCGATGAGATTTCTGCAGGCGGACGCGAGTACCGCGCGACCGGCAGCCCAAACGTCACCCTCTTGGAAGGTACGGCCTCATTCATTGGCGACAAGGTCTTTCGTGTCGACATGAACGACGGCGGCCAACGCACGATCAGTGGCGACAAGGTCCTGCTTGCTGCTGGTGCCCGTCCGGTTGTGCCACAGATTTCTGGCCTCGCCGAGGTGGGCTTCCACACGTCTGACACGATTATGCGTCTTGACGATCTGCCGAAGCGCCTCGGCATCATCGGTGGCGGTTTCATCGCTGTCGAGATGGGCCACGTGTTCTCGGGCCTCGGCTCTGACGTCACGCTTTTCAACCGTTCAAATACGCTGCTACGCGGTTTCGACAACGACATCGCCGATCGCTTCACCGAGATCTTCGCCGAGCGTGTCCACCTGCGCCTCGGTGTCGTGCCGACCCATGTTGAACGCACAGCCGATGGCATCGCGCTAACGGTTGGCGCCGAGACGGTCATCGTCGACGAACTACTCGTGGCGACCGGCCGCGAGCCGAACAGCGACCTCGTTGACGTCAGGGCCGGTGGCCTCGAATGCCATAACCGCGGCACCGTTGTCGTTGACGACACGATGGCGAGCACCGTCGACAACGTCTGGGCGATCGGTGACATCGCCAACAACTACCAGCTTAAGCATCTGGCCAACGCTGAAGCCTCGGTGGCGTTCTGGAACATCGCCCATCCCAACGACGTTCGCCATCAGAGCTACAAGGCAGTTCCGGGAGCAGTGTTTTCCAATCCGCAGGTCGCCAGCGTCGGCTTGACCGAGCAGGAAGCGGTTGCCCAGGGCCTCCCGTTCAAGGTGGGTCAGCGTGACTACGCCGGCACCGCGTACGGCTGGGCAATCGTCGATGAGACCAGCTTTGCCAAGGTGCTCGTCAACACCGACACCGGCTTCATTATTGGTGCCCATATTCTTGGTCCGCAGGCTGCCACGCTGATCCAGCCGATCATCCAGGCAATGGAGTTCGACCAGCGTGCCGACGACGTTGCACGCAAGGTGTTCTACATCCATCCGGCGCTGACCGAAGTCGTCGAGAACGCCATCCTTGAAGCACTCTGACGACACCCTCGAAGCAGTCGCTCCATGGCGAAGTTTGCACTTCGACAGAATCGCGCCGAGCATGGAGCCATGAGTGAGACGCCTGTTGCACCGCTGTCCGGTCCAATCCTGTCGGTCGCGCCTTTTCCGGCAACGCCGCCGGCCGGTTTCGTCGAGCACGCGTTTGAACAGCAGTGGACGGTTGGACGGTCTCGTGCTGCTGTGTGGGAATGGCTCTGTGACCCAGCCACGTTTACCGATGGACAGCTTCGTCCCTTTCGCGTTGAGTTCTTGACCAACGCTTCCGGGCAGACGGGCTTTTCCGAGGGTGTGTACAACGCTCACGTTGGCCCATTCATGTCCTTCTCGGGTGTGCTGGGCACGATCGTCCACGAGCGATACCGCGACCTGCAGTATTTCTACGGCAGCTATGCGGTCAGCCACGGCTTGTTTCGGCCGACGCGTCTGCAGTTTTGGCTGGATGACGGCCCGGACGATTCGTCGACGGTGCTGCGTTTACGGCTCGACTCCTACGTTCGCCGTCGTGCGGTCGGATCGTGGGAGACGTTGATGGGCATTTTCTGGAAGCGGTTCGGCCGATGGTGTGAGAAAGCAATTCCGAACAACTGGCTTCGGTAGCGTCGCAATCGATGGCTGCCTCGTTCGTACCGCCCAGCCCACCGCCATTCGCAGATGATGAGGTTGCTGCGATCCGAGCAGTGACTCCAGGATGTTCGGGCGGCCTGATCCATCTGAATCATGCTGGTTCGTCGCTGCCCGCGCAGGTAGTGCTTGATGCGCAACTGGGACACCTGCAACGCGAAGCCGTGATTGGCGGCTACGAGGCTGCTGCCGAGGCTGCTGATCGAACCAGGGAAACGCACGCTTCGATTGCTCGCCTGATTGGTGCAGAGCCGTCTGAAATTGCCCGCTTCGGCAGTGCTGCTGAGGCATGGATGGCAGCCTTCTGGTCGATCCCGATGGCGGCCGGACAGCGGATCATCGTGCACGATCACGAGTACGGCGCCAATGCGATTGCCTTCATCCACGCCGCAAAGACTCGCGGCGTCGTTATCGATCGTTTGCCAAGTGACGAGTGCGGCCAGGAGCCTCGACGCGCTGGCCGAGCGGCGTCGGCTCGCGGCCTTCGTATGCGCCGACTGGCAGCCGCGCGAGACGCTCCGCTCCTTCCTCGGGCTGTGCGACCTGCACGCCCCCACACCTGAGGCGGCGCTGCGCCAGCTACTCTTCACCTTCCCCTTCCTGCCGATTGACGTCGATGAAATCGGTTGCGACTTCCTGTCAGCCACCGGTCGGAAGTATCTCCGTGGCCCACGCGGGACCGGTTTTCTCTATGCGCGTCCATCGATCCTTGACCGAGTGACACCGTCGCAGCCGGATCATCACGGTGCAAAATGGTCGAGCACTGACGACTACACATTCGCTGCGGGTGCGCAGCGATTTGAGTACTGGGAGTTCAGTCATGCCGGTTGGCTCGGCTTAGGCGCGGCGGTCGATGTTGTCCACGAGCTGGGGATCGATCGAATCGAGGCGACCGTAACTGAGCGGGCCAATCAGCTGCGAACGATGCTTACCGATCTCGGACTCACGGTTTACGACGAGGGGCTGCAGCGCTGTGGGATCGTGACGACAGCATCACCAAACGTCGCGTCAGCCGATCTGAAGGCAGCGCTGAGCAGGTGCTCGATCAACGCCTCGACGACCTTCGCTGGTTCATCGCGCTACGACGTCGAACGACGGAACCTACCCGACATGCTCCGGCTGTCGGTCCATTGCACCACCACTGTCGACGAACTCGAGTGGACCGTCGCTGTATTGACCTCAATCCTTCGAAACTGAGATCGTTACTTCGCTCAGGTGCAGTGATCTGGTTTCCATTTCGGCACGGGCGGGGGCTGCGGTGGGGGACGGGCCAGGTGAGCGCGTCTGGCTTATGTTGGGCACGCGCCCTACAATCTTCGTATGAGCGTTCCCACCAAGAACTGGGCCGGTAATCAGCAGTGCCATCCGCAGGGCATACACGAGCCGACCAGCGCCGCCGACGTGTCGCGTATCGTCACCGCGGCGCACGCTGCCGGCGAACAGGTCAAGGTGATTGCTGGTGGGCACTCGTTCACCGACACCGCAATGACGCACGGCCACCTCCTGTCGCTCGACAAGATGAAACAGGTCATCTCGACCGACGGCCATGACGTCACGGTGCAGGCCGGCATCCGGTTGTTTGACCTCAACGACGAGTTGGCAAAGCGCGGCCTGGCACTCCCGAACCTCGGCGACATTGCCTACCAGTCGATCGCCGGTTCGACCGCGACCGCGACCCATGGCACCGGGGCGGGTCATGGCAACATCGCCACCCGGATTGTCGGCATCGAACTGGTCACTGGTGACGGCACGATCCGTCGCGCCGACGAGGCCAATGATCCCGAACTACTGCGCGTGGCACGCGTTGGTGTTGGTTCACTTGGCATCCTCACCGAGGTCACGGTTCGCTGCGTTCCAGCTTTCAACTTGCATGCTGTCGAGACGATCGAGACACTCACCGATGTCGTTGCCGACTTCCGCGGCGTGATGCACTCGACTGACCACGCCGAATTTTTTTGGATGCCAGGTGCCCGCAGATGCATGGTCAAGCGCAACACGATTACCGACCGCCCTGCTGCTCCACAGTCGAAGATTGATTACATCAAAGACAAGTGGATCGCGGAGAATCTGGCATTCGGCACCGTCTGTCGCGTCGCCAGGAGCTTTCCTTCGCTCGCACCGAAGGTCGCCAAAGCGATCACGTCGTCGGCCAGCGGACGCGAGACGCTCGACCGGAGCGACAAGGTCTTTTGCAGCCCGCGTAAGGTGCGGTTCCTTGAAATGGAGTATGGCGTGCCATTTGATGCCGTGCCGGATGCACTCGGCCGTATCGATGCGCTGATTAAGACGTTGCCGGTCAAGCCAATTTTTCCGATCGAAGTCAGGGCGTCGGCTGCCGATGATATTCCGCTGTCGACTGCCAACGGCCGGGCTTCTGGCTGGATTGCGGTCCACCAGTACAAGGGCATGCCGTACGAGGCTTACTTTCAAGGAGTCGAGCAAATTATGAACGACTACGCGGGCCGGCCGCACTGGGGCAAGATGCACTACCAATCGTCACACACCCTGCGTGGTCGCTACCCCGAGTGGGACACGTTCCAGAAATGGCGCGGCGAGCTTGATCCGACGGGGACGTTCCGCAACACCTACACCGACCGTGTACTCGGCATCCGGTGAGCTGCAATCGGTGAGCTGAAATCGGTGCCAATTCAGTTCGGGATGCATTGGCCGACGTCGACCGGAACGAGCTCTTCGGCAAGTGCAGTGCCATTGATGACTCCGGTGGGCAAGTCGATCGCCCAGGCACGCCCGTCGACACGATTGCTGCGCGCCCAGACGACGCCAGCCCCTCCGCCGGGGAGGACGACCATTACTCCGGAGTCGCCGATGTTGACCGAGCTTTCGATTTCGAAGCCATCCCGCACAACCTTGCGGTCGAGGTAGATGTCGGTCGTCGAGATGTTTGCCTCACGGATGACGCGAACATCGATCTGCTCTATCTCCATGACACCATCGAGCTCCCGGATCCGAACCAGGACGCCGACTTCGTCCTCACGGGCCTCCATGGAGCGAATAGTCAGAGGTGTTCCGAGGGCGTCTGCGGGTCGCAGAACGGCGAGGTCAAGGTCGGGGTCGAACAACACGACCTTGGCAGGAGCTCGTGCGCCATTGCCATCGATGACCTCCACCGACGTCGACCCGGCCACCACGTGTGCAGCAGTCACGATGTCACCCCCGTTGATGACGGTGCCGGACCCGAAACCGATGCGCGGCCCGCAGCCATTCGCGCGAACGTCGATGGCAGCTGCCACTGCAGCCGCCTTGTCGAGTGTCCATGCAACTGTCGAAGAGGCCGGTTTCGAACCGGGCGCGCTGGCACCGTTGCCAGCACAGCCCCCGACGACCAGTGCAACTACCAGCCCCCAAGTTCGTCCCCGCACGTTGAAAGGCATCGAGCACGACCGTAGTGCGGCCATTGACGTGGCGAGCGTTGGTCACAGACGTTCAGTCCTGGCCGTGACTGCCGAGCGAACCCGCGCGAGACTCGCTCCATGACACACGCAGCCATCGCAGCACTCAATGTCGAAGTTGACCGCGCCAAGGAGATTTTCGCCTCGCTCACCCCCGCTGAATGGGAGGCTGCTTCAGGTTGCGACGGCTGGCGTGTTCAAGACGTGGCGCAGCACATGGCGGCGACGTTTCAGAAGATCGCAGCGCCCGACACTGTCGATGGCGGCGATTCCGGCCACACCGAAACGTCTGCCGAGGTTCCCGTGCAGCAGCGCAAAGACTGGACGCCGATCGAAGTAATCGCCGCCTACCAAGAGTGGGCAGGCAAGGGCGTCGCGGCACTTGCTGCGCTGCAAGAAGCGCCGATGGCCAACACCGTCGTTCCGCTCTCCGACCTGGGCGAACACCCGCTGCACATCTTGGCCAACGCGATCGTGTTCGATCACTACTGCCACTTGCGCCACGACATCGGCGCTGCCGTCGATCGCGCTGCACAGCTTCCGCGTGACACCGAAGCGCTGAGAGCCACGCTGGAATGGATGCTCGCCGGACTACCGCAGATGTGTGCTGCCGAGCTCGACGCTGGTCCGGATCAAGTGGTCAACCTGGTCTTTGATGGTCCTGCTGCTGACACGTTTTGCATTTCACCCGGCCCGGACGGTTGGACGGTGGCGAATCATCGTGACGACGATGCGCCAGTGATTCACACGACCGCACATGACTTCGTGTCGTGGGGGACCAAGCGGACCGACTGGCGAGGAACCAGCACGGGCGATGTTGGCAACGAGCGGGTTTCTGCGGTGCTCGACGCGATCAACATCATCTGATTTGCCTAGGTCGCGGGTCCGATTTTGCTCAGAGGCGTCGGCGCAGCTCGACGTAGACCTCGGCACCCGCCAGCGCCGTGAGTTCCTCGCGTAGCGAGTCGATCACCTGCTCGGTGCCGGCATACGCCTCGCCGCCGTCGGATCGCTCAGTGCAGCACCATGCCATCGTCTCGCCGTGCTTGCTCCAGTCGGCACGGGTCCAGCGGCGAACCGTTGCGGTCTCGGTGTCGGCATTGACTTCTTGCCAGTCGACACGCAGTGGCAGTTGCCAGCACACCGATGGTTTCCATTCGGTGGGTGACTCGTCGAACTCGATGGCGGCGATGTGGAGTGCACATCCCTCTCCACCTGCGAAGCCCGGCCGGTTGAGGAAAATGCAGGCGTTGTCAACGAGCCTTGTGTGGGTGCGGCCGTCGTCGCCGTAGATCGCGAGCATGCCCGGTGTGTCCGCCTCGTGGGCCTGGTCGAAGTGCTGGAAGTTCTTCGGCGTGAGCATCGATGCGTACGCCAGGACCTCCTTCGACTCGGCTTGACCTGCGGGGCCGTCGCCGAAGTGGGCGCCGAGGGAGCAGCAGCCCTGGTTCAGCTCCTCGGCTGGTTCGGTGAGGATTCCCTTGCACCCATTGCCGAAAAGGCAGGTCCAATTGGATTCAAGGAACTCTCGCTCGAATCGCCAAACGGTGTCTCCACGATCGATCTCGATGAACTCGTCAGTCATACGTGTGGTATCACAGATCGGCGAAGGCAACGCTGCGGCCGGCACGACCAATGTCGACGGGATCTGCCCGATCGCTGTCAGGGACGGCTCGTTCGGTGAGTACCAAGCGTTTGTTGTTCTCGACGACGAGCGTGCCGCCATCGGGTGAGATCGCGAGCACATCGCCAACAAGCGTGACGGGTTGCACGGCGTCGGGGGTGAGTGACAGGTAGCCCGCTGATGTCGGAACGACGGGCAGGCATCCGCTGACATCGGCGAGTACGTCGGGCCTGGCAAGGGCTTCGATTCGGATGGCACCATCTTCGAGATCGACGACCACAATTTCGTTGCTTGCAGTGCGAGCGAGAATGACGCACGCGCTGCGGCGCGGTGCAAGTTCGTCAATGCCGGTCGTGGTCGGTTGGGCGTCAGGGAGGTCGACGATCACGAGGCCATCGCCATCGACAATCGCGGTGCCTTGGTCGCCACGCACGATCAGGCGATCACCGCGTGGCGCCACGTTGCCCGATTGCACGGTGCCGACGCTGAGCGAGTCGAGCGTGGTGACTTCGCCGCTGGCGATCGACAGTGAGAGGACCTCACCTTCGACGCCGATGAGAATGACGTTGCCGCCTGCGATCATTCCGGCCCGGATCGACGCAGTTTGGGTCGAAATACCGGGCTCACCCTTGTGATCGAACACATTGATGTTGGCGTTGGTGCCGACGTTTTGGGCGGTCACCACGATCGAGTCGTCGACCGCCAGCGCCAAGCCCGGGAAGAAGCTCGGAGTGTCACGGTCGAATGAAAACAGAACGCTTTGGAAGTTGCCCGAGTCGGTCACCAAGACGTTGCGCCCGGCGGGATCGCTGCGAGCGAGGTTGATGTCGTATCGAGCACCGGGCACCGTGTCGAGATCTGCGGTGTCGATCAGTTCAAGAGTCGGACCGTGCACGAGCACGACTCGTTGCGACTGGGTGTCGGGGGCAATGACGGTGGCAACGGTCCCCGACGGGCGAACGAGGGTGCCAGCTGACTCGATGCCGATGATGATGATGTCATCGGGTGCAGAGAGGTCGGCCACAGCAATGCTGTTGGTTGATGCAGCAATCACAGTCGAGCCAATGACGGCACTGTCGGTGAGGGATTGGATGCCAAGTCGGAATCGGCCGGTCTCTTCACCTTCGGCGTCGGTGAGGACGACGCTGCCAATGTTCTGGTCGATCGACACGACGGTGTTCCAGTCGCTGTCACCGAAAGTCAAACCGGAGCCCCCAGCGCGGCGTCCCAGCAGGTTGCCGGCAGCGATTGCGGTAAGGGCGATGAGAGCAACGACGAGACCAACGACGATGGCGCGGCGGATCAAAAAATTTGGAACCTCGCGTCGTTCGTTGCCGTGACCCTCAACGGAATCTCGATCGCTACGACGATCGCTACCGCTGTATAGACGACTTTGCTCTTCGCCTCGTGCGACATCTGGTAGGCCGCCGCCGTCGTCGTACATCGGTGGACGAGAGCGAGGCATTGCAGTCGATCGTAGGCGTTGTAACGTCGTTGGCGTGAAGTTTGTGGCAGGTCGATCGATTCATTTGGGTGCAAACCAGTCGGAGTCGTTGTCGTGATCTTCGACTGTCCGCGCTGCAGCGGCTCGGTCGACGAGGAGTACTTCGGCCCGTGCGACACGTGCCGTATCGACTTGCGAGCCACGATTCGCGCTGACGCCCGCGATGTCGACCTTGCCGAATACGAGCCGAAAATGAACGTCACCCCCAACGCCGTTGCCCTCAAAGACGACTGACGCCTTTCGTGATATGTCTGGGCACCCGAGTGCGCGGAATCGTCCCGAGATCGCTGGCGCTTGCTCAGCCGGAGGGAATATTCGCCTTCTCGTCGATCCAGCTCTGGACCTTTGGATGGAGTGTTCCAAGGCCGATCACACCGGCGATCGCAATAGAAATGCCGACGATGAAGAAGTTGTTGAAGAACACGGCGACGAGCACACCGGCCACGATCATGCCGATGCCTGACACCGCAAGCGCTAACTGACCATTCTTGTTGCCGGTGACCTTGGTTGCAGCGCCCGCTGCCTTCTTGCTCGTCTTGTCGAGGGCTCGCTCGGCCCATGTGAACTCAGTGGCGAGGATGACGAGGCCGGCGATGATCACGACGAGGCCTGGGCCCGGAAGGGCCAGCATTGCAACACCCGCAAGGAGCACCGAGACGCCGAGGATGAAGATCAGCATTCGCTTTGCGTTACGGCCAATCCACTTGAGCCAGTCGATCGGAGAGTGCAGATCGAAGGGTGATTTGTCAGCCATCGGACCAGTTTGGCCGGTTCAGCCAGGTTTCAGACGTCGCCGGTCATGCCAAAGACATGAGGTACACGCGCACCTGATGCGTGTCCACCTCACGCCTTTGCCCAAAGTCACGCGGTGGACTGGGCCTGAGCGGCGATATCGTTCGCTCCGCCTCTGGGGACGTAGCTCAGTTGGCAGAGCACCTGCTTTGCAAGCAGGGGGTCGTGGGTTCGATTCCCATCGTCTCCACCACTCAAGCCCTCGGTAGCAGCGCTGCCGGGGGCTTTTTGGTTCCCGGACGCCGATGGCGAGACGCGAAGAGCCTGAGTGGTTCAGATCCGCTCGAAGTACCGGTGGCGTTCCCAATCGGTGACGGCGCTGTCATAGGCATCACATTCGGACCGGTAGAAGTGGCTGTAGTGATCGACGACTTCGTCACCAAGCAGACGTCGCGCGGTATTGCTCGCAGTGAACACGGTCACTGCCTCGCGCAGCGATCTCGGGACGCGCTGCACGTCGTCTGACGTGTAGGCATCACCGTTGAACTCTGGCGGGGGTTCGATCTGGTTCTCGATCCCATCGAGGCCGCTCGCCAGAGCAGCAGCGAAGGCGAGGTACGGGTTGACGTCGGCACCAGGGATGCGACATTCGATTCGCAGGCTGGGGCCGGATCCGACGATGCGGAACCCGGTCGTGCGATTGTCATCGGACCACGCCAACCCGGTCGGGGCCCACGACTGATCCTGATAGCGCTTGTAGCTGTTGATCGTTGGCGCGTAGAACACCATGAAGTCACGCAGGTGCTGCATCCATCCGCCGAGAAACCAGCGGAACGCATCGGTGCGCCCGGTCCCGTCGGAGAAAAGGTTCGTGGCCGCCTCACCTTCGCCGGACCAGAGACTGAGATGGATGTGGCAGCTACTCCCGGACTGATCATGATGCGGCTTCGCCATAAAGGTCACCGACACGCCCTGTTGATCAGCGAGCTCCTTCATTGCTTGCTTCATCACCACGTGCCGGTCGGCCATCGTGAGAATCGGTGCGTAGCGGATGTTCAATTCGTGTTGCCCGATCGCTGCTTCGCCCTTTGAATTTTCGACTGGTACCTCGGAGTCTCGGAGCACGCGCCGCGCTGCGCCGACGTAGTCCTCGACCCGTGCCCCTTGGAGGAGGTGGTAGTCCTCGACGTACCAGCCTGCTGCGACGAGGCCGGTATAGCCCTTGTCGTGTGCGTCGCGATATGTGTCGCGATAGAGAAAGAACTCCAACTCACTCGCCGCGTTGGGTGCGTAACCAGCGTTGTGTGCGGCGTCGAGCTGGCGACGCAGGATCGAGCGAGGAGCCACGCCAACCGGATGGTGATCGACATTACGTTCGACATCGCAGAGCACGAATGCCGTGTTCGGGGCCCAGGCGGCAAGTCGCAACGTGTTGAGGTCGGCCACAAGGTGAAAGTCACCAAATCCTGATGACCAGTTCGAGAATGCGTATCCAGCTACCGGCTCCATTTCCATGTCGACTGTCATCAGGTAGTCGCAGGCATGAGTCCCGTCGTCGATGGACTCGAGGAAAAACGCCGCGTCGAATCGTTTCCCCAGGGTTCGTCCGTAGTGATCGGTGAATCCCACGACGACGGTGTCGATCGTTCCGTCGTCAACGGCCTTGCGCAGTTCCTCTGGCGTCACTCCTCGGTCCTCATTTCTCTCGGCGATCTATCACTGAGGCAAACCGTTCATTCACGCATTCACCGAAGGATGGTGGCAGGCAACCCAGTGACCGGGTTCGTGTTCGACCAGTTCGGGTTCGGTGCTGGTGCAGACATCAGTCGCGTGCGGGCAGCGTGTCCGGAAACGACAGCCTGACGGCGGGTTGAGTGGCGAGGGCAACTCGCCGCTGATGAGTTCACTCGCCTGTGGCAGGCCGAGGGTGTTGCCGGGGATGGATGCAAGCAGTGCACGGCTATACGGGTGCGTGGGACGGCTGAACAGGTCAGCAGTTTCGGCGATCTCACAGACCTGGCCAAGATACATCACCATCACTCGGTCTGAAAGGTACCGAACAATAGAGAGGTCGTGGCTGATGAACAGCATCGTCAGCCCGAACTGCCGCTTGAGGCCCTCGAGCAGGTTAAGGATTTGGGCCTGCACCGATACGTCGAGCGCCGAAACCGGCTCGTCGAGAATCAACACGTCAGGCTCCATCACCAGCGCACGCGCGATGTTGATTCGCTGGCACTGGCCACCGGAGAACTCATGCGGCCTGCGGTCGGCAACGTCCTCGTCGCCTAACCCGACCGACTCCATGACCTCGGCGACCCATGCGTCGACATCGCCTTCACGGGTCTGACCCCAGATGTCGATGCCCTCCCGGACAATCTCGCGAACACGCCGACTCGGATTAAGTGACGACACGGGATCTTGGAAGATCATCTGCATTGCCTTGCGCGCCTGTCGGAGCTGCTCACCCTGCTCTGCGGCAAGGTCGACACCGTTCAATCGAATACTTCCGCTGGTCACCGATTCGAGCTGCATGATGGCCCGACCGGTCGTGGTCTTACCGCAGCCTGACTCGCCGACGATCCCCAGGGTTTCGCCCTTGTCGAGATCGAAGCTCACGCCAGAAACGGCATGCACGACCTGCTTCTTGCGCGCCGGGAACTCGACGACGAGCTCGGTCACGCTGAGTACGACGTCGTGGCGGAGATGCGCTGTGCCGGTACCGGCCATCAGGCGGCCCCTTCTGCATCGTCGCCAGCAGGGAAGTGGCAGCGGAACCAGTGCTCGCTGGCTTCATTGGTTGACGGGGGTGTGGTGTTGCAGATGTCTTGGGCGGCCGGGCAGCGCGCGGCGAACCGGCAACCACGTGGCGGTGAAACCAGCGAAGGAGGAGTGCCCTCGATCGTGGTGAGCTCTGAGTGGCTTGGGAGGTCGAGGTTGGGCATCGACTGAATCAGCGCAACGGTGTAACGGTGTCGAGGGTTGCTGAAGATCTGCTCAGTCGGCCCTGACTCGATGACCTCGCCGCCGTACACAATCGCGACACGATCGGTGAAGCCCTTGACGACCGCCAAGTCGTGGGTGACGAGCACCATGGCCATTTTCCGATCGCGCTGAAGGTCAGAGAGCAAGCGCAGAATCTGGTCTTGCACGGTGACATCGAGTGCAGTGGTCGGCTCATCGGCGAGCAGGAGTTCCGGTTCGTTTGCCAACGCAATCGCGATGGTCACGCGTTGGCGCATGCCGCCAGACAGTTGGTGCGGGTACTCGCGCAGGCGCCGTTCAGGCGCCGGGATTCCGACCTGCTGCATCAGTTCGAGAGCCCGAGTTCGCGCCTCGGACTTGGACATGCTGGTGTGCACAAGCATTGGCTCGGTGATCTGGTGTTCGATCAGCCGGACCGGGTTCAGTGCAGTGAGCGGATTTTGTGAGACCATGCCGATCTGGGTCCCGAGGGTCCGCTTGATGTCGGCTGGTTCTGCTCGCAACATGTCGACGCCGGCGACTTCGACGGTACCGGTCCGGGTGACGTCGGCCAGAGCGAACGCACCGACGATCGACCGGAGGATCATTGTTTTGCCCGACCCAGACTCGCCCACCAAGCCGAGTGCTTCGCCTGCTTTCAAAGACAGCGAGACCCCGTCGACGGCATGCACGTCACCGTTCGGTGTGTGGAGGGCGGTGAACAGGTCGTCGATGTAGAGCACTTCGTCGCCGCTCCCAGTGTCGGCCATGGCACCAACGCGTAGGCGACGCTGCGTCGCGACTTCGCGTGGCGAGTAGAGCGCTCGCATCGAGTCGCCGACGAGGTTGAATGCCAGAATCGTGAGGAACATCACTGTTGCGGGGAAGAGAGCAACGTGGGCGTGCCGAGCAATGTCACCGGCGCCGTCGGCGATCAACTTGCCCCAGGTGGTCTCGTCGAGCGATAAGCCAATGAAAGCAAGCCCGCCCTCAGCGACGATGACCAACGCGAAGCCAATGAACGCAAACGACAACACGGGGAGTGCGATGTTCGGCGCGAGCTCGCGCAGAATGATCCGTCGTTTGGTTGCCCCCATCGCTGCCGCCGCGTCGACGAAGTCGCGTTCTGACAGCGCGAACGATGCACCGCGCACGATGCGGGCGTAGCCGGGAATGCTCGTCAGTGAGAACAGGACGATGAACACGAACATCGAGTTGCCAAACGTTGCTCGGACAGCGATGAGGAGCACCAAGCCAGGGAATGCCAGGGCAATGTCGATGAACACCGTGGTGACCGTGTCGACTTTGCCGCGCAGGTACCCCGACGTGACGCCGACTGCGCTCCCGAGGATTCCGCCGATGATGGTGACGGTGAGGCCGAGGATCAGCGCAGGCCGTGCACCCTGGACGACCCGGGCAAACATGTCGCGGCCTTGGCCGTCGCCGCCGCCGCACGCGTTCCGCCCGGGGCTTTCGAACTTGGCGACTTCACGTGTCCGAATGCCGAGTTCGTCTGGGTCGCGGATCGGCAGGATGTCGCGAAATAGGGCGAGGAATACGAGCGTGAAGATCCAGCCCGCCGACAGCCAGAAAGTGAGGCCGAGTCGACGTTTTTGGCCCGGGTTGCCGCCTTTGATTGGCGCAACTGCTTCGGTCTCGGTCTTCGCCCCGGTGGCCCCCGGTTCAACGAGCGGCATGGCGAATCCGCGGATCGAGAATCGAATACAACACGTCGACGAGGAAGTTCATCATCACATAGGCGACGGTCAGAATGGCGACCACGGCGGCCACGACGTTGAAATCTTCGAGTATCACCGACTGGATGACGAGTCGGCCCATTCCGTTAATCGCGAACAGCACCTCGATGATGAACGCGCCACCGATGAGGCCAGCGATGTTGAGCCCGACGGCGGTCGTGAAGTTGAGCGACGACGGCCGCAGCACGTGGCGCCACATGATTCGACGCTCACTCAAGCCGCGTGCCTGGGCGAGCATCACGTAGTCCTCTTGCAGAGTTTCGATCAGGTCGCTGCGGAGCAGGCGCAGATAGACGGCAACCAGGTTCAGCGCCAACGTGAGCGATGGCAGGAACATCTGGCGCAGGTTGTCGAGCGGATCATCGTTGAGCCCGGGCAGGTTGTCGACGATGGTCGGGAACCATCCGAGCTTCACGCCGAAGATGAACGACATGTAGATCCCCAGCACGAACGCTGGCAATGCGAGCAAGCCGAACGCGGTGGACGACGAAGCCTTGTCGATGAAACTGCCCGGGCGACGGGCCGACGCGAGCGCCAGGGGCACCGCTATCCCGATTGCCATGATCTCGGCAAACACCATCAGCTCCAACGTCTTGGGCAGCGACTCCCGAATGAGGTCCCAACTGCTGAACCCGCGCGTGACAATGGAGTCACCAAAGTCGAACCTCACCGCATTGCCGAGCCAGCGCAGGTACCGCTCGATTAGCGATCCGTTCAATCCGAGTTCGGCGCGAATGCCTTCGATCACCTCAGGCGTGGCGTTCAACCCGGCGAACCGTTCAGCCGGGTCACCCGGTGCCTGGTCAAGCAGAAAGAACGTCACGAACGTGACGACGAAAAAGACGAAGACCAGTCTTCCGAGGCGCTGGACGAATATCAGCATGTTGCAATCCGCTGGTTCAGGTCACTGCTCGATCCAGACACCCGACCAGGCGAAGAAGCTGCCGAAGGAGCCCAACCTCCGGTTCTGCTACCACATGCTCAACCTCGTGGAGTTCGGGCAGCGTGACAGCTGCCTCGACACCATTGAGGTGATCGACCCAAATCATTGGCACTTCGTCACCCAGGGCCTGCAGAAACTGTGCGTAGCCAGCTTTGCGATCAGCTTCGTCGACGTTCTGGCGGCCGGCGTCGAGGCCGGCGTCGATGTCAGCGCTGACCAGGTTCGTCCAGTTGAGGAAACCCCCGCTCGAATGGAAGAACACGTAGTCACTATCGGGATCGGGAGAGCCGAACTGGAACCACGAGAACGCCTGAAAGTCGTCTAAAATTGCGGTGAGCGCCGACTGGCCCTGACCAATTTCCTTGATTTTGCCGTCGATACCGACGTCGGTGAGGAAGGACATCATTACTTCGGCAACTTCGATCGTCGACGCATTCGGCTCGATCGACAACTCGAATTCGATTGGACCGAACTCAGCCTCGTACTCGTCGACGAGTGCCTGAGCCGCTGCCGGGTCGAACTGCGGATAGTTGTTCTCGGTGTACCAACGGTCCGAAGGGTTCAACGGCCCGTTGGCTGGAACGGTCAGGCCGGAACGGAACGCGTCGATAATGAACTGCTTATCGATCGCGTGGGCCATGGCCTGGCGGACGCGAAGGTCGTCAAACGGAGCAGCGGTGGTGTTGAGCAGCCACAGGTACTCGTTGGCGCCGGCGGTGCCTATCCACACGTCGGTCTCGTCGTCATCGAGAAAATCGAGGATGTCCTCGTCGTCGGGGCTGACGTAGCCCTGCACATCACCGGCTTCAAAGGCCTGACGCTTGACGGTCACGTCGACGAGGAACTTGAAGTTGATTGCATCGAGGTATGGCAAACCCTCGTCGGCTCGCCAATAGTTTGGGTTGCGCACGACGCGTGCTCCGTCGCCCGGTGTCCAGCTTTCGAGTATGAATGGGCCGGTACCGGTGAACGTCTCGTTTGTGCCGATCGTCGATGGCGACACCATCCAGCCGGGCTGACCAACGAGTCCGTATGGAAGTGCTGCCCATGGAGCGCTGAGGTCGAGCCGGACAGACAGTTCGTCAACTGCGGTGATGGAGTCAACCTGGGCCATTGCGAATCCAACGGTCGGGCTGTCTTTGAACGCCTGCAGGTTGGCGCGGACGGCCTCGCCATCGACGGGTTCGCCGTCGTGGAACAGCAGACCGGGTCGCATGGTGATTGTCCACGATGTGAAGTCGTCGTTCGGTGTGAGGCTTTCGGCGAGGTTCGGCTGCCAATTTGCGTCAGCGTCGAGCCCGACGAGGGAGTCGTTGAGTGCGGTGATCACCCGGATTGACCCGGGCGCAACTGCACCGGTCGTGTCGAATCCGGTGCCGTCGTTGGTGAGCCCGAAGGTGATCTCACCTCCTGCGATTGGTTCGAGCGACGCCAGGTCGACGTTGCCCTCGCCGGCGCTGGTGAGCTGGTCTTCGTCTTCGAGTGGCGCTGGTTCGTCGGGCGCGGTTGGCGCCGGCTCGGCGTCTGGCATGTCGGCAGGCTCGGAGTCATCGGGTGTTTCGTCGGGCTCAGCTTCGGCCGCGGCGGCTGGAGCCTCCGTTGCATCAGGTGAGTCAGCCGAGTCGCTGCCGCTGCATGCAGCGGCGACCAGTGCCCCAGACACCAAGATCGCCAGTGTGCGGCGTCGTGTACTTACAAACATCATTCCCCCCAGGAACTCGTTGTGTACGTCTTTTGAGAGTTGTATCAGATACAACCGCAGTGAGACGTGTCGAACGTCACTTCTCCACACAATTCAGTGCCGGGAATCGGTGAATGCCGAGTCTCGATGTTCTGAGCACGCTCTGTTGCTGGTCGAAAGCACGCAATGTCGAGCCGAACATGGGGGCGCTACGTTTGCTCCATGATCGATCCAGCCATGAGCGGCCCCACGAGGCTTGTGTACGCAGTCGACGACGTGCGTGAGGCTGCAGCGGGTTGGGCGCCAGTGGGCATTGGGCCGTTCTTTATCGTCGACCACGTTGAGCTGCTCGACGTCCGGGTCAACGGCGAGGAGGCGACGTTTGATCATTCCCGAGCGTCCGGCTGGTGGGGAGATGTGATGTTTGAGCTGATCTGCCAGCACGGCCTGCGGGCAGATGCTGCCCCGCTCGTCGGCACGTCGGGACTCCATCACGTTGCACATTCCGTCAACAACTTCGAAGCCACATCGGCTGGCCTCGCGACTGATGGACACGCCGAAGTGTTGAGTGCACGCACAACGGCCGGTGGTGGTGGTGGGTTTGCCTTGCACGATGGTGGCAGTGCCCGTGGACATCTGATCGGGATCTACGAGGCAACACCTGCACTCCGTGACTTCTCGGACATGGTCCGCGGTGCCTCAATCGGCTGGGACGGCAGCGATCCAGTGCGCTCCCTCTGACAGGGTTGGTTGACAGGGTTGGTTGACAAGAGTCGACCAGGCGCGCAGCCAGACGAGACGAGTTAATTGGCCGTCCCCGAGCGTGCCGTACGCTGTGAGAGTGATCAACGACGACCTGCGTGTGGTGATGATTATTATCGACGCCCTGCCGCATCGCCACGTCAGTGCCGCGCTCACGCCCAACATCTGGCGGCAGGCCTGCGAGGGTGGACGCGCACCCGATGGTGGGCTGTCGCTGCCGATGTCGGTCACTTACGCCAATCATGCGGCCTTTATTACAGGCGCCGACCCCAGCAAGACGGGCGTGTACGGCAATCACACCTGGATCGACGGCGAGGGATGGGTGCCTTCGCCGAAAGCTGGACCACGCGCCCGAACGCTGTTTGATCGCGTCGCTGCAGCTGGTGGGCGATCGGTAACGGTCGTCGGTGACCAGAAATTGATCGCTCAGATGGGCGGCGATCGTGCCGACGAGGTGTGGCCGCCCGGCGGATGGATACCGGACGGCACCGCCCGCTGCGAGTTCGGCTATCCGGCTGATGCTGCTGTCGTCGCGGCGGTGCGGAATATCGACCTCAATGCCGACTTGGTAGTGCTGCATCTCAATCAACCCGACACGACATCGCACCTCTATGGGCCGGATTCGCCGCAGGCAATTGCGCAATATGGTGCGACGGATGGCGCGTACGGCGAACTCATTGATGCGCTCGCCGACGGATGGGAACACACCGTCGTCATCACCCTGTCTGACCACGACCAGGAGACCATTGCCGACCAGACATCGGTCGCGCTTGCCGAGGCCCTGTCTGGGTTCGTTGATCTCCACGTAGCCACCGACGGAACAGCCGCGTTGATTCACGGCGATGTCGGCACGGACGCCCTCGCTGCGATCGAAGCTGTTGCCGGAATCGAGTCAGCCGAGCGGTTGAGCGCTGATGTCTGGATGGCATGGACCGAACCGGGGCGGATGTTCGATGCGGCGCCGATTCCACTCGGCGGGCAACACGGCAGTCCCCGCTGCCGGACGCAGCTCGCCATCGTGTCCGGCGGTGCACCGCAAGCCGAGCCGCTGATGCGATGGATCGATGCTGCTCAACCGTCAGCGCTCGACTGGGCCCCGTTAGTCGCCGAGCTGCTTGGCCTGGAACAAGCGTGAGGGAAGACGTGAAGATCGACGTGGCGGCATTTCGCGAACAGGGTTGGCTCGTGATGCGCGGGGCGATCGAACCGAGCGAAGTCGCCGCGATCGACGCTGCGGTGTGCGATGTGGCGGGGTGGGCTGACACCGATGGCCCGGGCCTGCACCACTTCGAACAGACCGACGCCGGCGCGGTCCTGGCCAGGAGCGAAGACTTCATCGAGCACCACAACGTGCTCCGCGCATTCATTTGCGACGGCCTCATTAGCAGAGTGCTCGGCGAATTGTTCGGCGAACCAGTCCTGCTGTTCAAAGAGAAGATCAACTACAAGCATCCCGGTGGTGGCGGCTTTGCCCCACATCAAGACGCTCCGGCCTACCGATTTATCGACCACCACATCTCCTGCATGGTTCCACTCGATCCAGCGACAGAACAGAGCGGATGTCTCTACGTGGCCCCTGCGCCAGACGCCGGCACGACAAGATCGCCGGGGCGCGCCAGCATGATGGCCACCGACGCTCGGGGTCGTATCGACGAGTCGCTGTCGGCGGGGCTTGACTGGCGCCCGGTGCTGCTCAATCCAGGCGACCTGCTGTTTTTTGATTCGTACACCCCGCATTACAGCGATACAAATCGGAGCGATCGGCCGCGCCGCGCCGCCTATCTCACGTACAACGCTGCGTCGCGTGGTGACTTCCGCAACCGCTACTACGCCGACAAGCGAGCCGCATTTGCGGTGGATGGCGAAGATTTTGATGGTGCGCGGGTCCGCATCAGCATTATCGACGACTTCCTCGGGCGCCCGGTGCAGCGATGACCAAGTTGCCACTCGACGCCCTCTCGGCGCTGTACGCCAGCGCCGCGGCATCACGGTTGTACGACGAGGCGATCACCGAGTTGCAGCACGCATTGCAGTGCGCGGAGTTGGCTACGGCTGCTGGCGAATCGGATGCGTTGGTGGCAGCTGCCCTGCTGCACGATGTGGGGCACCTGCTGCTCGACGATCAGGTCGGGCTCGACGAGGTCTTGGTCGACGATTACGAGCACGAGAAAGCCGGTGCCCGGTATCTCGCACCATGGTTCGGGCCGGAGGTCACGGGGCCAGTCGCGCTGCATGTGGCTGCGAAACGTTACCTGTGTGCCGTCGAGCCGTCGTACTTCGCGACCTTGTCACCGTCGTCGGTGCGGACCCTTGCCGTACAGGGTGGCGCAATGACCGCCGATGAAGTCGACGTCTTCGAACGCCACCCCGGCAGTCGTGGTGCGGTGCTCGTGCGGCGCTGGGACGACATGGCCAAAGTTCGCGGCCGCATCGTTCCTGGGTTCGATCACTATGTCGACGTGCTGCGCTCGGTCGCGATTCGCTGAAAGACCCGAGCCGGTCCCAGGCGTCACACTGTGCCATGCACAGTGTGACCGCTAGGCCGACTCGTACTCGGCGATGTATTCCCCGAGCTTGGCGACCGCCGGGAATGCGTTGTCACCGAGCTTGCGGAGGATCGCGATCTTGGCTTCGTCGTCTTTCGGAACTGCAGCAATGGTCTGGCTGAATCCATCGAGGCGGTTTGCCAACAACCATGCTTTGATCTCGGGGTCCTGACCCCAGTTGAACTGGTTGACCATGAACGCCGACGTCAACTTCAGGTAGTCGAGATCAGCGTTCGGGAGGGGAACAACCTGGCACAAGTGATTCTTTTCCTCGACGGTCTCGCGGGTCGCATCGATGTGTGCGACAAACGCGGCGCTAAAAGCTGGCTGGTAGCTCCGCACGGTTTGCGGGGTGATGAGGCCATCTTCAAAGATCGGCTTCGGCTCAAGGTTGGAAATGGCCGATGCCGAGCAGTCAATGAATAGATGCTCAGCAGTCGTCGGTACCGTGCCGCCGTCGAGCACAATCTCGTCGGTACTGATGGTCTGGACGCGGCCCATGCGCACGATGTTCTTGACGCGTTGCAACTCAGCGAGCTCGAGTTCACTGATGGTCGCGGCGTGGAACATCGTTGGGCGGACGGCGGTGTCGAGCCGCAGGAAATAGCCGCACGCTTCAAGCCGATCGAACATGTCGGCGACGGATGTTGAGCTGGCGATTGCTTCGAACTGGTTGGCCTGGGCGCCGATCGTGTTCTCGAAGAACTCGAGACCTGGTTGAGCGTTCTTGCGGTTCAAGAGCCATGCATCGCGTGACACGATCCACGTGATCTGATCGGGATCGACGCCGACATCGATCAGCCATAGGACAGCATCGATTCCTGTCTTGCCGCCACCGACGACGACGTAGCCAGCGCGAGCGTGCTCAAGTTTTGGGAGGTCATTGAGTGGCATGAACTGCACGCCTACGCCAACTTCGAAGTTCGGCGTGTGCGTGGAGGGCACCGTCGTGTTGAGGTAAGTGCAGTCGACCGTCATTTGCGGCGTGACGTGGAAGTGCTCGCCGGAAAGCTTGTGTTCAAAATTGCCATCGCCGCGGTAGTCGCACATGGGGAAGTAGCGCACCTGGCCCGTCGGCAGCAGCGTGTGGCGCATCACGTCGTCGTAGTAGGAACTGACCTCGGCACCGCTGGCCAGGTCGCTGAGGCCGCGGTTGAGGCCAACTTCGTCGATCCGACCTTTGCTCAGCTCACGCGAACTCACCCCGTAGAACTGCGACGGCTGGTGCAGCGTGACAAACGGATACGCACTGTTCCAGTGGCCACCGGGCTTAGCGAATCGGTCGATGATGACGACGTTCTTGTCGGTCTCGCTGATGATCACGTCGGCGAACGCCATGCCGACGGCCCCGCTCCCGACGATCAGATAGTCAGTCGCAAGTTCTGTCGCCATGGTGGTGCCCCGTTCGAGATCGATCCGTCATCCTGCCACAGCCGTGGGCCACCACATTGGGCAACTGGCACGCGCTACATTCGCCGTGGTGAGGTTCCCACTACATGCCAATACATGACGAACAGAGCACGGATCTCGCTGAAACCGCACTGCTCCGTGCGCTGAAATTACTGGACGACCAATGAGGCAGTTGTCATGAGGGAGCGCGCCGAACACTCCGAGCTGGCTGCCGTTCGCGATGTCGAAGTCGGCAAGGTCACGGTGGTGTGCCACGGGTGGCGTGGCGGTTCGCTCTATGTCGACGTCGAGCCGGTGACCGACCAAACGGGTTGGACTGAGTTCCGGATCGTCGGCGTGCAGCCGCGGATGTGGTGGATTACTGGACACCCCGACGTGACGACCGACGTGCATGGCGACTGCGTCGTCGTGCGGCTACCGATTGCCAGCGCGGCCCTCGAGTTAACGCCTGCCAGCTACTGACTCAGAGGCGGCTGGCGAGGAATGCACGGGTGCGGGCCCGACCTTCGGGGTCCGAGGCGAACTCTGATGCCGCGAGCTGGGTAACACCGGCGGCGGCGAGTTCGTCGAGCCGCGCCGCGCAGGTTGCCTCGTCGCCAATGATGGCGAGGTCTTCGGGGCCGCCGAGGCCCTCGCGGTCGAGCATTGCACGGTACGACGGAAGCTGGCCGTAGATCAGGAACGTCTTGGCGGCATTGGCGCGCGCTGCGTCGACGTCGTCGGTCACCCAAATCGGCATGCCAGCAACGACCTGTGGCGTCTCGCGCCCGGCGTTTGATGCTGCTTCGCTGATCGTGGGCACGGTGAGTTCGCTGAGCGTCTTCGCGCCGGTCATCCACGTGATGGTGCCGCCGCAACGCTCACCAGCGAGCTTCAACATTTGCGGGCCGAGTGCGGCAAGCAGCACCGGAGATTCAGGGGCGTTGATTGCCAGCTGCCCGCGGGCGGTGAGGGTTTCGCCGGCGAAGCTGACGCCTTCGCCGCGTACGAGTGGCATGAGCGCTTCGAGGTATTCGCGGGCGTGGCGGAGCGGCTTGTCGAACGAGTGGCCCCACATGCCTTCGACCACCGGCTTGTGGGAGAGGCCGATGCCGAGGGTGAAACGGCCGCCAGTGATCATGCTGGTGGTTTGGGCCTGCTCGGCCATGACCATTGGGTGGCGAGGGTAGGTCGGGACCACCGATGTTCCGAAGCGAATGTTCGGAACCGTTTGTGCAGCGGCGCCGATGATGTTCATCGCCTCAGCCTGTTGCACGATTTGCGGGAGCCAGTAGGTGTCGAACCCTGCTTCGGCCGACGCTGCTGCGTCCGCCACGATCGAGCTGAATCCGCCGCTACTCGCAACGCCTGAGAAAATACCGATGTCCATCGCGTCAGCATGGCCGCCCCGCGCTGCCAGAAGTGCATCGAAGCTGTTGAGGATCACCGCCTGGCGTCGAAGCAGCCGACCGTTCGACTGCCAGGATGGGCCGATGGAGATTGTCGATCACACCGCCGTTGAACTGGCCGACCTACTCGGGTCGCGAGAGCTGTCGGCGCGTGACGTGGTGATTGCTCACCTCGACCGAATCGATCAGGTCAACCCACAGGTCAACGCCATCGTGTCGATGCGCGACCGTGCCGACGTGCTCGCCGACGCCGACGCGGCCGACGCCCAAAAACCGACGGGGCCGCTGCACGGCCTGCCGGTAGCAGTGAAGGATTTGGAAGACGTTGCTGGGCTTCCGACACGGTCGGGTTCACTGGTGACGAGCACCCGTCCGGTAGCGGCTGACGGTTTCATCGCGGCGCAACTCCGTGCCGCCGGGGCGATTATCATAGGAAAGACCAACACACCCGAGTTCGGCACCGGCTCGCACACGTTTAACGAAGTGTTTGGTGTGACTCGGAACCCGTGGGATCTGTCGAAGTCGGCGGGCGGGAGCAGTGGTGGCGCGGCGGCAGCCCTTGCCAGCCGGATGTTGCCCATCGCCGACGGCAGCGACCTCGGCGGCTCACTGCGCAACCCTGCAGCCTTCTGCAACGTGGTCGGCCTCCGACCGACGATCGGGCGAGTGGCCCAGTCCGCTGCGACGTCGACTTCTACTCACCTGGTGCGGCTGAGTGTGCGCGGCCCGATGGGGCGAACCGTGGCCGATACAGCGCTACTCCTCAGTGCGCTCGCCGGGCCCCGGGCCGACGACCCGCTGTCGCTTGCTGACGACCCGGCGACCTTCCGGGCTCCGCTCCCGACAACGACCTCGGCGCGCCTGGCCTGGGGTGGTGACTTCGGGTTGTTTACCGCGGAAGCCGAAGTACTCGACCTCTGCCGCAAGGCAGCCAAACAGATCACAACAGCCGGGGGCACGTTCACCGAAGCAGCCCCCGACCTGTCGGCATCAATGCAGATCTTCCGCACGCTGCGAGGCCTGGCCTACCGCCAACTCGGTCAAGCAATTCCCCGTGATCGGTGGTCACTGATGAAGGCCACTGTGGTCGAGAACATCGAGTTTGGTTTGTCGATCACCACCGACGACGTGTTACGGGCAGAAGCATTACGCGCGCGGCTCCACGTCGAGATGACAAAGTTCTTTGATGAATACGACGTGCTCGCCCTGCCGGCTGCACAGGTCGCACCATTTCCCGTTGAAACCGAGTTCCCGATGGAGATCGATGGCGTCGCGATGGCCGACTACCTCGAATGGATGACGACCTGCTGCGCCATCACGCCGACCGGTTGCCCGGCGCTGTCTTTGCCAGCAGGGTTCACCTCCGCAGGCCTTCCCGTTGGGCTGCAACTGGTGGCGCAAGTCGGTAACGATCGCGCGCTCCTCGAAGTCGCGTCAGCTCTCGAAGCTGTGAACCCGCAGTACCAACATGTCCCAGTGTTGCTGATCGCGTAGCTTCCGGGAATGCCTGTACAACTTGCCAAGTCCGCCATCGATCTCGGCATTGTGATCGAACAGAGCGAACGTTCGCTCGCGTTCTATGTCGGCCTCCTTGGCCTCGAGCACGTTGGCGACATGCCGATGCCCATTGGTGGCGATGGGACGATGCACCGTTTGCAGTGCGGCGACACGGTCATCAAGTTGGTCAACCTCACCGCGACCCCGCCGCGCTCGCCGCCCGGCGGCATCGCCGGTGGCCTCGGATTTCGATACCTCACCCTGATCGTCTCGAACCTTGATGAGATTCTCGCCGAGTGTGCTGCCGCCGACGTCAACGTGGTCGTGCCGGCGTCGGAGATCCGGCCGGGCATCCGCATCGGCATGGTCGAGGATCCGGACGGCAACTGGGTGGAGTTCGTCGAGGCCACCTGATGCCAGACAACGGGCTCGCAGATCGAGGTTCCCGCCAACGCCAGTTTCGCGTCCGCAGCACAGCGGTGAGCGAGTTTTATTGTGTTCTCGCAACGACGACCGAAATTACAGCCACATGTAGGTGGTCGTGGCGCTCGCGGCGCGCTTGCCATTCGGCAGGACGAGGTCGATCTGGCCGAACACGAGCGATCGGCCTGGCTTTGTGGCCCAGGCCT
Source organism: uncultured Ilumatobacter sp. (assembly GCA_905182555.1). Taxonomy (GTDB): domain Bacteria; phylum Actinomycetota; class Acidimicrobiia; order Acidimicrobiales; family Ilumatobacteraceae; genus Ilumatobacter_A. The sequence goes on along the minus strand of CAJJBX010000003.1, from coordinate 88,087 downwards.
CGAACGTGACCGTGCCGACATCTTCTGGCACCCCTCGCTCGAAGTTGGTGGCGAGCGACACCGTCGTGAAGCCGACATCGGCGTCGGGGCGCAGCGACATCATTACAAAGACCATGCCGGTGTCCATGCAGCCCAGGATTGCCTGCCCCGACAGCACACCGCCGCCATGCGTGAGGCGCTCGACGACATTGAGTTCGAAGCGCACGCGCCCCGGTTCGGCAGCGACGATGTGGAGCCCAAAGCCGGCCATCAACCCGGACCCACCTGCGGCAAACGCCTCGGTGATCGACGCAGCCAATGCCGGGTCGTGGTCGATAGAAGCCTCGTGCTGTTTGCTCACCGATCCGAGCGTAGAGGAGAATGGTCGCTACGTTCTCCTCGTGCAACTCAACACGATTCGACGCGGACCAACAGAGGGCGGCGGCGTGCCCATTGTCTTCATCCATGGGCTCGGAACCTCTGCCCACAGTTGGGATGCATGCGCCGAAGCGTTGGCAGATCGGTACCTGACGATTGCGATCGACCTGCCCGGCCACGGCGACTCACCGTGCCCAGATGACGACCCCGAAGCGTTCACCCGTGATGCCGCCTTGGCCGACATCGTCGGCCCGGCCAAAGACGACGGCCGAGCCGTCCTCGTTGGCCATTCGCTCGGCGGCTACCTGGCGCTCGCCCATGCGGCGACGCGCCCGAACGCAGTGCGTGGCGTCGTGGCAATCAACACCGGGCCCGGCTTTCGTGACCCGGACAAGCGCGAAGGCTGGAATACCCGCTCACGTCGCAACGCCCACCGATTCGGTGTTCCAGAGCGTGTCACCGACCTGAACCTGCAGCACGACTCAGTCGTGATGGATCGGCTTGGCGACATCACGACGTCGACCATCGTGCTCGCGGGCGGCGATGACCGCCCCGAGTATCAAGGTTCTGGTCAGTACCTCGAACGCAAGATGCCTGAGGCGCGCCTGGTTGTGCTCGACGGTGGTGGGCACTCGATGCACGAAGACACCCACGCCAGCGAAGTTGCCGACATCATCGCCTCCTTCGCTGTATCCCTCCCCTGAGCATTTCCCTCGGGTCAGAAGCGCGCAGTCAGAGCAGTGAATTGATGTCGCTGATGACTCGGCCAATTGCACCATGCGCGGCGGGTGACAGGCCTCCGAACGCAAGGAACGAGTGCGACATTGAGTCTTCGCAGCGATCGATCACGTGGACGCCGGCGTCACGCAAGGCAGCTGCATATGCATTGCCTTGATCACGGAGCGGGTCGAAACCAGCGGTGACAATGACAGCCGGTGCAAGGTCACTGAGGCGGTCGTGGAGCGCCGGGCTCAGCGCCGGGTCAGACCAATCGAAACCGTCGGGCAAGGCCTGGGCGAAGAACCACTCCATCGTGTTGATCGACAGCGGAAACGAGTCAGCGCATGAGACGATCGAGCCGTCGGTCGCTGTTGCATCGGTGAGTGGGTAGATCATGGCCTGCACGGCGGGTTGTGGTTGCCCTGCGTCGCGGAGGCGCTGGCAGAGCGTTGCGGCCATCTGGCCACCAGCGGAGTCGCCGCAGATCACGAGGTCGCTTGGATCGATGCCGAGCCCTTCGGTGTTCGCGATCATCCAGGCCCATGCGGCGTCGGCATCTTCGTGTTGGGCAGGCAGCCGGTGCTCGGGAGCAAGCCGATAGTCGAGGCTGACCACGACGGCACCGAGCTCGGCAGCGAGGCGTGTACAGAAGGTGTCGCAGCTGTCGAGGTCGCCAATCACCCAACCGCCCTGATGCATGAACAGCACACCTGGGACGAGGCCGGCGGCGTCGCTCGGGTGATACAGCCGAACACCGAGGTCGCCATCTGGTCCTGGAATGTTGCGGTCTCGCACGGCCACGCCCGCTGCACGTGTCCCGTTCGTCGCGGCGAACCCGTCGTGGGCTGCAGCTCGGCCGACTTGCGGGGTCAGGGTCGACATCGCTGGCCCGCCGGCCGACTGGTTGGCGGCAAGCTGGATGTACGGATCGAGGGTGCGTCCGTCGACCACGAGCGGTGTACCGGCCACCTTGGCGATCACCTTGGCGGACAGCTTCGGTACCGTCTTCGCGGCGAACGCTTCGAGCTTGGCAGTGGTGGTGTCCTTGAACGACATGATGAGAGTCTGGCCGGTCGTTGGTCAACAACCGGCAGCTCGGGCCGTAACCGGGGGCAGCGGTTTGCCAGACTCGGCGAATGGCGACGACGCACTTCGAAGATTTCACCAATGGCCAGGTGATCGAGTTGGGCTCGGTCACACTGACTGAGGAGGCGATCATCGACTTCGCCACTCAGTTCGACCCGCAATCGTTTCACATCGATCCGGTTGCTGCTGTCGACTCGTCGTTCGGTGGTCTGATTGCCAGTGGTTGGCATACCGGCTCCCTGTGGATGAGGCTCTACGCCGACACAGTGCTCGATGGCGCGGACAGCCGAGGATCACCGGGGATGGAGCAACTGCGTTGGTGGGCTCCGGTTCGCCCTGGTGACACGCTGACTGGAACGATCACCGTGATTGAGACCACACCGTCGTCGAAGGACCCGACGCGTGGGACGATCCTGACCGAAGGTGCCATGACCAATCAGGATGGTGTTGTGGTGATGAGTATGCGCTCACGGGGACTCTTCGGTCGACGGATGACCTGAGCCGACAGACAGACGGCGGATTCGACAGGCTTTGCGACGGGCAGGAACGAATCGGACCGGCCGGTGTGCAACTCGCCTCCGCGTGGGACACTCTGTGTATGGCGAACACACCGAAGAAAGTGCTCATCGCTGTCGATGGAAGCGAGCGTGACCGGTCGGTCATCCGTCAGGCCCTCGATCTCTTTGGCGAGGGCGCGGACTATGTCGTCATCAGTGTGAGTCCCGAGCTGGCTTCGGTGGGGGCGGCCTCGGTGTCGTATGCGACTGCGTCAGCGTTCTCTGCGCCATCACTGAGCCATTTCGCCGACGGTCTCGACATCGATGCCCATGAGGCAGAGGATCTTGCTGAACGAGTGGCCGGCGAAGCGGGGATGCCCAACGCTGAAATAGTCGGCGAAGTCGGTGATCCTGCAACGGTGCTCCTTGAGCAGGCTGCTACGAGCGAGGTCGACGTGTTGGTGATCGGAGCGAGCGAGCGAAACTGGTTCTCACGGTTGTTCGAGCCATCGGTTGAAGCAGCAGTGCTGAACAGGGCCACCTGCCCGGTCCTCGTTGTCCACCCAACTCCTCCGGTGCCGAAGTGATCGTAAACCTCTACGGCGGAATCAGATGAGCCGACTCTTTGAAGAACTCGATTACCAGCAGACGCCCATCGGCGTGATCAGCCTGCGTCGCCGGCTTGAACCGTCACTGAAGATCGACGTCTTCGAGATCAAGATCGGCGAAGACGGCTTGATGTCGAGCCTGATCACCGATGGCGAAGAGGCTGTGTCGAGCCTTGCGCTCGCGGCCACGTCGAATGAGGCGCTTGATGTCATTGTTGGCGGGCTCGGCCTGGGCTACACCGCGCAGACCGTGCTCGAGGACCCACGCGTCAAGTCGCTCCGCGTTGTCGATGCGCTTGCACCGGTGATCGACTGGCACGAGCGTCATCTCGTGCCGCTCGGAGAGTCGGTATCGAGCGACGAACGCTGCGAGTTTGTTCTCGGCAACTTCTTTGAGATCGCCGCCAGCGGTATGGATTTCGGTGCGGAAGCTCCCGACCAGTTCGACGCAATCATCGTCGACATCGATCACTCGCCGCGCCACCTGCTCGACCCGAGCAATGCGTCGTTCTACGGGGCCGACGGAGTCGCGTTGCTCGCTCGGTGTATCCGTCCGGGCGGCGTGTTCTCGCTCTGGTCGAACGATCCGCCAGATGCTGAATATCTCGCGGTGCTCGAAAGTGCCTTTGTTACCGCGGTTGCCGAGGTCGTTGTCTTCGACAATGTGCTCACCGGTGGCACTGCCGAGAGCACGATCTACGTCGCCACCGTTTGACCAGCCGATTCCCAAGTCGTGTGGTGAGCCGTCAGCGACCGGACCGCAGCACACCACCAGGGCGTGCGCCGGTGGGCTCGCCGTCTTCGAAGGTCACCTGACCTGACTTGATCGTGTAGCGGTAGCCGTCGACGTCCTGCAGCAAGCGGCGCCCGCCGGCGGGGAGGTCGTGGACCATCTTCGGTGCGTGCAAGTGCAGGTTGTCGAAGTCGATGACGTTGATGTCGGCGAGCTTGCCCGACCGCGAGACGGCCGCGATCAGTCAGGCCGTAGGCATCGGCGGTCTTCGACGTCTGGAGTTGGACGACACGCTCGAGCGGGCAGCTTCTGGACCGCGGCTGCGGTCGCGGGCCCAGTGCGTCAGCAGGTAGGTCGGGAAGCTTGCATCGCAGATGAGGCCGCAGTGCGCGCCGCCGTCAGAGGCACCGGGCATCGTGACCTGCGGGTGGTCGAGCATCTCGCGGATGACGTCGTGGTTGTGCTCGTGGTAGTTCCCGAGCGGGCTGAACATGAACGCCTCGCCGTCGGCTTCGACCAGCCAGTCGAGCACGACCTCGCCGGGGTGGCGGCCTTCGCGCTCGGCGATGGCCGCGGCGCTGGCCTCGAGCGGCGGCTCGTAGTCAGGCGGGTCGCCGAGCCGGTACATCTGGCTACCAGTTGGTTGCCATGTAGTGTGCGAAACGGTCTTTCGGTGAAGGGGTCTTCGGACGAGCAGCGCAGCTTGCAAATTCGGGGTCGCGGAGCATGGCGGCACGCTCGCCAAGCGGGAGGTCGCGGATGGCGCGGTAGCTCGGGTGAGCGATGAACGGGTGGAACGAACTTTGCAGTCCGTAGAGCATGCCGGTCGGGCGCACCGCAACCTGCGGGGTCATTGGTGATCCGGCTGCCGTGGCACTTACGGCAGCAGCCAGCGCAGTCCGGAACGCGGTCGGGTCGGCGGGAGTCTGCGCCAACGTGTACGTGGTGGGGCACCCCATTTCGTTGAGCGTGTCGAGCCACGGCTCGTCGCCTCCCTGACCCTGGTCGTCGGAGACGTACTGGAACAGAGCGTGGCCCGAGTCGCGCACTGCCTCGCCAATAGCGATCACTTCGTCGGGCGTCGAGTACGTGCCGGGAACATGGCCGTGCTTGGAGGTGTGTAGGAACGTGCGCGAAGTGGAGAAACCGAAGGCCCCGGCGTCTAAGCCCTGGCGAGTGATTTCGACCATCTGGGCGATCTCGTCGGGCGTCACGTCGTATTCGTGTGCGCGCTCACCGAGCACGTAGGCGCGCACGGCTGCATGGGGAATTTGTGCGCCGACATCGATCGTGCGGGGCATTGCTTCCAAGGCATCGAGGTACTCGGGGAAACTCTCCCAATCCCATGAGATACCTTCGACCAGAGCACTGCCGGGGATGTCTTCGACACCTTCCATCAGTTCGATCAGGAACTCATGTGCATTGGGGCGCACGGGCGCGAACCCAACACCGCAGTTCCCCATGACCACCGAGGTGACACCGTGCTGGCTCGACGGGGCCATGACTGGATCCCACGAGACTTGGCCGTCGTAGTGGGTGTGCACGTCGACCCAGCCGGGGGTGACGATGTGGCCGGTCGCGTCGATCTCGCGGGTGCCCGCGTCGGCCACCTCGCCAACCGCGGTGATCACGCCGTCGTCGATCGCCACGTCGGCGATGCGCGCCGCCGCACCCGTACCGTCGACCACTCGTCCATTCCGAATCACCAGATCATGCATGACACCAGTGTCGCGAGTGCCGAGAGGCCTGGTCGAATCGAACCGTCTCGCCCAACCGAACGCTCAGAGCTGCGGCGTCGGCACGTTCGCTGTGCAAATCGCGAAACACATCGATGAGCGCGTGACGCTGGCCGATCACGGCGCGATGAATGACCTTGTTGACGGCGGCGCGGCGGTGCGTGTCATCGACGGAACCTTCGGGCTCAACGATGTCGTCGAGTTGCTCGAACTACAGGCGTTGGACGCACTGCCGGCAAGGCGCTCCTGAGTGACCTGACTGACCTGAGCAAAGCTACGGTCGCTGCAGTGGAAGCAACCTTCACGTTTGATGCCGACTTGTACCTGCACAGTGGTGGTTCGTGGGTGTTCCTCGTAGTGCCCGCTGACGATTCGGATGACATCTCGGAGATGGTGCCAACACGAAACGGCTTCGGTTCGGTGCGTGTGCGCGCCCAGATCGGCGACACCGAATGGATGACGTCGGTGTTTCCGGACCGCAAACGCAAGGTGTACGTCCTGCCGGTCAAGAGGCCGGTGCGCAAGGCCGAAGGCATTGTTGTGGGTGACACCGTCGAAGTGAGTCTCTCAATCGAGCTGGAGTGACGCTCCGAGTCCGAGGCTCAGAGGCCGCGTGATTGCGCCCAGAGGTCAGGGAAGTCTGCATCGCGCTTTTCCGTCTGCGCAGCGAACGCCTCGGCCATGTCGTCGGTGTCAAACATCGAGGCGTTCCAGGTGGCGATGTGGTCGAGCCCGTCGGCAATCGAATGCTCTTGGCTGTACTGCATCGACTTCTTGGTGCCCCAGACGGCCATCGGGCTTTTCGACGCGATCTCCGCGGCGATCTCGTGGACACCCGAGATCAACTGCTCGTGGTCGGCGTAGACCTTGTTGACGAAGCCAGCAGCAAGGGCTTCGGCGGCGCTCCATTTTCGGCCGGTGTAGGCGAGTTCGCGCACGATGCCTTCGGGAACGAGTCGCGGCATGCGTTGCAGCGTGCCGACGTCAGCGGTCATACCGATGTTGATCTCGGCGATACAGAAGTAGGCCGACTCGGAGGCGTACCGAAGATCAGCAGCCGACACCATGTCGATACCACCGCCGACGCAGGCGCCTTGCGAGCGCAGCCCTCGCGGGTTCCGTGCTCGCTCGAGTGCAGTGAAGGAATCCTGCAGCTTCATTGCTGTCGAGCGGAACCGTTCGCCGCGCCGACTGGTGTGCTTGCCGCCGCTGGCCGCTGGTCCCACATCGGACCCTGACGCGCTGAAGACCGAGAGGTCCATGCCCGAGCAGAAGTGCCGGCCTTCGCTCGCACAGCACCACGGCGCGCACGGCACCGGATGCCGACATCTCGTGGACGATCTCAGGCAGTTCGTTCCAGAACTCGGCGATCATCGAATTGGCCTTTTCGGGCCGGTTCATCGTGATGTGGCCGACCTTGTCGGTGATCTCGACGTCAAAACAGGTGTGTCCCATGTGTCCAAGCCTGACAGATGAGCGCCGTCACACTGTGCCTGACACAGTGTGACCGGTGGCGAAAGACGACGAGACGGTGTTTTCGTCCAGGAGCCACGAAGTTGGGTCCCCCGGGAACCGTGGTGGATCTGACAACGTCGAATACAACATGAAGCGCACGATTGGACTCCCACTCATCGCCCTTGCTCTCGTCACTGCGGGGTGTACCAGTACTGGATCAGTTGATGAGTCAACACAAAGTTCCGCTGTCCCGATGACGTCGGCTGCTGGGACTCCGCCAGGAACCGGTTCGGATGTCGAGCCGCCATCGACTGACCCGGACAGCGCCAATCAGGGTCCGGTCGGCTTCGCCCCCGCCGCGCTGCAGCAGTTTGGTGACTGTTCGGCCTTCCTCGACTACGTCCACACTGACGGTGCCGACCGCGTCGGGCCCTACGGATTTGGCAACGACGGTTTCCCCGGTCTCTTTGACGATCGTGTCTTCGAGGCCTCGGCGCAAGAGGATGCACCTGCCGCCACAGAAGCGGCTTCAACCAACACGGTGTCAACCGGCAAAGCCAGCGTCCCGACTGCTGAGCTAGCGACGAGCGAAGGTGGCGGTGGTGACGGCACGTACTCCACGACGAACGTGCAGGTCGACGGTGTCGACGAGCCCGACATCGTGAAAAATGATGGCGACCGCATCATCGCGATTGCGGGCGAGGTGCTCCACTACATCGACATCGCTGAAGATGGCGTGACGGGAACCAAGCGTGGTTCGGTTGCCCTCAATGGTCAGAACGGGTCGTACACCTACGGTCACGAAATCTTTCTCGCTGGCGACCGGGCGTTCGTGTTTGCGCAAGGAGATTTTTATGGCGGCTATGCCGAGCCGGCCTTCACCGATGCCGAAGCCGATTTCGTTGAAATTGCGCCGGCACCCGAAGAGGAACCAATTCCGGTCGAGCCTGATTTTCCGATCGGCGGCCCGGTCGGGCCGGACTCCTACCTGGGCCCGCAGACGCTGATCATCGAGGTTGATCTGTCGAACCCCGCCGCACCGGCGGTGGTCAACACGATGAGCATCGATGGCCGCTACATCAGTGCCCGCTCGATCGGCGACACGGCCCGAATCGTTGTCACCTCGCCGCCTCAGGACCTCGGCTTTCTTTACCCATCGAATCCGGGCACCGAACAGAAGGCCGAAGAGACGAATCGTGAGGTCGTCCGCAATTCAACCGAGAAGGACTGGTTGCCAGAGTTCCGCATCGACCGCAACGACGGCAGCGCCGAAGAGGGGCAACTCGTTGATTGCGCCAGTGTGTTTGCCCCCGCCGAATTCGGTGGTTTCGACATGCTCTCGATTGTCACGCTTGACCTCGGCGCCGACCTCGCTGCGCCCACGGGTACGAGCAGCGTGATGGCCACGGGCGACACCGTCTACGCATCGCAAGATCGCATGTACGTCTCGACCAACATTTGGACGCCGACCATCAACGACCAGATCAGCGAGAACTACCAGACCGCAATTCACCGCTTCTCGATCGCTGGACCCGGTGCCGCCCGGTACGAGGCATCGGGCTCCGTCGAGGGACACCTGCTCAATCAATTCTCGATGAATGATCGTGACGGTGTCTTCTTCGTGGCGACCACGAAGGGCGCACCGTGGACCGAATCATCAGAGAGCCAAATCGTCTCGATGGAGGTCAACGGTGATCAACTCGAACAGATCGGTAGCGTCGGCGGTCTCGGGCTTGGCGAACGCATCTTCTCGGTTCGCTACGTCGATGACACCGCCTACGTCGTGACATTCCGCCAAGTCGACCCCTTCTACGTGATCGACCTCAGCGACCCTCGCAATATGGTTGTGCAGGGCGAACTCAAGATCCCAGGTTTCTCAAACTACTTGCATCCGATCAGCAACGACCTCGTGATCGGTGTCGGTCAAGACGCAACCGACGACGGTCGAACAACCGGTACCAAGGTGTCGCTTTTCGACGTGAGCGATCCGACCAACCCGCGCGAGATCGACGTGTGGACGTTGCCGAACGGCTTCAGCGATGCGCAGTTCGACCACCGTGCGTTCCTCTGGTGGGGGCCGACCAACACGGCCGTGCTCCCACTCCAGTCGTATAGAGACCAGTTTGCAGGCGCCATCGTGTTGAACGTGACTGCCGACGGGATCACCGAACAGGGTCGCATCAGCCACGTTGAAGACGACGACACCCCCAACGGGCAGACCGATTGCGAAGTCGTTGATGGCTCGCAGTTTGGGCAGGACAGCGAGTTCTTCTGGATCGGTCAGCAAGGCGGCCAAATTCAGCTCTGCACGGCTCAAGATCAGGGCGGCTCAACCGGCCTGTTCTGTAACCCAGTGCCAGTCGGTGAGCTCGAAGACTGGTGGGGCGTTTCCGCCGAGCAACTCGACATTGACACCGCCGGTTTTGAGCGCTTCGAGCTGTGCTGGCCGAACTGGAACGGCTACGAGTCAGCGATTCAGCGAACGATCGTTATTGACGGCAACCTGTGGACGCTGTCGCCCACGGCCATCCAGTCGAACGACCTCGCCAGCCTCGACCGCTCCGACCAGATCATGCTCACGTAACGCTGGTGCTGGGACAGACGACCGGCTCGCCTGTGGCCGGGTGGGGTTACCTACGTGTCGAGCGGGCCGATTCCGTTCTGGCAGCATGTCACCATGCCGATTGCTCCTGCGTATGACTGGGTTGCTCACCACGCGATGGTGAGCCCTGACCGATCGGCCTGGGCCGACATCGACTCCACTGGTGACGGGGCTGGGTTGGCGTGTAACTGGCGAGAGGCCGACGAACGAGTTGGCCGGTCAGCCGCGATGTTGCGTGACGACTTCGGTGTCGGTCGGGGTGACCGCGTGGTGATGTTTTCGATGAACCGTGTCGAGTTCATCGAAGTGCAGTTCGCCTGTGCTCGGCTCGGCGCGGTCTTCGTGCCCGTTAACTGGCGACTCACCGTTCACGAACTCGACTACATCGTCAGCGATGCCGCGGCCACAGTGCTCTGTGCTGACCCCGAGTTCGGTGACACCGCTGCCGAACTCACCCAGCGGACCAATGTGCCACACCTCGTCGTGTTCAGCGGGGCAGGATCGCATCCCGAGGGGAGCGTCGACTACGACGACGCGCTGGCCGCTGCAGCAAACCGTATCGATGCCGACCCCGCGCTTTTGCCGGTGATGCCCGAACTCACCCACGACGATCCGTTGACGATCATGTACACCTCGGGCACCACCGGTCGTCCGAAGGGCGCGATCATCACGCATGGCATGTCGTTCTGGAACTCGATCAACCTTGCCGAGCTGAGCGATCTTGGCCGCTCGATGGTCAACTTCTGCTTCCTCCCGCTGTTTCACACGGGCGGGCTCAACTGCTACACCAACCCTGCTGCCTACTTCGGTGGATCAACGCTGATCATGCGCACTTTTGACCCGGGCGAGGCGCTCGACCTGATCAACGATCCGGAACGCGGCATCACCCACTTTCTCGGCGTGCCCGCGAACTACCTATTCATGGGCCAGCACGAGAAGTTCGCCACCACTGACTTCTCCGGCGTGGTCACCACGGCTATCGGCGGTGCACCCTCGGCGCTCCCGCTGCTCCAGATGTGGGAGAAAGTTGGCTGCCCACTCATCCAGGCGTTTGGGATGACCGAAACGAGTCCGATGGTCACCTCAATCTCTAAAGAGATGGCGGTCAGGAAGGCCGGCTCCGCAGGCCTGCCGGGAATGAACACGGCGATTCGTATCGTCGGCGAGGACGGTAACGATGTGGCCCCGGGCGAGATCGGTGAGCTCTGGTGCAAGGGACCGAACATCACACCGGGTTACTGGAATAATCCCGAGGCAACTGCCGACGCGATTACCAATGGCTGGCTCCACACCGGTGACGCGGCGCAGATGGATGAAGACGGCTACATGTACATCGTTGACCGATGGAAGGACATGTACATCTCCGGTGGTGAGAACGTCTATCCGTCGGAGGTCGAGTCGGCGCTGTTCGATCTTGCAGGTATCGCCGACGTCGCGGTGATTGGGCTGCCTGACGAAAAGTGGGGTGAGGTTGGTCAAGCGGTCATCGTGAAGTCGCCAGACGCCGCCGGTTCGGTCTTGGACGAGACTGCGATTTTGAACTTCTGCCGTGAGCGCCTCGCTCGGTTCAAGGTGCCACAGTCCGTTCGCTTCATCGACGAACTACCGCGTAACGCCACAGGCAAGATCCTCAAGCGCGAACTGCGCGGCTGAACCGTCAGGTTTGGGTTCCGACCTTGAGGTCCCGAAACGCCACGCCTTTGTCGACAGCAGGTTCACGTGGCAGGCCCAGGACGCGATCGCCGATGATATTGCGTTGAATCTCGTCGGTCCCGCCAGCGATGCCCGAAGCGAAACTGCGCAGGGTCAGGCTCTGCGCGCTACCACCGTGTGGATCATCGTCGACCCACGCGACCGACGACATGCCGGCAATTTGCAGTGCGATCTCACGCATCCGCCAAGCAATCACCGAACCGTATAATTTTCCGAGCGAGCCGCCCGGGCCTGGCGTGTTGCCCGCCTTCATCTCGGCGCGGGTGCGCATGGCGATGAGTGCTTTGGTGGTCTCCATCGAATACACCTGCATCATCTGATCGCGGACGACTGGGTTGTTGATCGCTCCTGATGCCGTCGCGTAGTTGTGGAGTTGGTCGTACATCGGTCGGTTGATACCGCCGCCGCCACCCGCACCGATCGCCACACGTTCGTACATCAGCATCGCGGTGGCAAGCTTCCACCCGGTGTTCAGTTCGCCAAGGAGCCAGTTTTTAGGAATGGCCAGATCGGTGAAGAACACCTCGTTGAAGTGGCTCCCGTTGATCTGGTTGATTGGACGGATTTCGACGCCGGGTGCTTGCATGTCGAGAATGAACATCGACAGGCCCGCATGCTTGACTTGATCTGCGTCGTTTCGTGCCACACACAATCCAAACTGCGACTTGTGCGCCAAGGTGGTCCAAACCTTCTGGCCGTTGATGATCCATTCGTCGCCGTCGAGTTCGGCTTTGGTCTGCAGTGATGCGACGTCCGAGCCAGCGCCGGGCTCAGAGAACATCTGGCACCACAGCGTTTTGCCGGAGATCAGATCAGGCATGAACTGGCGCTTCTGCTCGTCGGTGCCATGGTCGTTCATCATTGGCAGGCACATGCCGTGGCTGATGACGAACTCACTTTCCATCATCGGGTAATTCTCTTTGACCTCGCGCCAGATCTTGTCGTGAGCATGCCACACACGCCCACCAGCGCGCCCGCGCTGCCTGCGCCCACGCCCGCCGCCGATGCTGCCGCGTGGAACGCGCACGACTCTTCGAACGTCGGTGCGCCCGCTGGCGCTGGCTGCGACTCCATGAAGTCGATGCACCTTTGGCGGAAGTCGTTCAGGTCGTCCATCCCGTCACCGTATGAATCGCGCGCTCGGCATAGCGAGACGGGAGGGTGAGACGGGTGAGACGGGTGAGACGGGTGAGACGGGTGAGACGGGTGAGACGGGTGAGACGGGTGAGACGGGTGAGACGGGTGAGACGGGTGAGACGGGTGAGACGGGTGAGACGGGTGAGACGGGTGAGACGGTCGCTCAGCGTGCTCGTGCCGGCCGATGGTGCGTGACGTTTCGGGCCAATCAGCCGGGCGCCGAGGTGATCGGCAACCGTCACGGATCGGTACGTACTGTCAGGTCGGCGGAACACCGGGAGAGGTTCGATGGCAACATCGAGGTCGGGGTAGTGGAAGTACGCGACTGATCGGCGGAGCACCGGATCGGTGCCGTCGCCATGGAGGGGCACTCGATGCACCGTGGATGGCCAGGCGTCGTCAGTCCACATTGCGAGCAAATCGCCGACGTTCAGCAGTAACGCATCGGCGTCGGGGACGATTGGCTTCCAGCCGTCGGATCCGAGGATCTCGAGGCCGGGCACCGGGTCGGCCCGAAGGATCGTGAAGGTGGTGTAGTCGCTGTGTGCGCCCATCCGTTTTTGGCCAGGGGCTGGTGCTGCCTCGTCGTCGAGCCGTTCATACCGGATGCAGGCCATCGTGTCGGGCCCGGCCGTTGATCGACCGGCCAGGTCGTCGATGCCGATGATGTCGCCGATCATCTGATCGAGCCGTCGGGCGAGGTCGGCCATTGCATCGAGGTATCTCCGGGTTGCTTGGGCGAACGTCGGTGCCTCAGTCGGCCAGGGTGTTGCTTGGATCAACCGATGTCGACCTGCCCGGTCGTCGTGACCCGAGTTGAACGACTCGAACAGGTCGGGCGGGCTGGCCGCCCCGAGTGAGTACGAAAGGGCCTCGCTGCCGCGTTGGCGGTATCCGCGATTCGCAGCGGCATCGTCGACCACGTACTTCGCCTTGGTTGCGAATGGGAGAGCGAAGAACTCCTCCGTCGCAGCCCACAGCGAGTTGGCGACGTCGGTCGGTAGACCATGCCCGACCAGCTGGACGAAGCCGTCTTTACGGAGCGCCCGATCGAGCGCTTCGGGTGCGTCTTGGTCTGCCAGGTCCACGGTGTCGATCGTTGCCACGCCTCCACTCTGGTCCACTCAGGGCCCGCTGACCGAACCCATCCGTCAGTGCATTCGCCCGAAATGTGGACTGAAATGCTGCATTAGCGATGCGAGATTGTCTCCATTTCGGGTGGTCTGAGCGATGATGGGGCCATGAGTGACCCGTCGAATGGTGCGCCGAAAATTAAAGACGTCGACTTTGGCGACCTGCTGTACTTGGAGCCACACGGCCCGGACACATACGTCGGGATCGTGGCGCGCTACCCGTGGGGCAACCGACTCTTCGGCGGCCAAGTCGTCGCGCAGGCCCTCGCCGCAGCAATCGCAACGGTCGAACCCGATTGCCGCCCGCACTCGCTGCACTCCTACTTCATCCGCCCGGGGTCGACGACCGAACCGATTCGTTTCGAGGTGGAACGGCTTCGTGACGGCCGATCGTTCTGCACCCGCCAGGTCGTTGCGCGTCAATCCGGCGGGGCAATCCTCAACGTGTCGGTGTCGTTCCAGGTCGATGAAGACGAAGCTGATGCTCAGATTGCTCGGTTGCCCGATGGGCTCGCGCTCCCTGACGATCCGACCCTCGAGAACTACTCCTGGGGCAACCTGATCGATCGCCGTGCCGTTGATCTGCCGGGCCAGGATGGCGAGCCCTGGCGGCTCGGCTACTGGTTGCGAATCCTGGACGAAGACGGCGCGCTGCTCGGCGATGATCCGGTCAAGCACACGCTCGCAATGGCGTTCCTCTCTGATGCTGCGCCGTCACGTGCGGCACGATCGCCGCACCCAGACTTCGCCAATGACGCGAGCGATCGCTTCAAGTTCCAAGGCGCGAGCCTCGATCACTCGGTCTGGTTCCATCGACCGTGCCGAGCCGATCAGTGGCACTGGTTCGACACTCGTTCACACGGCCTGAGCGGTGGTCGTGGCCTCGTCACTGGTGACGTTTTGAACCTCGATGGCACACATGTTGCAACGATCGCTCAGGAAGTTTTGCTCCGGCGTAGTCGCGATCGCGACTGATTTTTGTGGCGCTGTGGTCCGCAAAACGGCTGGGCGGTACCCGACTTGATCCGTTTGGTCGGAATCAGATGCGTCGTGCTGAAGCGGGCCTGGCCGAGGAGTTCCCCTGGGCGCTGCAGATGCAGATGCAGATGCCGATGCCGATGCCGATGGTAGAGAGCTCGTTGTAGCCCGCCTGATCGACGGAGCGATCAGCATTACTGCCCTCCCCGATGTCATCCGAGGGTACGAAGACCTGAAGACTTGCCGAATTGTGGAGTTTCGGTCTCAGATGGCCGCAGGGTTCCTTCGTTGCGGGCTTGTTAGTTGTAGTGGCAATCGCCGCTGCCGACCGGTGGCGAGTCCCGCGATACCGTTCCCGACGATGCGGATTTCTGAGCGAGTCGACAATGCGGTGCGGTTTATGGCCGAACTGGCCTCGGGTGAACTGGCTGACGTTGACGGTGGCGCGGTCAAGGCCGAGGCGATCGCGACGCGCCAGGGGATTTCACTCAAGTATTTGCTCGACATCACGCGCGATCTGAAACGTGCCGAGCTGATTCGGTCCAAGCGCGGACCGACGGGGGGTTTCACGCTGTCGCGCGATGCAGACGCCATCTCGCTCGCTGACGTGTTCCGCGCAGTGGATGGCCCGCTGGCGGATGTGCATGACGAGAGCCTTCGGGGGCTCAGGTATCCGGCACCGGCCGAGTCGCTGTCTGAAGTGTGGATGGCGATTCGCGGCAGCTTGCGGCGCGTGCTCGAAGAGGTCAGCCTCGACGACCTCATCAGTGGCAACTTGCCGGCCGATGTCGTATCGCTTGCGGCCGACTACCGAACGACGACGGATCGACGCCATCCCCGCAATCCGCGCTGAGTTGAAATTGGTGCTTGCACCGGAACGTTTCGCAGTTTACGGTATTGTCCGTGGATTTAGTAGAGAATCAGTTAACGCATTTGCAGCGGCTTGAAGCCGAGGCCATACATATCATGCGCGAGGCAGTGTCCGAGAGCGACAACCCAGCGATGTTGTATTCGGTCGGCAAGGACAGCTCAGTCATGCTGCACCTTGCGATGAAGGCCTTTTACCCTTCGAAGCCGCCCTTCCCGCTCGTTCACGTGGACACGACGTGGAAGTTCAGCGAGATGTACGCCTTCCGCGACCAGACGGCCAAAGACCTCGGCGTCGATCTGATTGTCCACAAGAATCCAGAGTGCATCGAACGCGGTGTCAACCCATTCGACCACGGCTCCGCGATGCACACCGACATGTGGAAGACCGACGGGTTAAAGCAGGTCATCGAATCGAACAACTTCGACCTTTGCTTCGGTGGAGCGCGGCGCGACGAAGAGAAGTCGCGGGCCAAAGAGCGCATGTTCTCGGTTCGCTCCGCTCAGCACCAGTGGGATCCCAAGCGCCAACGCCCCGAGCTCTGGCAGATCTACAACGCACGTCGCAGCTCGGGTGAAACGCTCCGCGTGTTTCCGATCTCGAACTGGACCGAACTCGACGTGTGGCAGTACGTCCACCTCGAGCAGATACCGATCGTGCCGTTGTACTACGCAGCACCTCGGCCGGTCGTGCACCGCGGCCCCACGTTGATCATGATCGACGACGATCGCTTTCAGTTTGAGCTGGGCGAAGAGCCTGAGATCAAAAACGTGCGGTTCCGTACGCTCGGGTGCTACCCGTTGTCGGGAGCCATCGAGAGCGACGCCGACAGCCTCACGGGCATCATCCAAGAGATGCTGCTCGCCACGACGTCTGAGCGCGAAGGCCGGTTGATCGACAGCGATTCCGCTGGCTCGATGGAGAAGAAGAAGCAAGAGGGGTACTTCTAATGGCGCATGTTTCTGATCTGATCGCCGTTGACATCGACGAGTACCTGACGTCGCACCAGTACAAATCACTCCTGCGTTTCATCACGTGTGGCAGCGTTGACGACGGCAAGAGCACGTTGATCGGGCGCTTGCTGTACGAGTCACACATGGTGTTTGAAGACCACCTCGCCCAACTCGAGGTCGATTCGGCCAAGGTTGGAACCCAGGGCACCGATCTCGACTTTGCCCTGCTGCTCGACGGCTTGACGGCCGAACGTGAGCAAGGCATCACGATTGACGTCGCCTACCGATTCTTTTCGACCGAGAAGCGGAAGTTCATCGTGGCTGACACGCCGGGCCACGAGCAGTACACGCGCAATATGGTTACCGGAGCGTCAACTGCTGACGTCGCAGTCGTGATGGTTGATGCCCGAAAGGGCGTGCTCACCCAGACCCGACGGCACAGCTACCTGGTGTCGCTGCTCGGGATCAAAGAGGTTGTCGTCGCGATCAACAAGATGGATCTCGTCGACTACTCGCAAGAGATCTACGACACGATCGTCACGGAGTACTCCGACTTCGCACGCGAGGTCGGCCTGGCGAGCGTCAACTTCATTCCGGTTTCAGCGCTGAAGGGCGACAACATTGTTGCCCACAGCGAGCACACTCCCTGGTACGACGGTTCCACGCTGATGACGTACCTCGAAGAAGTTCCCGTCGATGATGTCGTTGCTGCTGGACCCTTCCGCATGCCCGTTCAGTGGGTCAATCGCCCCAACCTCGACTTCCGCGGGTTCTCCGGCCGGATCGTCGGCGGTTCTATCAGGCCGGGTGACACCGTCCGGGTGCTTCCTGCTGGCACGACCAGCACGGTCGACCGCATTGTCACGATGGATGGCGACCTCGCCGTTGCCGTCGCTGGCCAGTCAGTCACCATCACACTCGCCGACGAGATCGATGTCAGCCGCGGCGATCTTCTGTGCATCGCTGATCAGCCAGCCGAAGTCTCCGACCAGTTCGAGGCGCACGTCGTGTGGATGCACGAAGACGAGATGTTGCCCGGCCGCCCCTACCTGATGAAGCTTGGCACCCGCACCGTTGGCGTGACCATTGCGAATCCGAAGTTCCGGGTCGACGTCAACTCGCTGGAACACCTCGCCGCCAACACGCTTGAACTGAACGAGATTGGCGTGTGCAACCTCAGCCTCGACCGGCCAGTTCCGTTCGACCCCTATGCGGAAAACCGTGATACGGGCTCTTTCATCATCATCGATAAACGCACTCAGAACACTGTGGGTGCCGGCATGTTGCACTTTGCACTTCGGCGCAGCCACAACATCCACTGGCAAGACGTTCGTGTTGACAAAGCAGCCCGCGCTGATCAGAACAACCATCGGCCGGGCGTCGTCTGGCTGACCGGCCTCCGGCTCCGGCAAGTCGACGCTCTTCTACAACGCCACACGCAACTCTCCGATCTTCCCCGCGCTCTACGGCACGACCTACATGGGCACCGGTCTGTGTGCACCCCGGTTTCACCGATGCAGACCGTGTGGAGAACATCCGCCGGATTGCTGAAGTGTCGGGCCTGATGGTCGACGCCGGTCTGCTGGTCCTCGTGTCATTCATCTCGCCGTTCCGGGCAGAACGCCGTTTAGCCCGAGAGCGAGTGGAGGTGGGCGAGTTCATCGAAGTGCACGTCGACACGCCGCTCGATGTTGCTGAAACGCGCGACCCGAAGGGCCTGTATGCCAAGGCCCGCGCCGGTGAATTGGCCAACTTCACCGGGATCGACTCGCCCTATGAAGCTCCGGAGTCACCGGAGGTCCATGTCGACACCACGGTGCTGTCAGCAGAAGAAGCAGCTGATCAGATCATCGCCGCGCTTCGTGCGGGCGGCCTCATCAGCTGACCGGAGGTCTCGGCGCTCAAGGAATGAACTGTCGCAGCAACCTCGGGACATGACGCAGCGCATTCCGCCGCAATGCGTCCCGAGATTCTTGTCGTCGACAGAGTTGCGCTAGAGAAACCCGCCGAGGCCAGGGTTGAGGCCATCAACGATCTGCTGGGCCCGCTCGAGCACGCCCGGCTTGGTTTCGTCGTGGGTGAGGATCCAGAACTTGTTCTCGATGACGGCATCGTGGACTGCGTCAGCGACGACGTTGGTCGCAATGCCGTTTGCGACCAACGATTCAATCATTGACTGCATCCCCCCGGATACTGGGGTGCTGGCCGGTACAGCATGACAGATCGTCGGGCATGTTGCGGTCGCTCTTGGCGATGCCGGTTGCCACGAAGGCGGGGCAAAGTACCGACACCCCAACGTCGTTCCCGGCAATCTGCATCTCCTTGGTCAACGTCTCGGACAGGGCGACGACGCCGTACTTGGCAACGCTGTACGCCCCCATGAACGGGGCCGATCCGTGGCCAGCCATCGAGGCGGTGTTCACCACGTGACACGGCTCGCCGTGCGCGATCATCGCAGGAAGGAAGACCTTGCAGCCGTAGATAACGCCCCACAGATCGATGTCGATGGTCCAGCGCCAGACCTCAAGGTTGTCGGGGTCGGCGACCGGGCCGCCTGCGCCCACACCGGCGTTGTTGCACAGCACGTGGATGTTGCCGAAAGCTTCGATGGCGATTCGTTCGAGTTCGCGCTGCTGCTCGATGTCGCGAACGTCGACCTGCAGGCTGACGACCTGGTAGCCGGAAGCGGTCAGTTCGGTCACCGCTGATTCCATCGCGGGAACTTCGATGTCGCCGATCACGAGGTTCATGCCCGCAGCGCCGAACCGGTGGGCCATCGCCAGACCGATGCCACTTGCACCACCGGTGATCACTGCTGTCTTACCGTTCAGATTCTCCATCCGCAAGGGTCTAGTCGCACTGCGCTGCTGAGCCCCAACGCTGGTGCCCGGCCCGACGACCTTTCTGATCTCGGTATCTCGGCAGCCCGGCCGTCAGGGATGCAACGTGGCGATCTGATCGCTGGTCCAACCAAGCTCAGCCATCACCTTGTCGGTGTGTTCACCGAGGCCCGGCGCATGCAGTCGCACGGTCTCGTGGTCGTCGCCGCGACTCGCGAATCGGATTGGATCGCGGGTGTAGCGGTAGGCACCTTCGGTCGGGTGCTCGTCGTCGTGCAAGAGGTCGATGGCCTTGAAGTGCGGATCGTCGGCGATGTGTTCCAAGTCGAGGACCGCTGATGCCGGTATCGACCGGCTGTCGCAGAAGTCGAGCAGCGCGGCCGTTGGCAGGTCAGCGACCATCTCGTCGAGCATGCCGTAGAGCTCACCGGAGTTGGCGATGCGCGAACGCTGCTCGGCGAATCGCGGATCGGTGGCGAGCTCGGATCGGCCGACGAAGCCGAAGAAGTCACGCCAGTTGGCGTCGGTATAGGGGAGCAGGACAACCCAGCCGTCGGCGGTTTGGCGGGGGCGCCGATTCGGTGTGGTGATTCGTGGATAGCTGAACTCGCCAACCGGTGGTTCGAAAGTCGAGCCACCAAGGTGTTCGACCAGGTTGAAGGATGCCATGACCTCGGCCATTGGAACCTCGATCGAATCACCCTCGCCCGTCATTGCACGCCGGTACAGCGCGGCGGTGATTGCTGGGACAATGTGCAGGCCGCTGACCTTGTCGGCGATGATCGATGGCACCAACTGTGGCGCGCCGCCCGAGTACGTGAAGAGGTCGACAACACCGGACGCTGCTTGGATCACATCGTCGTAGGCCGCTTTGTCGGCGTTCGGGCCGTTGCTGCCCCAGCCGTTGGCGACGCAGGTGATGATGTTCGGCTTGATTGCCCGGATCGATGCGTCATCGATCCCGAGTCGATTCAACGCCGACCGTCGCATGGTCGTGACGAACACGTCAGCTGTGGCAACGAGGTCACGCAGTGCTGCCGCGCCGCTGTCGGATTTGAGGTCGAGCACGACGCTGCGCTTGTTGCGATTGAGGTTGAGGCTGAACGCGCTCATCATGGCGCTGCGGGCCGGCTCGTAGTGTCGAATGATGTCGCCGTCTGGCGTCTCGACACGGATCACGTCGGCACCCATGTCACCAAGCATGCGTGTGGCAAGCGGGCCCATGACCACGCTGGTGAGGTCGACCACGCGCACTCCATCGAGTGGGCCGGCCGGTCGAACAGATTCAGATGTCACGGTCACACTGTGCCAGGCACAGTGTGACCGGTCGTGCTCAGCGAGACTGATGGCGTGACCACTGAGACACTCGTGGCGCCGGATCCGTCGGTGCTCGATGCAATTCGCCAACTCTTCGTCGACGCGTTCGGCCCGTACTTCAGCGACGACGACGGCGTCATGACGCTGCTCGTCGCAGGCGCGGCGTCGATCAACCTCATTGACGATCTGACCTGCCGGGAGCGCCGCGGCCACAACTGGTAGATCAAACGTCTGGTGGGCCTGAGAGAATCGATACGTGACTCCACGTGAATTGAGGACCGACCGGTTGCGACTCCATCGATGGACCGACGCCAACCGCGTCGCGTTCGCTGCACTCAACGCGGATCCGGTGGTGATGGAGCACTTTCCCTCGACCCTCACCCTCGAGCAGAGCAATGCATTCGTCGATCGGGCCGAAGCGGCGTTTGAAAAGCAGGGCCTCGGCCTCTGGGCGGTGGAGGTAACCGAGTCGTCTT
Source organism: uncultured Ilumatobacter sp. (assembly GCA_905182555.1). Lineage (GTDB taxonomy): Bacteria > Actinomycetota > Acidimicrobiia > Acidimicrobiales > Ilumatobacteraceae > Ilumatobacter_A. Next base: position 66,878 of record CAJJBX010000003.1, on the reverse strand, counting down.
TGTTCGCTGGCTACATCGGGTTGTGGCAAGCGACCTTCGAAGCGCACTTCACGCCGGCAATCGAGATCGGCTGGCGCTTCACCAAGGAGTTTTGGGGAAACGGGTATGCCACCGAAGGCGCACGAGTTGTGCTCGCCGACGGGTTCGAACGACTCGGCGTCGACGAGATTGTGTCCTTCACCGCGACCGTGAACGAGCGGTCGTGGAGGGTCATGGAGCGGATCGGGATGACGCATGACCCGGCCGACGATTTTGACCATCCGACCCTTGAGCCCGGTCACCGCCTCGAGCGGCACGTGCTCTACCGAATCAGCCGCTGACTGACCGTAACAGATCGTCTAGTTGGTGGGCAACTGAACCTGATTATGAAAGTCTGACTCGCAATACATATGTCTTGCGGTCTAGGGTGTCCACATCGTCACCGTGCCGGAGCAGACAATAGATGGTCGCCGGGCGCGCCGCGAGCGCAGCCGTGCCGCTGTCATTGACGCTGTTTTTGTGCTCGTGCGCCATGGCAAAGTACCTCCGACCGCCGAAGACGTGGCCGAGCAAGCCGGGGTTTCGGTGTCATCGATCTTTCGAAATTTCGACGGGCTGGACGACATGCAACGCGAGGCCTTCGACGTCTTCCGGGAGCGGTACGTCCACTTGTTTGACGCGATGGTCGATACCGATGCCCCACGTTCGGAACGAGTTGCGAAGCACGTGCGTGCCCGGCTCGATCTACTGACCGTCGCTGGGCCGATGATGCAGATCGCACGACAGCGTGCGCTCGACTATCAACCGATAGCCGAAGGGGTTGGTCGGGGCCGTTCGCAGCTGTCTGACCAAGCGCGTGCGCACTTCGCGTCTGAGGCGGCACAACTGTCGCCTGCCGGAGCGGCGAACCTACTTGCTGTGATCGATGCCATGACTTCGCCCGAGGCCTACGAGGTCCTGCAGGCGGCACACGGCCGTTCGGACCGGCAGATCTCACGATCGTGGAATTGTTCGCTCACTGCAATTCTCGACAGATGGCCCGGCCTGCAGCCCGATAGTGACCATGAAATCAACAAGGAGACCGGGCCATGACGCGAGCTTCACGTTTTGAAGGAAAGATCGGCAAGACCCTCGCTGATTCCGAGGCATGGTTTGATGAGCCGCCGCACCCCGGCAATGGCGCACCGAACGTCGTGGTCGTTCTGCTTGACGACACCGGCTTCGCGCAGTTCGGTTGCTACGGCTCCGATATCGATACACCGAACGTCGACGCGCTCGCTGCGGGTGGCGCAGCAAGAGCGGCGACGTTCGCCTTGGCTGCGCGACGCCGCGCGTCGCTGCTGACCGGTCGTGCGCAGCACGCCGTCGGGATGCGTTCCGTGTCGAACTTCCGTACCGGCTTTCCCAGCCAACTCGGCCACATCAGCAACCACGCAGCAACTGTTGCCGAAGTCCTCCGGGACGACGGGTACGCCACCTTCTGCGTGGGCAAGTGGCACCTTGCACCGATGGAGCAGTGCTCAGCAGCTGGCCCGTTTGAGCAATGGCCATTGGCCCGGGGCTTCGACCGGTTCTACGGCTTTCTTGAAGGCGAAACCGACCAATTTCACCCGTCGCTCGTGTGCGACAACCACATGATCGATCAACCCGCGTCGAGTGGTGGAGGGTCTTCAGCCGACGGGTACCACATCAGTGAAGACATGATCGACCAGCTGATGAAGATGGTCAGCGACAGCAAGGGCGTGCGACCTGATCGCCCGTTCTTCGCGTATGTGCCATTCGGCGCCACACACGCGCCGCATCAGGCACCGCAGGCCTATATGGACAAGTACCGCGGGAAGTACGACGAAGGTTGGGATGTCATCCGCGAGCGCTGGTTTGCTCGGCAGCTCGAACTCGGTGTGATCCCTCCGGAAACAGAGCTTGCGCCGCGCAACCCGGGAGTCGATGCGTGGGACGACCTGTCGGAGAACCAGCAGCGCTTTAACTGCCGCCTCCAGGAAGCGTTTGCCGCGTTCCTCGACCACACCGACGACCAGATTGGCCGCCTCATCGACGGTCTGCGTGACATGGGTGAGCTCGAGAACACGATTGTCGTGGTGCTTGCCGACAACGGTGCCTCGCAGGAGGGTGGCCCGTTCGGCGTCATGCACGAGATGAAGTTCTTCAACGGCATCTTTGAAACAGCCGATCAGGTGATGGATCAGATCGACGACATCGGTGGCCCGCACAGTCACACTAACTACCCGTGGGGCTGGGCGCAGGCCGGCAACTCCCCGTTTAAGTGGTACAAGCAGAACACGCACGAAGGTGGTGTGCACGTGCCAATGATCGTCAGCGCCCCAGGCGTCACCGACCCTGGTGTGTTACGCGATCAATTCGTCAACGTGTCCGACATCGTTCCGACGATTTACGAGATGGTCGGCGCCACAGCACCGGAGGTGTACAACGGGCTCGAACAACTTCCCGTCACTGGTCGCTCCTTTACCAATGCGCTGGCTGATGCGTTGGCTCCGACCGCGAACACGGTCCAGTACTTCGAGATGGCCGGCAGCCGAGCACTCGTTGCTGGCGACCAGGAGTCGCTGTGGAAAGCCGTCTGCAAGCACAACAAGGGTGCGGACTACGACACGGAAACCTGGGAGCTCTACCACCTCAGCAACGACTGGTCTGAGTGCACCGACCTGGCTGGCGAAGAGCCGGAGAAGCTCGCCGAGTTGATCGATCTGTGGTGGCAGGAAGCAGACAAACACGGGGTGCTTCCGCTCGACGATCGCACGATCGAACTGTTCGGCAGCAGGTTCCGCGATCACTCCCCGCACCCGATCGACAAGCGATACGTCTATCGGCCACCGATGTCGCCCATGCCAGGCCAAGCATCGGTGTCGCTCGGTGGGACCTCGTTTGACCTCACAGCTCGCATTACTCGTGCAGCAGGTGAGCAGGGAGTTTTGTACGCGACCGGTACCGAGAACTCAGGCGTGTCGATCTTTGTTCAGGACAACAAGCTGGTCGTTGACTACAACGCATTCGACGACCATTTGATCGTCGAGTCCGAGATCGACGTGCCAGTCGGCTCGAGTGCCCTCGGCGTCCAGGTGCGCCGTACCGGCGCCAAGACAGGCACGATCTCGCTGAGCCTCGATGGCGTGGCAACCGAGCCGACCGAGCTGCCGCTGTTCATGACAATGATGTCGTCAGTCGGTCCGAGCGTCGGGTACGACTACGGCTCTGCTGTATCGCAGCGCTACACCGGACCGTTCCCCTTTGAAGGCACGCTGCACGACGTCGTTGTTCAGCTGCTGTCGCGCGATGCCGTCGAGGCCGAGCGAGCAAACGCCGCAAGTGAAATGAGCCGCCAGTGAGTTGCGTATGGGGTCAGGCCCCTTTCGCAACTCTGTGCCCTCCCGGCTCGTTCTCCCGCAACGATTTCCTCGCAACGATGTCATTACCGGGATGGAGTTCCCGATGAGTTTGACCGTCACGCTGCTGGGTACCGGTTCGCCGATGCCTGCACCTGATCGCGCTGGCCCGGCCACGCTGATCTCGGCCGGCGAGGGTGCCGACGCAGAGCACTACCTGGTTGATGCTGGTCGAGGCGTGCTGATGCGTCTCGCCGCGTGTGGGCTCGGGGCACCGAACCTTTCAGCGGTCCTGATCACCCATCTGCACAGTGACCACATCACCGACCTCAACGACGTGATCACGACGCGCTGGGTGATGACGTTCGAGGAGACACCGCTGACGATCGTTGGCCCGGTCGGCACCCAGCAGGTTGTCGATCACATCCTGGCGTCACTCGACCCGGACATCGAATACCGCCTCGCCCACCACCCAGATCTCGATCATCGGCCACCAGTGACCGTGATCGAAGTGACCGAGGGTGTCGTTGACCTGCCCGGCAACGTTCGGATTACCTGCGGGCAAACCGATCACAAACCGGTCGAGCCGAGCGTCGGCTTCCGTTTCGATCACCGTTCTGATGCAGGAGTCGCAAGTGTCGTCGCAGCCGGCGACACCGTGCCGTGTGCCGGCCTCGATGCGCTATGCGAAGGCGCGAACGCGCTGGTCCACACCGTGATCCGCAAGGACATCCTTGCGAACGTGCCATTGCAACGGATACAGGACACGCTCGACTACCACTCGTCGCCCGAAGAGGCAGCGCAGACCGCAGCCAAGGCCGAGATCGACACGTTGATCTACACGCACTACGTCCCGCCGATGCCCGTGAGCGGCAGCGCCGACGACTGGCGGGCACTCGGAGTAGCGCACTTCGCAGGCACCATCGAAGTTGGTGACGACCTCCACACCGTCACCATCAATCCCCGTTGAACGTCACCATTAATCCCCGTTGAACGAAAGAAGCCAACATGAAATCACTCCGCACACCCGACGAGCGTTTCGCTGATCTCGCGGGCTACGCCTTCGCACCGAACTACGTCGAGATCGACGACCAGGACGGCGGCACCCTCCGCGTCCACTATCTCGACGAGGGCCCGGCTGACGGGCCGGTTGTCCTGGCGATGCATGGCGAGCCGTCATGGAGTTACCTCTACCGCAAGATCATCCCGCTGCTGACCGGTGCGGGGATGCGCGTGATCGCGCCCGATCTCGTCGGATTTGGCAAGAGCGACAAGCCGAGTGAGAAGAGCGATTACACCTACGCCCGGCACGTGGCTTGGATGCAGGAAGCGATCATTGATCATCTTGACCTGCAGAACGCGACGTTCTTTGGTCAGGACTGGGGCGGCCTTGTCGGCCTTCGCCTCGTTGCAGCAAACCCTGATCGGTTCGCCAGCGTCGTGATCGGCAACACCGGCCTGCCGACTGGTGAAAGCGCGCCAAGTGATGCGTTCATGGCGTGGCAGAAGTTCAGCCAGGAATCGCCCGTTTTCCCAATCGGCCAGATCCTGCAGGGTGCAACCAACAGCGAATTGACCGAGGGCGAAGTGGCTGCCTACGACGCACCGTTCCCCGACGAGACCTTCAAGGAGGGCGCGCGCATCTTCCCGTCGCTCGTTCCCACATCGACTGACGACCCGGCGGCGCCCGACAACCTCGCCGCCTGGGAAGTACTGAAGCAGTGGGAGAAGCCATTCATCTGCTGCTTCAGCGATGACGATCCGGTCACCACCGGCGGCGACAAGCCGTTCCGGAAGCTCGTGCCTGGCGCACAGGGCCAGCGGCACACCACGGTCACGAACGCGCACCACTTCTTCCAGGAAGACGGCGCGCCGCAGATCGCCCAGATCCTCATCGACGCCGTCAGCGGGGGCTGAGACGATGACCGATCCAGCTCAGCCAGAACCTGATGGCAGGGCATGGAGCGAGCTATCGGCGCGCTCCGCATTTGCGTCGCACCGGCTGATCGGCTGGATCTATTGGGACCCAACTGCCATCGAGAACTACACCGCACTCGGGCCTGATGCATGGAGTTACTACGTCGCAAGTCGGGGGGCATCACTTGCCCCGGCCGGCAACCAAGCGGTGATTGCAGCGTTCTATTCGATCAGCCCAGCGTTCATCGCGATGTCACTTGACAACGCCCGGGCCGCAACGACGTTTGAACAGGTCGCCGACGCCCGCGACGCAGGTGTCGTTGCCGGGCTTCGAGCGCACGCCCCGGAGATCTGCGACGAACTTGCAGCAATGGCTTCTGTCCTGTGGGCGGCTGCAGACGCGATCACGATCTCGGGTCGGGCGCTTGCAGGGACGCTGCGCGAACGCGCTCGCCCAGACGACCAACTGTTGTCGGCATGGCTTGCCGTGAACTGCATCCGCGAGTGGCGTGGCGACACGCACTGGGCGATCCAACTGGTCGACGATATGGGCGACGTCGCCGCTGGAATTCTTGACGGGGCGGCCCGCAACTACGACGGCGACTGGTTGCCACGCAGCCGCGGTGCCGACGATGCAGCGCTCGCCGCTGGATACGCCGAACTCGAGGCGCGAGGCCTTGTTACTGACGGCACGGTGAACGCTGCGGGGGTGGCCCACAAGGCGACGCTTGAAGCGCGACTCGACGCCCTGTCGCTGCCTGCATGGCGTGCGCTCGGCGCCGAGGCCACTCTGCGATTCGTCGATCTGATCGAACCGGTCGGCGACCGGTTCGTCGAGCGGATCAATGCCACGGGCGGAGCTAACTGGATGCCTGCAGCACGCACCCGAGTGGCTCGATGACCGTGCCGCAGCAACCCGTGCCGCAGCAACCCGTGACGCAGCAGCGCACGACACCAGTAGGGAGGTCGCCATGGCGACAGTGACGAAGTCAACGACGATTCCCGCATCGGTTGATGCGGTGTGGGCGGTACTCGCCGACTTTGCCGCAATCGGCCAGTGGGCGCCGAATGTCGACCACTCATGCCTGATGTCGGACCAAACAGAAGGTGTTGGCATGGTCCGGCGCATCCAGACGGGTCGGACCACGGTCGTCGAAACCGTCGAGCACTGGGAGCCCGGCGTGGCGCTGCGATACGCCATCACGGGCCTGCCACCGATCATCCGGTCGGTCACGAACGCATGGTCAATCGAACCAGACGGTGATGCCACCACTGCCACGCTGACCACCGAGATCGATGCCGGGCCCCGGCCGCCGCAGCAGGGCATTGCCAAGGCCGTTGGCCGCAAGCTCGGTCAGGCATCCGACGAGATGCTTGCCGGCCTCGCGACCCATTTTGCTACATCACCTGGACAGCCTGGACAGCTGCAGGAGCAGCACGCATGACGCGTCCCGACGTGATCATCATCATGACCGACGAAGAGCGGGCCATCCCGCCCTACGAGGCGGACGATGTCCTTGCCTGGCGGCGCTCTGCCCTCAGCGGTCGGAGGTGGTTTGACGACAATGCTGTGAACTTCAACAGGCACTACACCGGATCGTTGGCCTGCGTGCCCAGTCGTCCAACGATCTTCACCGGCCAGTACCCCGATGTCCACGGCGTCACGCAGACCGACGGGCTCGGCAAGAGGGCTAACGACTCTCGGCTCCGCTGGTTGCCCGAGGGCGAAGTGCCGACGCTCGGCAACTGGTTCCGTGCTGCGGGCTACGACACGCACTACGACGGCAAGTGGCACATCAGCCACGCCGACCTCCACCATGTTGGCGGGGCGAACGATGGCAGCCGGGTCGAGACCAACGACGGCGAGGGCAATGTTGATGCAGCGGCTGTCGAGCAGTACCGCGTTGCGAATCCACTCAACGCGTTTGGTTTCGACGGTTGGATCGGCCCCGAACCGCACGGCGGTGACCTCGCCGACAGCGGGTTTCGACGCGACCCCCTGATCGCCGAACGGGTCGTCAACTGGCTCGAAAATCGCTACGCCAGACGTGCCGCCGGTGACGCCGATGCACAACGTCCGTTCTTGCTGGTGGCGAGCTTCGTCAACCCGCACGACATCGTGCTCTTCCCTGCATGGGCGCGACGCGGTAACCCGCTCGATGTTGGCCCGCTTGACCCACCGCATGTGCCGGAAGCGCCGACCGCCAACGAGGATCTTGCAAGCAAGCCAGCGGCCCAGATCGCGTACCGTGAGACGTACCCGTCGGGCTACGGGCCGATTCCGGCAGTCGCAGCGACCTATTCGAAGAAGGCGCAGGAATATCGCGACTTGTACTACCGGCTGCATGCCGAGGTCGACGGCCCGATCGATCAGGTTCGTCGTGCGGTCACCGCCTCGGTCGATCAGGGTGGCAACGACAGCGTCATCGTGCGCACCTCCGACCACGGCGACCTTCTCGGCGCCCACGGCGGCTTGCACCAAAAGTGGTTCACCCTGTACGACGAGGCAACCCGCGTGCCCTTCTCGATCGCTCGCGTTGGTGCAAACCCGACGACCGGTATTTCGATCGAAGGCGCGCCGACCTCGCATGTCGACCTCGTTCCGACCCTCCTTGCCGCGGCCGGTATCGATGAGTCGATCGCTGCCAACGTGCTGCAGTCTGATTTCAGCGAAATCCATTCGCTACCAGGCCGAAATTTGATGCCGGTGGTCGACGCACCTGACACCGCCGACCCCGATCGGCCGGTCTACCTCATGACCCGCGACAACATGCTCGAAGGTGATTCGGGAGCATCTGGTCTCGCCCGCCGGCTTGGCCGGTCCGCCAAGCCTCCGGCGCCGTTGCGCATCCAGGTACCTGCACATGTTGCATCCAACTTCGAGGGGCTCGTACTGCGCGTTCCCACCAATGTCGATGGCGCTGGCAACCTGTGGAAGCTCGTCCGCACGTTCGACGACCCAGACACCTGGACCGAACCTGGCATCTGTCATCTTGCTGCGTCGGGCCCGGGTGGCAATGAGTATCGAACGGTTGCGCTCCCCGACCAGTGGGAGCTGTACAACCTTGACGCTGACCCGATCGAAATAGCCAATCGTTGGAACGACGAATCAGTATCCGACGTGTTCGCGCATATGCGAACCGCATTGCAAACCGAGCGCGCCCGGGCTGTGCCTGAGCGCAACAACCCGTGGCCGTATGCGTCACGCCAACCCACCGCTGGAGCCCCCATGAAGAAAGCACCCCCACCCGCCCGTCTACTCCGCAAGGTCCTGCAGCGCGCTGGCATGCACCCAGAAGATCCCGACGCCACCACCTTCGACCTCGCCGGCAAGCGGGCATTGATCGTTGCGACAAACACTGCAGTGATGGACATCGGCAAGCCGACCGGCGTGTTCGCCAGCGAGATGACGGTCCCCTACTACGCCTTCCTTGATGCCGGAATGGCGGTCGATGTGGCGAGCCCGCTTGGTGGCGTGGTTCCGGTCGACCCGCAGTCGATCAAGCCGGTCATCCGATGTGCCGACGACGACCGCTTCCTCGCTGACGACGACTTCAAGGTAAAGGTCACCACATCGCTCGCCATCGCTGATCTCGAGATGGACGACTACGACATCGTGTTCCTCGCCGGGGGCTGGGGTGCCGCCTTCGACTTTGGCTTCTCCGCCGCGCTGGGCGACAAGATGACTGAGGCCAACGCCGCCGGATTGGTGATGGGCGGCGTGTGCCATGGGCCGCTCGGCCTCCTCAACGCGAAGGCGGCCGATGGCAGCCCGCTCGTCGACGGCCGCAAGATCTCTGCAGTCACCGACAAGCAGGTAAAGGAACTCGGCATCCAATCGACACCGCACCATCCGGAGCGCGAACTGCGCGGTGTTGGCGCTGCTTTCGAGAGCCAGACGAGGCGGCGCGACCCGCTTGCCAATCACTGGGTCGTTGACGGCAACATCGTCACCGGCCAGAACCAGAACGCCGGGCCGATGGTGGCTCGCGAAATGATGCAACTTCTCGTTGCGCAGATATCTCCTTCAACTACAGCACCCACCGAACTTGCCGACACCGGCGAAAAGGCGAGTACCTCATGAGTAACACGGTTCGCTACGGAACACCGAACACGGAATACGCAATGTCGATGGCGATGATGCCGCCCGAAGATGACGGCCCGGTGTGGATGGTTAACCTCATGAAATATCGCGAGGTCGCCGACTACGCCGATGGCCGCGAGTCAGCAATCAGTGGGCGTGATGCCGACGATGCTTACTCGCCGCTCGACTCGCTCGCCGCCGTCGGTGCTGCACCGGTGTTCTTCGGTGACGTCGATCAGCAACTGCTGGGTGATGAAACTACGTGGGACCGCGTCGGCGTCGTGAAGTACCCGACGCGCAAGGCGTTCATCGATATGCAGTCGCTCCCGAGTTTCCAGAAGTCGCATCACCACAAGGACGCTGGGATGGAGTCGACGATCGTCATCGGCTCGCAACCCATGGAGATGCCGACGCCCCCGGAAGGGTTCGAGCAGGCCGACTGGGCTGACGTGCCCCACCCGCCGACCGCCGATGACGGCCCGGTCGTGGTGGTCCATGTCCTGCGCTTTCATGACACTGCTCAAGGAACAGCGGCGGCCGAAAGGACACCCAATCAGATGGAGCAGTATCAGACCGCGGCGGCCAAGGTTGCGCTCGGTCACGGTGTTCGGATCAGTGGCTGGTTCGCCGTCGAAGACACGATCATCGGCGACGGTCGGGCATGGCATCAGGTCCGTTTCAACGAGTTCCCGAGCAAGGCAGCGTTCATGGCCGTCGTCATGGACCCGGTCCGCCTCGAAGCTCAAAAGGACCACCGCGAAGCCGCCATTGCCGACACGTACACGATGATCGTTCGCGCCCGTCTCAACGAACTCGAAGCATCGATCGACTCGTGAGTCCGCAGCATCCGTTGCTGGCAGGCACGACGACCTCGTCGGAGCAGCCGATCGTTATTCGCGGGGCGTATAGCTCGCCGTACAGCCTCAAGATGCGCGCAGTGCTGCGTTACCGGCACATCCCGTTCCGATGGGTACTGAAGGGCTCAGCACTCGACACATTTCCGCCTGGGTCGGTGCCGATCATCCCGGTACTGATCTTTGCGGGCGACGACGGCGCATACTCTGAGACACTCGTCGACTCGTCGCCGCAGATCGCCCGGCTCGAGGCCGATCACGCGCAGCGCAGTCTCGTGCCGACGGACGGTGCCCTTGCGTTCATCGACTTCCTGCTTGAGGACTTCGCCGACGAATGGGTGACCAAGGCGATGTACCACTACCGGTGGACCTACAACGCAGACATCGAAAAAGCGGGCCTGCTGCTGCCGCTCGATCAGAACCTGCAGGCTCCTGACGAGCAGCTTGCCAAAGCGCACGACTTCATTATTGAGCGCCAGGTCGGCCGTCGAGCACTCGTTGGATCGACCGATCAGAACCAGCCCGTCCTTGAAGGTTCGTTCGAGCGGCTCCTCGAGATTTTGCAGGAACATCTGGCGCACCAACCGTTCATGCTCGGCGTGCGACCGGCGCGATCTGACATGGCGCTGTACGGCCAACTCAAGCCGATGTTGTGGTGGGATCCGACGTCGGCGGCCTTGGCGACGGCCCGGGCACCCCGAGCAGTGAACTGGATTGAGCGCGTTGACGACTTGTCGTCGTGGCCTGTTGCCGACGAGCAAGGTGGTTGGGATGCAACCGACGCGTTGGCACCCACTGTGCGCCGCCTGCTTAGAGAAGCCGGTCGGACCTATGCCCCGTTCATGGTCGCCAATGCTGCAGCGCTGCGATCGGGCGCCGACGAGATGGTGTGCACGATCGATGGCCAGACATACTCCCAGAGCCCGTTTGGGTATCAGGGAAAATGTTTGGTGTGGCTAAGCGAGCAGTATTCGGCACTCGCCGATGCCGATCGGGCGACCGTCGATCTGCTTCTCGCGGGCACCGGTTGTGAGATCCTCTTCGTCTAATGGTGCGACTGAGCGATCTTCACGAAGCGGAAGCTGAGCACCTGCAAGCGCGTGCCGATGCGATGCCGCGTATCGAGCCGGGGGTGTGGATCACGCCCAAGCCCTTGGCTGAGTCGACGGTGGCGATCGTGTCGACTGCAGGCCTGCATCTGCGATCCGACGCGCCGTTCACCCTCGGCGCACTCGACTACCGGGTCATGCCGAGCGATGCCGATTGGGGCGACGTGGTCTTGAGCCACGTGAGCACCAACTTCGATCGCAGCGCGTTCCAACAAGACCCGAACATCTCGTTTCCGGCGGAGCGGTTGCGTGAGATGGCAGACGTCGGCGAGATCGGTGGTGTCAGCAAGTGGCACTACTCGTTCATGGGCGCGATGCCTGCTCCGCAGTTGTTCGAAGACACCGGCACCGAGGTCGGCCGGCTGCTGGCCGCCGATGGTGTCGACGTTGCACTGCTCGTTCCTGTTTGACCGTTGTGCACGGGCGCAGTTGGCGCCCTCAGCAACTTCATCGAGCGGGCCGGCGTGGCATGCACATCGATCAGCCTGGTACGGGAACAGAGCGAAGCCGTTGGCCCGACTCGGGCGCTCTGGGTACCGTTCGCCCTAGGTCGGCCACTCGGTTCGGCTGAAGATCCGGACTTCCAGAAACGGGTGATGCGCGACGCGTTCGCGTTGCTCGTCACGGCCACTGAGCCAACGATTGCCGACTACGACGGGCCGCTCCCCGAAGAAGCTGGCCCGGGGCAGTGGGCCTGCCCGTTGAACTTGGGACCCGTCATCGACGACACACTGACCGGTCGGCTTCTGGCCGAAGTTGGTCGATTGAAGACCTGGTCGTCACAGACGCGTGCGGCGCGCCGCCGGACGTTGTTCGGTGTTAGCGGTGCCGGGCCTGACCAGATCGACGACGTTGCTCGAGCGCTGGCCTCGATCGTCGATGCTGAGTCGATCACGGACCTGCCCGATTTGGCCGGGGCCGACGACATCGAATGGGCCTTCGACATGCCGCTCCTCGTTCGCCACCTCGCCGATGATTTACGGACCTTTTACCACGAGGCCATTGCGGCCCAGCCTGGCTCGGCGACGCCGAATCACGACGCGCTGAACGACTGGATCTTCGGTGGGACCGCACTCGGCGACACGTTGCAGGCAGTTGCCGATCGACTCACCCAGGCCGACGACCCGATGGCCGCCCTCGTGCGCGGCCTTCTGATTCCCGAAGGTCGCTACAAAGGTGGCAGCGCCTTCTGACCGACTGCCTCGCGAGAGGAGCCGGCCGCATTCGATCCGGAACCTCATGAGCTGCAACGATCAGGTCCATGACCGATAACTCCAACGGCACGTTCAACGCCCTCGTCGTCCGCGAAACCGAAGAGGGCAACCCGAAGTCGGCGTCAGCGTCGATCGAGCAGTTGACCGACGCCGACCTGCCTGATTACGACGCCGGCGATGTCGTCGTGCAGATCGACTACTCGTCGCTCAACTACAAGGACGGCATGGCGCTGACCGGCAAGGGCAGGATCCTGCGGTCGTACCCGATGGTGCCGGGTATCGATTTCTCCGGAACGGTTATCTCGTCTGAATCACCGAAGTTCGCCTCGGGTGACGAAGTGATCCTCACCGGCTGGGCCGTCGGCGAGCGCTACTGGGGCGGCTATTCGCAGCGTCAGAAGGTCAAAGCTGGCTGGCTCGTGCGTCGACCTATCGGCATGAGCGCCATGCAGGCAATGGGGATTGGCACAGCAGGGCTTACGGCCATGATGTGCGTGCTTGGCCTCGAAAACGGAGGCGTGAAGCCGACCGACGGCCCGATCGTGGTCACCGGTGCAGCCGGTGGCGTCGGCAGTGTGGCGGTCGCGGTCCTCACCCACCTCGGTTACGACGTCACCGCAGTCACGGGCCGGCCTGAGCAACACGACTACCTCCGCGCGCTGGGCGCAACGAACTTCCTCTCGCGCAAGGAGATGAGCGAGGCACCGAAGCCGCTCGAGGCAGAGAACTTCGCCGGAGCAGTCGACACTGTTGGCTCGACGATGCTCGCGAAGGTCATCGCCCAAACCAAGTACCAGGGCGTGGTCACGGCTTGCGGCCTTGCTGGCGGCGTCGACTTGCCCACCACCGTGATGCCGTTCATTCTGCGCGGCGTTCGCCTCCAGGGCATCGACTCCGTGATGGCGCCGGTCGAGGCGCGAGACGCCGCCTGGGCTCGACTACTGACCGACCTCCCGTCTGACCTGCTCGACGCAATGACCGAGGTTGTCCCCATGAGCGCACTGCCCGATCAGGCTGAGGCAATCATGGCCGGTCAGGTTCGTGGTCGCATCGTCGTGGACCCGAACGCCTGATGGCTCTCGTCCGCTGGGTCACCGAAATGGGCATGGGCGTCGACGTCCATGGTCACGATTACACCAAGGCGGCGCGGCGCGCGGTGTCTGATGCGTTGCGTCACAGCAGCCTGAACTTCTTCGGGGCAGCAGACAAGACGCGTGACGACATGCACGTCGAGGTGATCGTCGCGGTCGCCGATCCGGGCGCAGTCGACACCGACGCCGTCAAGGCAGAGGTTCCTTACGGAGTTCACCCGCGGCGCATTTCTTGCCGAACAAGACGGCGGCGAGAAATACACCCCGGTCAACGCCAGCCGCTTCTTCTAAACAGCCGCACAGATAGTTGCGTATGGGGTCAGGCCCCTTTCGCAACTCTGTGAGCTGCTCTGAGACAGAGTTGCGAAAGGGGCCTGACCCCATACGCAACTGTGTGGGAGTTAGGTGAGGTGACGTTCGAACATGGCGATTGTTTTTGTCCAGCAGCCATTTGACGCGACCTCGTTGTAGGTCGCGTAGCCCGGCCAGGTGAAGCCGTGGTCTGCGCCCAGCCAGATGTCGACCTTGACGTGAGGCATTTCGGCTGTGGCATCGAGGAAGCGCTGATGCATGGCGATTGATTGCACCTTGTCAGCGTCGCCGATGCCGAGGTAAAGGTTGCCGACGATCTGTTCGGGTGTGAGGTGTGGCGAGTCGGCTTGGTCGTCGGCGAGGAATGACGGATGCCAACCCGCGCCGCACACGAACCGATTGGGCAGACGCGTCATTACCCGGACCACAGCGCGTGCACCGAGACAGAAGCCGATGGTGCCGAGTGGGCCCTGGTTAGCGCCGGTTGCGGCCAACGCGTCGTCGATGTCGCGCTGGATCTGCTCGTCGGTCATCGCCTTGATCCAGGCCTGCACGTGCCCACGGATTGATGGGTCAGCAGCGGCCTGTTCGGGCTCGACATGGACCATGCGCCCTTGTCGATGGTGGAGATCGGGCGTGATCACCCGGTAGCCGGTCGAGGCGAGCTTGGCCATGAATTGGTGTGTGGCCTTGCGGATGCCCGGCGCGTCGATCATGATCATCACGGTCGGCCAACTGCCACCATTGGCCGGCGAGTCGATGGGCTGCTTGATCACTACGGCCATCTCACCCTCGCTGGTGGGGACGTCGAGGATCTCTTCAAGCAGGTCCATAAGCCAAAGATAGTTCTGCCACAGCGGCCATGCACGCCCTGCGACCATCACCCAGAGCGACGGAGCGACGGAGCGCCTCAATACGGCTGGGATTGCCCCGACGTTGTCCCGGCCATTTCGGCACCCGGACAGCTGTGGAGACCGACGCCAAACTGGTGGCCCTTGCCTTGGAGACTGACCTCGACCGTCTCACCAGCAGCGACGCCGACCTCACCGATGCGGACCTCGGTAGTTGCGACCCGAACGGTTCGCGCCGGTGCTTCGCGGAGAGGTTCATTGCGGACGTCACGGCGTATTTCTGCCAGGTCGGTGACGGCGAGCGTTCTTTCTTTCAAAGCAGCGAGGTCGACTGCTGCAATGGCTGCCTCGACATCAGCGCGACCTCAGGCGGTGAGCGCCCGGGCGTTGGTCGACAGGATCTTGTCGAGTGTTGAATCAGATATTCCGAGCGTGCGCAGCCCGGCCAACAACTCGCCTGCGGCCATCCTGGTGTTCGGGGCATCGCTCCCGAAGATGATGCGGTCGCCCAGCCGCTCGGCGATCTTGACGGTCAGGGGAACCGGGCTGCCCGTCACCGGCGTCAGGTCGGCAACGACGTTCGGCTGTTCGTCGAGGAGTGTGACCGCCTGCAGAAATGCTTCGTGGCCGAAGTGGGCAAGGATGATCGTTGTACCCGGGTTCGCCGCTGCAGCGCGGCCGATCGGGGCGATCTCGTTTTCCATGGTGAAGCCGGTCGGGGAGTGTCCGGCGTGAATGACGACGGGGACATGGCGTTGGCCGGCCGATGCGAGGACGGGAGCGAGTCGAGGATCGTCGGCCTCGTAGTCGCCAACCGAACAGTGCAGCTTGAGAATCTTCGCCCCTGCGTCGATCGCCGCGTCGAAGTCGGCAACAGGATCCGCATCGTCAGGGTGCACAGTGCAACCCGGCAACACGGTGACGGGGTGGTCGGCGACTGCGGCGCTGGCTTCGAGCATCGCTTCGTTCAGGGCCCTGGCCATGCCAGCTTTGTGGGCGTACGGCAGGTTCCAGATCGTGTCGATGCCGTCGGCGTGGTGGCGGTCGAGCACCGTGCGATGGTCGGTCGGGTACGAGAAGTCGGCCAACCCACGGTCGGCGAAGAATCGCCTGATTGCTGCCGCTAAACGGTCAGGGAGCAGGTGCGTGTGGGCGTCGACGATCATCTTCATAGTTGACCAGATGTCCGGTGTGGCCAGAGCGTTGGACGGACCATGCCAGCGGGTTTCACGTAGAGGCGAAGAATCGGCGCAGCTGTTGGTCGAAGGCCTTCGCGAAGTCGTCGTACAGAGGACGCAGTTCGCGCGCCGACCAATCGTTCGGAAGCAAGTCGTCGGGGAGTTGCGGCTCGGTGCGGAGGAATCGGACCACAGCGGCTGAAATGGCGAACGTTGTTGGCAGCAGCTGATCGTCTTGCCGGTCGACCTCAGCTCGATGAGCAGTGAGCATGTGGATGAGTTGCTGGGAGCGGGCGTCGATAGCGGCGAGTGGCCACAGGCGGTCGACCAGATCAGCGGCGTCATCGACTGCGATCGCTCCTCGAGTGACGATCACCTGGGCTGGGCGCGGCGGGTTGCCTACGTTTGCAGGCCGGAGCCAAATGTCAGGTCGGAGTTCGGCAAGCCGCGAGCCGATCATTGCCTGACGAAAGGCGCGACGCTCGGCCATCGTGCGACGGTCCCCTGTGGCAATGGCAGTGATCCAATCGCCGTTCCACTCCTGCGTGGTGGCTCGACGCCCCTCATCTTGTTCGCGCTGCCGTTCGAGCAGCCGCCCAGCGAGCGCGTACTCGCCCTCAGTCACGGTGAGTTCGCCATTGGCAACCATGCGTGACAACGAGGTCCGGGTCGTTCCAGGCCGGACGTCGAAGCGCTCAGCGAGCCGGATGAGTGCTTGGACTGGGAGCACCGGAGGGTGCAACCCAAGGAGCGCCGAGAGGATGACCGAACGAGCAGAGAACGGCTCGATCTCAAGACCCTCAATATTACTTATTGTGTTCATGGTGAACTTAAAGTGTATCATTCAAGACATGTCAACGATGACTCCAACGCTGGTTCCATCGGGTGCACAACTGCCCGATGTCTTGCCGACCGACCGGTTGAACGAACGCGGCATGGCCACCCGAGCGCTGCGCGACCAACTCCGCAAGATCAACAACGTCGGCAATGTGTTCACCGTGGTCGGTGCGCTCGCGCAAACGGTCGGCGCCGTCGCCGTTGCTGGCTATGTCAACACCTGGTGGTCGTACCTCCTGGCCTTCCTGTCGCTCGGTGGCGGCCACGCCCGGCTCAACATCCTCGGCCACGAAGCAGCCCACCGCCTGTTGTTCTCCAACCGACGCGCCAACGATCTCGTCGGCCGGTGGCTGCTGTCATACCCGAGCTATCAGGCAATGCTCGCCTACCGCCGCTCACACTTTGCCCATCATCGCGACGAGATGGGCCCCGAAGAACCTGATCTCTCGCTGTACTCGGGCTACCCGACTCCCCTCGATTCGTGGCGGCGCAAGCTGCGGCGTGACGCCACGGGCATCAGCGCCTACAAGAACTTCCGCGGCCTCTTTCGTGCCGTTCGCAAGGGTGCCCTCGAAGCTCGACAGATCCTGCTCGTGCAAGTAGTGATGCTTGGTGCGTCGATTGCCGTGATGCGGCCACTCATGTACGTTGTGTGGGTTCTGGCCTGGTCGACCCTGTGGCGCGTCTCGAATCGGGCACGATCGATTGCCGAGCACGGCGGAATGATCCAATCGGCCGACCGTCGCCTCACGACGCACGTCGTCCGCCAGAGCCTGACCGCACGCATGTGGATGGTGCCGTATAACACTGGCTGGCACCTTGCCCACCACGTCGATATGGGTGTCCCGTGGCGCAACCTTCCAAAGCTCCATGCCGAACTCGTCGCATCAGGCTGGGTGACCGAAGCAATTGAATACCCGAGCTACCGAGCATTCTGGAAAGCAGCGACGTCGGCAACGGTCAAGCAGCCCGACGTCGCAGGCGCAGGCCAAGGCCGATCGAGCATGCTCAACTTCGACGATTGATCAGTCTGACCGAGGCGCGTCGCCCGGCGATGAGAGCCGGCGCTGGCGTTCCATCAGGCTGCACCAGTCCCAGTCGGCTCCGCCCAGGGCGTGCACATCGGCCAGGAACTGGGCGACGAGTGCAGTGACCGGCAGCGATACGTTCATGGCGCTTGCTTCGTCAAGGACAAGCCCGACGTCTTTGCGCATCAGCGTGGTCGAGAAACCGAAGTCGTATTCGCCGGCGATCATTTGCGCAGCCCGGTTCTCCATTTCCCACGACGTCGATGAGCCCTGGGTCATCACGTGCACGACCTTGTCGGGGTCGAGCCCCGCGTTGATTGCGAAGTCAAGCCCCTCGGCGAGCGCTTGAGCAACGCCAACGACACAAATTTGGTTGGTCATCTTCGTGATCTGGCCAGCTCCGGAGGGCCCCATGTGGGTGACGCGCCCGGCGTACGCAGCCATTGTCGGTTCGACTTGGATAAACGCGTCCTCATCGCCGCCGACCATGACGGTGAGCGAACCGTTGCGAGCACCATCGACTCCGCCCGAGACCGGCGCATCCAGGAAGTGAGCCCCACGCTCGCTGAGTTCGTCGGCGAACCGGCGTGCGCCCGCGGCTGAAATAGTGGAGTGGTCGAGCCAGATCGCGCCAGCGGCAATATGGGGTAGCGCTTCCTCGACAACGACCTGCATCTGTTTGTCGGCGGGCAGTGACGAGATAATGACATCGGCCTGGCCCACTGCGTCGGCAACCGACCCAGCGGCCGCACCGGCATGCTCGTCAGCCCAAGCAGCCGAAGCTGCGGCTGCGATATCGAACACCTTCACCTCATGGCCATGTTCGGGATTGGCCAGATGTCCAGCGATTGGCCAACCCATTCGCCCGAGCCCGATGA
Source organism: uncultured Ilumatobacter sp. (assembly GCA_905182555.1). Classification (GTDB taxonomy): domain Bacteria; phylum Actinomycetota; class Acidimicrobiia; order Acidimicrobiales; family Ilumatobacteraceae; genus Ilumatobacter_A. The sequence goes on along the minus strand of CAJJBX010000003.1, from coordinate 48,184 downwards.
CTGCAACCCTCATGCTGGCATCCCCGGCTTGCCCTGGTCATCGAGCGTGAATCCGCCAGCGAGGCGAGCATTGATTCGCCCGCCGGTCGCCATGGCCAAGATCAACACCATCTCGTCGGGCCGGGGGCCATCAGACACGCCCATCTCGATGGCGTCGTAATGGCTACCGACGTACGACCAGTCGAGGTGCGTGAGCGGAACATCGAGCCGAGCGCCCATCGCGCCAACCTTCTTCGTTGAAGGAACAATCGACGTACCTCGGCCAATGGCGGCGCGCATGCCGCCACCGCCGGGAATGTGCCACATGGCGCCGTGTTCGATTTCGCCAGCAGCTCCGACGATGGCTCCCTTGCCGTAACTCTCAATGCTGGAAGGATCGCCTCCGAGGCGGGTGATGAGCTGACCGCCCAACTCTTCGCCGAGCTCGCGCAGCTCAGCCGTAGCCGGTGAGAGGTCGTCGACGTACTGCCCAACATACGGGTTGCCGACGACCGCCGCGATCGCCCCTTTGAGTAGTGGGAGGGCGGGAACAGGGCCGTGCTCGAAGCGAATTTCTTCGACCAGACTCACGATCTTGCGAACGGGGAAGAGCATGCAATGCCTTTCAGGATTGAAGGTGGTGTACAGCGCGACCCGCACCTTAGTTGTGGTGCGAGTCGGACGAGATCCGACGATCAGCGGCGCGACCGATTGCAGCGCAACGCAGGTTGGGTCCGTGTGACCGCGGCAGCCCCGCTTTCCACTGCCCCACTCGCTCACCGACTACCTTTGGAGCGGGAACGAGAACAATTCATGCTCGACAAGCAGTGAGTGGCGCCCAGGGAAGGTTCGTGACGACATGGTGACCAGGAGAGCGAGAAGTGCCGTCCGGCGGTCCGTCTTGTTCGTCGTCGCGCTGGGGCTTGTCGCTGTTGGCTGGGAGGTCTACAAGGCTCTGGGGCCCGATGCCGGAGGCGACATCTTCGGGTGGAAGCTCATTCCTAAGACCAACGACCGTGTGATGCCGCACACCTGGGAAATGTTCGCGGAGTTGACGCGTCCAGCGATTGGCCGGGGCGACCAGCAGGTGTGGCAAGTGCTGCTTGGGTACTCCTGGTACACCTTCCAAATGTCGGTCGCCGGTTTGATTGCTGGCACCGCAATCGGTGTACTGCTGGCGGTGCTTATGGCGCGCTTCGGAATCGTCGAGCGAGGCCTGCTGCCATACGTTGTCCTGTCGCAGACCATCCCGCTGATTGCGCTCGCCCCGCAGGTCACGGCGATTCGTGGCAGCCTCGATTGGCCTCAATGGACATCGGCGGTAGCGCTTGCAGCCTTCCTGTCGTTCTTTCCGATCACGGTGTCGACCTTGCGCGGTTTGCAAGCTGCACCAGCAGCCTCACTGGAGTTGATGGCGAGCTATGCCTCAGGGTGGTGGACGACTCTACGAAAGCTGCGGTTCCCGACAGCGATTCCGTACATGGTCCCTGGCCTGAAGCTTGCTGCAACCGCATCGGTGATCGGCGTGATCGTCACCGAGATCACCCTCGGTGGGCTGCGTGGCGTTGGGTATGCAACGATCGACTACAGCCAGAAGGTCACGTCACAGCCGGCGTCGGTGTACGCCGCAGTGTTTGCTGCAGCGGCACTCGGCCTCGTGATGTTCGCCATGATCGTCGGTTGTGAGACGTACGTAATGCGGAATCGTCCGCAGGAGGAGCGAGGGTGACAGACCAATCGGCAGTCAGTGTTCGGGGCGTCTCGATGGTGTTCAACGCCGAAACTTCAGGACAAGTCGACGCGTTGCGCGACGTCGACTTGACTGTTGACCCGGGCGAATTCGTGTCGCTGATCGGGCCTTCGGGCTGCGGGAAGTCGACCTTGCTTCGCCTGATTGCCAACCTGATTGAGCCAACGGCGGGCACCGTCTTGGTGAATGGCAAGTCGGCGAAGCAAGCGTGTGCTGACCAGGACTACGGCATGGCGTTTCAGCAGTCAGGCCTATTCGATTGGCGGTCCGTTGCCAAGAACATCGAACTGCCGCTCGAGCTCAAAGGCTGGGACAAAGCGAAGCGGGCGGCTCGCTCACAAGAGATGCTCGACCTGGTCAAGTTGCCTGACCGCGGCGCGCACATGCCGTGGCAGCTGTCGGGCGGCCAGCAACAGCGCATCGCCATCGCCCGTGCCTTGGCGTCGCACCCGCCCCTGTTGTTGATGGACGAACCGTTCGGTGCGCTCGACGAGATGACTCGCGAACACATGCAGGCCGAGCTGCTGCAGATCTGCGAGGTCACCAACACCACGGTGGTTTTCGTCACGCACTCGATTCCCGAGGCGGTCTACCTGTCTGATCGCGTCGTGGTCATGTCGGCGGGTCCCGGCCGGATCACCGACGTGATCGACGTTGGCCTCGGCAAGAACCGTGATGAAGACACCCGCGAGAACGATTCGTTCTACAAGAAGATCACCGAAGTCCGAGAAGCACTGCGCGGCGCTGAGTTGGGAGACGGCGCTCGGGGGATCGAAGACCGGTGAGCATCGCGATGCGCCGATTCTTCCGAGCAGTCTGGCCGCCCCTCGCCTTCGGTGTTGGCTTCCTCGCGATCTGGGAGCTTCTCGTTCGAGTCTTTGACATCCAACCGTTCGTGCTGCCGGCGCCGACCGCGATCTGGTCGGCCTTCACCGTGCGGTTCAGCGAGGTGTTTGACCAGACGCTGGTGACTGGCACGAACGCCTTGGTGGGCTTGCTCATCGGCACTTTCATGGGCGTCCTGATGAGCTTGATCACCGTTCGTTTCCGGCTGCTTGAGGAACTCGTCACGCCGTTAGCAGTTGCGCTCAACGCAGTCCCGATCGTGGTGATCGTGCCGGTGCTCAACAACATGTTGTTCGGCACGACAAGCCAGATTCCGCGCCGCCTCATGGTGGCACTCATCGTCTTTTTCGTGGTCTTCGTCAATGTCAGCAAAGGCCTTCGCCAGGTGTCAGCAACACACCTCGACTTGATGCGCTCGTATGCGGCGTCCCCGTCAGCAATCTTGCTGAAAGTTCGTGTGCCAAATGCTCTTGGCTATCTCTTCACAGCGTTGCGGATCTCGGCTCCCCTTGCGGTGATCACGGCTTTCGTAGCGGAGTACTTCGGCGGCGTCCAGAACGGTCTTGCCACCGGCGTCCGGAGCAGCCTCAACGGCAGTAAAGACGTCACCTGGGCCTATGTGATTGGAGCTTCGGCGTTGGGTCTGACGTTCTACATGTTTTCGGTCGCGCTTGAGCGCGTCCAGCGGGGCAAGCAACCAGCGGATCAATCCATCTGAATATCCGACAACAGCTGAGGGAAGCCTCGGGGGAGAAAACCATGACCAACAGGAAGAAATCATTGAAGGCAATTGCCGTTGGTGCGACGGTGCTGGGGCTTGTTGCAGCGGCCTGCGGCAGTGACGACGCAACAGATTCGGGAGGTTCGGGCAGCGACGCTGCGGCATGCGAGACGACCGGTTCGGTCAGCTTGCAACTGCAGTGGTTCACCCAGGCACAGTTCGCTGGCTACTACGCAGCAGCCGACAAGGGCTTCTACGCAGCCCAATGCCTCGACGTTGAAATCAAGGAAGGGGCCGTCGAGATCGTGCCGCAGGCCGAACTTGCGACCGGCAACGTCGACTTCGCCATTGCGTGGGTTCCCAAGGCACTCCAGACCCGTGAGGCAGGCGCTGACATCGTCAACATTTCGCAGGTGTTCGCGCGGTCCGGCACACTGCAGGTCAGCTTTGCTGACTCGGGTATCACCTCGCCGGCCGACTTTGCTGGCAAAACGATCGGCAACTGGGGTTACGGTAACGAGTACGAATTGTTCGCTGCGATCGGCGCCGAAGGCCTCGACCCCGCGAGCGATGTCACCCTTGTTGGCCAGCAGTTCGACATGGTCGCACTACTCGAAGGCGAGATCGATGCCGCCGAGGCAATGACGTATAACGAGTACGCCATGGTCCTCGAGGCCATCAACCCTGACACCGGTGAGCTCTTCACTGCCGACGACTTCAACGTCATCAGCTATGAAGAAGCTGGCGTTGGCATGCTCCAGGACGCCGTTTGGGCCGACGCTGGTCGCCTCGCCGACGATGCCGAGTACAAGGATCAGGCCACCCGATTCGTTGCAGCGTCCTTGCAAGGGTGGGCCTACTGCCGTGACAACCTGGCCGAGTGCGCCACGATTGTCACGAACGCAGGCTCAACGCTTGGCGAGAGCCATCAGCAGTGGATGATGAACGAAGTCAACAAGCTCATCTGGCCGGCACCCGACGGCGTCGGCCTCTTGAACAGCGCTGACTGGGACCGCACCGTAACGATCAGCCAGAGCACGCCAAACCTCGAAGGCGCAACGGTTCTCACCGCCGCTCCGAGCGATGGTGCATTCACCACGGAGATCACCAAGGCCGCATGGGCCCTCGTCGGCGACGGCGCAGATCTCTTCGGTAACGATTACGCCCCCGAGACCGTTGTCCTCAAGGAGGGTGGCAACTAAGACCCGAGTCGCCAGCGAGACAGGGGTCGTCAGCGAGATGCTGATGACCCCTGTCTCGCGTTATGGCTCGACGATGGGGAACCCGGTTTCGAAGGCGTCGAGGTTCCCAAAGATCGTGACGAGGACGGATGGGTCACCGTCGAGTTGCACCTTGCCTTCGGTGACCGCGTCGATGAAGGTCATGGCTCCGCCGGTGATCTGAACGAAGTCGCTCTTGGTCAGGGTCACCGTCACTGCGGCATTGTCAGCGTGGCGACCGTGCACGTAGTGGATTGCTTGATTCTCGAGCGCCAGCACCCATGACCCGGAGCCTGCGCCGTCGTCAAGGTCGGTGAACTGCCAGTTGGAGACGACCCGCTCGCCGGCAACCTCTTCGGCCTTCAGGCGTATAGCGAGGGCATCGAAGATCATGTCGATTGTCAGCGCCACCGCCATGCCTGGCCGAGACGGTGCAGGGCCTGCTGGCGGCGGGCCATCACGGAGTTCCATTGCGCCGGTCAGGTACGCATTGCGCCACGTGGCTGACTCGGACTGATAGCCGAGCTGTTCCAATGCGTCGGCCTGCAGCTCGCGGCCAGCGCCGTTGGTTGGGTCGGCGAACACGAGATGATTCACCACTTCGGCCACCCAGCGGTAGTCGCCCTGGTCGAATGCTGCCTGGGCATGTGCGAGCAGTGCGTCGGGACCTCCCGCAAGTTCCACATAGCGGCGACCTGCCTCGGTGGGCCGGTGGTTCCAGAGGCGGGCAGGGTTTCCGTCGTACCAGCCGAGGTAGCGCTGGTACACGGCCTTGACGTTGTGGACGAGTGCGCCGTAGTAGCCGCGCGTGTGGATCTGATCGGTGAACGCGCTCGGCAACGCGAGTTCGTCAGCAATTTCGGTCGGCGTGAGACCCTTGTTCGCCAAACGCATGGTCTGATCGTGCATCCAGCGGTACAGATCGCGCTGCTGGCGCAGGAACCCAGCGACGTCGTCGGTCCCCCAGCGCGGCCAGTGGTGGCTCGCAAACATCAGCGCAGTCCACCGCGCGAGCGTGGAGCACAAGCAGCACGTCGTCCGCACCGTCGTACTGCAGCCTGCGCACCGCGGAGCGGTGAGGAGGTTGTGCATGTTGTGCGAGCAGTTCTCGGCCATGCACAGCCAGCCCATCGGCTTGCCATCGGGACCAGCTTCGCCCTTGTCGGGGAAGAAGAAGTTCATCTCGGCGGGGGCTTCGGCCTCAGGCGTCAGCTGGAAGATGATCCGGATGCCGTCGACGAGCAGTTCCTGGCCGGTCTCCATGATCGAGATCGTTGGTGGAATGAGCCCGACCATGCCCATCGGTGTGGCCTTGCCGAGACCGCAGTCAACGTGCTGTAGCGGTCCGGCCGGGAGCGTCATGCCGAACTGGTAGGACGCACGACGGCCCATTGCTGGGCCGGCAATGACGTTCTCGAAGACGGCTTCGCGCATGAACTGGTCAGGGGCAATGATCTGCACCTCACCAGCGTCGACCGCGGCCTCGTCAACCACGCCGCGCACGCCACCGAAGTGGTCGATGTGGCTGTGGGTGTAAATCACTGCGGTGACGGGGCGCTCGCCGAGTTCGGCGTTGGCGAGGTCAAGGCATGCTCGAGCACACGCCTCGCTGGTCAGCGGGTCGATGATGACCCAGCCGCGATCGCCAGCGAGAAAGCTGATGTTGGAGATGTCGTAGCCACGCGCCTGCCACAGGCCGGGGGCAACTTCGAACAGGCCGTGTACCGCATTGAGCCGGGCTTGGTGCCAGAGGCTGGCGTGGACTGAACTCGGAGGAACCTCAGACTCGCGCACGAAGTCGTGTCGGCTGATGTCCCAGACGGTGCGCCCGTGTTCCTCGATTAAACCGGTCGCGTGCGTCGCGACCAGGCCGCGGTTGGCTCGTTCGGTGTCGGCTGGGTCGGCAGTGAACTGGCTTGCTGATGTCGCGAGGATGTCGAGTGTGTGCTGCGTCGGTGGTTTTGGAGAAGCGACCATCCAATGATGCTGACACGTTGGATGGTCCGCCGGTGTGCCCACCGGTGAAATGAGAACTCGAATCGGCCGACCCGGTGGCAGCGTTGTACGGTCGACGACGTGAAGGCACATCGACTCTTGTCTCTTTCGATCGTCGCTGCATTGGGTGTTGCGGGCTGTGCTGGCAGCGATGATGAGGCCGCCACCTCAGCCACCGAGCTGTCCGTGGCTACCACAGAGGTGCCCACCGCCGAACCCGTGCCGGATGCTGACCCGGTCATGACCGAGCCCGAACCTGACCCCGAACCTGAACCCGAACCTGAACCCGAACCGATTGCGTACGACTTCGCTGGTGTTGACCCGGTCGTGCAAGCATTTGTCGATGACCGCGGGTTGAACGGTGCGGGCCTCGTGATCGTCGATGCCGACGACGGCGTGATCCTTGAGCGGTACTGGGGCGAGTTCGGCCCGGAACGTTCCTCACTCATTGCATCGTCAAGCAAGATGCTTGTGGCCGGCGTTCTGCTGAGCCTCCAAGACGATGGACTGCTCGACATCGACGCGCCAATTGCCGATGCGGTCGACTGGGGGTCGAGCAACCCGCAGATCACGCCAGCGCACCTCCTGTCCAACAGTTCGGGGCTGATCGGTCTGTTCCCCGATCCTGGCTACGGCCCGTACGTCTGCCAATTCCTTCCGGCCGGAACACTGCAGGACTGCGCCGAGAGCATCTTCACCTCGCCGAATGACGATGGCGACATCACGCCGCCGGATGTGGCCTTCAACTATGGCGGTGCCCAGTGGCAGGTCGCTGGCGCCGTGGCCGAAGCAGTGTCTGGCAAGTCCTGGGCCGAACTTGTCAACGAGACCTACGTCCAGCCGTGCGGAGTCGAATCGCTGGCGTTCAACAACCACTTCACACAGATGGGTGAAGGCTTCAACTACCCGGTCGAGTTCAACTCGGACCCGTCGACGTTGATCGCTACCGACAACCCGAATCTCGAAGGCGGCGCCTACATCACGGCCCCCGACTACGGCCAACTCCTCCTCATGCATCTGCGCAATGGCCTGTGTGGCGACGAGCAGGTGCTCTCCCAGGAGGCGCTCGACACGATGCACGCCGACCGGATCGCTGCGGCCTATGGCGGCTCAGCCGGTGGTGCCGGAACCGGGTACGGCATGGGCTGGTGGGTTGACCGTGAGAGTGATCGAATCAGCGACGCCGGCGCCTACGGCACGGTTCCGTGGCTCGATCTGGAAGACGGCTACGGCGCATACCTCGTTGTTGAATCCAACTTCGGTGACGGCAACGCCCTCGCAGAGCCAGCTGTATGGCATCATCGATGACGCGTCAACGAAGCCTGATCGATTGCGCGACGACATGGCCGACGACATCACGTTCTACGACGAAATCGAGAGCTACTGCGTGCAGCTGAGCACAGCGCCCGGTGGCTCGATCGATCTGCACGTCTCCACCGAGGCGGCCACGTTCGACGTGATTGTTGAACGGTGGGGTGGAGCACGTGAGATCGTGTGGAAGTCGCTTGGCAACCCGGGCGTGTCGACGCCGCCACCGCGTCGCTGCCTGACGAGCATGTCGGATGCGGCTGGCCGACCTCGCTGTCGATTGCGCTGGCGCGTCGTGGAGGTCGGGCTTTTACCTCGTAACGGTCACTGCTGCTAACCCTGAGCCTGGCCGTGACGTGTCGTACTCTGGCTTTGTTGTCACCGGCAACCCGGACGATCGGGCGAGCGCAGTGCTCATGCTGTCAACGAACACCTGGAACGCGTACAACACGTGGGGTGGCAAGAGCCTGTACACGAAAGGTGGCAAGCAGGTGAGTTTTGAGCGGCCGTGGAGCCGCGGGATGCTCAGCCGGCCGGAAGTCGATCGGGACGATCGGAAGTCACGGCCGACGCGCTGGGGCGAAGAGCCCGACGTCAACGGCGACAGCTTCCAGCAGTACCGGTTCGCGCACGGCTACCCGGCAGCCATCGGCTCCACCGGATGGTTTGCCCACGAGCGACGATTCGTCGAGTGGGCCGAACGAGCTGGCTACCGGTTCGACTACTGCGTTTCGAGTGATTTGGAAGACCCGGACGCACTCGACGGCTACGACCTGTTTATCGATGTCGGACACGACGAGTACTGGTCGGCGTCACAGCGAAGGACACTTGAACGCCACGTCGAGCGGGGCGCCAACATCGCATCTATGTCGGGCAACACCATGTTCTGGCAAGTCCGCCTCGAAGGCAATGCGATGGTCTGCCACAAGTACTCGGCGCACGAGACCGATCCGGTGATGGCCGAAGGCCGTGAGGCCGAGATGTCGGGCATGTGGTGTGATCCAATCATTGCGAACCCCGAGTGGTCGCTGTTCGGCGCTGGTTCGGCCTGGGGTTTGTACAGCCGCTTCGGACAGGCCACGCCGCGCGGATCGGGCGGCTACACGGTCTATCGAGCCGACCACTGGTTGGTTGCTGGCACAGGCCTGGCCTACGGCGACTTGCTCGGGACCAAGCACGGCGTTGTCGGGTATGAGACGACCGGTCGGCTGCTCGACTTCGACGACTACCAGCTCCCGATCACTCGGGCCCACGCCAAGGCGCCGAGCGGCGAGCAAACGGTCGTCGTTGCATTCACGCCGTCGAGCAATGTCGGAGTGGGCGAGTATCCGGCGTCGATTTCAGCACTCAGTGACCAAGGCGACCTTGAGTTCATCGCGTCTCGGCTGCACGGGCGGGTCGACGCTGACAGCCTGGCGCGCGTTCGACATGGCAACTCGGTGATGATGGTCGTTGAACCATACGGTGCTGGTGGCGGCGAAGTTGTCGTGATCGGTACGACGGACTGGGCATTTGGGCTCGGCGACGATCCCGACGTGCAACAAGTGACATCTAATTTACTCGACCGTTACCTGGGCTGACCCAGCGCCGGCGTATCGCTGATCACTACGCCTCAAGGTGACGGTGCACGTGCTGCTGGAGCACCAGGCACACGGCGTCGCCTGAGTTGTCGTCCTGAGACAATGTCGGACCGAATCGAGCAATGATTTGGTCGGCGACCGCTGAGATCAGTAGCGGCGGAATCCACAGTTCAATGCTAGATCGCGAAGGTCGTGGCCTGCCCATGTGGGCGCAAGGCTGACCTGCGGTGCTGGCGTGCTTTCGAACACAGCCGGTCGAACGTCCACCACACTGCGACGCCGGTCGCGATCGTGGCGACCAGCGCCAGGTGAAGATCGAGCCATGGGGTGAATACGGGCCAGACTTGCCAGTGAACCAAGAAGATGTGCATCGAGGCAGCAGCGATCACGCTGATGGGCCTTACCGCGAGGCGGGGCAAGGGAATTGTCGGCAGCCAAATGAGTGCGGCGCCGAGCAGAATGATGCGCCATTCGCGATCGACCTGGTCGAAATATCCGACGCTGGTCACTGCGAGGAGCGCGGTCACCAGGAGTCCTTGCCATATCTGGCGGGCGCGCTGCGCTGCCCAACCGAGCGCGATGAAACACGCGACGGTATGAGGACGGAACATTGAGTTGTACGAGTCGCCCAATTCGATGATCTGAAACCTGAAGAGCAGTGTGATCGCAACAACCCCGAGTGCGAATTCGAACGGGGCCCGCCGTTCAGCCTGACGAACTACCGGAATAGCGAAGAGTAGCCCGATCACGATTATCGATTGGACGAAGGTCTCGAAGTACCAGTATTCCCAGCGGCCGTTGCGGCGCCAGGCAGAGCCGAAATAGTTGTTGACAAGGAAGAGGGCTCCGAGGCTGTACCCGCCGAATAGGAGCATCTGCATGCCGATCCACGCCACAGTGGGAACGGCCACCCGAGCGACGGTTCCCAACACCTTGCGGAGGCGTCCAGGCGTATCTGCGGAACTGAGCTGAAAGCGTGCAATGTTGTACCCGAGGACCAGCAGCAGCGTGTGTGCCCCGCCGGGAACTCGATAGAGACCCATGTGGGTGCAGACGATCATGACGATCGCGAGTGCCCGGATCGCAATGCTGGTGTCGAGGCGAACCCAGCGTCTCGTCGGATCCGGTTCGTGTTCATTTGCCAGGGCAGTCAGTTTGCTGACGCTTTGAAGGTGCCAATCAACCGGGAGCCTGCCAATGAGTTCCTCGAGGCGGATCGACATCTCGACGTAGCTGAACGAGTCGCCTCCGAGCGAGGCAAACGTCTGCGTCGTCGGCGCCCTCACTGGTCCGACGATTAACTCGAACACGGCTTGCACCGTGTCGTGCGGACCGACGTGTGCCCGTGAGATTGATCGCGCCGCAGTGGTGATCGACGGTAGGTCGATCTTGCCGGACAGCGTTCGTGGCCATGCTGGCAACGAGACTGCGGCCAATAGCGCACGGGGGATGGCGACCAGCTGGGCGGCGGCGTTCAGTAGCTCGGTGTCGTGGGTAACTGATTCGATCGCCTCGTCGAGCCGGGCGATGACGAGCCCCCCGTCGTCGCCGGCACAACGGGCGATGATGCCACGGTCCGCAAGGTCGGCTTCGAGCTGGTCGAGATCCGTGCGTAGGCCGTGGACCTTGACAGTGCGATTTACTCGGCCCGTAATCTCCAACAGCCCGGCGTCGTTGATCCGTGCGAGATCGCCGGTCGGCAGGTCGGGGAATTCGTGGCCACGTGTGAGATCTTCAGGGCATGTTGCGTAGCCCATCATGACGTTGGGGCCGCTGTAGACGATTTCGCCGATGCCGGGTTCGGCGTCTTGCACGGGTCGCAACTCGATTGCGCCGCCAGGAATTGGTCGACCGATCGAACCGGGCCAGGTTCGGGCGGCGTCGGGGTCGAGATATGCCATCCGGGCTGTGGCCTCGGTCTGGCCGTACATGACGAACATGTCGAAGTCGTGTTGGTCGCCTAGGCGGACGAGGTGATCGACGTCTGCCGGGTCGAGGCGCCCTCCGGCCTGGGTGACGTAGCGCAGAGACCGGGCGGCGAGCCGTTCGACGCCTGTCGCACGTTGGCGATCAAGGAGTTCGAATGTGTATGGAACGCCAGCGAGGCCGGTGACGTCCCACCGGTCGACCGCTGCCCAGAAGCACGGATCGACGACTGCATTTTCTGTCAGCACGACGGAGGCTCCGACAGCGAGATGCGATGTCAGCACCGACAGCCCGTAGCAGTAGTGCAGTGGCAGTGAGGTGATCGCCCGATCATCCGTGCCGAGTGCGAGGTAATCGGCAATGGCAATCGCATTGGACGTCACGGCGGTCTTCGAGAGCCGAACTAGCTTGCTCTTGCCAGTCGTGCCCGATGTGCTCATCAGGAGCGCCAAGTCAGGATGGATGTCGCCTGCCTCGGTGTTGCCGAACCGGGTCTCAAGCTGTGCCGCTGCGACCTCGCCTGAAGCGAGAGCAACAGGGTTCCCAATGTTCAGAGCAGCCAGAAAGTCGACCACAGTCTCCAGGTCCGGGCGGCCCACGATGACTTCGACATGGCGTTGGTTGGTACCGCGTTCGGCAATTCGATCGTCGATGCGTTCGGCGAGCTCGTCGAATGCAATGACGCGATCTCCGGCGATTACCGCAGGTCGAGCACCAAAGGAACGCAGCTGCTTGAGTGTGAGAGCGTTCAGCGCAACGCCGGGCTGATACGCGGAGGGAGCCGGTGAGCTGACACGAAATTCCTCATCCAGACTCACGGTCTGAAAGGTAACGTCACCGGGTGTTGTAAAGCAACCCTAACTTTGCGGAAAGCCGGCTGGTCGGACTGGTCAGGACGCGGTGAGGGCCTGCACGAAGTCAGCCCAGAGGTCCTCGACCTGCTCACAGCCGACACTCAAGCGGATGAGCGTCGGGGGGATTCGTTCCTGACCAGGAATCACTGAGCGGCGTTCCATCGTGGTTTCGACGCCGCCGAGGCTGGTTGCATGGTTGACGAGTTCCATCCGGTTGCAGACGTCGGTCGCACGCTCACCGGCGCCGGTTGTCTCGAACGACATCATGGCACCGAAGCCGGTCATGAACGTCGCTGCCACGGCATGCGTCGGGTGGCTCGGTAGGCCGGGATACAGCACGCGGCTGATCTCTGGGTGTCCTGTAAGTCGCATCGCCAATTCCATGGCGTTCTGCTGTGCTCGTTCCATCCGGAGTGCCATGGTGCGTGCGCCCCGGATTGTCAGGAACGCTTCCATTCCGCCGATCGTGGCCCCGTACAGGAGTCGCCGGTGGCGGAACTCTTCGAGCAGTTCGTCGTTTCGGGTAATCAACACGCCGGCCAGTAGGTCGGAATGGCCGCCAATGAACTTCGTGGCCGAGTGCATCACGACGTCGGCACCGAGGTCGAGTGGCTGCTGGTTGAGCGACGTTGCAAAGGTGCTGTCGACTGCGACGATCGTGCCGTCGCGACGCGGCGCTGCGCAGATGGTTGGCAGGTCGGCCACCGTCATCAGCGGGTTCTCCGGCGTTTCCAGCCAGACCAGGTCGCAGGTCTGCAGCGCGTCGAGCCACGCCGGTGTGTCGGCCTGATCGAGCCTGAGCACACTCCACCGACCTTGGGCTTCGCCTTCGTTGACGATGCCGGCAACGCCGTGATACGGGTCGACAGGCACAGCGATGGAGGAGCCCACCGGGAGCCGATGGAGGATCACTGCGGCGGCCGCCATCCCCGATGCGAACGACAACGCTTTACCGTTTTCCATGCCGCCGAGGAGTTCTTCGAGTGCGTCTGACGTCGGGGTGCCGTCTGATCGGCTGTACAACCGATCGTCTGGGAGGTAGAAATTTGAGGCCAGCACAGGCGCTACATTGAGCGGCTCACCTGGTGTGCGGTTGCGTCCTGCAGCAATCAGCCAGGTCTCGGGTGTCCAGTCGTTCATCGCGGCAGGCTACGGCCGCTACGCCACGGTCTACTCAGCAGGATATTCGCGTCATCGTTCCTCGCGAACTTCGGTTGACCGCGCCAAGGCTGGTGTCGATGTCGTGAGGTGGCCGCAAGGTCGGTGACTGGCTCTGGCCTTTCCTGTCGGAGTTCTGGCTGCGGGATGCTCCGATCAGGATTCATCCGAGACGTTCAGCGGTCCAGCAAATTCGATTGATGCCCTTCTCCCAACACTCGAACCCGGTGACTCATTACCAGTGGGTGAGGCGTACGCAGTCGTTGTTGGAACGCATTGCGGCGTCCGGGCGCTCGGACCTTTTGTGAACGACACGCTGTGGATCACCGACGAAGTAACACAGCCTGGTAATTGGATGCCTGCCGATTGGGGGCGGCCATGGAAAGCGGGCAAGAGCTGATTGCTCTCGAAGTGGCGATTTCTGACGACAACACTGATCAACGGCGAGGGTTGACGTAGTGATCGGGCGAAAAACGTGCAGCAAGACGGTCCTCAGGGGCGGGAGCCGGCGACGCGGTGGCCAGCGACCCACACGTCGGTGATGTCGGCTGGCGTGGCGAGGCGAACGATCTTCTCGAAGGTGCGGGCATCGTTGTCGAGGCCGGGCCAGGCTTGGAGGGGAGATCCGGTGCGGCGCGTGTCGACCGCGAGGGCATCGAACGGCCGACCGACTTCTAACGCCCCGGTCGGAAGGCCGAGCAACTCGGCGCCGCCCATCGTTGCCATCCAGAACGCTTCGACGATTGAGATCCGCGAGTTAGGGGTCCCGCGATCCTCGGCAGCCTGCCGCGGGTCGACGCCGTCCTCGAGATAGCGCGACGCCGTGACGGCGTCGGCACACTGCGCGAGCAAGCCGGGTCGAGCACCACCAGCGACGTCTGACCCCAACCCGATCCGCACGCCGGCATCAAGGGCACGGCGCGCCGGGAAGACAGCGTTGCCGAAGTAGGCATTCGACAGTGGGCAGTGAGCAACACCGGCACCTGCATTTCGGATGAGCTCGAAGTCGTCGTCGCCAAGATGGTCGCCGTGGGCGAGCACGGTGTGGTCCTTGATCAGTTCGAAACCGTCGAGCGCTGACGTGTCTGAGCGACCAAAGCGCTCGAGCGCTGCACCATGTTCCCAGTCGCTCTCGGAGCAGTGCGTCTGGATGATCGTGTTGGTCTCGGCAGCAAGTGCACCGAGGCCAGCGAGCAGGTCATCGGTACACGCTGGCGTGAAGCGGGGGGTAACGATTGGTTCGACGAGCGGCGAGCCAATTGCACGGATTTCGACGATCGACCGGCGTGATGCGTCGATACCGGCAGCAGCGTCGGCATCCCGATACCAGTCAGGCGTGCCTTCGGGATGGTCCATGCCGACTCGTCCAACGAACGCGCGTTGGCCGAGCTTGGCACAGGTGGCAGCGAGCATGGTCGTTGTTTCAACGGACACGGTGGCGTAGTAAGCAACAGCTGTCGTGCCATGCGCAAGCAACGTCGACACCATGTGCGGCCACACTTCGGCTGCAACTGCCGGGTCGGTCAACCGCTGTTCGAGTGGGAAGGTGTGTTGGAACAGCCAGTCTTCGAGCGGCAGGTCGAGCCCGGTGCCGAGCTGTTGCCACTGCGGCGCATGAAGGTGCGTGTCGATTAGGCCCGGAAGCAACACGGTGTCAGGACCGAGTTCGTGGTCGACGTCGTTGCCTGGGGCGAGACGAGCTGCCGGTTCGATGGCTGCAATCATCCCGTCATCGTCAACGGTGATGATCACGTCATCAAGGACAGTCAACCGGGTGCGCTCGGGGGTGTGCATTACCCGGGCTCTGACGGTAAACGAGCAACGCATTGGTGATCAGACCTGAGCGTCGGCGACGAGCGTCTTGCGGAGCTCGTACAACTTGCTCGTCAAGCTCACGTGATACCGGTGCGGGTTGACGAGGCGGCGCACGCCGATGTCCAACCGGTCGACGTCGACCCGGCATCGTTCGGCGAGCTCGTCGATCGTGGGCGTCGACGTCGCGTCGATGTCCTCGCTGAACACTGTGTCGTGCAGCAACTCGATGTGGGAAATGTCGGCGCGACGAATCACTTGATTGATGCCGTCATGGCTCGGGTGGTGGACGACCGTGACCTCGTCAGCGAGCGGCTCCTCGTCGGCGAGTCCGATCAGATCGACAACGGCTGCGCCGCGCTGGTCGTACAGGCGCCAGACGGCCTTACGGCCGGGCAGCGGCACCTTGCCGGGGTCCTCGGAAATCTTGATCGCTGGGGTCCAATCGCCATCGCGATTTTCAATGCCAACGAGCTTGTAGACGCCGTTCAGAGCACCTGATCCGTGTGACGTGATCAGCCGGGTGCCAACGCCGTAAACGAGGCGTTTGCTGACACTGACGGCATCGATGCCCAGCAGCTCGGCATAGTCGGCGATCTGGGTGAGGATCTGCCAAATGTTGAGCTCGTCAAGGTCGCTCGACAGCACGATCGACGCGTCCGGATAGCCGGCTGCATCGAGAAGCTGAGCGGCTTGCACTGCAAGGTAGGCAAGGTCACCGGAGTCGAGGCGGACGCCAACGGGCTCGTGGCCAGCGGCGCGCAGTTCATCGAAGACAGTGATCGCGTTCGGCACGCCGGAGTCGAGGGTGTTGACCGTGTCGACGAGCAAGATGCACTCATCGGGGGCGGTGGCCGCCATTGCGCGGAAGGCGCCGATCTCTCCATCGCCGAGGGCCATGTACGCCTGGACGAGCGCGTGGGCGTGCGTGCCGATCGGCTGTTTGCCGAGGGCGATTGCTGCTTCGACGTTGGAGGTCGAAACGCAACCACCGATGAGCGCAGCGCGGATGCCTTCGTTGACTCCGGTCGATGGCCCGCGGCGCATCCCGAACTCGAGGACGCTTCCACCTCGAGCGCTTTGCACGACACGTGCCGCCTTCGTTGCAATGAGTGTCGGATAGTTGAAGTGGTTGAGAAGCGACGTTTCGAGCAGTTGACACACAGCAAGCGGCCCGGTCACGGTCACGATCGGGACGTGCGGATGGACGACGCGACCCTCGGCGATCGACCGGATCTCGATGTCATCAAAGCGACTGGGAGTGGCCAGCCAGTCGAGGAACTGAGTACCAAAAACTGGCGTGCCAGTCGGTGCGGTCATGGCAGCGAGTGCTTCGATGTGGGCGGCGGTGATTTCAAGGTTGTTGACCCAGGAGAGGAATGGGTCGAGTCCGGCGAAGACGCCGAAACCAGCTTGGTGGGTGCCGTAATCCGGGGTCGACCGGAAGAAATAATCGAAGTGGGCGCGTTGCTCGGAGATGCCCTGCGTGACGTACACCTGCGCCATCGTCAGCTCGTACATGTCGGTGAACAGTGGCCCGCGTGTGGCTGTCCATCGATCGGCGACCGTCGTTGCGAGTGGTTCGTGACTCATGCTGGCGCTCCAATGACGGTGACCAGTGCGTCGGCGAATTCGCTGAGCACCCGAGTAATGGTTGCATTGTCGGCGGACACCGGCCGAGTCGAGTCCCACAGCACGGTCGTATTGAACCCAGCCTTGGTGGCGCTCAGCGCAGTCGCCGAGACGCAGACGTCGGTCGCGATACCGCACACAACGACACGCTCGATGCCGCGCTCCCGGAGCAGGCCGGCGAGGCCTGTCGGAATGTCGACAATGCCGCCGGGTTCGCGCATCGAGAACGCTGAGTACCCGTCTTCGCCATTGGTGCCCTTGCGGATGACTGCACTCGCTCGCGAGTCGGGGTCGAGGCCGTCGATCAGATCTGCACCCCATGTGCCGGCAACGCAGTGGGTCGGCCAGACGCCGCCGTCGTCGATGAAATGGGGTGTAGTGCCCGGATGCCAATCCTGTGTGACGACGATGACAGAGCGTGCCTGAGCGGCAGTGGCGATCTCGATGTTGATTGGCTCGACAAGCTGATCGCCACATTCGACGAACAGTGATCCGTCGGGGTGGGCGAAGTCGTTCTGCATGTCGACCACGATTAATGCGGTCGATGCGTCGTACTCGGTTGCGCTCACGGCCCGAGCATACGTTCAGCGCTGGCCACCGCCAGTGCCAGCAGATGGGACATTGGTCCTGCTCCTCACCATGTCGGGGAACAGGGCGCTCCCGTTCGCTGCGATTGGCAGTGGCGGGGGCAGCGAGGATGTTGGTTCGACTAGGAGAGAGAATGCAATGCGCGAATCTGATCAAACCGACCCCGACGAGATCGTGACCGTCCTGCTGCCGGAGGACGAGTACACGCATACGCCTGATGCGGCCGAGAACTACAACGAGTCGATGTACCTCAACGTCTTCGACCTCGGTCTGGAGGTGGGTGGCTGGTTCCGACTTGGCAACCGGGTCAACGAGGGCCACGCCGAGATGTCGGTTTGCATTTATCTGCCCGACGGCCGAGTCGGTTTCATGTACGACCGTCCGAAGATCGACAACAACGATGCAATGGACGCCGGTGGCTTGACGATCACCGTGGTCGAGCCGTTCGAGCATCTCACGGTCACCTACGAGGGCCGAGTCTGTTTGCTCGACGACCCGAGTGAAATGGCTGATCCGCGCGCTGCGTTCGGCACCAACCCGATGGTCGATTGCTCGGTCAGGCTCGACTACCGCGCCGTGTCACCAATGTACGGCGGCAGGCCCCAGTACGCCGACGGCCGGGAGATAGAGACGCTCAACGGATTCGCCAAAGCGCACTACGAACAGCACTGTTCGGTGATCGGCACGATCACCGTCGGAGACGCTGTCGATGTCGATGGTCGGGATGGTCGGGATGGTGTCGTCATGGAGATCGACGGCATGGGCTTGCGCGACAAATCATGGGGGCCCCGTTACTGGCAGGCACTGACGTGGTACCGCTGGCTTCCAATGGTCTTTAACGAAAACTTCGCGATGATGCTCTCAGTCATTGACCGCGGCATTCGTGATGACGGGTCGGCTCGCACGCCATCGGCGAGTGGGATGGTCTTGGTCGGCAACGAGTACCACCGGGTGACTGACTGTCGCATTGAGGCCGACTGGAACGAGGCCGGCGAGCAGACGGCGATGCGCTGCTGGGCGCAGACCGACGAGCGTGAGTACGAGGTGACCGGCGAGGTGCTCTCGATGATTCCGCTGCGCAGCCGGCGGACCACTCCCGACGGCAACCAGTTACATACCCGGATTACCGAAGCAATGACTCGCTACGAATGCGATGGCCACGTTGGTCTCGGAATGAGCGAATTTCTCGATCAGGTCGTTGACGGCTGGCCGATTGGCGTGCCCAGATAGTTGCGAAAGGGGCCTGACCCCATACGCAACTATCGGCCGCCGGCGCGGAGGCGTTCCTGCATGTCGTGGGGAACGCCGTGGGGGAGAGCCCGCTCATGCAGGAGTGCATCGATGCGGCTGCGCTGCGCGTGATCATCGATGAGTTGTTTGACGATGCGGTTCGTGCCTCTTGAGTTGTTGAGCACTTCGGCGGCAAGCGCGGCGACGGTGTTGTCCAACAAATCGTCGGCGACGCAACGGTCAACAAGCCCAATCGAAGCCGCGTCGGTGCCCGAGACGCGGCGGCTGGTGAACATCAATTCCTTTGCGGTCGACCGGCCGACGCGTTCGGGAAGCCGTACCGACATGCCCCAAATGGGCACGAGGCCCCATTGGCCGTGAGTGTCGCCGAGCTTGGCCGACTCGCCAGCAATTAACAGATCACAGCCCAACGCCAGTTCGAGGCCGCCGGTGTAGCAGTGGCCGTTGATGCGGGCGATGGTTGGTTGGGGTAGTGCTTCGAGTGCGTCAACCGTCTCGGTCTCGAAGTGCCGGCTGGGCGCTTTCTCTTCCGTGGCGATGGACGCAAGGTCGTGGCCAGCGCAGAACGCGCGACCGGCCCCTGTCAGCACGACGCACCCGACCGAGCCATCGACCGCGATTGCGTCGATGTGTGCGCGCAATGCGATGAACGACGCCGGTGAGAGGGCGTTGAGCTTGTCCGGGCGGTTCAACGTGAGTGTGGCCAGCCCGTCGACATCGCTCCGCAGCACCAGGTCGTTCGCAGGTTCGGTCATGGGTCAAAGTCTCGCGTCCCGCAACGAATCCCAGCGACTTGGCACAGCGGCTTGGGGTGATCAGCTTGCGGGAGAGCGGGAAAGAAGGTCGGGTGGGCGCAGGGCGACGTCGACCGTTTCACTCATTGGTTCGCGTCAGGTAAGGGCGACCAAGTCAGCGAACGACGCAATGATGTCATCGCGGAACCCGCCAGGGTCGGTAATCGCAGCGGGGTCACAGAAGATGCTGATGTCGAAAGCACCGTCGTACGACATCGCCGTGATGTTGGCACCGGTTGGGAATTTCTTACTGGTGTCAAATTATTGCAATATGAGTTTGGTTGCGTCGGATCTGCCGATTGCCAAGGAAAGATCAAGTCTGGATCAGGCCGTCTACGCTCTTGCTGGCGAGCGTTGACCGGCCGGGTTTGCGCCGAGGAAGGCGTCGTGATGACCAACTGGATAGAGGGTGACCTCCAGACCGACCATGGTGATTTTCGTCTGTATCGGACCGGTCGTGCTGGTCGCCCGTCCGTGTTGCTCGCCCATGGACTCAGTGACAGCGCGAAGTGTTGGTGGCGCGTCGCCGGTGCGCTCGCCGAGCAGTACGACGTGATCGCCTACGACGCCCGCAATCACGGAGCGTCGTCGACTGTGGCTGGCTCATCGACGGGTCTCGTCGACGACCTTGCCGCGATCATCGATACCGCCGGACTCGGTCGCCCGATGCTGATTGGCCACTCGGTCGGTGCCCGCACAATGGCAGAATTTGCCGCTTCCCACCCGGGGGCAGCGTCCGCTTTGGTGCTTGTCGATCCTCCATGGACGGGCAATCAGGAACACGATGGGACTATCCCAGACGATCGACGCGAGATTGTGCGCGCTTGGCTCGTTTCGTTGGGTGAGGCCACCGAGCACGACCTCGCGGGGCTCGCACGGCAACAGCATCCTGACTGGCCCGAAGTCGAGTACTCCACATGGATCGAGTCCAAGCAGCAGGTCCGACCGGAGGCCGCCGACGCGCTCGATTCGGTTGGTTGGGGCTCGGTCGTGTCCGCGCTCGCCTGTCGGACGCTGCTCCTCCACGGCGACGTCGACAGGGGTGGCATCGTGGATGATGCGGTGGCCCGGCGAGTTGGTGAACTCAACTCTCTGGTCACTTGTCGGCGGATCGATGGTGCCGGGCACAACATCCATCGTGAGAACTTCATCGATTTCATCGATGAAGTTGCGGAGTTCCTCCGGTCGACCTGAGGCCAGGGGCAGGGATCGTCTGGCGCGGCTGCATCGCAGCAGGAGCACCGTGGCCGCCTACGGTCGCGACATGACTCCTGACATTGAAGTGTCCCGCGACATTGCTGCATCGCCCGAAGCGGTCTTCGCCGCGATCACCGACATCACGCGCATGGGCGAATGGTCGCCTGAGACGCGCCGCGCCGAATGGAACGAGGGCTTCGACCAGGCCGAAGTCGGGGCCCAGTACACGGGCCACAACCAGAACGGCGAGAAGGAGTGGAGCATCATGGCCACGATTGTCGAACTGGTGCCGAGCGAGCGCTTCTTCTTTGACTGCAGTTCCCGTGATTTCGTATTCGCCAAGTGGGGATACGCCATCGAGCCGACCGCGACGGGTTGCCTGGTCACCGAGTACGCACAAGACCTGCGACCTGAAGCATCCAAGGCCCGGAGCGAGTCGATCTCTGGCGTGGCAGATCGCCTGTCTCACAACCGAGCCGGGATGGAAGCCACCCTGGAACGTCTGGCCGCAGCACTCGAAAGCTAGACGTGGGGTTTCAGTTGGGGTCAGACCCCAACTGAAACGCTTGCATCAGTGGAAGCGAGAGATGACCGCCACGACGATCGCGCCGACGGCGAGGCCAACGATCGCCGAGATGCCGGTGTTGATCAGCCAGGCGAACAGGCCGCCGATGCCACCGATGTCTTCGACCTGCTTCTCGAGGTCGTGCACGAAGTCGTACGGGCCGTGCCAGCCGAGCTCGTCGGTTCCGATCAACAGGATGTGGCCCCCGACCCAGAGCATGGCCGCTGTGCCAACGACCGTCAGTGCTGTCAGCAGCTTCGGCATGCCGTTGACCATTGCTCGGCCCAGCTTCTGTGAGCTGTCGGATCTTTGCCCAGCGAGCTTCAGGCCGATGTCGTCCATCTTCAAAATGAGGGCGACCACGCCGTAGACGATGATCGTGATGATCATGTGCAGCAGAAAAAGCCATGGCGCGCTGGACGATCGGCTCGTCGATGACTTCTTTCAGCGAGATGACCATGATTTCTGCCGAGAGGATGAGGTCGGTTCGCACCGCGCCTTTGACAACTTCTTCTTCGGCCTCGGGGCCCTTCATCACTGCAGGCACGACGTGGCTGTCATCGCGTTTGAGCCGGTGATAGATCTTCTCCGCACCTTCAAAACAGAGGTATGTACCGCCGAGCATCAAGATGACTTCGACCAGTGTCGGAGCGATCGCGCTGAGGACCAATGCGATCGGCAGGATCAGCAACAGCTTGTTGCGTAATGAGCCAACGGCGATTCGTTTGATGATCGGCAACTCACGGTCGGCGGCAAGCCCGCGGACGTAGGCCGGGGTCACTGCGGTGTCGTCGATCACCACGCCTGCGGCCTTCGCGCTGGCCCGGCCAGCTGCGGCACCGACGTCATCAATTGACGCAGCGGCGAGTTTCGCGAGCGCCGCGATGTCATCAAGCAATCCGGCAAGTCCGCCAGCCATGTCGTCTCCAAATCTTTCTGTCAGGTGAGAGGGTGAGTGTGCCTCATGAGCGCGTGCGTGGCGGTAGCGCAGGCCTGGACCGGGGATGCGTATCGCCCGATCGGGAACAGTCATTGATCGTACTTCGTGCTCTCCGCCACAGCGTTGTTACTCGTAGCCCGATGCCGTCGACGGGCAAGCGCCAGCGATGACCACACATCTCTTTACTGAACCTTGTGGATTCGCAAGGAGTGCTCGAACAGATGACTGGCATGGTGGTCGATATGAAAGCAACAATCCCCCGTCGACGATCCGTCCTCGCTCTTTCGCTCGCGGCCACGCTCGCGTTCGCGGCGTGCGGCTCGGACGAACCTGCCGCCGAAGACACGACCGCACCCGCCGAAGTCGCACCCGCCGACACCGAAGTCGCTGACACCGAAGTCGCTGACACCGAAGTCGCTGACACCGAAGTCCCAGCGACGATGGGCGACCCCGATACCGATTACACCGGTTCGTATGCGCTGGCCGACGAAGAGTTCGGCACGATGACGACGGTGACCGTTGCCGACGGCATTCGCACGATCGTGTCGAATGCACTGCCCGACCACGAAGTCGGCGAGTTCCCGAACCCCGGTAACCCGAACACGATCTCTGAGCAGAACGTCTCGTACGAGTATCCCGCCGACCCGGTGTACGTCGGGAGTGCAACAAATGCCATGACGCCCGGCGTGGCGGTCAACGGTCTGAAGTTCGAACCGGCCACAGCCGAAACCGTCACCTGCGAATCAGGCGAGACGTTCCGTGTCGAAGCACTGCAGGACATTTACGACCTCGGCCTCGACTTCAACAACGCCCACGTTCAGCCGACCGGCGAATATCACTACCACGGCATCTCTGAACTGCTCGCCAACGCCTACTCGACCGACAACGACCTCGTGCACGTCGGCTTCGCAGCTGACGGCTTCTTCATGTACTACTCGAAGTCGGGCGTTTACTCGCCGAGCTACTCGTTGTCGACCGACGCTCGCTCAGGCACCGATTGCGTCGGCTCGATGGCACTCGGCGGCGACGCTGTGGAAGTTGAGGGAACCATGGCGGACGGCACCTACGCCGCCGACTGGCAGTTCAGCGACGCCAACGGCAACGACAACCTGTTCTTGGACGAGTGCAACGGCACCGAGATCGACGGCACCTACGCCTACGTCATCACAGATGAGTACCCGTTCATCAGCCGCTGTCTCAACGGTGAGTTCACTGCGACCGGCCCCGGTGGTGGCGGTGGCGAAGACGCAGCAGGAGCCGAGGGTGCAGCACCCGATTTGAGCGAAGCAGCCGCCACCCTGGGCGTGACCCAGCAAGAGCTGCAGGCAGCACTCGGTGGCCCGCCGCCGGACTTCGATGCCGCCGCCGAAACGCTGGGTGTCACGGTTGACGAACTGCAGGCCGCGCTTCCCGATCCCGGCGGGGCGCCGCAGGGCTGACCCATCAACATCCTTCGTCGTCTGACGTTCGGCGTCGCTCGTTGCTGCAGCTGGCTGCTGGCACCCGTCTGATTTTGGTTGCCGAACATTGATCGTGTTTCGGTCACGACCTGTCTAGACTTCTAGAAGAGTCGAACCATGATGTCGAATCATCATGTCGAACCATGATGAGGAAAGGGAGCCCGATGCTGGAAGTCAGTTCGGTACAACGCAAGAAGATGACGGAGCCCAATGCGCTGGGCTTTTTCGGCGAGTACGGCGGGCGCTACGTCCCCGAACCTCTCGTCGGTGCGTGCCAGGAAGTCGAAGCAGCCTTCCGCGACGCTTGGTCCGACACTGCCTTCCGACAGGAGTTCCTCGACATCCTGACGAATTACGTCGGCCGTCCATCACCACTCACCGACTGCGTCAACCTCAGCGAAGACCTCGGCCTCCGGCTGATGCTCAAGCGTGAAGACCTCAACCACACGGGCAGCCACAAGATCAATAACGTGATTGGCCAGGCACTCCTCGCGAAGCGCATGGGCAAGACGCACTTGATCGCCGAAACCGGTGCCGGCCAGCACGGTGTCGCCACCGCAACCGCAGCCGCGCTGTTCGGCATGACCTGCACCGTCTACATGGGCGAAGTCGACATCAAGCGCCAAGAGCTCAACGTCTACCGGATGGGCCTGCTCGGAGCGACTGTCATCCCCGCCTCCTCGGGAAGCCGCACGTTGAAGGACGCGGTGAACGAGGCCATGCGTGCCTGGGTCACCGAAGTCGAACACACCTACTACTGCATCGGCACCGTGATGGGCCCGCACCCTTATCCCTGGATGGTGCGCAGCTTCCACGAGATCATTGGCTGCGAAGCGCAACGCCAAGTCGTTGCCCGCCTCGGCAAGATGCCCGACGTGGCCGTTGCCTGCGTCGGCGGCGGATCGAATGCGGCGGGGCTGTTTGCTGGCTTCGTCGATCATCCCGAGGTCCGCCTCGTCGGTGTCGAGCCTGCTGGCGGCGCTGCAGTTGGCCGGGGTGTTCCTGCCGTCGTGCACGGCATGAAGGCGCACTTTCTGCAAGATGAAGTCGGTCAAGTGGTCGAAGCCGAGTCGATCTCGGCTGGCCTCGATTATCCGGGTGTCGGGCCCGAACACTCGAACCTCGCCGACATGGGCCGCGCCGAGTACTACCCAGTGACCGACGACATGGTGGTCGACGCCTTCCAGGTTCTATCGAAGCGCGAGGGCATCATCCCCGCACTTGAGTCGGCCCATGCAATTGCCTGGGTGATCGAGAACGCCGACGATGGGCAAGGATGAAGTTATTTTGATTAACCAGTCTGGCCGCGGCGATAAAGATATATTTACTGTTGCCGCTGCGCTTGGAATTGAGATCACCGATAACCACATCAACACCCGGTCGCTCCAAGCCGAACTGACGGCCAAGCGCGACAGCGGCCGCAAGTTGCTTCTCCCGTACGTCACAGCGGGCATCGTGGGGAACTGGATGGACTGCGTTGAAGCAGTGATTGAGGCAGGTGCTGACGCCGTCGAGATCGGGATCCCCTTCTCCGACCCGGCAATGGACGGCCCGACGATCCAGCAGGCATCGGTTCAGGCACTCGATAACGGGATCACGCCGCACGGCGCGTTGAGCGAGCTCCGGACGCGCGAGTTCGCCGTTCCGCTCATCGCAATGACCTACTTCAACCTCGTGTTTCGGTACGGCAACGAGCGCTTTGCCTCTGACCTGGCAGCTGCCGGGTGTGCCGCTGCGATCCTGCCCGACCTGCCGTTCGAGCTGGCCGGGGAGTGGCACGAAGCTGCCGTAGCGCACGGCATCGAGAACGTGCTGCTCGCTGCGCCTGTCAGTTCCGACGAGCGGCTGGCGCAACTTGTCGAACGCACCAGTGGATTCATCTACACCGTCAGCACGATGGGTACGACGGGTGAACGCGCAGAACTCGACAATGCTGCATCGGTCCTGAGCCAGCGGGTCAAGGCGATTTCCGACCTGCCGGTGATCATCGGGTTTGGCATCTCCAACCCCGAGCACGCAGTCGCGGCGGCACGTGCATCCGATGGTGTGATTGTTGCTTCCGCGCTGATGCGGACGTTGCTCGACGGTGGGTCAATCGATCAGGTCGCATCGCAGGTCAACGCGATGCGAGTTGCCCTCGACGAAGCGTTCTAGGGCCGTTCGGTATGGGCCTGAGCGAGCTGCCGAAGTACCAGTCGATCTCGAACGACCTGCGCGAACGCATCGCGCAGAACGAGTTCTCGACAGGGGAGCGCTTGCCGGCGCAGCACGCCCTCGCCGAGGAGTACGGCGTCACGGTGATGACGCTGCGCCAGGCAATCGCCGAGCTCGAAGCCGAAGGGTTGGTGCGCGCCGCGAAGGGTAAAGGCACGTTTGTGTCGGAGCCGCCGAGCGTCAGATACGACCTCGACCATCTCTCCAGCTTTACGCAGGAGATGACGCACCAGGGCATCGACGTTTCGACCGACGTGCTGGCAATCGAGACCGACCCAACCGATGCCAACGCGGTTCGCGCGGCACTCGCCATGGCAGACGATGTCGCGATGGTCGCGCTTGTCCGCCTTCGTTCGACCGGTGGCGAGGCACTGGTGTTGCAGCGCAGCGTGCTCGCTACATCGCTGTGGTCCGAGATCTCGAACGCTGACTTTGCGAGCCGGTCGTTGTACGACGTGCTCGGCGAACAGTGCGGCATCGCGCTCGATCGGGCGTCGGAAACGATTCGGGCAGTGAGCCTCGACGACGACGCGGCAGCGCTGTTCGGAGTCACGCCGGGCAGCGCAGCGCTTGAGTCAATTCGAGTGTCGCGAACGGTCGACGGCGTGGCGTTTCTGTACGACCGAGCGTTGCTGCGCGGCGAGGCCACCGAAATTCGTACCGAGCGTTCAGCAGCCGGGATGCGCGTCGCCTTCCAAACGCTCTGACGAAGCGCCGTCCCTACCTCGTGCAGTGTCCAGGAACGTTTGCCCCGTTTGCGCGGTGCCCGCGAACCGCTGTTATGCGGGTGATCGGTGGCACCCTCGGAGGCCGCCGTCCTGGTAGACCGCCGTGTTCGACCTCGACGACGCCTCGGGTCCGGTAGTCGCGAGCAATGTGGCTGCACGCAGCTGACGTTGATGAAGTGGCGCCGGACAGTTGCGGTCGAAAAGTGTGTCGCACGCTCAGAGCGAGTTGATGTCGGTGGTGGGCCAGCGTCACGCGATCCGGACGGCGATCAGGAGGAGGGCGACTTCGAAGAAGCTGCCAAGGAGGGAGTAGATCCAGCTCTCGCCGATGCAGAGGCCAGCGATCGTGATCGCATAGAAGATGCTGACGGAGATGTTCAGCCTTCGGTTCAGTTTCGCTGGTGCCATGGGCGAGGCGATGACGATCACGCCGGAGACTCCGAGAGCGAGTCGCCAGCTTGAGACAGCGATCACGATCAGCGAATGGTCGCGCCGCCCAAGTCAGCCGCGAGTGCCGACGACCAGCGTGGTCATCTCGTCGATTAAGGGTGCGCTACTGACTGTGTCGAAGCCCGCAGCGTTCAACATCGCACCAATGGCATCTGCGGAGCGCGACCGATGTTCTGGTACGAAGACTGCATGCTGCAGCGACCACGCAGACGCCCACCGACCGCTCCCCGCCATGAAGTCGTGAATCGCTATCCATTGAACGCCTCGGTCAGCGAGGGCTGCGAGCAGCGGTTCCTGTGCTGAGCCGGGGATCGATGAGAACAAGTAGCTCAGGACGACACCGTCGTATGCCTGTTCCGGCCAGGTCGCGGGATCGAGCGCATTGCCTGCGAGAAACTTCACACGCTCGCTGCCCGCTGGCGCGCTGGAAACGACGGTGGCGAAGTCGACAACGTCCACATCGACGTTGTGGCGCTTCGCGACCGCCTGGGCAATCGCACCCCAGCCGCCTCCGAGGTCGAGGACGCGGCCTGTCGGATCTGGAAGGGCTCGGGCAAGCGCCTTGGCCGGGCCGAGCGAGCCTGCGTGTTGCGATGACTGGTAGGCGCGCGCCTCGTCCGGGTCGGCGAACCACCCCTGGTAGCCGCGACGCGAGGCTGGGTTGGCGAGGACTGAGGCGAGCACATTCTCGCCGGTATGGCCGAGGGTGAGCCGCGGTGTCATTTGCTGCATGACCTGGCCGCCGAGGTAGTCGACGTAGGAATTGTCACCCGAGAGCAAGGTGGCCATATCGTCGGTCTGGTTCCAGACACCCTCATTGTTGAACACAATCCCAGCGTCGGCGAGCGTCAGCATCCAGGTGTCGACGAGGTCGGGGTCCGGGGATATCGCACTGAGGTCCTGGCTACGGGCCGGCAGGTGGTCGAAGACGCGAAGCTCAGCTGCGGTGAGGAGTGCCCAGGACGAGATATAGCTGAACGCCGTTGCGTTGATGGTGCGGGCTGCCTTGCTCATGCTCATCGTTCGAGTGTGACAGGGCTCGCTCGTCTGGGAGACATGGGAGGCGTCTTGGCTGAGATCTCGCCTGACTGGGAGTCAGCGAATGGTCGGGTTTCCAAGTCGGTTGCCTCTGGGTCTGCTCTGGGATTGCAGAGGTTCGCGGCGATCGTTGCCAGCCCGGTCGCGATATTTGCGGTTTCGGTCGCGGTGAGATGATCGAAGATCATTCGCTGCACATCTTCGACGTGAGACGGCGCAAGTGATTCGAGCAGCTGGCGCCCAGATGCAGTGAGTGTGGCGTTCTTGCCACGGCCGTCAGCCGAGTCGGCAGTCACCTCGATGATGTTGCGGTCGACCAGGGTTCGAAGTCGATGGGTGAGGCGGCTCTGTGAGACGTTCGCGGCGTCGGCGAGGTCGGAGAGCCGCATCGTGTCGTCTGCGGATGCCGATAACCCAACGAGAATTGAGTAGTGCACTGAGAGCAGGCCATGGGCCTTGAACGTGCGCTCAAGCTGGGGGAGCCCGCGGTTGACGATTGCCAGTAGAGCCCGCCAGGCCGCTTGCTGCGTGTCGTCGAGCCAACGGGGTTCTGTCATGCATTTCATTGTAGTGGTTGACGCGACAAGTTTCTCCCGTTATGTTGACACGTCAAGTAACTAGTTGATAGATCAAGTAATTGGTGACTATTTCCTCGTTCTCGAAACCCTCACAACTCTCCAGGAGATCTCATGGCCACCACCCAACTCCCCGCCGGCACATGGCAGCTCGACACCGGCGCGACAACCGTCAATGTGTCGGTCAAAAAGCTCGGACTCTTCACGATCCCCGCCACCCTCGCAGTTGCCTCTGGGACGATTGAGATTGACGCGAACCACGAAGTGGCTGGAGTCGACATCACCGTCGACG
Organism: uncultured Ilumatobacter sp.; assembly: GCA_905182555.1. Taxonomy (GTDB): domain Bacteria; phylum Actinomycetota; class Acidimicrobiia; order Acidimicrobiales; family Ilumatobacteraceae; genus Ilumatobacter_A. Next base: position 19,311 of record CAJJBX010000003.1, on the reverse strand, counting down.
CGTCGTCGTATTCGAGCAAGAACGCCAAGCGCAACAAGAGCGTCTTGGGCAGCGACTTCCTCGACGCCGACAACCATGCAACAATCAGCTTTCGAACCAAACTCGTCTCGTTCGCCGACACCACCTATACCTCGGCTGGGGTCGTCACGATCAAGGGTCAGTCCTCGTCGGTCGACGTGGCAATCGCTGACGTCGACGTCACCGGGGACACCGGGTCCTTCACGGCAACTGCAACCGTTGACCGCAAGGCGATCGGCGTTGGAAAGTTGCCGACCTTCGTTGTCGGCCAGGACCTGCAACTTGAGGTTGCAGTGGTCGCCCGGAGAATTTCGTAAGTCCGCGCAGTCCGATCACCCGACGCATGCAGAGCCCCAAGGAACAAAGGGCAGCGCATGTCGGACGAACAGAAGACCACGGTGGCCGCAGGCGGCCCGTACCTGGTGAGCAATGGCGAGCCGGTCACGGCGAAGACGCCGATCATGTCCGAACATGGCGAGCCACTCGTCTACAAGACCGACTGGGCGCGCGGACTGTCCGGCCAGCGCTACTCGGTCACGACGAAAGCAAAGATTTGTTTATGCGGGTGTGTTCCAACGTTCCTGGAGCGTGGAAAACACGCCCTGGTCCCAGGAGAACTCGACCATGTTGCCGTCGGGGTCGCGGAGCATGGTGACGAAGCCAATTGGCTGCGGCATCATTGTTGGCGGCATGGCGAGACAGCCGGCGAGCTTGGCCCGCTCGGCGATGGCTTCGACGTCCTCTTTTGTCGGGAGCTCCATCCCGAGGTGCGCGAATGGTGCGAGTGTCGCGATCGGTGCGTTCGCGAACGGATCCTTGTCGGGATAGAACTGGGCGATGACAAGAATGAACGGATTGTTCGTCTTGTCAGGCATCCCAAGCCAAGCCCCGTAACCCATCTCGTCTTCTCTGCGATCGATCAGCTCGAGGGGGGTATACGTCAAATACCACTCGACTGTCGCGTCCATGTTGCTTACGCGGAGCGCAATGTGGGTCCATCGGGGTTCTGTTGGATGGGTGTTGTGGTTTGATTCGTTCACAGGGCCCTCGTTCGGTGTGGAGACCGCCGTGGCCTCGAAAGAATGATGACCATACCATTGGTCAGTTGGTCAGACCAGGACAAATCGTCCCTGTTCTTGCTCCGATACTGATTCGAAATGGTATGTTGGTCGGACCAACCATCCAATGTGATCACTATTGTGCGTATGCCGCAAGAACGCCGTTTCGATGCCTGACACGTCACCATTTGCCCCTATTTCTCGAGAGACCGTGAGCTCGCAGATTCGCAACCAGCTCCTCGGACGGATCTCGAATGGCGAGCTGGGCCCGGGTGCCAAGATGCCCTCCGAGCGCGAGTTGTCCGACAAGTTCCAAGTAGCGCGGACATCGGTTCGAGAGGCCATGCAGGGCCTCGTGTCGATGCGGGTCGTTGAACGGCGCGGGAACCGAGCGTACGTCGCCGAACATTTGCCCGACGTTGTTGTTGAGCCCCATGATCAGAGCAAGTCGTTCGTGGCTGAGTTGTTCCAAACGCGACGGCTCCTCGAAGTGCCGTTGTTCGAGATGGCAGCCGAACAGGCCACCGACGCTGAGCGCGATCGGGTGGCAGCGGTAGCAGCGCGCTTCGATGCATCGCTCGACATCGTGGAATTCCGTCGCCTCGATCGTGAGTTTCATACAACGCTTGCAGCCGCATGTGGGAACCCGCTCCTGATCGAGTTGTATGGGAAGGTCCTGGACCAACTCTTTCGCTCCATGGAGTTTTTCACGCTGCTTTCAGCTCAGAGTAATCAGCTCGAAGTCGCCCAGATCATCGCTGAATCCTGCGATGCGCACCGTCGCATCGCCGATGCTTTCTGCACGGGCGATGCCCTCGCAGTCCGCCTTGCGAGCGAATCACACCTGGACTCAGTCGAACAGTCGATGGTCGACGATCTGCACTGATCTGCACTGACCTGCACTGACCTGCACTGGCTCGACGTTCATTTGCAGCACTGCCTGACCTCGATGACGTAGGCTCGCCTCAGGTGGTCAGTTGGTCTGACCACCGAGATGTCTCAGACTTGCGGGCCAGACCCGTTTCGTGGAGACAAGGGAGCAATGGCTATATGACTTCATTTGTACACAACAACGCACTCCGCACTGCGTGGTATCCGGTCGCGCGGGTTTCCGACATCGCTGACCGGCCGTTCGCCGTTCGGCTGCTGGCGCAAGACCTCGTGGTGTGGCGGAGTGCCGACGGTGCGCTCGTGGTCGCTCCGGACCGGTGCCCACATCGCGAAGCACCGCTTTCGATTGGAACCGTGACCGATGGCGAGCTCGCCTGCGCCTATCACGGCTGGACATTCGGCTCACTCGGCACGTGCGTCGCGATCCCGTCGTCTGGCCCCAACGCTGCCATCCCACGGACCGCTCATCTGCCGTGCATGCATGCTCGCGAGCAGTACGGATTGGTGTGGGTGTGCCCGGGTGAGCCAGCAATGGACATCCCGCGAGTGGTGCAAGACAGCGACCCTGCCTTCCGTCGTCTCAATACAGATGTCGAGACCTGGGCAACCTCGACGCCCCGCCTGGTTGACAACTTTATGGACTTCAGCCACTTTCCCTGGGTGCATACGGGGACCTTCGGCGGAGGCCAAGACCCCATTGTTCCAAAGCTCGATATCGGGCCGTTGGACGATGATTTTTTTGGTTACGCGTACGAGGTCGATGCGTCGAATCCTGACGAAGCAGTGGCAGTCAGCGGAAGCGATGACGACGTTGTGCACCGCTCGATGAGTACGGGATTTGCACTCCCGTTCGTGGTGCGCAGCACCATTCGTTACGACGACGGGCTCGAACACATCCTGTTGCTCTGCAGTACGCCGGTCGACGATCTCAACTCGTTGTTCACGTTCGTCGTGTGGCGCAATGATGATCATTCGACGGATCCCGAAGAGATCCTTAAGTTCGACCGTGCAATCGGTGCCGAAGACCGAGCGATGCTGGAGCGTGTTCCGGGCACGCTGCCGTTGCAGCGAACGGGTTTGGTCAATGTGCAGTCCGATAAGCCGTCGGTCGAATGGCGCCGCCAGTTTGCGGCGATCCTTGACCTTAAATAGAGGCGCCGTGTGGCACAGACTTGAATAATTCGGCGAGAGTCCCAACTGTTCGCTATGGTCTGACCATCAGTCCACCATCGACCAAGGAGCGACGATGAGTATCACCGGTATGAATCATGCAGTCCTGTACGTCCGGGATTCCGCGCGACATCGCGCGTTTTATGAAGAGGTCCTGGGGTTTGTCACAGTGATAGAGACTCCGGGTCAATTCGCATTCATGCGGGCGCCCCGGTCAAACAACCACCACGACATCGCCTTCTTCAGCATTGGTGCTGGCGCCGGCCCGTCGGCGGCGGGAAGCGAAACGGTCGGGATGTATCACCTTGCATGGGAAGTCGAGACGCTCGGTGACCTGATGGAGATGCAGCAGCGATTGGATGCAGCGGGCGTGATCAAGGGATCATCGGACCACGGCCCGAATAAGAGCTTGTACTGCACGGATCCCGATGGTCTCGAATTCGAAGTGATGTGGCTCGTTCCTGCTGACCGATGGGGCGACGAAGAACACGAGGCGATCGTCCGGCCGCTTGACCTTGCGGCTGAGGCCCAACGCTTCCCCGACATGATGGCGGTTTCGTCATGAACCTCGCGAACCAGTACTGCCACTTCTTCGACGACGACGAATTCGTCGAGACCGACCGGCCCGGCTTCCGACGCCGCGTCCTCACCGGCGACAACCTGCAGCTCTGCTTCTGGCGGATTGCCGGTGGAGCGAAAGGCTCGTACTTACATAAGCACGACGAGCACGAACAGCTTGGCATCATCGTGCGTGGCGCACTCGACTTCCTGATCGACGACGACTCCGACAACACTGAACGCCAAGTCATCGGAGAAAATCAGGTCTACCTGGCGCCTGCCGGAGTCTGGCACGGCGACAGTTTGTTCGTCGGCGACGATGAACTCAACGAATGCTGGATCCTCGATATTTTCTCGCCGCCGCGCGACGAGTTCCGACAGGACCCGCAATCAACATCTACAAAAAGGATCACCACCAATGGCTGACTGGAGACTCGCCGTCGATATCGGCGGCACGTTCACCGACGTCGTATTACTTGATGCTGCGTCGGGCCGTGTGGTCGTCGACAAGACACTCACCACGCCGTCGGCGCCGCTCGACGGAGTGCGCACCGGTGTCACCCAACTGCTTGCCAAAGCAGGAGTTCTCCCGGGCGACATCACCGCACCGATCGTGCACGCCACGACGCTGATCACAAACGCGCTGATCGAAGGCAAAACTGGGCGAGCGGGCCTCGTCACCACAACCGGTTTTGGTGACACCCTGCTCATCCGGGACGAGCATCGCTACGACATGTACGACTTGCAGATCGAGTTTCCCGCGCCGCCCATCCCGCGCGACCTCACCTTCGAAATCAACGAACGCGTGGGGGCCGACGGCTCAGTCATTACCGACCCGTCCACTGCCGACCTCGATGCGCTGGTCGAAGAACTCCGCCGAGCCGATGTTGAAGCGGTAGCGATCTGCTGCCTGAACTCCTACGTCAACGGGTCGAACGAGCTCAAGATCGCAGAGCATCTGCGGAGCGCCCTTGGTGTCCCCGTGTGTATTTCAGCGGAGATCTCCCCGCAGATCCGCGAGTATCCACGGATGGTCACCACTGCTTGCAACGCCGCCACAATGCCCGTCATCGGGCCGTACCTTGATGAACTGCAGAAATGGCTTGCGGCCGAAGGCTTTGGCGGTTCAGTTCTCATGATGCTGTCCAACGGCGGAGTCGTCTCAGCCGATGAGGCAGCAAGTGGCCCAATTCGCCTTGTCGAGTCCGGTCCGGCTGCAGGCGCTCTCGCTGGAAGCTGGTTCGCCAAGCGGCTCGGCATCGACCGGCTGCTGTGCTTCGACATGGGTGGAACTACTGCCAAGGCGTGCCTCATCGAGCACGGTGAGCCCGAACTCACCAACACGTTTGAGGTTGCTCGTGCCTATCGCTTCAAGAAGGGCTCCGGTTTTCCTGTATCGGTCCCGTCGGTTGACCTCGTCGAGATCGGTGCCGGTGGCGGAAGCCTGGCCCGTGTCGACCAGTTCGGTCTCTTAAAGGTCGGTCCAGAATCATCTGGAGCCGACCCCGGTCCGGCAAGCTACGGCCAGGGCGGAACCATCCCGGCCGTGACCGACTCGGATGTGATCCTCGGTCTCCTCGATCCGGCTGCGTTCCTCGGTGGCGACATGCCCCTGGATCGTTCGCTGGCTGAGAGCGCTGCACAAACGGTTGCCGACGGCCTTGGCCTCGAAATGCTCGACACTGCGGCAGGTATCCATGAAGTCGTGAACCAGAACATGGCAGCTGCGGCCAGCATGCACGGTGTTGAAATGGGTGTCGATCTCCGCGGTATCCCGTTGATTGCTTTCGGTGGGGCCGGCCCGGTCCACGCATGTGGCGTGGCGGAACTCCTCGAGTCAGATCGGGTCATCTTTCCGGTCAACGCGTCGGTGCTCTCAGCCTTCGGCACGCTCGTGTCGCCAGTCCGTATCGATCTGGCGCGATCGATGCCACGATTGATCGACAAGGTCACTGACGACGAGCGCGATCATCTCCTCGACGAACTCCGTAACGAAGGCCGACGTGTCTTGCGCGGTGCCGGTGTTCCCGACGACGCCATCATCTTCCGTTATGGCGTTGATGCTCGGTACTCAGGCCAAGGCAACGAGATCACCATCTGGGTTGGAGAGGGCGATGCCTGGCCTGCCACCGCAGCAGACGTCACCAGTGCCTTTGAAATCGAATATCGCCGCATCTACGGGATGACCATCCCTGACGTTGCCGTCGAGGCGATCACCTGGCGGCTCTCTGCGTCGGCCACAACGTCGCACGTCGAACCCGACGACTCGATTGCGCCGCACGAGGGCGACGTCGTGCCCAAGAGCACGCGCCCGATGGTGTTCTCACGCGGCGTCGACGCCGTTGAAGCTCCGGTCTACGACCGATTGACGCTTGGCGCAGGGGCCAGATTTACCGGTCCCGCCGTCGTCGAAGAGCGCGAAACTACTTCGGTGATCCGCCCCGGTTGGGACGTCGAAGTCGCCGCCGACGGAAGCCTTATCGCCAGCAGAACTGTGAAGGAGTCAACATGACCATCGTTGAAACACGCCCGTCTGGGTTCGACCCGATTGAACTCGAGATTCTGTGGCAGTCCTTGATCTCCACAGTCAACGAGCAGGCGCGAGCATTGCAGCGTTCGGCGTTCTCGCCGATTGTGCGCGAAGCCGGAGACCTCGCCAATGCGGTGTTCGACCGTCGGGGCCGCATGGTTGCTCAGGCAGTTACCGGGACGCCTGGCCACATCAATTCACTGGCCATCGGTGCGGCAAAGATGCTCGAGGAGTACCCGCTCGACACCCTCGAAGAGGGTGACGTACTTATTACGAATGACCCGTACAAGACGGCAGGGCAACTGCTCGACGTCACGGTGCTGGTGCCTGCGTGGCGCGACGGCAAGATCATTGCGCTGTTCGGCTCCACTATCCACCACACCGATGTTGGCGGCTACGGCATCGGTGCCGGCGGCCGTGACGTATTTGAAGAAGGGCTGTGGATTCCGATCTGCAAGCTGATGAAGAAGGGCGAGCGCAATAGCGACGTTTGGAAGTTCATCCTGTCCAATGTGCGTCAACCCGATCACATGGCTGGCGACCTTCATGCTCAAATGGCGTCGGGTGAAATCGGTGCGCAACGCTTGAACACGCTCTGTGCAGCGCACGGGCTCGACGACATCGAAGAACTCGCCGACGAGATCATCACGCGTTCGGAGGAAGCAACCCGAGCGAGCATTCGCGAGTTGCCGAGTGGTACATACAATTCCAGCGCGATTCTTGACCTCGCCGACGGGTCCAAGATCGACATCGTGTGTGCACTCACCGTCGATAGCGACACGGGTGAAATCACCGTTGACTACGAGGGCACCTCTGAAGCCTCGCCCTGGGGCATCAATGTGGTGATGAACTACACGCACGCATACACGACATTCTGCGTGCGTTCGGTCCTCAACCCCGACATCCCGAACAACCACGGCAGCCTGGGGCCAATCAAGGTCAAGGCACCTGAGGGTTCGATTGTCAACGCAGTCTCGCCGCAGCCGGGTACCGCCCGCCATGTCGTCGGGATGTTCCTGCCGAACGCGCTTCTCAAAGCACTGGCGCAGATCCGCCCCGAAGCAGCTATGGCCGAAGGTTCTGGTGCTGTGTGGACGATGCAGGTCAATGGCAGCCACCCTGACGGCAGCCCGTTCATCACGGCGATGTTCACCTATGCGGGCGGCGTTGGAGCCCGCGCTACCAAGCCTGGGCTGAGTGCTTGCTCGTATCCGACAGGCATCTCGGCGGTTCCGATCGAAGTCGTCGAAGCGTCGGCGCCGATCCGGTTCCACGAGAAGTCGCTTCGGAAAGATTCTGGTGGAGCAGGGGCGCAGGTCGGTGGGCTCGGTCAGGCAATCGCATTCAGCGTCGATACCGACCGAGCGTGGCAGCTGAATGCGGTCACGAGCCGGCTTGCCGATGCTCCGCTGGGCGTGTTCGGTGGAGAACCTGGAGCCACTGGAAGCTTCCTGCTCAATGGCAAGGCTGTCGACACTCAGGCGCGCCTCAACCTGACCGGCACCGACGTCATCAGGCTTGAACTCCCTGGCGGTGGGGGATACGGGGCAGCGGAATAGCCATGAACGGATGGGCCGATCCGACGACGTTTGCCCACGTCTGGGCCAACGCCGTGTCGACGCGTCCTGACGCGCCCTTCCTCACGTTCGAAGGGCCTGACGGCAGCGTCGCTGACTGGACCTATGGCGAGTTCGATCGGGTGGTCGCCCGCACTGCAACTGAACTGGCCAGTCACGGAGTGGGCCCCGGTGCTGCGGTGCATCTCGCGCTCGCCAACTCGCCGACGTTCGTGGCGGTTTGGATTGCGACCATCCGGCTCGGTGGTTGGATAGTTCCATCAGATCCGATGGGTCGCAGCACGGAGCTCGAAGACCATATCGAGCGCACCGACCCGGTGGTCGGCTTCTTTGCCCGGGATCGCGCAGCTGTGTACCGAGCTGCAGCAACAAACGTTGCGTTGATCCCGGTCGACGAGGCCGACGTCGATTTCGAGTGGCTGCCAACCGAAGAGTTCGGCCGGTGGCCCGAGCCGGGATTGCGCGATGTGGCCGCTGTGATGTTCACCAGTGGCACGACGGGTCGGCCCAAAGGGGTCGTTGTTTCGCAGGCGAACTACGCCTTCGCGGGCAAGACCATGGCGGAGGCAGCCGACCTCACGAGCGACGATCGCTACCTCGTTGTCCTGCCGATATTCCACGCCAACGCGCAGTACTACTCATTTGCTGCAGCGATTTGGGCCGGAGCATCGGTCGCCCTGATGCACACGTTCTCGGCCAGTGGCTTCTTGCCGCAGGCGCAACGGCACGCTGCAACATGCGCGAGCCTGTTCGCTGCCCCGCTGCGAATGATCCTCGCTCGAGGTGGTCCGGTCGACGGGCTGCAACTACGCCACTGCTGGTTCGCCCAGAATATTGCCGATGATCAACACCGAGTGATCACCGAGTGGTTCGGGTGCCGACCGCGTCAGTTGTACGGGATGACCGAAACCATTCCCGCAGTGCTGACCGACGAGGCCAACCATCCCCGCGCCGACTCGATGGGCTTCGTCACCGCCGGTTGCGATGTTGAAATCCACGACGCCGATGGCGTTCGGGTGGGCCATGGCGAAGTCGGCGAGATCGTCGTCCGCGCTACACCCGGCCTGACGTTGTTCTCGGAGTACCTCGCCGACCCGGACACGACGGCCGCTTGCTTTGGCGGCAAATGGTTCCGCACTGGTGATCGGGCATCTCAGGACTCGGATGGTCGGTTCTTCTTCGACGGGCGCCGCTCCGACGTCCTCAAAGTTGCGGGCGAGAACGTTTCGACCGTCGAGGTTGAAGCCGTTCTCACTGCGCACCCCGGCGTGCTCGAAGCCTCGGTCATTGGGGCTCCCGATCCGGTGCGAGACGAAGTGCCTGTTGCCTTTGTTGTGGCTGCCGAGCCTGACTCGCCGCCGTCGATTGCTGCGTTGCACGAGTGGTGCCAGAGCCGACTCGGCAAGGCGAAGCAGCCGCGTGAGATCACACTGCTCGAAGAACTCCCCCGCACCAGCGTGGGCAAGATCCGAAAATTCATGTTGAAAGACAAGGTGTTGCAGACATGACCACCAATCCGTTGTCGATGAGCGACCAGCTCTTGGCGAGCCTCGAGGCATCGACTGCCGATGTGTCGCAGGCCGTGACGTTGCCGGCTGAGTTATACACATCGGCTGAAGTGCTCGCTTTTGAAGCCGAGGCGCTTTTCATGAAGGAATGGCTCTGCGTCGGGCGAGCCGAGAGGATCCCGAACATCGGTGACTGGTTTACCGTCACCATTGTTGACGAGCCGATCATTGTCGCGCGCAACAAGAGCGGTGAGGTGTGTGCGATGTCGGCTGTCTGCCAGCACCGCGCGATGCAGGTTTGTGAAGGCGAAGGAAACAGCACAACCTTCAAGTGTCCGTACCACCACTGGAACTACGGACTCGATGGCCGCTTGCTCGGTGCTCCAGCGATGGAACGGACCGAAGCCTTCAACAAAGCGGACTTCGGGCTTCCGCAACTGCGAGTTGAAGAGTGGCTCGGATTCGTCTTTGTCAACTTTGACAGCGACGCTGCACCGCTCGCCCCGACGCTTGAGCGCTATTCACCTTTCGTTCACAATTTTGACCTCGAAAATGCAATCTGTCCTGGCACATTTACGCTTGAAAATTTGCCGTGGAATTGGAAAGTGATGTTCGAGAATTTCAATGACGGCTACCACGCCAATCGACTTCATCAGTACGTCCAGGACTTTTGCCCGTCCAGCATGTCGGAGTTTCCGGTGCCATGGTCGGACGATTCCAACGTGATTTTCCGGACCGGCGGCTACACGCACATCGACGGCGGATTCAATGCCACGCATCGAGTGATCATGGATGTATTCCCTGATCTCACCGATGAAGAACGAACACGTTCGACTTTCGCACTCATGCCGCCCACCCTGTGTTTTGGCACGGCGCCAGACCAGTGCTTCTTCTTTCTCGTTCGTCCTACAGGCCCGGAGACGGTCGACATTGAGATCGGCTACATCTTCCATCCGTCAGCCCTCGAAGATCCGCTCTTTGAGCAGAAGATGGCGTTGTCGGATGCGGGTGTCCAGGTCTTTGTCGACCAGGACCAAGACGCCACGGCGAAGGTTCAGCAAGGACTGCGCTCTCGCTTTGCGCCGCGGGGGCGGTACTCGTGGCAAGAGGAAAGTCACATCCAATTCAACCGCTGGCTGGTTCAGCGGTATCGGGCTGGACAAGCGGCGTCAGTCGTCTCGTAACAGCGGCGGAACCGAGAAGGTCTACTATATATCAAATGGTCTGACCATCAGGCCAATTAGGAGGAGGAACCGAGCACATGCTCATCACCGACAAGATCCAAAGCCCGAAGCGTCGCCGTTTGCAGCGCACTATTGCCGGAGTGGCAGCGTTGACGCTTTTTGCTGCCGCATGCGGTAGTGACGACGCAGCCGAGCCGGAGCCCGTCGTGGCCGTCGGTGTGGCCGAAGCTCCTGTTGAGGAGCCTGCTGAAGCTCCTGTTGAGGAGCCTGCTGAAGCTCCTGTTGAGGAGCCTGCTGAAGCTCCTGTTGAGGAGCCTGCTGAAGCTCCTGTTGAGAACCGGAGGTCGATGCGATCATTGCAGCATTCGACGCGAACGGTGATGGCACAGTGACCATCGGTGTCGCAGCGGCGGGACCGCGCGATGACAACGGCTACTACCAGTCGTTGGTCAACTTTGCCGAGGAGTACTCGAGCGAAAACGGGTTTGCACCGCCAATCGTGAGCGACAATATTGGTCCGGCTGAAGCGGCCCAATCGCTTGCCGACCTCGCTCAACAGGGTGTCGACATCTTGATGGTCGGGGCCAGTGAGATCGCCGAGCCATTGCCTGACCTCACCGAGCAGTTCCCGGACATTTTCTGGTACTGCAATTGCGGTGCGGGCTTCCAGGAGCTACCAGGTCTCGCGCAGGCCACTGATTGGGGCGCTGCGGTGCACTACTCAGCCGGGGTCGCCATGGGTGCCGTCCTTCAAGAGCAAGGGAGCACGAGTTCGGTGTTCCTCGGCTGCTGCGACATCAACTTTGAGGTCGAGGCATACCAGGCAACGTTGTACGGAATCCAGTCGGTCGATCCGAGCTTCACGATGGAGTACGTCGGCACGGGCGACTTCGCTTTTGACTTCGACAACTCGGCGAACGCCACGGCTGCGTTGACCAACGCACAGGCGAACGGCGCCACGCTGGCATACGCCTACCTCGGTGGAGCACTTGACCCGGTTGGCCAGCTTGCCGCTGATGAAGGCATTGCCGTCTTCGCCGCAGGTCCGGCCGACGCGTGCGAACGTGACATACCCTGGACCGGCAGCGTTGTCTTCGACGGCGGTGTCTACGCTTCGCAGGCGCTGACGCTGATCATCGACGGTGACCTTAGCGAGGGTTCGACCTACCAGTTCCCGACCGAGGCCGGGCTCAACGGCGCGCTGCTCTGCGATCCGTCGGCTGAGGCGAGCGCCGCTGTCGATGGAGCATTTGGATTGCTCGCTTCGTTTGACGACGCACTCTATGCGGACCTCGGTGCGATCTCGGGTGCGGCATACGGCGGCTGATGACACCGAGTTCCACAGACCGTAATGGTGCGGACCCCCACGCGGGGTCCGCACTGGCGGTTGATCTCCGAAAAATAACGAAACGATTCGGCGCAGTCACAGCGTGTGACAGTGTTGATCTTGCGCTTCGACGAGGGCGCATTCACGGCATCCTCGGCGAGAACGGGGCGGGTAAATCGACGCTGATGAAGATGCTCATCGGCCTTGTGCTCCCCGACGAAGGCACGATCTGCATCGACGGCGTCGAGCAGAAGATCCACAGCCCGTCTGACGCTTCGCGGCTGGGCCTCGGCATGGTGCATCAACACTTCAGCCTCGTCGAGGCGCTGACGGTCTGGGAAAATGTCGCGCTCGGCGAAACGGGTCGACTTGACCCAACCGCAATCCGCAACCGGATCGGTGATATCGCCGATCAATATGGCCTCGTCATTGAGCCTGATGCGCAGGTCGGTAATCTGACCGCCGGTCTCCGACAGCGGGTCGAGATCATCAAGTGCCTGCGGCGCGATCCCAGCATCGTGATCTTTGACGAGCCCACGTCGGTGCTCACTCCCGAAGAGTCTGCTCAACTTTTCGAATCACTCCGCCACGTCGTCGCAGATGAGGGTCGTGCAGTGGTGTTGGTGAGTCACAAGCTCGATGAGATTCTGCACGCCACTGATGACATTTCGATTATGCGCCAAGGCGCAGTTGTGAATCGCTTACTGGCTGAAGATGCCGACGCTCCAACACTCGCTCGCGGGATGGTCGGCCGTGAAGTATCGTTGCGTTCCGAACGCGCCGCGTTTGGGCTACTCGCGGCCAATGATGCGCCGACGGCCGTGCACGACAATCAAATCGGCGACGTTGTGCTCACGATGAGCGGCGTGACGGTTCGCGGTTTGAGCGGGATTCGCGCGCTGGACGATCTGTCGATTGAATTGCGGGCGGGTGAGATCGTCGGTGTTGCAGGAGTTGAAGGCAACGGCCAACGCGAACTCGGCGACTTGCTGTCGAGCCTGGTATCGCTTGACGCTGGGTCGGTGAGTGTCAATGGCGAACACATTCCTGCTGGCCGATCGGGTGCCATGGCCAAGGCTGGCGTCGGCGTGATCCCCGAAGATCGTCACGACAGCGGCGTCGTACTCGACATGTCCGTTGCAGAGAACCTGGTCTTGGTCGATCAGTCGAACGTTGCCAATCGAGGCTTAATCGACCAACACGCGCTCGAAGCATTCGCGGTGGAGTTGATCGAACAATTCGGGATCCTGTGTGCTGGGCCTCATGCACCGATGTGGTCGCTCTCCGGTGGCAACCAGCAACGTGTTGTCCTTGCTCGCGAACTCGCACAGCATCCCGTGGTGCTCGTGGCTGCGCCTGCCGCCGCCGCCGCCGCCGCCGCCTCGCGCGAAGCGGCCGCACCTCGGGTGGTCTCGGTGGCGGAGTGATCTCCAGCGAGCTCGAAGAAATCCTTGACCTTTCGCACCGAATCGTTGTTATGCACTCCGGTCGAATCGTCGGAGAAATGAACCGAGCGGCCGTCGATATCGAGCAGCTCGGTTTGCTCATGGGTGGAGCGGCGACATGACCGAAATGACGACCTCCAGGCAAGGCGCGCGAATTGGTGAATGGCTCGCCTTTTACGGGCTGAGTGTGCTGGTCGCGCTGCTTCTGTCAGCACTGCTCGTGGAAGCGACGGGCGGAGATTGGCGCCCGGTGGTCAGCGCGCTGCTCGATGGCAGCCTGCGCAGGCCCGGTCGGTGGGGCGAAACGCTCGGCACTGCGGCGCCGATGTTGCTCGTTGCGGTGGGCACGATCATTTCCGGTAAGGCCGGGCTCGTCAACATCGGCCAGGAAGGCCAACTGTTCGTCGGCGCCGCGTTCGCTACCTACTTTGGCTTCTTAGTCGGCGGACCTGGGCCGTTCAACCTGGTGATCATTGTGATTTTCGGCGCTGTCGGTGGGGCCCTCTGGGCAGGTGTCGCCGCTTTGCTTAAGTTCTGGCGCAACGTGCCGGAGGTGCTGTCGACACTCCTGCTCGTGGCCGTCGGCGGGCAAGTCGTTGCCTATGGGCTGGGCCAATCGTGGCTGCTCCTTGCGCCGCTCGGGGACCGCGGCAACCGCAACCAGGTCAGCCAGCAACTCCCGAAAGACAATCGCCTGCCGAGTCCTCGAAGTGTTCGGCAACCGAGATTCCGTTGGCGGTAGTGATCGGCCTCGTGTCGGCGGTGGCGGTCAGTGCGGTCCTCGCTCGAACAGTGTGGGGATTCCGTCTGCGGATGCTCGGTCGAAATTCTCGCGCCGCGCAACGATCGGGTGTGTCGCAGACCGGCTACGGCGCCTCGGCGCTCATGATCAGCGGTGCGTTTGCCGGGCTGGCCGGAGCGGTCATGTTGGCGGGGGGCGGGTTCGCCTTCGGCAACTATCAACTCGTTCCCGGATTCGCCACGAACATTGGTTGGACTGGGCTGCTCGTCGCGCTGGTGGCGCGAGAGAAAGCGCTTGTTGCCATTCCGGTGGCGTTCGTGTTCGCTGGTCTGCGGACCGGCTCGAGCTTCGTCGGCGCGACTGGGGTCGAAGGACGAATCACCGACGTCATCCAAGGGTTCTTGGTGCTTGGCGTTGCTGGTCCCGCCAGCGGTGATGTTTCATCCGTGACCGTCGACGTGCCCGAGCTGCAGCAGCGGAGAGGGTGTAGATGTCCGGATTCGTTCGAGCGCGATCATCGACATCGTTTCCAGCGAATCGACCTACATCAATGGCGCGCTGTTCGCCGCGTTCTTGGCCTTTGCGGCGTCGGGCGAGTTGGTTGCCGAACGCGCCGGCACACTCAACATCTCGGTCGAGGGGATGCTGCTGGGCGGCGCCTTCACCAGCGCCATCGGCTATCACATCACCGATTCGATGTTGATCGACTCTGTGACCGGTGTTGCGGTGGATTGATCGTCGCGGGCGTGCAAGCCGAGATGAGCCATCGCCTGAGCGCCGATCAGTTTGTGGTTGGTCTGACGCTCAACATCTTGGTGTTTGGGCTGGCCGGGTTCCTCGACAACGAGATTCGAGCCCGAGACCCAGCTTGCAGTCGCTGGGAGATACCACTTGCTGCAGCGACATCCCGCTGTTGGTCAAGCGCTTTTCGGCCAGCGCTGGCCCTTCTATTTCCTGTATCCTGTTGCTCCCGGCGACCTGGTGGCTTGTCTTCCGCACCCGCTGGGGCCTCGAGCTGCGGTCGGTTGGCGAAAACCCCCAGTCGGCCGACGTGTCGGGGATCGATGTCAACAAGCGACGCCGCCAGAGCATCTACTACGCCGGCTTCACCTCGGGCATGGGCGGATGGTTTCCTGATCTTTGGCCAGGTCGGCCTGTTCGAGGATTCGGTGGTCGGCGGCCGCGGGTTCATCGCAATTGCTGCGGTCATCTTTGGAGGCTGGACGCTGCGCGGCACCGTGGCGGGTTGCGTGATCTTTGCCGGAGCGCTGTCGTTCCGGCTCTCGGTGCAGGGGCTGGGCTATCAGGTCAATAGTGAGCTGTTGCAGTCGCTGCCGTTCATCGTGACGCTCGGCGGGATGGCAGTGTTCGCCCATCGCGTGCGCGCCCCGGCTGCGCTGGCCCAGCCGTTCGTCCGCGGCCTGAAGTAGCCATTTACGGCCTGCGATGACGGTGTGGGAAGCGCTGCTGTTGGTCGGCGGCGGACTTGGCTGCCGGCGTGATCAACACGATGGCGGGTGGTGGTTCGGCGCTGACCGTTCCGCTGCTGGTGCTCGCAGGTGTGCCCGGCAACCAGGCAAACGGCTCGAACCGCGTGGGGGTGCTCGCGGCGAGTGGGGCAGCGGTCGCGTCGTTCCGACGGTCTGGGTGTCGATGGGCTGAAGGGCGCAGCGCCGGTGCTCGGACCGGCGGTGGTGGGCTCGATGATCGGCGCGTTCGGCATCAGCCAGGTCGCCGATGAGACGTTCGAGACGATCTTCGGGTTACCTGCTCGTTCCGATCATCGTCCTCACGATCTTCAAGCCGAAGCCGAACGTCGGATGCCGAGCCGTGGTCGGTGCCCGTCACAGCGATGCATGTTTTGTGCCATCGGGCTGTACGGCGGCGCGTTCCAGGCAGGGGTCGGCCTGGTGATGCTCGCTGCGCTGACGCGCGCCGGGTTCGACCTGGTGACAGCGAACAGCGTGAAGGTGATGGTCAACCTGATCGTCACCGATGATTGCCCTGCCGGTGTTCATGTCCTCCAGGGCAACGTGGTGTGGGCGCCGGCCCTGGTGCTTGCTGCCGGGTTCCTTGGCTGGCGGCTGGCTTCGGTGCCAAGCTCGCGGTGCAGGGCGGCGAGCGGATGGTGCGAGTGTTCATGGTCGGCGCGGCGCTCTTCCTTGCCGGGCGGCTCGTTGGCCTGTGGTGAGCTCGCCAGAGACAAGCTGATGTTGTGATCTGCGTCGAAACTAGAGCGTTCACAGAGCGGTCTTATGGTCAGATCCATATGAGCGCTCGTCTGCCTGACAGCGACGCCGGACACGTGCTTCTGGGGGTATCTCGACGCAGCTGAGCAGCCTCAGTGCTGAGCGTGGCACCCGGCGACACCATCACGATCGAGGCGGTCACGCACCACTCGGGTGATGCGCCCGACCTGCTGATGGACGACGGCGTGACGGCGATCTGGGACGGCATTGCGCCGGAGACGCGGACGCCCGGTGTGCACATCATGACCGGTCCGATTGAAGTGCGAGGGCGCCAAGCCGGGCGACACGCTGCGCGTGGAACTGCTGTCGATGACGCCGCGGATGCCGTACGGCTCCAACCTGCGCGGCGAATTGGGGGTTGTTCCACACAGCAGTTCAGCAAGGAGCGCATCACGATCTACGAACTTGTCGATCCGGATCCGGCTCGGCGGATTTCCCACGCAGCAGCGTCGCCCGATGTTCGGGTTCGACTTCACCGCACTGGAGTTGTACGACGTCCCGGGAGTCATTTCGCCGCAGCGGAGCCGGCCAAGCGTGAGCCCTTCCGCCGAGCCGGTCAAGGTGCCGGTGCGGCCGCACCTGGGGGTGATGGGGGTGGCGCTCCGCAGGGCGGTCGCGTGAGCAGCATCCCGCCAGGGGTGTTCGGCGGCAACGTCGACAACTGGCGCTTCGGTCCCGGCGCCACTGTGCACTACCCGGTCTTTCATGAGGGCGCCGGTTTTTACGTCGGGGACCCACATTTCGCGCAAGGCGACGGCGAGATCTGCGGCACAGCAATCGAGGCTTCGCTGAACGTCACGCTCCGTTTGTCGTTGGCCAATGACCTGCCGGTTGCAGCCCCGTTGCTCCGAACCGACACCCACTGGTATACGCACGGCTTCTCCGGTGGCTCTGAGAGGGCGTCGACGGCCTCGGTGTGGCGATGGCAATGGCAGCGGAACAGATGCTTAAACTGATGGTTGACCGAGGCGGTTTCACAATGGACGAGGCGTACTCGCTCGCCTCGGTAGCGATTGACCTCGGCATCACCCAAGTTGTTGATGGCACGGTTGGCTGCCACGCCGGTATCGCGCACTCGATTCTCGACCGCTGACTCATCACGTTCAAAGGCCTATATGTATCTCACACCACACGAACAAGAACGGCTGATGGTCCACGTGGCGGCCGATGTTGCACGCGGCCGGATGGCCCGCGGCCTCCAGCTGAATTACCCCGAGGCGGTGGCGATTCTCACCGATTGGGTCCTTGAGGCCGCCCGCGATGGGCGGACGGTTGTCGACCTGATGGACGCAGGCCGTCACGTGCTGACGCGCGATGACGTGATGGAAGTAGATGCAGCGATGGTCCGCGACGTTCAAGTCGAGGCGACATTTGCGGACGGGACCAAACTCGTCACGCTGCACAACCCGATTGGAGCGAGCCAATGATTCCGGGAGAGATTGCAGGCCCTGATATCCCGATCGAAATCAATGTCGGGCGGAATGTTCTGACATTGCGTGTCGAAAACGGTGGGGACCGGCCTATTCAGATCGGTTCGCACTATCACTTTGCTGAGGCGAACCCGTCGCTGCGGTTTGATCGCCCGCTGGCCCACGGCCGCCGGCTCGACGTGCCCGCTGGAACGGCAATTCGATTCGAACCGGGCATCGCCACCGATGTCGACCTCGTCCCCTTCGTGGGCGATCGGGTGATACCGGGCCTGCGCGGCGAGACCGCTGGCCGGCTCGACGAACCAAAGGGTGTGTCATGAGCCGAATCGACCGATCCCGCTACCGCAATCTGTATGGGGCAACCAAGGGCGACCGCATCAGGCTCGCCGACACCGAGCTGTGGATAGAAGTCACCGAGGACTATTGCGCTGGTGGCGACGAAGCTGTCGTGTTCGGCGGCGGCAAGGTGATTCGCGAGTCGATGGGGCAGTCGACGCGAACACGCGCGTGAGGGAGCGCCCGACCTCGTCATCACCGGTGCGGTGATCCTCGATCACTGGGGCGTCGTGAAGGCAGACGTCGGGGTCAAGGACGGCCGGATCGTCGGGATCGGCAAGGCCGGCAACCCGGACACGATGGACGGCGTCGACCCGGCGCTCGTGATCGGGCCGTCGACCGAAATCCTCGTCCGGCAACGGCAAGATTCATGACCGCCGGAGCGCAATCGACTGTCACGTCCACCTCATTTCGCCGACACTTGCTGGACGAGGCGCTGACGTCAGGCATCACGACGATCATCGGCGGCGGGACCGGGCCTGCCGAAGGCACCAAAGCCACGACGGTGGCGGGCTCGTGGTACCTCGAGCGGATGCTCGAAGCGCTCGACCACTGGCCGATCAACGTTGCGCTGATGGGCAAGGGCAACACGGTGAATCCCGAAGCGATGTGGGAGCAGCTGCGGTCCGGGGCCGCGGCGTTCAAGCTGCACGAAGACTGGGGCACCACGCCCGCAGCGATCGACGCCTGCCTGACCGTGGCCGATGCCAGTCGGGCGTGCAGGTCGCGATCCACACCGACACCCTCAATGAGGCGGGGTACGTCGAAAGCACGCTTGGCGGCGATCGGGGGGCGATCGATCCACACGTTCCACACCGAGGGCGCCGGGGGCGGTCACGCCCCGGACATCATGAAGGTGGCGTCGCACTCGAACGTCCTGCCGTCGTCGACCAATCCGACGCGACCGCACACGGTCAACACCGTGGCCGAGCACCTCGACATGCTGATGGTGTGTCATCACCATCTGAACCCGGCGGTGCCGGAGGATCTTGCGTTCGCCGAGAGCCGCATACGGCCGTCGACGATCGCGGCCGAGGACATCCTCCACGACATGGGCGCGATCTCGATGATCGGCTCGGACAGCCAGGCGATGGGCCGCATCGGCGAGGTGGTGCTGCGGACCTGGCAGACGGCACACGTGATGAAGGCACGCCGTCGAGGAGCGCTGTCCGTCGGCGGCGCAGTCGGACGGCCCTGAGCGACAACTTGCGGGCCCGTCGCTACGTGTCGAAGTACACGATTTGTCCTGCGGTCGCTCATGGGTTGGCCGCTGACGTGGGATCCGTCG
>CAJJBX010000002.1 GCA_905182555.1 uncultured Ilumatobacter sp. | reverse complement strand
TCCGATCGAGCCAGCCAATCAACACCGCAACCGCTCGCGGGTCGTGACGCAGACGGTGGCCGGCACCGACAAACAGGCTCAGCTCGGCATTGCCGTGCGCGTTGACGAGCTGGCGGGCGTCGGACACGGGCACCGAGTCGTCTTCTTCACCGTGCATCACCATCATTGGACGCGGGGCAAACCGTCGAGCTGACGCCACCGGCCGGAAACGCCGGAACTCGCGGGCCCACTCGTCAACCGACTCCGGGAACTGCGGTTTTTTGATCGCACCGATCTCACGTGCGTGCTCGAGGAAGCGACGAGGATGATCGGCCCAGTCGTCGAAGTCAGCTCGCGGGCTGAGCAAACCAAGCGCGCTGACCCGCGGATCGTCGGCACCGACGCAGACCGCAATCGACCCGCCGGTGTTCGTACCGACCAAAATCACGCCCTTCGGGTTGCTCACACTCTCGAGATGCGAGATTGCATTGCGCAGGTCATCAACCCAGCCTTGCAACGAGAAGTCGCCTTCGCTCTCGCCGCATCCTCGAAAGTTGAACGTCATTGCGACGCAACCAATCCCGCTGGCAATGCGATCGATCAGCTGCGGAAATGTTCCACCTGACAACTGGGCATCGAGGGGACCAATGGGAAACCCGTGGCAGAGAATCACCCCGGGGCCCGACCGAGCATCATCGGGCGGTTGAGCTACATGACATGCGAGTGAAAGCCCGTTCGAATCGAACCGCTCGTTCATCCCAGGCATAGTCGGCCAACGACTTCAGGCTCGGGGAGCGCGGAGCATGCGCTTCTTGCCCGGCGTGGCGAGCGTGTAACCGCGGTTGCGGGCTTCGGGCAGCTCGTCGGGGCTGAAACACAGCGCCACGCCAAGACCGACGAACTCGTTGATGACATCGTCGTCGTCCCACGATTGGAGGTCATAGACAAGCTGGGTGCGCTTGTCGCCCAGAAACCGGCTCTCTTCGAACTTCGGGTGATGATCCATCGCTGCTCAAGCTATCTGGAAGTGCAGACGCCAACGAAAGCTTTCACCGTCGACACCGGACAAGGCCCGACGCGACTCGACTCTGCACCCTCGGAATCTACGTCGCCGAACGCCTCACGCAGCAACGGACCAATCGATATGATCGCACCCGTGTCGACAACAGAAACGTCGACCGCCGACGCCGTAGCACCTGAAGCGGCGACGCCGAGCACGGTGCCGCACGGGTCCATCCCGTACCGCACCGACATCGACGGCATTCGCGCTGTCGCGGTGGTCCTCGTTGTGCTCTATCACGCCGGTGTACCGGGGTTCAGTGGCGGCTACATCGGTGTCGACGTCTTTTTTGCATTGTCCGGATTCCTCATCACCAGCGTCATCATGGCCCAGGCCAGCAGCGGTCGGTTCAGCCTGGTCGGGTTCTACGCCGGCCGCGTGCGACGCCTCCTTCCACTCTCGCTCCTCACCTTGGTGACCACGGTGGCGTTCGGAGTGTGGCTCCTGCCGTCGACTCGCGCCGTCGAGCTTGTCAACGATGCCCGATCGGCACTGTTCTACGTCGCCAACCGGCGGTTCGCCGACAAAGCAGTTGCCTACGTCGACACCGATGTCACCGACGGCATGTTGACGCACTTTTGGTCGCTGTCGGTGGAAGAACAGTCCGACGAGAGGCGAGCAGGACGGCACTGGTACAGCACGCCCAGCAGCAGGCTCGTGCATCCCGCAAGTAGAGAGTTGGTCATCGCCATCACGAGCAAGCTACAGCGCAAGCGGCTTGCGTCGCTGCTGCTGACCAGTTCGGGCGGGTCAGCTGCCTACTACGCAACTCACCTTCGCCTGTGGGAGATGAGCCTGGGCGGGCTAGTGGCCGCTCTTGGAGCGAGCGTCGCTGGACGTGTCCGAACGCTAGCGACACTGCAGGTGACGGCGCTCGGCCTCATCGTGTTCGCCGCATTCCGATTCGACGACTTCACGCCCTACCCCCGGCTCGGCGGCCCTGCTGCCAGTTCTGGCGACGCTCGCACTCCTCGCCGCAGGCGGTGCCGGGGGGCCGGTCGATGCGATGCTCGGAGCCCCTCCGATGCGGTACCTCGGCGAACGGTCATTTGCCATCTATCTGTGGCACTGGCCAATGCTCGGGATCAGCGCGCTCCTCGTCGAGCGATACGACAGTTCCCTCGACAACACCACTCGAATCATTCTTGCCGTGGGCGCAGCGCTCGTCCTCGCCCACCTCAGCCATCTGGCCGTCGAGAACCCAATCCGGTTCTCGAAGCGACTGCGCAGCGCCGCCGTCCCAAACCCTTGTCGCAGCTGCGGCCTGCATGGCACTGCTCGCCATTGGTGGCCGTGTCACCCAAAACGCCGTGGTCTCGGCATCAGCTGCGGTCTGGTCGGAGGCACCCGTCGACCCCTGCCGACGCCGCCGAAGACACTGCGACGACCGACTTTCGGGCGTGCCACAAGGGCCAGGGGCAAGATCCAGCCGATGCAGAAGTCAACTTCTGCGTTGCGGGTGACCCCAACGGGACTCGAACAGTCGTGCTCGTCGGCGATTCTCACGGTCAGCACTGGGCTCCGGCATTCGACGAGGCCGGCCAGCTCAACGACTGGCGCGTCCTGGTCACGACGCGTAGCGCGTGCCTCGTGTACGACGTCGCGATCTTCAGTACCAGGCTCGAAGTCCTCGACGACGGCTGCCGCGACTGGGGACGAGCGGCCCAAGCCGCCATCGCTGCTGAACCAGACGTTGATCTGGTCGTGGTTGGCCGCTCGTACAAATACTTCCCGACGGTCCGAGCCGCCAACGGCTTATCACTCGGAGATGCCGAAGCAGAAGTTGCACTCGAGGACGCCGCGCTGGCTTTTGTGACGCCATTGATCGACTCTGGCGCCAGCGTCATCCTGATGGAGGACACTCCGTGGGCCCGCTCCAGCGTCCCCGACTGCCTCCTCGAGGTAACCCCGCGCGACGCCGAGCAATGCGACTTCGATGACAGGCCTCTGGAACTCGAGCTTCCGATGATTCGCGCCGAACTGGCCGCCGTCAACCGAACATCCAGCGCTGCAGACGCCGTGATGTCGTTCGACGACCTCGCCTGCCCTGGCGGGCGATGCGTCGCAGTCACTGCGGACGGGTTGATCACCTATCGCGATCAACACCACTTGACGGCGACCTACAGCCGGACACTCGGCGAACAGCTCGGCGACATGCTCGCCGAATTTGTCAACTGACGCGGCAACGCCCGAGCACCGGGTGGCGCTCGGGCGTTGCACACAACTGTTTGGGACTGCACGACATCATGAGCCGAACTCAAGAGTTCAACACACCACCGGGATCAACTGCGGCAATGACGTACAGCGGGGTTGGCGAAAATTCGCCAGGCGATCCAGCCTGTCGACCTAGCGGCCAACCACCTCCAGGATCCCGTAATAACTATGTGGCATTATCTGGACCACCTCCTCTCTCTGGTCGCTTATTTCAGCACACCGACTCTGGTCGTGTCTTGTCGGTTTCAAAAAATTTTGAGGAGATGGCCTGGCCGGTAACGTCGCAACTCATGCATGACTCGTCGTACGAGAAGATGGACGCATTCGTCCGTGTCCACCTGGCCCCGTACCGGGATCAGCCGCTCGAGATCCTCGACTTCGGCGCGCAGGTCGTGGGCGACCAGGGCCTGTCGTACAAAGGCCTCTTCGATGCCGACGGATGGAACTACCGCGGGCTCGACATCGCAGCCGGCATCAACGTCGACATCCAGGTCGACAACGCCTACGACTGGACCGAAGTTCCAAGCGACTCGGTGGATCTCGTCATCTCCGGTCAGGCGTTCGAGCACGTCGAATACTTCTGGGCATCGATGTTCGAGATCGTGCGGGCCATCAAGCCAGGTGGCCTCGCCGTGATCATTGCTCCATCAGGCGGGTTCGAACACCGCTACCCCCTCGACTGCTGGCGCTTCTACCGCGACGGTTTCGTCGCTCTGGCGAAGTACGTCGGTTGCGATCTCGTCGATGCCTTCACCGACTGGGGCAACTACGACTGGGAAGATTCGATCCTCGTCGTCCGCAAGCCGGTCAGCGACCAGGCCGGGCGCGACGAGTTCGATCGTCGTTCGGTGCTGCAACGCGCGCTGCTCGCCGAAGTGCTCCCCACGATCGACGACCTCGCCACGCAGTGGCAATCAACGGCCAGCCAGGCCGAGGCCAGCGTGCTCGCCGGCGTCACCCTCGGCGCTCTGACCACCGAGCTCGAAGCCCAACGCGGCGTCCGCATGGGCAAAGAAGCCGAAGTCGCAGCTGCCACTGAAGCTGCGCTCAACGCCACGTCCGACGCTGCCAACGAACTCGAAGTGCTGCGCTCCCACGTCGAAGCCCTGAAGAACCAGCCGACCGGCCCAATGCGCTACGTACACCAGGGTCGGGCCAAGGTCGCCGCCGTTGTTGGCCCCAAAGGCCGAGCGATCTATAAAAAGCTCCGTCGAAGAGGCTGAGCCCAAAATGACCGGACTGAGCTAGATCACGTCGTCGAGCGGGGCCTGCGGACCAACCGCTCCAATCGCGTCGAAGTAGGCGAGGTGCGCTTCAACGACGTGGACGGCATCGACGTCATCGAGCAGGTCGAGGTTGTTTCGTTCGGACTCGCCAAGCAGGTAGGCCGTGAGGCTGTCTTCGGTCACCACCACCGTGTTATCCATGCCCTGTTTCCGATCGACAACTTTGTCGGGCTGCAGTCCTTTGGCGTGCAGCCACTGCATGTGAAAGCGCAGGAGCTGTGCAACTTCGTCAGGCGTGAGCCGGGCCTGGCTCTCTTGTGGCAGTCGGTCACACACGAAGTCGACTGCCTCGTCGGGCAGGTACACCGCACGCGGCGCCACCGAATCAAGCCGATGCGCCTCGCGACCGACTGACCCAGCCGCAATCACGAAAACCAAGAGCGCCGACACAAGAGCAAACACAATCGTGATCACAGGCATACACAAATTCTAGGCCAGGGGTCCACCACCGCAGCCACAAACGCGAAACCGCCCGGCTCACGAGTGAGCCGGGCGGTCAGGTTCAGGTCAGCGCCGGGTGGCGCTGAAGTTCTCAGATACCGATGCGCTGTGCGAGCTGCTCGCGGTGGAACGTTGGGTCACCGAACAGCAGCTCGGAGCTCTTGGCACGCTTGAAGTAGAGGTGCGCCGGGTGCTCCCAGGTGAAGCCGATGCCACCGTGGATCTGGATGTTCTCGGCTGCGGCGTGGAAGTACGCCTCCGAGCAATAGGCCTTGGCGAGCGAAGCGGTCGAGGCGAGCTCGTCGTTCATCTCCGCGGCGCACCACATGCCGTAGTAGGCAGCGGACTTCGCCGACTCGACTTCGAGGAGCATGTCGGCACACTTGTGCTTGATGGCCTGGAACGAACCAATCGGGCGACCGAACTGCACGCGGACCTTGGCGTACTCGACGGCCATGTCGAGCACCATCTGCGCTCCGCCAACCTGCTCGGCGGCGAGGCCGACCGCTGCGAGGTCGAGCATCCCCTGGAGGATGTCCCAGCCGCCGCCGTCGGTTCCAATGAGCGTGCCCTGCACACCGTCGAGGTCGAGCTTGGCCTGCTTGCGGGTCTGATCCATCGTGGACAGCGCCGTCTTGGTGAGGCCAGCAGCGTCACCGGCGACAGCGAACAGGCTCGTGCCGGCTGCGGTCTTTGCCTGCAACGATGATCAGGTCAGCGGTGTTGCCGTCGAGCACGAAGCTCTTAGTGCCAGTGATCTTGCCATCGGCATCGGCGATTGCTTCGATACCCGATTCGTCCCACCTGCCGTTCGGCTCGGTGAAGGCAACCGTCGCCTTCGTGGCGCCGGCAGCGATGCCCGGGAGGTGGGCCTGCTTGGCAGCATCGTCACCAGACAGGATCAGCGCGTTGGCAGCCAGCACGACGGTCGAGAAGAACGGTGCACACAGCAGGCTGCGGCCCATCTCTTCCAACACGATGCCGAGCTCGACGTAGCCGTAGCCCGAGCCACCGAATTCTTCCGGGATGGCGAGGCCTTGGAGACCCATCTGCTCGCCCATTTGGGCCCAGACTGCGTCGTCAAAACCGTTGTCGGTCTCCATCTGCTCGCGCACGGCTTCTTCGGAGCTTTTGGCTTCGAGGAAAGCGCGCACTGTCTTGCGGAGTTCTTCTTGTTCCTCAGTGAATGCGAAGTTCATGAAAGAGATCATGGCGCGGTTGCGCTGGCTCCACAAATCTGCTTGTGTACACATGTGGACACAAATGGACCAGCTAAGAGAAATAAGTCAAACGAACTAATAAAAATTTTGACGGTGACGCCCTCGATGGTGGCGCCCTCGATGGTGGCGCCCTGAGCCTCGGCATCAGAGAATTGCGCTCGGGCCTCACCGATGCCGTTCGCCGAGCCCAGTCAGGCCAGCGAACGGTCGTGACGACAGGCGGACGGCCCGTCGCCCAGCTCGGCCCACTCGACGCCGACGCCCCCGACCTCGACCGCTTGATCGGCGCTGGTGCCGTCGTGCCACCGCGCCGCACCGGTGAGTGGCGAGCCCCTGAAGCAGTCCAGGTACACGCCGGCTCACGCATCGACCAGGTACTGCGCGAGCTGCGAGGCTGACATGACCGTTGTCCTCGACACCAGTGCTGTGCTCGCTCTTGCGATCGACGGCCCGCAGCGCCTCGTTGCCGAAGCAGCGCTCGCCAGCGACCCGGTCTGGGCTGCTTCAGCAATGGCGCTCACCGAAGCACTCCCCGCGATCGATCGGCTGTCGGACAACCGCTTCGTCCGCCTCGATCTCGAAGATGCCGTCCGGCGCATCTGGGACCACCTGCACATCGTTCCGGTCGATCAGCGATGCCTCGATCGTGCCGCTGCGCTTGCGCGCACACAGCCGGTGAGGCTCACCGATGCGATTCACCTCGCGGCGACCGAGCGGCTTCCTGAACCACGCCGATTCGTTACGTTCGACCCGCCCCAGATCGGCGTGGCTCTCGGGCTCGGCTTCGACGTCGTGTCAAGCTGAGCTCAGAGCTGCTCCCTACGGGACGCGCATCATGCGGAACGTGTCGGTCGCCCGCGCGACCGACGCAATGCCAGCAACAACACCAATCAGATCGCCCGTGGCCACATGGCCTTCTCGACGTGCCTGGTTGACGGCAAGCCGGACGCGCTCTTCGTAGTCAGCCGTGCCACCTTCGAAGTAAATCGGAGTGACACCCCAACTCGATGCAAGCTGCCGGACTGTCGCCTTCTGACCGCTGAACCCGAGGATCTTCGCGCTGGGTCGGAACCGGGCCATCGAGCGAACGGTGAAACCACTCGCCGAAATACACAGCAGTGCGCGCACGCTCAGTTCTTCAGCGGCACGTGCAGCAGCGATCGTCATCGCATCGGTGATTGCCGCTTCGCTGTGCTCGTGACCGGCCATGCGGATGGCGGCGACACGCTCGGCCCACGCCTGGTGGTTGAACTGGTCGTCGGAACGTTCAGCAATACGCGCCATTGTTTCCACGACGAGTACCGGGTGCTCCCCGATCGCTGTTTCAGCCGACAACATGACGGCTGACGTGCCGTCGAAGACCGCGTTTGCAATGTCGGTCGCCTCGGCGCGCGTGGGCGCCTGCGCCTTGGCCATCGAGTCGAGCATTTGGGATGCAGTGATCACCGGCAAGCCACCCGCAATGCACTCACGGATGACGCTCTTTTGAATGTGCGGCAGATCCTCGAGGTCCGCCTCAATGCCAAGTGCACCACGCTCCACCATGATGCCGGCAGCATCCTCGATGATGCTGGACAGGTTCTCGACTGCCGCCATGGTCTCGATCTTGGCAATGATCATCGGACCACGAGGGTGCGGTTCAAGAGCAAGCTCACGAAGATCACGCCCAGAGTTGACCGAGATCGCGACCATGTCGACTCCGACCTCGACGAACTTGTCAAGGGCTTCCCGGTCGAGGTGTGCATGGGCGCGTGTGTGGGGGGTGCGCGTGTGCACGCCAGCGCGGCCGCCGACCGCGACGAGGCGGAGGCGCTCGCGTCGATGTTCGACCCTGCACCCTCTGCACCGCAAGCGCAACCGAGCCGCCAACCATAATCTCGTCACCGACGTGACAGTCGTCGACAAGGTGTGCATAATCGATCGAAATCTGCTCGGCGGTGCTCTCGCCGGTGCCGGGAACCAGCGTCACCGTGTCGTCAACTGAGAATTCGACGCCCTCAGCCGGGAAACGGCCTGTGCGCGTCTTCGAGCCAGCAAGGTCGATCATCGTGCCGATATTGAAGCCGAGTCGTTCGGCGATATCACGGATCCGCTGATGGCGTTCGAGCGCCTCGTCGAGCGGCGTGTGCGCCAGCGCGATGCGAGCGACATCCATGCCTGCCTGCATCATTGCAATGAGCGTTTCCTCATCTGCCGATGCCGGCCCGATGGTTGCGATGATCTTCGTGCGACGTGCCACGCCCCGCACAGTACCGGCCGGAACGCTGCCGGACCCCGAACTGACGTGCGTGTCGAGAAGCGTGCGACTCAGCATCACGATCACAAGGGCTGGCAGAATGGATCCATGAGCAAGACACTGCATTGGTCAGATGCCGACACCGAGGTACACAAGGTCGTCGTCGGGCCCTACGAGAACAACGTGTTCGTCGTCCGCTGCAAGGCCACTGGCGAGGCGGTACTACTCGATGCAGCCAACGAACACGAACAGCTCCTCGAACTCTGTGACGCACTGGGTGTGAAGCGAGTGCTCGAAACCCACGGCCACTGGGACCACATTCAGGCCGTCCCAGCAATGCGCGAAGCCGGCTACGAAGTTGCCGTCACCAAACTCGACGCGCCGATGCTCGCCGACGTCGGCTATGACGTGTTTCTCGACGACACCGAGGTGATTGAGGTCGGCAAACTCCGGTTGCACGCAATCCACAACCCGGGGCACACACCGGGTTCGATCTCATTCGCGTTAGAGAACACTCCCCTGCTCTTCACCGGTGACACCCTTTTCCCAGGCGGCCCCGGCAACACAAAGACTGACCTCGGCGACTTTGACACAATCATCGAGTCGATCACCGATCGACTCTTCACATTCGACGACAAGACAATCGTGCTGCCCGGCCACGGCGACAACACGACAATCGGGGCCGAACGACCGCACCTCGACGAATGGATCGAGCGCGGCTGGTGACTCGTTACAACGAGCGCCCTGACGACGAGACACCAATCAACACCGGCGAGCTTCCACCAACGCCCACGCGGGATCGCAATATCAAAGCAACCGCGTGGATCGAGGCGCCAGCCAGCCTGCTGGAACTCGGCAACGACCTGCCCGGTCAGCCAGTGGCGGACTACAAGCGACGCATCGGGCCGTGGTTGCTCTGGCGTTCGGGCCCCGCCAAAGGCGCCGACGCCCGATACTGGGTTGCCCACGCCGACAATCTCAATCGAAGCTTCACCTTGCGACTCCACCCGGATGGATCAGCCGACGGCGTCGGGCCGAGCGGCGTACGACACGCCCGTTTCCGGGCCTGGAAAGAAGACCTTCGCGACAGCGAGTGAATTGCTTCAACGGCCCACCCGACGTGAGCGCCCATGCTGACACCAACGGCCCCGATGCATAGGCTCGGCTTCATCACCAATTGATTCGCTGGAGAGCTAACGCCATGACTGCAACACCTAATCCGTTCTTCCCTGACATCGACGCCATCTCCTACGAAGGCCCCGATTCAGACAACCCGCTGGCGTTCCGCTGGTACGACGCCGACCGGGTCGTCATGGGCAAGACCATGGCCGAACACCTGCGTTTTGGTGTTTGCTACTGGCACTCGTTTGCCTGGGATGGCTCTGACATCTTCGGACAGGGCACCCTCGACCGGCCGTGGAACCCGGCGTCGCGCACAGGCGATTTCGCCATGGATCCAATGGATGCGGCGAAGCTAAAGATGGCAGCGGCATTCGAGTTCATCGAAAAACTCGGTGCACCCTTTTTCTCTTTCCACGACATCGACATTGCGCCCGCTGGATCATCATTCCGTGAGACATGCAACTACTTCGACGAGATGGTCGACGAGGCCGCGGGCCATATGGATCGCACCGGCACCAAGCTGCTGTGGGGCACAACCAACGCGTTCTCCCACCCCCGCTTCATGGCCGGCGCCGCGACCAACCCGAACCCCGACCTGTTTGCCTACGCAGCCGCGCAGGTCGCGCACTGCATGAATGCAACCCACCGACTTGGCGGCTCCAATTACGTCTTGTGGGGTGGCCGCGAGGGCTACGAGACGCTGCTCAACACCGACATGTCGCGTGAACTCGATCAGCTTGGGCGGTTCCTCAACATGGTCGTCGAACACAAGCACACCATCGGATTCGAGGGCGCGCTCCTGATCGAGCCGAAGCCGATGGAGCCCACCAAGCATCAATACGACTACGACGTCGCGACGGTCTACGGCTTTCTGCAGCGTTACGGCCTCGAGAACGAGATCAAAGTCAATATCGAGGTCAACCACGCCACGCTCTCGGGCCACGACTTCCACCACGAAGTCGCAACCGCTGTGCATTCGGGGATCTTCGGCTCGATCGACGCCAACGCAGGCGACGATCGCCTCGGCTGGGACCTCGACCTCTTCCCCAAGTCCGTCGAGCAAATGACCTTAGGCATGCTCGAGATCTTGCGTGGCGGAGGGTTCACGACCGGCGGGCTGATGTTCGACACGAAGCTCCGCCGCATGTCGATCGAGCGCGACGACCTGTTCCACGGCCACATCGGCGGCATGGACACCATGGCTCGGTCGCTGCTTGCTGCCGCGTCGATCCTCGAAGACGGCGAGATCGATCGCCGCCGCACCGAGCGCTATGCCGGCTGGGATGCCGAGCAGCGGATTCTCGACGGCGCGGTCACGTTGCAGCAACTGCACGACAGCGCAATGGCATCAGACGATTTCGACCCCCAGCCCGTCAGCGGCCGCCAGGAAGCCCTCGAAAACTTGGTCGCCCGTCACATCGAACGCGCCAAATAGTTACGCATGGGGTCAGGCCCCTTTCGCAACTCTGTGCTCAACCCTGTGCTCAACCCTGTGCAACACCTTGAGGACCCGGCCGAATTACCACTACAGCGGTAGGAGTAATTCGGACAGGCTCGTAGAATCAAAACGTGCCTTCCCCTCTGCTTCGAGTCAAGGGCCTACACGTGCAGCCATCGGAGAATCCGAGCGGTGAAATCCTGGAGGGCCTCGACCTCACAATGAACCATCCGAGGAATTAATCGGCATGAGAGACCAGACAACCAAAACGTTCGTCCAGGAAGATGGCAAGTTCGTGCAATTAACGCACGATTCTCCAATCCACTTCATGGGTGACGACGGGGCATGGACAGACTTAGATCTGAACATCAAAGCCACTGCAACCGGTTCCAGCGCCCGCAGGCAATTCCCGGCGTCTCAGTCATTCAGTTCTTGCACCAGGCACTGGCAGCCCGAAAAGGTATCGACCTCTCCGTGGCCGAGTTACGTCTTGTCACGGTGGGCTGGATGAGGCGACTCGGCGTGGATTCCTCGTTCATCGATCGGCAACTCAACGAAGGCTTCTCCGCCGACGAAAAGCAGCGCCACGAGATGTTGCAAATGGCCATCCTCGAACCTGAGATGGCGTCCACCGGCGGCGGCATCGACATCGACATCGACATCGACATTAAGGCCATCGCCGCCCAGGGCATCCGTGAGGCGCGAGTCGACAACCCAAATATGGGTGTGGTTCTGATCACCAACGACCTGCGCCTTGTCGATGCGGTCACGTCCGACGACATCCACATCCACATCCTGATCGATGGCCGTATCGTCGCAAGTGGCGGCCGCGACCTGGCTGCACAACTCGAAAAAAATAGCGACAACGCCCTCCGCACCCTGAGCATAGGAGTCTGACCCATGACATTTGACCAGACAGCCGTCCGCAAAGACTTCCCGATCCTGTGGCGCGAGATCGACGACAAACCGCTCGTCTACCTCGACTCGGGAAACACTTCGCAGAAGCCCCAGCGCGTGATCGACGCGATGTCACATTTCCAGGAGCACACGTATGCACCAATCAACCGGAGCTCCTACCGACTCGCCGGCGAGGCGACCGATGCCTACGAAAAGGGCCGCGTCGCCGTCGCCCGACTGATCAACGCTCCGTCAGTCGACGAAGTCGTGTTCACCAAGAACGCCACCGAGGCAATGAACCTCATCGCCCAAGCATGGGGTCGAGCCAATCTTGGTGAAGGTGACGTTGTCGTACTTACTGAGATGGAGCATCACGCCAACATCGTTCCTTGGCTGATGCTCGTTCAGGAACGCAAGATCCAGATCCGCTGGGTTCCACTCACCGCTGACGGCCAACTCGACCTGACCAACCTCGACAATCTGCTCGACGGGGCGAAGGTCTTCTCTTTCACCGCAATGAGCAACGTGCTCGGCACAATCACACCGATCGCCATGCTGTGCGAGCGAGCCAAGGCCGCTGGCGCACTGTCGATCGTCGACGCCTGTCAGTTCGTCCCGCATAACGTCACCGATGTCCAGAGTTGGGGTGCCGACCTCGTTGCGTTCTCAAGCCACAAAATGTGCGGCCCATCAGGAATCGGCATGCTGTGGGGTCGTATGGAGATTCTCGATGCAATGCCACCGTTCCTCGGAGGCGGCAACATGATCGACACGGTCACGTTTGACTCCTTCACCACCGCACCGGTGCCAATGAAGTTCGAGGCGGGTACGCCGCCGATCATCGAAGCCGTCGGCCTCGCTGCTGCGGTCGAATACCTCGAAGAGATCGGCATGGCAAACATCCGGCAACACGAGATGGAACTCAGCCGCTACACGCTCGACACCCTCAAGGGCCGCTTCGGTGACGACATCACGATCTACGGTCCCGACGACGTTCAGTTGCGCGGTGGCGTGTTCAGCTTCGCATTCCGCGATCTTCACCCGCACGACGTCAGCCAGGTTCTCGACGAGCGCAACGTCTGCGTGCGTGCCGGCCACCACTGCGCCAAGCCGCTGATGAAGACGCTCGGCGTCGGCGCAACGACTCGCGCCAGCATCTATCTCTACAACGACACCGCCGACATCGACGCTCTCGCCGACGGCCTCGAAAACGCGTCCGATATCTTCGGCCTCTGAGCCGATCTGCTTCCGGGAGAAACCACCATGCCAGGACTCGAAGATCTCTATCGCGAGATCATTCTCGATCACTACCGCACACCGCGTAACCGTGGCGAACTCGATCCACCGGCCATTAAGGCCGAGGGGCACAACCCGCTGTGTGGCGACGAGATCACCGTCTACCTCTCGATTTCAGGTGAGGGCGACGAGGCCGTCCTCGACGACATCAAGATCGGCGGCCAGGGCTGCTCGATTTCGCAATCGTCAGCATCGATGATGACCCAGTCGATGAAAGGCAAGACCGTCGCCGAGAACCGGGCCCTGGCCCGCCGCTTCAAGTCGCTGATGGGCATTGAGGGCATCGAGCCGCAAGCCGGCGACGATGCCATCGATCTCGGCGACCTCGAAGCTCTCGAGGGTGTCATGAAATTCCCGGTCCGCATCAAGTGCGCCGTGCTGAGCTGGAACACGTTCCTACAGGCAGTCGACACCGGCGGCGGCACCACCTCTACCGAATAACTACGGACGGGGTCAGGCCCCTTTCGCAACTCTGTGACACCCCAGGACCAAGATCGAGGCATGCCTCGGCCTCATCGACCTGACCTACACGGCGCTTGGTACCACGTCATCAACCGTGGAGCCGACCGCCAAGACGTCTTTAGTTGCGACGCCGACTTCGCCTACTTTGAAACGCTGATGGCCGACGCAGTGGTAACCCACGGCATCGAGATCCATGCGTATTCCCTGATGGACAATCACTTCCATCAGCTCATGCATTGTCCGGAAGGCGGTTTATCTGCTGCGATGAAGGACATCCAGTCGGTCTACGTGGGGTCGTACAACCATCACCACGAGCGGACCGGGCCAATGTTCGAAGGACGCTTCACTTCCCGCCTTGTCGACGGGCCAGCGGCGCGCCACCTCACCGGGCGTTACATCCATCGAAATCCGCTCGACATCGTGCCGAGTGATTCGTTGGCGCACTATCGGTGGTCGAGTTTTCGGCACTACGCCACCGAATCTAGTGCTCCGAATTGGCTCACGACCGGTGAGCTGGAAGGACAGTTTCAGGATCGTTCTGATTATGAGCGTTACGTGCTTACGAGTCATCCGAGCGACAAGCAGGCTGAGCGGCTCAGCAGCCCTGCAGCGCTTGGCCGATTGGGTGCCTTGGACGAACTCGTCGCTGCAATCTGTGGGGTTGCGGTTGACCACCTCGGACTCCGCAACCTCGACAACAGTGCCCGATTACTGGCAATCACACTTGCCGTCGAGCTCCGAATACTCGGGTCAGATGATCTCGCTGCGCACTACAACCTGGGCAGCGCCAGTTCGGTGCGGGCAACAGCCCGTCGGGGCCGGGTGCGACTCGCCGACGACACTGCGTTCGAGTCGCTACGAAACGCTGTGCTCAACGGCCGGTTCGACAGAGTTGCGAAAGGGGCCTGACCCCATGCGTAACTCTTCACTCGTCGTCGGCAACGGTAGCGGGGCCGGCAGCAGCCAGGAACGCCACACCAATCACACAGAGTCCGCCGGCAACGCTGTACGGCAGCCGATAGGAACCCGACACGTCGTACAGCCAACCGAGCAGCAGCGGCCCGCCGGCAAGACCGAAAATCCCAATGAACTGCGACCTGCTGTAGATCTTTGGATAGTCGGCGACACCGAAGCGTTCGGCAAGCAGCAACGGCTGCAGCATCAACAGGTTGCCGATCGTCAGACCAAACAAGATGATCGACATGAAGATCAGCGGTGTCGACGTTGCGAATGCAAGAGCAATGAGTGCCACACACTGCATGGCAGCAAGCACCACGGTCAGCTTTGCCATCTCGATCACCTGCACCGCACGGCCGCCGATCAAACGGGCAATGACCGACGTGGCCGCAAGCGCCATCACCGCGAACCTGGCAGTGGAAGGGTCGGTTCGACCCTCGACGAGCTTCACCAACTGCTGGATACCGCCCACCTGCGAGCCAAGGGAAAGCACATAACCAATGGTGATCGCTTTGTAAAACCGGGTCTGTACCGCTTCTTCGAACGACACTCCGGGCAGCGCATCGATGGCCTGACCAACGGTGCGCCGAGCCCCGTCAGGTGACCATCCGGCCGCAATCGGATCGGGCTTCACGAGGAACCAAGTGATCGGAACGACGCCGATGACGAACAGCAAACCGAGCCACGGCGTCGTTGCTGCAAGGCCGTCTTCGTCGATGAAACGCTTCACGAACGGGGTGATGATGATGCCGCCGGCCGACAGACCCGTCGATGCAACTGACAAAGCAACGGCCCGCTTCTGATGGAACCAACGCGTGACGATGGTGGTCGTCGATACCAACCCGGCGCCTGCATAGCCAAGTGCGAAAACGGCGTACACAACAAACAGCTGCCACTGGGTCTGGACTTGGCCGAGCAGAGCCAACGATGCGCCTGCAACCACGCCGCCGCCCATGATCACATAGCGCGCGTCGTAGGCGGCGATCAGCCGAGCCACCCACAGGCCAGCGACACCACCAACGACAAAGAAGACGGTCACACCGAACGAGATGGATCCGAGTGACCAGCCACGCTCGTTACTGAACGCATTGAGGTAGACAGCCAGGCCGTAGAACGCGAGCCCAGAGTTGACCATGAGCACGACGAAGCAGCCGACAACAACCCACCATCCTGGGAATCGACCGGTGCTGGCATCCTCGCCAGCTTGTGCCTCAACTGACGATGTCATCAATGTCCGCCGCAAGCTGACGGTCCTTGTCTGTGACCGTGTTCCCTGCGTCGTGGGTCGTCAGCGCGATGCTCACCCGGTTGTACACGTTCGACCATTCGGGGTGATGATCTTGCTTCTCGGCGAGCAACGCCACCCGGGTCATGAACGCAAATGCCTCCGAAAAGTCACCGAATTTGAAGTCGCATTCGAGTCGTCCGTCGGACTCACGCCATTCCATTCCGCGACCGTAACGAAATGAACTCGTTGCGGCGTTGCTGGCCGCTTGACAGGCCGAAATATCAGCTGGGCGATCAGACCAGTTTGATTAGGGCTTCTTCCGGAAAAGACGCTTGAACATTCCGGGTCGCTGTTGTGCCGCCGCTCGCTCGGCCTCGACTTCAGCCTTCACGTCAGCACCGATCGAGTTGAGGATGTCTTCGGCTGCATCAAGCACCGCTGCAGCCGATCCGTCCTCGAGGCTTTTGGGCTCCGGCGGCGTCGGCGGCACGACGAGCGTGCCGTGCGTCCATGCGGCATCTGCAAGGCGGCGCTCATAACCCGCGCAGTTCACCGGGCACCGCCACGGAGCGTCAGGAGCCAGGTCAATGTTGCACTTCCTGACCGTGTCACCGTTCGGGTACGACCGACTCTCGAAGTTCTTGCACTCGGTCCGCATCGGCATACAGCCAGGCTAGAGCGTCCGCCACAGAGAGATCCGACATGCGGACCGTTTCACAGGATCGCAAGCGTTTCAATCGCCGGTGACAGGACCCGATAACCGACAACGCGCCGTCTACGCGCCCGCAGAGCAGCTCAGCCGACCGACCCCGCAATTTGGAGTTCGATCAGACGACTCCATTCGACCGCATACTCCAGCGGAAGCATCCTGGTGACTGGATCGATAAAGCCGTCGACAATCAAACCCATTGCCTGCTCCTCGGAGAGCCCACGGGACATCAGGTAAAACAGCTGTTCGTCGGCGATTTTGCAGACTGTGGTCGCGTGACCGAACTGAGCGTCGCGTTCGCCAATCTCAGTGTCTGGGAACGTCTCGGACATCGAGTGCTCGTCGAAAATGAGTGCGTCGCATGCGACGTGGCTCTTGACACCGACAGCACCTTCGTCGACGCGCACGAGGTCGCGGTACGTGGTGGCCCCGCCGTCTTTACTCATCAACTTCGTGATGATGCTTGAGATCGTATTCGGGGCAGCGTGCACCATTTGAGCACCTGTGTCTTGGTGCTGGCCCTTGCCTGCGTAGGCGACCGACAGCACTTCACCAATGGCACCATCACCAACCAGATCGCAAGACGGGCACGTCACGGTGAGCTTGGAGCCGATGTTGCCATCGATCCATTTCATGTGACCGCCAGCTTCAACTCGGGCCCGCTTCGTGACGAGGTTGTAAACGTTCGGCGACCAGTTCTGAATGGTCATGTAGGTGACGTGAGCATTCGGCTTGACGACGATCTCAACGACCGCTGAATGCAACGAGTCTTTGGTGTAGACCGGGGCCGAGCAGCCTTCGATGTAGTGCACCTTGGAGCCTTCGTCGGCAATGATCAGCGTGCGGTCAAACTGACCGGCACTCTCGGAGCTGTTCTGGAAGTAGGCCTGCAGCGGCATCTCAACTTCGACGCCTGGCGGAACGTAGATAAACGAACCGCCCGACCAGACCGCTGTGTTGAGCGCCGCGAACTTGTTCGCACCTGGCGAAATGATCGTGCCGAAGTACTGCTTGACCAGCTGCGGATACTCGCGCAGGGCCGTGTTCATGTCGCAGAACAGGACCCCCTGCTTCTTCAAGTCGTCACGGTACTTGCGGTCAATGGCTTCGGACTCGGACTCTGCTTTGGGGAGCTCGTTCCAACCCGGGATCTGATCGCCCTCAGGACCCAGGCAGTAATAAATATCCTGGAAATCGATGTCTGGCATATTGGCCACGAGCCATTCGGCCATCGGCTGCTCATCGAACAAACGGAGCGAACGGAGACGGATCTTGGTCATCCAGTCAGG
Source organism: uncultured Ilumatobacter sp. (assembly GCA_905182555.1). Lineage (GTDB taxonomy): Bacteria > Actinomycetota > Acidimicrobiia > Acidimicrobiales > Ilumatobacteraceae > Ilumatobacter_A. The sequence goes on along the minus strand of CAJJBX010000002.1, from coordinate 128,779 downwards.
TTCGCCGTTATACCAGGCGATCTGTTCAACGATGCCCGGGTTGATGCCCTTGTCAGGCACGAAGGCGGAGGGCATGGGCGACCGGGGGGCTTAAGCGGCAGTGCCGTCGGCAGCGAACTCGGCCACGGGGACATCGACTTCAATGAAGATGCATTCACCGGGACAAGCTTCGGCGGCATGCACAACGGCGGCAATGTTCCGATTGCTGACCCCGGCAAGGCTCCCGGAGCCGCCAGGGTCGTTGAGTGGCTCACGATCTTGTGCGACGTAGGCAATCCCATCTTCGAGTTGAACGAAGACGTCAGGGCAGTGATCGACGCAAATGCCGTCGCCGGTACAGAGGTCCTGATCGATCCAAACTCGCATGACGTGACCGAACGGTAGCGCTGCGGGCCTACATTGGCTCGATCGTGAACGTAGACAATTCCAAGAACAATCGTCACACCAACGCTCCAGCAGGCGCTCCCATTGCTCCTCGACGGCCCCACGTTTGGGACCGGCCGACTGGGCCAGTCGAGGACCAATTCGCTTGGATGCTCGACGTCGATGACAAGGAGTTTCTCGACCATCTCGCCGCCGAGAACACCTACAGCGACGCCTACTTCGAGCCGCGCGCCGACACGATCGAGACGCTGTACTCCGAGATCAAGTCGCGGGTGCAAGAATCCGACATCTCAACGCCGGTACGCAACGGCGCCTGGTGGTACGTGGCAAGGACGCAAGAGGGCCTGAGCTATCCGGTTCATCATCGTGGACCGACGATCGACACAGCCACCGAGGTGGTCCTCTTCGACGAGAACATCGAATCCGCCGGGCACGAATACTTCGACCTCGGAGCGCTTGACGCATCCCATGACCACAGGTTGTTCGCCTGGTCGATCGACACAGCGGGCGACGAGCGCTACCACATGCGGATCCGGGCGTTCGCCGACGACGGGACCTTCATCGACAGCGACGAAGGCATCGACGGCGTTGCAAACGCTGGCACTGCCTGGTCAACCGATGGTTCGTCGCTCTTCTACGTCCGCCCCGACGACCAAGAGCGGCCTTTCCAGGTCTGGCGGCACAGCGTCGGCGACCTCACCACCGATGCCGACGAACTGATCTTCGAAGAACTCGACGAACGGTTCTTCGTGGCAATCGGTGAGACCCGTTCAAACGAGTGGATCATTATCCACACCGCGAGCAAGACAAGCGCTGAGGTTCGCCTCGCTCCGTCGGACCTCTCGGCCCCGTTTACCATCGTTCGTCCGCGTCGTGAAGACATCGAGTATCAGGTCGACCATTGGGGCGACCGGTTTGTGATGACGACCAACGACGCTGCTATCGACTTTCGTGTTCTCACGGCGCCGCTGGACTCCGAATGGACCACTACCGATGCGTGGTCCGAGTTAATCGCGCACATTCCGGGCCTGCGCATCAGTGGCGTCGAAGCATTCGCCGGGCACATCGTTGTCCACGAGTGGGCCGACGCCCAACCCCGATTGCGCATCCTCTTCCGCGACGGCGCTCTCCCAGAACGAACCGTCGAACTTGGTGTTGCCCCGCACGACGTCGACCTCAGCGCGAACCCCGAATGGGACTCCGACACAATCCGGTTCGTCACCACCTCAATGGTCATGCCGCCATCGCTGTTCGAGGAACACGTGGCAACAGGCGAACGCGTACTGCTTCGTCAACTGCCAACGCCCAACGTCGATCTCAAGCAGTACGTCACGCGGCGCCTGTGGGCACCCAGCGGTGGCGACAATGCCGTTCTCGTGCCGCTCGACATCGTGCATCATGTCGACACACCGCTCGACGGCACGGCGGCAACTGTCCTTTACGGCTACGGCTCGTATGAAGCGTCGATGGCACCGTGGTTCTCGATCGCACGCATCTCGCTCCTGGATCGTGGCATGGTCTTTGCCCTTGCCCATCCCCGTGGCGGCGGCGAGCTCGGCCGCCAGTGGTACCTCGATGGCAAGTTGCACAACAAGCAGCACACGTTCGACGACATGATTGCCTGCAGCGAGCACCTGGTTGAAGCCAAAATCACTGCTCCTGACCGTCTCGCGATCCGCGGCGGCTCAGCCGGTGGTCTGCTGGTTGGCGCGTGCATGACACAGCGGCCGGACCTCTACGCAAGCGTCGTCGCTGAGGTGCCCTTCGTCGACATCGTGTCGACAATGAGCGACCCGACGCTGCCCCTCACGGTGACTGAATGGGAGGAGTGGGGCGATCCTCGTTCGGAACCGTTCGCATCGATCATGGCTGCCTACTCCCCCTACGACAACACAGCTGCTGCGGATTACCCGGCCTTGTTTGTTACCGCCGGATTGAACGACCCGCGGGTCAGCGTCCACGAGCCTGCCAAGTGGGTGGCGCGTCTCCGCGAGGTTGCAACGGGCAACGCCCCGATCGTCTTCCGAGTCGAAATGGGTGCCGGCCATGGCGGCCCCACCGGCAGGTACGACGCCTGGCGCGACGAAGCGCGCACGCTCGCCTTCCTACTCGCCACCGTCTAGTTTCACCGCGAGTTCACAGCCGAGTTCACAGCCGGTTCACGGCCCAGCTACATCAGCGCAAGCCCGGCCACGGCAATCAGCGCAGCATTCCGAGCGAGGTGACCAGAGCCGAGCGGCTTCGCCGACCACGCCCCGAAGCAAGCACACGGCGGACGCTTTCCTTCGCTCAGACGAGTCGCCAGCAGCGTGGTGAACACAAGCAGAATGGCGAGCGCAACAAGAGCGGCTGGCCGCCTCGCAACCTGTACGACGAGGGCCGCCCCGACAACGATTTCGACCCACGGAACAAATGGGATCACGCCGCGGGGCGCTCCGAGGCCAACGGCTTGGACGGGCCAGTCTGGGCCTGCAGCGATCTTCGAACCACCGGCAACGAGGAAGACGAGGCCCAGGACAATCGAAGCGATAGCGCCGACCACGTCAACCGCCAACGCGGATGGTCTGTCCTTCGCGTGCGGCGAAGACTTCGACGCCCAGCTCACGGCCGCACCGCTGAGCCTCAGCGGTGAGAACATCGAGCATCGCGTCATCGTGCGTCGGGTCGTGGTGGAAAAGCGCAAGTTGTTTTGCCCCGGCATGAGCAGCCACCCAGACCGCGTACTCGATCGTGCAGTGGCCCCAGTTGGACTTACGAGCAAACTCACTCGGCGTGTACTGCGCGTCGTGGATCAGCAAGTCAGCACCCCGGCAAAGTTCGAAGGCACTGTCGCCGATCCCGAGTGATCCGTCGACCGGCATCTGATGGTCACTGAGATACGCAACCGTTGCGCCGCGGGCAGTCACTCTGTATCCAAGAGTGTTGCCGGCATGTGGGATCGAGCGGGCCATGACTTCGACGGGCACGGCGTCGGTGCCAATCACGAACTCGTTCTGCCAGCATTCAATGAAGTCGATCAATCCCGGCAGCGTCTCGAGATGCACGGGGAAGATCGGCGGCTTAATCGTGTCGGCGAACACCGATTGCAATGTCAGATCGCCCTCTTGGGCCGGGCCGTAAATCGTCAGATGCGAGCCGTCTTGCAGCAGTGGCGTGAAGAACGGCAGGCCCTGGATGTGGTCCCAATGGAGATGGCTCAGCAAGACCGTCGCTCGGAGCGCACTGTCTGTGGCGAGCTCCTGGCCGAAGTAGCGGAGCCCCGTTCCGAGGTCGAACAGCACCGGATCGACCCCGTTGATATCGAGCGACACACATGACGTGTTGCCGCCGTACTTAACGAGTTTCGGGCTGTGGCACGGTGTCGAACCACGGACGCCATGAAACGTCACGTTAAACCCGTCGCCGTCCCCAGATGGCGCAGTATGAATTTTTCGCGGATCCCCGATGCAAAAACACTAGAGGTTCGTGCGCTTGCGCTGTCAATACCGTGGGGTGACGTTCGTAACAGCAGCCTCCGCTACGTTCGACGGCATGTCGGAATCATTCACCTCTGTCTCGCTCGGCACTGTCGAGTTGGCCTGCCTGACGTCACCGTCGATCGACGACCACTCACGTCCGCTCGTCGTCTGCGCTCACGGCTTCCCTGACTCAGCGCATTCGTGGCGCCACCTCATGCCAGTCCTCGACGACGCCGGTTTTCGCGTCGTCGCTCCGTTCCTTCGCGGCTACGCGCCGAGCGGTATCGCTACGAACGGCGCCTACCAAACCGGGGCATCGTCGGACGACATGAATGCGCTTCACGAACACTTCAGCGGCGACCAGCGCGCTGTCATCATTGGCCACGATTGGGGGGCGCCCATTACCTACGGAGCCGCATCATCGGCGCCGGAACGCTGGAGTCGGGTCGTTGCGATGGCGGTCCCACCGGGCGCATCGCTGGGTTTGGCATTCGTCACAAACACGGAACAGTTAAAAAAGAGTTGGTACATGTTCTTCTTTCAACACGGTCTGGCCGACATGGTCGTTCCGGCTGACGACTTCGCCTTCATCGACATGATCTGGCGCGATTGGTCCCCGGGGTACGACGCTGCTGCCGATCTGCCCGCCATCAAGGACGCGATGCGCGAGCCCGAGCACCTCGCCGCGGCACTCGGCTACTACCGCGCGGCACTCGGTGACGGATATCGAGATCCGGCGCTCGATGGCATCCAAGCCGCCACGCAAGCGGTGCCGACGCAGCCAACGTTGTACTTGCACGGCGCGAACGACGGATGCATTGGTGCCGAAGTTGCTGAGTCGGCTCGTTCCATGGTCGGCAATCACGTCAAGATTGAGATCATTCGGAATGCTGGCCACTTCTTGCACCTCGAAACACCCGACGCCATCAACCAACGGATCTTGGAGTTTCTCTCATGACCCTTCCTGTCAACAACACAGGCGCCGCCCCGGTACTTCCTGACGGCTTCGTTGTCGTGGTCAAGCAAGAATGTGAGACCTGTCAGACAGTCGTTCCGGTGCTTGAACAACTCGCCGACAACGTGCGCCTCACCGTGTACTGCCAGGACGAACCGGGTTTCCCCGAGTCGCCAGCTGCGATCGACGACACGTCCTTATTCGTCAGCTGGCACCATGAGATCGAGACGGTTCCGACGTTGATCAAGGTCGAGAACGGCGTCGAAGTCAACCGGACCATCGGCTGGTCGCGCGCCGCGTGGGAATCGTTCACCGGAGTCAGCTCGCTCGCTCCCGATCTGCCCCCGATGCGTCCCGGATGCGGGTCGATGAGCGTCGACCCCGACGTCGTCGACGAACTGCGAGTGCGTTTCGGAGGTTCAGTCCTCACTGCTCGACGAGTTGAGGTTGCTGCGGCTGAAGACCCTGTGGAGATGATGTTCAACCGCGGTTGGACCGATGGCCTGCCCGTGGTCCCGCCGACCGAAGAACGAGTGATGGCAATGCTCGCCGGCACCACCCGAGCCCCATCAGACATCGTGGCAACCGTGCCGCCCGACCTCGTCGAAATCACCGTCGAAAAGGTGGCGATCGCTGCGGTGATGGCAGGCTGCAAGCCGGAGTATCTGCCGTGGGTCTTGACCGCCGTCGGAGCGGCATGCACCGACGAGTTCAACATGCACGGCCTGCTCGCCACCACAATGCCGGTCGGGCCGGTCATCGTGTGCAGTGGCCCGGGCACACGTGCAATTGGGATGAACTCAGGCGGCAATGCGCTCGGTCAGGGCAACCGCGCCAACCTCACCATTGGTCGTGCGCTGCAGCTGGTGATTCGCAACTTCGGTGGCGGTCGCCCCGGTGAAGTCGACCGGGCCGCCCACGGCAGCCCAGCAAAAATTTCGTTCTGCTTCGCCGAAGCCGACGACACTTCGCCGTACGGCCGGCTCGCAGGCGAACACGGCCTCGACGATGGTGTCGACGCCCTCACAGTTTTTGCCGGCGAAGGGCCACATTGCATGGTCGACCAGCTATCCCGTGAACCCGAGTCGCTCGTCAAATCGTTCGCACTCAAGCTCCAGGGTGTCAACCATCCCAAGCTGATCATGATGTTCGACGCAATCGTCGTCATGGGGCCCGAGCACGCCCGCGTGTTCGCCGACGCTGGTTGGGACCGTGAACGCATCGTGGCCGAGATCAGTAGCCATCTCAACCGATCGGGTGCCGAGCTGGTTCGTGGCGCCGACGGAATCGCCGAGGGCGTTCCCGAAGCGTTTGCATCCGCCGAGTCGCTGCCGAAATTCCGACCTGGCGGCCTGATGCTCACCTATGCAGGCGGCGGTGCCGGCCTGTTCAGCCAGATCATCGGCGGATGGGTCAACGGCGACAAGGGCTCCAAGCCGGTCACCCGGCCCGTTGTGTACTAGACAAGACTGATGAGCATGGCCAACTCGGCAATCTTGGATCCCACCAGCGAGCGAACGCTCGTCGAGCGCGAACGCCTGGCACGCCCGGCGTCACTCGAAGGCTTGACTGTTGGACTGCTCGACATCTCCAAGCCGCGCGGCGACATTTTCTCGACCGGATCGAGGAACGGCTGATCGGCATCGGCGCCAACGTCAACCGCTACATGAAACCGACCTTCGCCAAGCCAGCACCTGTCGACCTTCGCCACAAGATCGCCACCGAATGCCAGGTGGTCATCGAAGCCTTGGCGGATTGAGGCAGTTGCACGTCGTGCAGTGTGCACGACATCAACGATCTCGAACTGCGTGGCATCCCGTCGATGTTCATCGCCTCCGACCAGTTTGTCGATGCTGCCGTGGCCCAATCGACGGCGCTCGGCTTTCCCGCTGTGTCGCGTGTGTTCACCCCACATCCCATCCAAGATCGCACCGACGACGAGATGCTCACCTACGCCGACGTGGCGTTCGACCAGATTCTTGATGCCCTGACACTCTGACGCAGCGGGCGACCGCACCCCACAGGGGCTGGCGCATCCCACAGCGAGTGCGACCAGATGGGCAACCGACCATTTCTGAGGCCTTGGCCTACTGCAGTTCTGTAATTGCCACAGCCGTAGCGAGTACTCGCCGGGCGTTGTCGACGTGCAGATTTTCGATCATGCGACCATCGACCGTGACCACGCCCTTTCCGGCGGCGACTGCCTCGTCGAACGCCGCGATGACGCGCTCGGCGTACTCGATCTCGTCGGCACCCGGGGCCCATACATCGTTCGTCGGATCGACCTGGCTCGGATGGATCAACGTCTTGCCGTCGAAACCCATTTCCATGCCCTGCTGACATTCAGCCGCGAAGCCGTCAGGGTTCTTCACATCGTTGTAGACGCCATCAAGGATGACCTTGCCGGCCTCGCGGGCGGCGAGCAGCGCTGTGGCGAGGTGCGCGACGAGCGGATGGCGGCCGGTCACGATTGGCGAGCGCAGTTCCTTGGCGAGGTCGTTGGTCCCCATCACCAGCACGGCCACACGCGGATGCGCAGCGATTGAGCGGACGTTAAACATGGCGGTCGGTGTCTCGATCATCGGCCAGATCATCGTGTCTACAGATGCTCCAGCGGCGTCGAGTTGCGCCGACACGGCGTCGACCTGCTCGACGGTGTCGACTTTCGGGATCACCACGGCTGAGGGCGAGGCTGCACCCGCTGCGGCGATGTCGTCGGCACCCCACTCGGTGTCGAGGCCGTTGCATCGGATGGTGAGTTCACGGTTGCCGTATTCACCCGACTGCACAGCCGCAACGGCCCTAGCGCGGGCATCGGGCTTCGCGTCAGGAGCGACGGCGTCTTCGAGGTCGAAGATAATTGCGTCGGCCGAAATTGTCTTGGCTTTCTCGAGTGCCCGCTCGTTCGCTGCCGGCATGTAGAGCACCGACCGGCGGGGGCGGAGCTGAGCTGATGCGCCGTTGGTCACTGGATTGCTGGTCATTGGTCCGTCTCTCTCAGAAGCCGTAGCTGGCGGCGAGGTCGGCATCGCTGGCGGAAAGTGCCTTGGCAAGTTCGACCACGACGTGGCACTGCTTCACCGATGCGTCGTCTTCCATCTTGCCATCGAGCATCAGTGCGCCCGTCCCGTCGCCCATGGCTTCGATCACACGCTGCGCGTGCGCAACATCGGCCGGGGCCGGGCTGAACACCTTCTTGGCGACGTCGATCTGGACGGGGTGCAGGCTCCAAGCGCCGACGCACCCGAGCAGGTAGGCATTGCGGAACTGGTCTTCGCAGGCAACGGTGTCCTTAATGTCACCAAACGGTCCGTAGAACGGGAGGATCCCGTTCATCACACAGGCATCGACCATGCGAGCAATCGTGTAGTGCCACAGGTCCTGCTGGTACGTGGTGCGGTCGGCGTTGATATCGGTCTCGGCTGTGCCGTCGTCTCGTGTCACCATGGGAGGGTCGGTTCGGACGAGGTAGCCAGGGTGGCCGCCGCCGACGCGGGTGGATGCGTCGCCGTCTTCAAGCAAGGTCGGCCGGGCCAAGGGAGAGTCCCTGCATGCGAGGCGAGGCTGCGCAGATCTCTTCGACATTGGCCATGCCTCGCGCAGTTTCGAGGATCGCGTGGATCAGCAACGGCTTTTTTAAGCCGGCTTTTGCTTCCAGTTGTGCAAGCAACCGGTCGGCGTAGTGGATGTCCTCAGGCCCTTCGACCTTCGGGATCATGATCACGTCGAGCGCCTCACCAGCTTCGAGCACGGCTGCGGTGATGTCGTCGAGGCCCCACGGCGAGTCGAGGCTGTTGACCCTCGTCCAGAACTGGGTTGCGCCGAAGTCCGTGGCGAATGTGGGACTTTGCGCGATCTCCACCAGGCCGGCGCGGGCGGCTTCTTTCTGGTCGGCAGGAACGCCGTCTTCGAGGTTCGCCAGAAGGATGTCGACCGTTGGCGCGATCTGGGGCACCTTCGATCGCATCTTTGCGTTTGCTGCCGGGAAGAAGTGGATCATCCGGCTCGGCGGGAACGGAATCTCGCGGACTGGCTGAGGGGCCCCGACGGCGAGCGGACGGAAGAAGTCTTTTGATGGGCGCATCGCCCCTGACGATAGAACCCGCAAGCTACCCACCGGTAATTGGCCCGCACATCTGTCTGCCCAAGCCCTTCCGAAAGACCAGGTTGACGCGAGTCTGGTTGGCGCGGGCCAGGTTGCGGGTCAGGTTGGAAGGGTGACGGTGGTGCCGAATTGTTCGATGAGGCCGTCGGCCAGCAGGCTGCTGAGGATCTGTAGATCGAAGTCGGCTGCGGGTCGAGCACCGTTGTTGAGTGCCTTCAGTACCTTGCCACGGGCTTGGCGGCGGCTTCCTTCGAAGCGAGCTTGCTTACCGCTCACACCAGCGGAACCAATGGCCGGATCCGGGTCGGGGCGCCCGGCGGCGCTCCACGCACAGCTCGCTACGAGTGGACATTCGGCACATATCGGAGTTGGTCGGCAGAGTCCGGCACCAAGGTCCATGATGACTTGGTTCCACGCCCATCCATCGCCGAGCGGCACAGCAGCATCGGCACGCTCCTGTGCGGCTTTGGGCGTCAGTCGCTCCCCTGCCGTGCGCGCCAAAATTCGCGCAATGTTCGTGTCCACTACCGCGACATCCCGCTCGAACGCGAAGGCCAAGACCGCGCGCGCCGTGTACGGGCCGATTCCAGGAAGGACGAGCAAATCCTCGAGTCCGTCAGGAAGCAATCCATCGTGGTGTTCGACAACGACCGCTGCGGTGGCCTGCAGATTGCGGGCACGCCGTGGGTAGCCGAGCCCCTGCCAGAGCCGCAAAACGTCGCCCAGCGGCGCTGCGGCGCACTCTCGAGGTGTCGGAAAGGCATCGAGAAAGGCAACCCACTTAGGAATGACTCGTTCGACCTGAGTCTGTTGCAGCATCACCTCGGCGACCAGGATGCGCCACGGATCGCGCTCGTTGCGCCACGGCAAGTCGCGCATGCGAGGGAGCCCCCACGCCAGCACAGCACCGGCATCGATGTCTGGGCGACTCACTCTGCTGTCGGTACCCAAAACGCGACGGTCCGGTACGGGTACGCGATCGATTCGACACCCGTGCCGAGTTCGGCTTCGATCGACTCACGAGTCCGAGTCAACACCGCAAGGCACTGCTCCGGAGGCAACGAGCTGACGTAGCTGCGCGACAGCACATCAGCCAGTACCCGTTCGATCGTCGTGTCGAGCTCCCAGCGGTGCTCCATCTCTTCGGCCAAGCCGAACGCGTCATGGAGCGCCAGCACTTCGACCACAGGACGTTCAGTACTCGTCGTTGATGCCGCCATGAGGCGTTTGTCGTCGACCACCTTCGCGAGCCACGGTGCAGCATCGCTGTCATCTTCGTTCCATACGAGACCCAGCCCGCCTCCAGGCTTGAGAACGCGTGCAATCTCATCCAGCGCAACGCCCTGGTCAAACCAGTGAAACGCCTGAGCAACCAGGACCGTGTCGAACGTGTCGTCCGGGTACGGAATCTGTTCGGCCGTACCACCGAGGACGTCGACATCGGGGACTGCCGCCGCGAACTCGCTCCGCATGTTGGCAAGTGGCTCGACAGCGTGCAGCTCACAGACGATTGGCAGCAGCCGAGTTAACTTGCCGGTGCCCGCGCCGAGGTCGAGGACCGAATGGCCGGGTTCGAACGCGCCGCGCTCATCCCACCAGTCGAGGACCGCGTCGGGATACTCCGGGCGACCGAGTTCGTAGGCCGCAGCTATTGCGTCGAACGAACCAGCCAACTCGGTCCGGGTCGGCTCGCGCTCAGTCGGCCCAGACATCGGTGCTGTCGTATGGGCGCTTGCGTTCGGGCGCAGCAGCCTTCTTCCAGATCAGGACCTTGCGCTTGAAGTAGCAGACTTCCTTGCCGTCCTGGTTGAAGCCCTTGGTCTCGACCGTGACAATGCCGCGATCGGGCTTCGACTTTGATTCCTTCACCTCGAGGACCCGGGTCTCAGCATGGATTGTGTCGCCATGAAACGTGGGGAATTTGTGCTGCAGCGTTTCGACCTCGAGGTTCGCGATCGCTGCACCACTCACGTCCGGCACGCTCATGCCAAGCACCAGGCTGTACACCAGGTTGCCGACCACAACGTTGCGGCCTTGCACCGATTCGGCAGCGAACCAATCGTTGGTGTGCAACGGGTGATGGTTCATCGTGATCATGCAGAAGAGATGATCGTCGTATTCGGTGATCGTCTTGCCGGGCCAGTGCTTCAAGATGTCGCCGGGCGTGAAGTCTTCGAGGTACTTGCCGAACGGGCGTTCATAAGTCGTCATGAAACGCGACCTTCATAATCTCAGAGCTTCCAAATGTGACCGCCATCATTAGTGCCGTCATCCGGCGAGTCTGTGACAGACAAGTCGTCGTCAAGCAAGTCTCCGGCGGCAAACAGAGCACCCTGATCGTCGTCGAGCGGCTCGCCAAGCTGCAGCCCGGTGAGCCTGCGGCCGAATCGCATTGCGAAGTCGATCGTCGATTCCTGCGATGTCGACCCACTCGACGCCAGGTCGCGCAGACGTGCCAAACGGTCACGTTTCTCAATCTTCCACGGCCCGAACCGGAGCGAAGCGTAGGCGACCGCACCGAGGAAAATCGGGAAGAAAAACTGGGCGAAGCGGTATGCCGCGACACCCAGTGTCGCGGTGTTCTGCGTCAGGCCGAAGCCGACCAGGACGGCGACATAGGTCAGGTCGACGTAGCCGAGGCCACCCGGCGTGATCGGCACAGCGGCGAGCAAATTCGCAAGTCCGAATGCAACAATCAGCGCGTCGATATCCAGGCTGCCGCCGAATGCTCGTAGAAACACCCAGAGGGCTGCAGCATCGATGAGCCAGTTGAGTAGGGCGAAGATGACGACTCGCTTGAGCAGAGCGCGGTCGCTGATGAGTTCCTCAAGCCGTTCAGCGACACGATGGAGCGCCGTGGCCAATCGGTCTTCGTCCATACGAAGGCGACGGGCCATCCAGCGAATCACACGCTCTGACCGCCCCTGGCCTTCCATGATGCCAATCACCAGGAACGCGGCAATTCCGATCACGATGATGCCCATGAGGGCAGCACTTCCGTAAATCGGGTTGACGCCGCGCCGCGGCACCGACACGATCAGGCCGACCCAGAACACCAGGTTGAGTACGACAGCTGAACCAATGCCTGCAGTGGCCAGTGCGAAACCAGCGTCTGGCCCTTTGATGCCAGAGAGAGTCAACAGCCGGTAACCGAGTGCGCTCCCGGCGGCGTTACCGCCCGGCACAACGTTGGTCAGCGCGCGAGTCGACAACTGGATGCGGAACATGCGCATGCCCGACAATGGTGCAGCAGCTTCGCCGAGGGCCGCTCGCGTGAGCAGCGAATAGAAATACAACGCGATGATCTCAAGCGCAAAGCCCAACACGAGGAGAAACGGATTGAGGTTACGGAGCTCGGTGGCGGCTTCGATGAACTGTGGCAGCAGTCCAACAACGAACCACAGCACCAGGGCGAAAAGTGCCATCTTGATTCCGAAGCGAATTGGACGGATCCGCGGCTTCTGAACGATTTTCAGGGGCACCAGCGGCAATTCGCCATCACCCATCAGTCCGCGCTGCATCTCATTCGTTTTGTCGTAGGCGCCAGCCGCCCCCGAACCCTCGTCCTCGGTCACGTGTACTTCCTATCTGATGCGTCAGGGTCCTGGAGAACATCCTCGAATCAATCGACACACTGCCGGCTTCATCCAGGGTCAGATACGTGCGATCTTTACTGAGCGAACTGTTGGAGCAATCCGCCGAGCCGGGCACGCAACGCTGACGCAACCGCGACGTCGGTCTTGCCCAGATGTACAAGCACCACCTCGGTCTCTGGTGCGACGACGATGAACTGTCCTTCATACCCGTGGCAGGAATAGCTCCGAGGGATCTCTGGCCAGGACCACCAGTGCCGGCCATACCCGAAGCCTGACTCATCATCGGTGGCAACCTGCAACGACGCGTGCGCCGCCCAACCAACGGGCAGGATCTGCGCGCCGTTGCCGAGGTCGGTCACCCCGTCATGACGGTACAACTCACCGAACTGGGCGAAGTCCCGTGCGGACGCGTACAGGTACGACGATCCAACAAAGTCACCGGCACCGTCAAACTTCGGCTCTGCTGTGGCCATTCCGGTCGGCGTGAAGAGCCGTTCCGACAAGAACGAACGCATTGCTGTCTCTCGGTCACCAGGGTCTCCGCCGGGGCCGCCGCTGACGATGTCGCCGATGATTCGAGAGATGATGTTGGTGGTTCCTGACGAGTAATTCCAGACGCTGCCGGGCTCGTGGTCGAGCGGTTGGCTGGCTGCGTATGCGGCGTGGCTCGGCCCTCCGTCGCCAAAGAGCATCTGAATGCAGTTCGATGCTGTGCCGTCGACGTAGTCCTCCACGAAGTGCAAGCCAGATCGCATCTCGAGGAGTTGGAGCGTTGTGATTGCTTCCTTCGGGGTCCCCTTCCATTCCAGAACCGATGCTGGAGCGTCGATATCGATGCTTCCATCGGCGACCAAGATGCCGATCGCAGCATGAGTGATCGACTTCGCCATGCTCCATGAAATGAGCGTCGATTCAGCGTCGAGCTCGACGGCGGGCTGGAAGTCATTTGCCGGTTGGGTGCCGTAGCGCTCAGTAACGATCGATCCGCCCTGTTGAATGACCAGCGCCAATGACTGCCCTTCAGTATCAGAGCGGCTGAACAGTTCGTCGACCAGCTTTTCGAGTTCCGACATGGCGCGGACGTTACTGCGATCCGCAAGCTGAAGCCATCGGAGGGCTCCGCGAATTCAGACGAAGTCAGACGAAGTCAGACGGGCCGACAGGTCGATCAGGCCAGGAACGTCGTGAATGTCGTGGTCGAGCAGTGGCAGTTCGACAATCGGTGCGTCACCTGCAAGCGCTTCGAGGCTGACGAGTTCGGCTCGCTCGGCAGTGGCCAAAGTGGTGAGTTCATTGTGCCAGGCAACTTGCTCGGCGAGTGGGCCGTCATCGAGGTCAGCGAGCAACGCAGCGTCTTCAGCAGTGAGCGCTTCGGGAAGCGGGTGGATCAAGTTGACCACGAGGCCGCCAAACGGAAAGTTTTTGGCCTGCAACGCATCGAGCAGATGCTTGGCTTCGCCCACCGCTTCGGCACGGGGGCTCGACACGACCACGAAACACGTGTCCTCGTCGCGCAGGAGTGCCGACACCTCTTTGGCCCGCGTGCGGAGCCCACCCTCGATGTTTGCGAGTGACCGGAAGAAGTTGACCGTGTCTTCAACAATCTGCGGGCCCGCGAGGCGCTTGACTGCCCAGAGGAACATCGATGCAGCTGCATCGGTCACCCTGGCAAACGCACGCTGACCAACGGTGAGGGCACGGTAGACGGGGTGTCCAAGGAAGCCAACGAGGCGGTCCGGGGCTTCGAGCAGGTCGATGGCATGACGCGACGGCGGCGTGTCAACAATGATCAGGTCCCACTCACCGCTGGTGTGTAGTTGGTGGAGCCGCTCTATGGCCATGTACTCCTGCGCACCCGACAGCGAGCCAGATATTGCCTGGTAGACAGGGTTGTTGAGGACCGCGTCAGCTTGCTTCTTTGACGGAGACTGATCACGAACAAGACGATCGAAAGTCTGCTCAGCGTCGAGCATCAACGCCCAGAGTTCGCCGCGCTCCGACTCATTTGTGACGCCGTCGACCCGGTGTGGTTCGTCGGTGGTTGCTTCTTTGCCGAGGCCGAGCGCGTCTGCAAGCCGTCGGGCAGGGTCGACGGTGACAACGACGGTTTTGCGCCCAGCGCGAGCTGCTGCAACACCCAGCGCTGCGGCTGTGGTGGTTTTGCCGACGCCTCCTGGCCCACAGGTAACCAGGAGCTTGGCGTCGGTCACTGCATCTGACAGCGATGTCATGACGGATCCGCTTCGACGAGTGCGTCAGCCAGAACCGAGAGTTCGGCAGGGCCAATCTTGGGTGTGGTCAATCGGGGAAGTATGACCACTGGCTCCGGCCGCTCGTTGCGCAACCGCTCGATCTGATAGCGCTGCTGATCGAGCCGGCTGCGACCGAACGCAGCCGCTGATTCGAGCGCCGACTTCGCTTCGGCCGACAACTTCATCTTGTGCGACCTTGCAGCCATCGCGGGAGTTTTCGCTAGCCCCACCCGATCGGGCCAGCACGCGTTGACCACAAGCGGCAGCAGCGCAAGCCCGATCTCGTCACCCAGTTCGCCAGCGAGTTCGATGGCCTCGGTGATCGGCGTCTCTTCCGGAAGCGCTACAAGCAGTGCCATGCAACGCGCCGAGTCAGCAAGCATTTCAGAGACCTCTCGGGCCTGATCGAGTACCGGCCCTGATTTCACCACGTCAGAAAGGCCCGATGCCGACCGAAGGAACGGCGCCGCATGCCCAGCAGGTGGCGCATCGACAATAATCAGGTCGGCGGCCCGGTCGAGTTCGAGTTCTTTGATCTTTCCAAGGACAAGAAGGTGTTCGAGCCCAGGCGTCGCTGCAGCGATCATCGGCAGCGATGCAGCCGACGCCGCTCGACGGACAATGCCACCGACGCCTTTGAGTTCGAGATAGTCACCAAAGGCTTGGTCAGCGGGAATCGTGCGGGCCGCGATAGTGCCAGATCCCCTCGACGCGACATTGCGCTGAAGCATTTGGGTGCGGTCGGTGATCTCACGTCCGCCGAGCAGGGATCCCATACCCGGGCGGCCGTCGACGGCGATGAACAGCACGTCGGCCCCTTGCCGAGCGGCTGCGAGCGCATGCGCTGCAGCGACCGTCGAGGAACCAACGCCACCTTTGCCAGCGACGATGACAACATTGCTCCTGGTGAGCCAGTCCGCACTCATAATCACAACGGTACTGACAGGACAACGATTCGAGAAGTGACTTCAGTTCGATCGAGCGATGTCAGCTGGCAAAGCGCGGGCCAGCAACGCCGACGTGGCTGGCGACGGGCCGACCGACTGCTTCGCAGGCAAGGACCGCAGCATCGATCAATCCAGTGACCGAGCAACCGGTGTCGACCCCCATTTCTGCGAGGGCATGCGCCACGTCTTCGATGGCGACATTGCCGCTCGCACCGGGAGCGAACGGGCAACCGCCGAGGCCACCGACTGCCGCGTCGATGCGATTCGCTCCGGCACCAAGTGCGGCGAGCCCGTTGGCGAGCGCCAAGCCGCGCGTGTCGTGGAGGTGCGCTCCAATCGACACGTCGAGCGCATTGGCGACAGCCGCGACCAGCGCTTCGACCTCGCTCGGGATGGCAACTCCGATGGTGTCAGCCAGACCAATCGACGATGCACCTGCGTCGACGACGCGCCGCGCAACTTCGACAACACGGTTCGGGTCGATGCGCTGCTCGTACGGGCAGCCAAAAGCCGTCGACAGGGTCATCTCCATCACAGCGCCTTGATCGATCATCGGCCCGGCTATCGCTTCGAAAGCAGCAATCGCGTCGTCGGTCGACGCTCCGGCATTGTGCCGGCTGTGCGTGTCGCTCACCGATACGACGTACTGCAGATGGGTCAAGCCCGCAGCCAATGCTCGTTCGGCCCCACGCCGGTTCAGAACCAGACCCCACCGGACCACGTCAGCACCTGTCGTCGCTGCACAAAGTTCGTCGGCGTCAGCCATTGCCGGTACCCGGTCGGGCCGGACAAAGCTGGTGAGCTCCAGTTCGCGCACCCCGGCCGAAACAAGCGCTTCGAAAAGCGCCAACTTCGTCTCGGTCGGAACGGGCGCCTCATCTTGCAACCCGTCGCGCATCGACACATCGCGCAAGATCACCGAGGCTGGCAAAGTTTGACTCATGTCAGCAACGTAGCCAAGCACAGCCTCGCAAACGAACGTTCAAGGCATCGCAGTACAGAGCAGAGCCCCTCTGTACTGCTGATACTTAGAACTCTTCGTCGAAGCCGACTTCGCCTTCGATGCCGGTTTGGTAGCTCGATACGGTGCGCTCGAAGAAGTTCGACAGGCCCTGCACATCTTGCAGTTCCATGAAGCTGAACGGGTTCTTCGACCCGAACTCGGCGCTGTAGCCGAGCAGGGCGAGGCGGGTGTCTGCCACGTACTGGAGGTACTCGCGGGTGTCGCCAAGGCTCATACCCGGTACGCCTTCGACAAGGACGTCGGCAGCAAACAAGTACTCGCACTCGACGGCTTCGCTGATCATCTCGCGGATATCGGACTCAAGTTGAGCGTCGAACAGTTCGGGCTCTTCGACCCGGACCGTGTTGACGACTTCAAGAGCGAAGTTCATGTGACACGATTCGTCACGGAACACCCAGTTGGTGCCGTCGGCCAGGCCGTTGAGTAAGCCCTTCGAGCGCAAGAAGTAAACGTAGGCGAACGCTGCGAAGAAGAACAGGCCTTCGATGCAGGTGGCGAAGCAGATCAGGTTCAACAAGAACTGCTTGCGATGCTCCGGTGTTTCGATCCTGTCGATCTCTTGGATCTGATCCATCCACTTGAAGCAGAAGTCGGCCTTGGCCTTGATCGACGGAATGTTCTCGACTGCAGCAAACGCAGCTTCGCGTTCCTTCATGTCTGGGATGTAGTTATCGAGAAGGGTCAAGTAGAACTGGACATGCAAGGCCTCTTCGTACAGCTGGCGCGACAGGAACATCCGCGCTTCGGGGCTGTTGATGTGGCTGTACAGGTTGAGCACCAGGTTGTTCGACACGATGGAGTCGCCGGTGGCGAAGAACGCGACCAAACGGCTGACCATGTGTTTCTCGGCTGGCAACAACTTGCGGTCGAGGTCGACCAAGTCGTCGGAGAAGTCAATCTCGTCGACCGTCCACGTGTTCTTGATTGCGTCTTTGTACATGTCAAAGAACTGCGGGTATCGCATCGGCCGGAGCGTCAGGTCGAAGCCCGGATCAAGAATGTTCCGCTGTCGAGCGACCGGCGCTGCGGTCGGTGTGCTCGGCGCAGCGAAGGTCGTCGTAGTCGTTGGATGTGATCGGGTCAATGAGTGCCATCAGGTGCATGCCTCGCAGGATTCGGGGTTCTCGAGGCTGCATGAAAGCGCTTCCTCATCGGTGAAAGATTTTGATTGGGTTGGCTCGGGAGCACCACCGCCACCATTCGGCGGTGTGGTGGCCTTGGCTGCGGCCGAGGTCGACTTGTTGATCTTGGTGGCCGGACGACTGCGCAGGTAGTAGGTCGTCTTGAGACCGGATTTCCATGCGTGGAGGTACATCGAAGAAAGCTTGCCGATAGTCGGCGTTTCCATGAAGAGGTTGAGCGACTGGCTCTGATCGATGAAGGCGCCTCGTTCGGCACCCATGTCGATCAGCTGGCGCATCGGGATCTCCCAGGACGTGCGGTAAACCTCACGCAACTCGACGGGGATGCGATCGACGTTTTGTACCGAGCCCTCGGCCTGCTTGATCTCGTTGATCATCTCCTCGTCCCACAGTCCACGGCGCTGCAGTTCGGTGACGAGATAGCGGTTGATCTGCATGAACTCGCCCGACAGGGTTTCACGCTTGAACAGGTTGGACAGCTGCGGCTCGATGCACTCGTAGCAGCCGGCGATCGAAGCAATCGTTGCCGTCGGCGCAATAGCGATGAGCAGGCTGTTGCGCAGGCCGTGCTCTTTGACACGGCCCCGCAATGTGTCCCAGTCGAGCTCGGCTGGCGGAACGACGGGAACGCCACTCTTACGACCGCCGAGGTCCCACAGGTCGAACTGCAGGTCGCCCTGCGCTGCACGAGTGCCAGAGAACGACTCGTGCGGGCCGTTTTCGACGGCGAGTTCGGTGGACGCCCACAGAGCATGGAAGTAGATATGCGCGCTGATCCGCTTGCTGAGTTCCCTTGCCTCAGACGAATCAAACGGCAGACCCTTCTTGAAGAAGACGTCTTGCAAGCCCATCATGCCGAGGCCCACGGGGCGCCACTTGTTGTTCGAGTATTCGGCTTCGGGCGTCGGGTAGTAGTTGATGTCAATGACACGGTCGAGGAACGGAACGACCTGGCGCACAACCTGACCGAGGCGCTCGAAGTCGAACTCGTCGCCACCGTTGGCTCCAGTACCGACGAAGCTGCCCAAGTTGAGCGAACCGAGGTTGCAGACAGCCGTGTTGTCTTGGTCGGTGACCTCGAGGATTTCGGTGCATAGGTTGGACAGGTGCACAACACGTGGTGAACCGTCGTCGTTGAGGGCACCGGTTTGGTTGCACTTCTCGTTGGAAGCATCTTTGAACGTCATCCAGCCGTTGCCGGTCTGGGCGAGGGTTCGCATCATCTTCGTATACAGCGAGCGCGCCGAGACCTGCTTTTCGAAAAGACCGGCTTCTTCGGCAGCGGTGTAGGCCCGCTCAAAATCTTCGCCGAACTTATCGGTCAGGTTGGGGACCTTCTTCGGATCGAAGAGGCTCCACTGCCAGTCTTTCTCGACGCGCTCCATGAAGAGGTCGGGAACCCAGTTGGCGATGTTCAAGTTGTGGGTACGGCGAGCGTGGTCGCCGGTGTTGTCACGCAGCTCGAGGAAATCCTCGACGTCGGCATGCCACGATTCGAGATACACGCAGGCGGCGCCCTTACGGCGGCCACCCTGATTGACCGCAGCGACAGACGAATCGAGGGTGCGGAGCCACGGGACGATGCCGTTGGACAGGCCATTGGTGCCCTGGATCAAGCTGTTCTTTGCACGCACCCGGTGCCAGGCGACGCCGATGCCGCCGGCAAACTTCGAAAGCTTGGCGATATCGGTGTAGCGCTTGTAGATGCCCTCAAGGCTGTCTTCGGGTGAGTCAAGCAGGTAGCAGCTCGACATTTGGCTGTGCGTGGTGCCAGAGTTGAACAGCGTCGGGCTTGACGGCAGGTAGGCCAGCGACGACATCAGGTCATAGAACTTGACCGCAGCGTCGACGCCGCCGGGCAGCTCGCCGCTCTTGGCGTCACCAGCAACGAGCCCACACGCCACACGGAGCATGAAGTACTGCGGCGTCTCGATGACGTCACGGCGCTCGGGGTGACGGAGTAGGTACCGGTCATAGACCGTACGGAGGCCGAAGAACTCGAACAAGCGGTCACGGTCAGAGTTGATGGCAGCGTTGAGTTCGGGAGCGTTGGCATCGACGAATGCGAGTACCTCGTCGGAAACAATGCCTTGCTCGTGAGCGACCTTGATCGACTCAGAGAACCACGGGATGTTTTGGTTGCGGACTTCTTTGTCAACCACCGTGGCCAGGAGGCGTGCCGCCAACTTGGAGAGCGGGCTCTTCGACGATGAGGCCTTTTTGCGCCAGAAGGTTTTGGTAGATTACGTTGTTGCGCCGTCAGCAAGTGCCGAGATCGTCCGTGTAGCAACACGCATTGGATCGACACCGAGCAGCCCTTCCGACGCCCGCGCAATGGCGTGGACAATCTTGTTCAGGTCGACCGCTTCAAGCTGGCCGTTGCGCTTCATCACGCGCATGCCGCCACCCGGAGCGCCGCCACTTGCTTCGGCCTGGCCCACCGGAGCCGACCTCGCAGCGTCGGTCAACGTCGGAGCGCGTAACTCTCCGGTGTCATCTGCCGTTGCCTGGTTCCCAACATTGCCGTCAATCAGTGTCACCGGTCGCTCCGTCTCGTCATCATCTGCGTTTGTCGTATTCCGTCGTTATCTCTTACGTATTTCGAGGCCAATTTTGCATTCATTGACCGGTTCGTTAATTTGTCGCCCAGGTGCCAAAGGCACCAGATGTCGTGGCTCAAGGTTTCGAAAGGGCCACACCGACACCACATGTCGTGGTGACGAGTAGGTAATTACAGCAGTGAAACTACGCAGATGTCAACGGTAGCGGCACAAAACATCTGTGATTCCGTTGCCATGTCGCGAATCCCCTGCTCAGGCGCTCGCGATACTTGCCAACCGCGCCCACGCACGTGATTCAGAATGTTCGATGGCGGCGATTACTCGTCCCTCGAACTCGGCTTCAGCCACCCACATCGACTCTGTTGCGAGCAATCGGCCCTCGAGCGACCGGCTGTGATTCTCCCTGAACTCCAGCGTGGTGCGCCAGCCGACACGTTCGAGCCGCCGACGATCAAGTTGTCGCAACGTCGAGCGATGCCGACGATTGTGCGAAGCACGCTCAATTCGGGCGCTGGAGAGCAGTGGGCTGGCCATGACTTCCACTGTGCGCCAGATTGCCTGTGAGTAACAAGACGGGAAACCGTGTGGGTTTGATGTGGCTGACCATGTGGACAGCCTGTGGACGACCCCACTCAGCTGTGGACGACCGCCGCGAACTGCCCGCGAACTGCCCGCGAAATCTCGGCGCCTACAGCTCCAGCAGTAGCGCTGACCAGGCCAGGGACACTCCTTGAAGGCTTGGGAAAACCAGAATCTGGCCAAGTTCGGACTCCGATTCCGGCACCAAGAAGTCGGCGTTCGCATTGTCTGGCCGGGTCACCAAAATTACCGATCACCACGATCACCACGATCACCACGATCACCACAATCACCACAATCGGCGCAGCACCTGCTGCGGGGCCAATGACGAGTGGATCAACCGCTGGCGTGATCCCAATGCATCGCGTTGGCGCAATCAGAAAATCAGTAAAGCACCAAGACTGATCAGCCACATCGTCGGCAGCAGCACGTTGTTCGTCGGCAGCCGGACGGGCTGGATCGTCTGTGCAGTTGGTAAAGCCGTTCAAGACATTCGAATTGTCGTTCGAAACCTCACCGTCTGCAGACGTGCATGCAGCAGCGATCAACGTGATGGGAGCGGGTGGGCATGCGCTGCTGTTCGAGCCGTACGGAAACGATAATGACGCGCTTGCTGGCTCGGCGTTCAGGTGGTGCGCTGTTCAGCCAACCCATTTCCGGGTGAAGTCGGGGGCGGGGCCGGCTGCGATCGATACCGCCTCGGCGGGTGTCGCAGCGCGCTGAGCGAGTCCGCCGTGCTGCGGCTTCATGAAGCCAGCAGCGGTTGCCCCCGCAATGAACTCGAATAACGGGTCGTAAAAGCTCGCTGCAGCGTGACCCAACGTGACGTCAAGGAAGACGACCGGCGTACTAATGATGCCGAGCTGATTCCAAGTGAGCACTTCGAACGCTTCCTCATACGTTCCAAATCCGCCCGGAAGAACCACGATGCCGTCCGCGAGCTCGGCCATTCGGGCCTTACGTGCGTGCATGTCCGGCAATACTTCTAACTCCGTGAGCCCGTCGTGCCCGACTTCGAGCGCCAGCAGTTGCTCAGTGATCACGCCGATCACGTCACCTCCGCCAGCAAGGACGGCATTGGCAACAATGCCCATGAGGCCGACGTTGCCGCCGCCGTAAACCAGATGGTGCCCCGCCTCGGCAATGGCGCTTCCGAGCGCTTCAGCCATCAGGGCGAACGCCCCGTCAGTTCCGCTACTCGACCCGCAGTACACACAAATGTTTGACACGAGTCACAGGTTGGCATGGCCGTACGATTGTGAACGACTCTGTTGCCCCCAGGTATTCTCGATCTTTATGGGAATTGCTACTCCTGACCTGCCTGCATGCGCTGATGCCATTGATCTCGCCGATCGCGTGATCGGCAAAGCCGTCCGACGACTCGCCTCACTTGAAGGTGGCCCAGACGTTCATCAGGTGCTGGCCTACGAGATTGCCCACGCTGCTTCAGCGGTGGCAACGGCGAAGTCGCTGATCGACTACGGCAATAAGGGTGAGGTTGAAGCAAAAATCTGCTGCGCCTACACCGCCGACATGTTGCATGACGTGGCCAGCAGAGTGCTTGGCCGCGAAGACGACTGGGGTGTTGAACGAGACCCCCTGGCCAACGCGCATGCCTTCATGACGCAGTTCCGGGCCGCCGAGTTCCTTGCGTCGCTGGCCGACCAGCCAGCACCGCTCCATCTGTCGAGTGACATGGAAATGGTCGCCGACACGTTTGGTGCCTTTGCCCAAAACGTTATTGCACCGCACGCCGAGCATGTGCATCGCACCAACGCCGACGTGCCCGAAGAGATCATCAGCGGGATGGCCGAGCTCGGCGCCTTCGGCCTCAGCGTTCCGTCGGAGTACGGCGGCTATTCCGAAGGCGGTGACGAGGAATACATCGCCATGGTCGCGGCCACCGAGGCACTGTCAATAGCCAGCTTGGGTATCGGCGGCTCGCTGATTACTCGTCCTGAGATCCTCACTCGTGCGCTCGTCAAGGGCGGCACAGAAGAGCAGAAGCAGAAGTGGTTGCCGCTCCTCGCAACCGCTGAAGTGATGCCTGCAGTTGCAGTCACCGAGCCCGACTACGGCTCCGACGTTGCGGGCATCAAGGTCATGGCGACCCGCTCCGAGGGTCCGAACGGCGAACCGGGCTGGGTCATCAACGGCGTCAAGACGTGGTGCACATTCGGCGCCCGCGCCGACGTACTTACACTGCTTGCCCGCACCGATCCCGACCGGTCCAAGACCCATAAGGGCTTGTCCCTCTTCATTGTCCCCAAGCCCCGAGGCGACGCTCACGGCTTTGATTTTGCGCAGGATATCGACGGCAAGCCGACCGGCGGCACGATGACCGGAAGCCCGATCGACACGATCGGCTACCGCGGCATGCACTCCTACGAGATCGCGCTCGAAAACTGGTGGGTGCCTGCCGAGAACCAGGTCGGGATGGAAACAACCAATCGCCGCTTTCATCGCGGCAGTTCAGAAGCATCAGAACCACAGACCGCTGCCCGCGCTGTTTCAAACCTAGGATTGCGTCCACCGCCGAGAACCGCAAGGTGTTCGGCGAGTCGATCATCGACTACCAACTGATCCGAGCCAAGCTTGGCCGCATCGCGGTGCTCACCCAGGCTGGCCGCCAGTTCAGTTACGCCGTGGCAACCCTGATGGCCAAGGGCCAGGGCCAGATGGAGGCATCGATGGTCAAGGCCTACGTCTGCCGGGCAGCCGAGTGGGTCACTCGCGAGTCAATGCAGATCCACGGCGGCATGGGCTACGCCGAGGAATACGAGATCAGTCGTCTGTTCGTCGATGCCCGCGTGCTCAGTATCTTTGAGGGCGCCGACGAGACCCTCTGCCTGAAGGTCATCGCCCGCCAGTTGATCGCCGACAGTCAGCAAGACTGAAATACAGCGACGGCCATGGGCCTGGCGCCCGTTTACTCGACGACATGCTCTTACTCCACGACATCCTCGTCGGGGAGTCCGTACGGGGACACGACGCTCACGTAAGGCTCGGCGTCGCCGATCCAGTTCATCGCCAGAATCTGCGCAACGCTCCGTCTTCCGCTGAACGCCCGGAGTAAATCGAACGGCGATCCAGTCACAACTGCTACCGGTTCACCATCGCCAGACTTCCAGACCTGCTCACCGGCATCGACCCGCACCACGGGCAGGCCAGCATTTCTGGCACGTTCGCAGAAAAACGGTCCATAACGTTCGAGCCCCATGCGCACGGCGGCCGTGTCGCGGTTGCCTTGTCGCCCCAACGCCTGATTGACGTCGTGATAATGCGTGATCAGATCGGCCCCTGCTCGCATTGGCCACACCGGGTTCGCATCGCCCAGCGCATCGAACCGAGGGGCCGCCAGACTCCATTCGTCACAGATTTCGTTCAGCGTCTTGTCAGCGCGAGTGCTGACATGCACAGCTGTCCATTCGTTGGTTCCGATGGCGGCAAGGTTGTCGGACAAAATATCGTCGACAATGCCGACGACGTGAGCGACCACATCGCTGATCGACCAGTCGGGCGACTGTGGAACCTTCAGATCGGCCTCCGCACAAGACAAGCTGTCCGCCAATGCAATCATCTCGGCGCGGAGCCCGGCATAGACCTCGGCGTTCGTTGCTGGCTTCGTCATGAAACTAGTATCACAGCGAGGACGATAACGAACAGCCTCGAACAACTCCAGCGCCAACATGGAATCCAGCATCCCTTCACTGCTCCGCACCGAAGACTTCCTATGAAGCCATTTGACTTCGTCACGTCGCTCCGCCAATCGCTAGCAAGCGGCCGCCACCGTCGTTCGTTGCAACAGGTACTCGGCACCGCCGGTATTGCGTTGGCTATCGCCAGCTGCGGGAGTAATGCACCAGCCGGCACCAATGCAGCACCCCGCACCATCGCAGCACCCAGCACTATCGCAGTAGCCAGCACTATCGCAGTAGCCAGCACCATCGCAGCACCCAGCACTATCGCAGTACCCAGCACCATTGCAGTGCCACCATCAACGAGGGCTGACAATCCCCCACCGGCCACGGTCGCTGGTCCACCTGCAACAACGTCGGCCGCATGCCGGCGGCTGACCGACTTTGATGACAGCGACTTGAACGGGGGCTGGGCCGTCGTCAACGACGGCGTCATGGGCGGACGCTCCCGCGGTGCTATCGAGTAGCCTCCGCAATGCGCTTTAGGGGTGACGTCGTGACAGCAGGCGGCGGCTTCACATCGGTCCGGTTGCAACTGACCGGCGATGAGCTCACCGGCTCTGATTCTCTCGTGTTGCGTGTCCGCTCCGACGAACGCACTTACGGACTGACCCTCCAAGACACTGCACAAACCGGCCGAAGGTCCATCTCACACGGAGCTGACCTCACCATCAACGGACCAGCCGATGCCGACAGATGGCAAACAGCAATCACGTCGCACAACGAATTGCTCCCATCAGTGTTCGGCCAACCGCTCGACGCTCCTGGCTTTGACCCCGACCAGGCAGTCGAAATCGGCATCATCATCTCCGACGGCATCGACGGCTCGTTCAATCTCGAAATCGACTGGATCGACGCCTGCTCAACCCAGTAACCGGGCACTTGCTCACACAGCCAAGCACTCCAGTCACGTCACGTCGAAGAGGCGATTCCAATCGGCCCAGCTGATTGCCTATCTCACCGAGAACCAGTGGTTGGGGTTGGCAGCGCACTCGAGTCAACAGATGGATCGACTGGTCGCCAGCCTCGTTGATGCGGGCGTTAAATTTCTCAACCCGCCCGATAGGTCCGGCCCAGATCGGCGGGCTCGAGTGCCATCTCGAAGTTCAATGCGCGGAGGTGTCCGATGTTTCTTGCTGCGAATGAGCTGATGGCCGGCCCCACATCGTGCTGCCGCTCGGGCAACACCGACCTCGTCAATGGCAAGCGCTGGTCGACACCTGATCAGACGGTTCGCACGAGTTCGTCAGCCAACACCTGAACCGAGCTGATCCGCTCGAAATCAGCACCGTCGTGATCGGCGTAAGGGTCGATCAGGATCGAATGCAACCCTGCGGCGCGTGATGACACAATGTCCATCGCGACAGAATCGCCGACATACGCAATCCGCTTGGGATCGAACTCGGCAAAGTACGGCAGCGCAAAATCGAAGATCCGTGGATCTGGCTTCTCGACACCGACAACCTGGCTGTCAACGATGCATCGCATGGGAATGAAGGCACCACGCCCGACTTGACATACCGAGCGATTGAGCGAGCCTTCAACCTGCCCGCTGGCATTCGAGACAACACCCATTGGTATGCCTGCTGCTGCGAGCCGCCCAAGCGCGGCGACCGTCTCAGGAATCGGCCATCGCCACAAATCAGGTGTACGAGTCCGATTAAGAACATCTGCAGCCTCACCCATGTCGCCATCACGCACCCCGACTGCAGCGACGTAGGCCTCGTCGTAGATGAGCCATTCTCCTTCAGAGGAGCCTGCCCTCGACTTGGCCGCCATACCAGCGTAGTGCGCCCGACGATGTGCGTCGATTGTGATCTCACCCCCGTAGAAGGCGAGCAGCGGGGCGAGCACCGTTGGGTCGGGTAGAACGAGAACGCCGCCTGCGTCGAACAAGACTGCGTCGAAACGAGTTGCCATGCTTGAGCCGTCAGCCGCCACCGAGTTCGGCGAGGCGGTCGAGTCCAATGCCGCATTCCTCGAAGACACCGAGCATCGCTCCGATGTCACCGCTCTGGACAGCCGGGTCACCGAAGTTGAGATTGTCTGCAATGCATTCCGCCTCCTCGTTGGCCATGCCAATCGACACGAACTGAGCCACCAACTGTTCGCGAATCGTGCCATCGCCGAGGTTGAAATCAACGAAGTCATCGACAGCGTCCCCACTGGTACCGACGCTGCCATCGCCCGCAACGCCCGCGTCTGTGTCTGTGTCGTCGCCACGACTGAAGCTGCGGCCACAGTTGGTCTCTGTGTAAGCGTCAAGTTTTTCCGACGCCACGTCGAGGTCAGCCTCGAGCGTCGAATCCTGCATAAAACCAAGATCTGCGTCGAAGACGTTGTAGTCGGCAGCCCTGATGGCATCGATGAGCATCTGCGTCCCCTCGGAGAATTTCTTGGCTGGTTCCTTGATTTCGTCAGGCGCCTCATCTGGCAGACGCTGCACGAAGAGCTCCATCTGGGTGATGCCCGCTTCTACGTCGCTCGAGTCGGCACCGAGCGACGACAAAATTTCATCGACGACATCGGCCTCATCGGCGAAATCGCACCACGAGTCAGCAGTCGATCCGTCGGACGACGAGCCGCCACATGCGGCAAACACCAGCGGCACAACAGCCAACGCTGCCATGAGTTTGTGCTGCCGAGACATGGAGGTGATCATTGCAATGACGCTAGTAGCCCGGCGCCGGCAGAAACCGGCAATTCGAATCAGGCGAGGTGCTGGTGCAGGAACGCTGTTGCTTGGGGCCAGATAGCAGCAATCCGCTCAATATTTTGCGTGCCAAGGGCGTTATGTGGCGCCATGAACGCGTGGCCGGTTCCAGCGTGCACAGTCAGCGTGACGTCTTTACCCATTGCCTGCAGGCGGGCCTCGAGCTCTCTGGCCGCTTCCGGCGGAAAGAAGTCATCATGCTCGGCCATGTGCCCCTGGATGGGCGCAGTGATCGCCGAGTAATCAGGCTGATCGTCGCCCTGCGGAAATCCGTAAAACGGAACGGCGACCTTCACCCGGTCGGGGCGCAGCGATGCGAGCACAAAGGTCAAGAGGCCGCCCATACAGAAACCCACGACGCCGATGCCTTCGCCGATGCCGCTGTCGTGCTCGACGAGGTAGTCGACAGCACCGCTCATGTCACGGCCTGCACGATCAGCGGGCAGCGAGTTCATCAACTCGCCGGCCTTGTCCATCTCGTCGTGAGCGGCAAGTTCGCCGTGGTAGAGGTCCGGAGCCAAAGCGACGAAGCCCGCTGTGGCGAGGCGATCGGCCATCTCCTTAATGCCGGAGTCGAGGCCCCACCACTCTTGGACAACAATGACGCCAGGCCCGGAGCCGCTTTCGGGCACAGCGAGATACCCACGTGCGTTGTTGCCGTTGCTGGGGAACTCGACCATCTCAGTGCTCATCCCCCGAAGGTACCGCGGTCACACTGTGCCAGGCACAGTGCGACCGAATGTCAGCGATCGGAAGGGAAGCCGAGGTCGATCGTGCTTTGCGCTGGATCGGGCCAGCGGCTGGTGACGACCTTGCCTTGTGTGTAGAAATTGATGCCCTCTGGGCCGTACATATGGGTGTCACCGAACAGGCTCGCCTTCCAACCACCGAAGCTGTAGTAGCTCACCGGGACTGGAATCGGCACGTTGATGCCGACCATGCCGACCTGAACGTCGAACTGGAATTTCCGAGCAGCGCCACCGTCACGAGTGAAGATTGCGACACCGTTGGCGAACTGGTTCGCATTGATGGTCTCGAGGCCCTCTTGGTATCCCGAGACGCGCATCACGCTGAGCACCGGGCCGAAGATTTCGTCGTCGTAACATGCCATGCCCGGCTTGACATGGTCGATCAACGTCGGGTTGACAAAGTAGCCATCGGCGGGAAGGTTCTCTCGGCCGTCGACCACGATCGTCGCGCCATCGGCGGGCGCTCCGTCGATGTAACCCTTCACCTTGTCGCGATGTTCAGCGGTGATCAGCGGGCCCATTTCGTTGTCGGGTTCGTTGCCGGGGCCGACCTTGATGCCGGGAATGCGATCGGCAATTTTGGCGACGAGTTCGTCGGCGATTGCATCTGCTGCGAGCACCACACTGACCGCCATACACCGCTCACCGGCAGAGCCGTAGGCCGCGCCAATCAGTGCGTCTGCCGCCATGTCGAGGTCGGCGTCGGGTAGCACAAGCATGTGGTTCTTCGCACCGCCGAGTGCCTGCACGCGCTTGCCGTTCTTGGTGCCGGTCTCGTAGATGTAGCGAGCAATCGGCGTCGAACCAACGAAGCTCACCGCAGCAATGTCATCGTGTTCGAGGATCGTGTCGACAGCGAGCTTGTCGCCTTGCACCACGTTGAACACACCGGCGGGCAACCCCGCCTGAGCGAACAGCTCGGCGATGAACATCACCGCTGAAGGGTTTTTCTCACTGGGCTTCAGGATGAACGTGTTGCCGCACGCGATGGCGTTAGAAAACATCCACATCGGGACCATTGCTGGGAAGTTGAACGGCGTGACTCCGGCAACGACACCCAGCGGTTGACGGATCGAATACACGTCGACGCCCGTTGCTGCCTGCTCGCTGTACGAGCCCTTGATCAGCTCTGAGATACCGCAGGCATACTCGACGTTCTCGAGGCCACGGGACACTTCGCCCATGGCGTCGGACACGACCTTGCCGTGCTCGTTACTCACGAGCGTGGCGATCTTGAGCTTGTTTGCGTCGATCAGTTCACGGAAACGGAACATGATCTCGGCGCGCTTTGTGAGCGACGTGGAACGCCAGCCCGGGAACGCCGCCTTCGCAGCTACTACCGCGGCCTCGACCTCGGCAACCGATGCCAAGCCAACCAACGACGCCTGCTCGCCTGTGGCCGGGTTGTACACCGGCGAGGTGTTGCCAGAAGTCGATGGCACGGCAGCGCCGTTGATCCAGTGTGCGATGGTGTCCATGTCGTTCCCCTGTTCAAGTGATTAGAGCGCTCTAATCGTGAGCTACTCTAGACGATACGCGGTTTTCAGGAAAGCGCGATACGCCCAACGCTCTACTGCTTGGCAAGTGACTGTTCGCGCAGCGCAGGAATGATGTGTTCGCCATACTGCGCCAGCGTGTGATCCTTGCCGTCGTGCTGTAAATAGATCGCGAACTGATCGACACCGAGCGCCTGGAGCGCGAGTAGCCGTTCGAGTTGCGCTTCAACCGGGCCGAGGATACAGAACCGATCGATGATCTCGTCAGGCACGAATGCCGCGTGGGTGTTCCCTGCCTGGCCGTGCTCGTTGTAGTCGTATGCCTCTCGACCAGCGATGTAGTCAGTCAGCGCCTGCGGCACCGGTGCAGCATCGCCGTATCGGGTCACGATGTCAGCCACGTGGTTCCCGACCATGCCACCGAACCAGCGACACTGGTCACGCATGTACGCCAGGTCATCCATTGGACCCACGTAAGCGGGGGCTGCAATACACATCGTGATGTCGTCGGGGTTGCGGCCGGCATCGCTTGCTGCGGTCCGAACCGCATTGATCATCCACTCAGTGATCGACAGGTCAGCCAACTGCAAGATGAAACCGTCGCAGGTCTCACCGATCATCTTGAGGGCCTTCGGGCCGTAGCCCGCTCCCCAGACTTCGAGCTCGCTTTTCGCCGCCCACGGCAAGGTGATGGTCGAGCCGTTGTATTCGACACTCCGACCGCAGCCAAGTTCGCGGATCACGTTGATCGAGTCGCGCATCGTGGCCAGCGTTGTCGGCTTGCCGTTGGTCACGCGGACTGCAGAGTCGCCACGACCAATCCCGCAGACGGTGCGGTTCCCGTACATTTCGTTGAGTGTTGCGTACGTGGAGGCCGTGACGGTCCAGTCGCGCGTTGCTGGGTTGGTGACCATTGGCCCAACGACGATGTTGCGCGTCTCGGCAAGGATCTGGGAGTAGATGACGTAGGGCTCTTGCCACAGGATGTGTGAGTCGAACGTCCACACGTGGCTGAACCCATACGCCTCAGCGCGCCGGGACAGGTCGATCACTCGCGCCGCCGGCGGGGTGGTTTGTAGTACGACTCCGATGTCCATAAAGTGTCTCCGTCTTGCTCGGTGTCAGTGGATGTACTGGTTGAGGCTGCGCTTGACGAACTGGCCGTGGCCCTTGGCGCCAAGGTAGGTGTCGTTCGCCACCACGACCCGACCCCGTGAGATCACTGTGTCGACTTTGCCATCTACTTCAAATCCCTCGTAGGACGAGTGGTCCATTGCCATGTGGTGTTTGTCGTTGATACCAATCTTGGTCTTGGTATTCGGATCCCACACGAGAACGTCGGCGTCCGCGCCGGGCTCAAGGACACCCTTCTTCTCGAGGCCAAACATGCGCGCTGGAGTAGTGCAGCAGGTCTCGACCCAGCGTTCGAGGGTCATCTCCCCCATCACCACGCCTTGGTAGATCATTTCCATGCGGTGCTCGACGCCGCCCATGCCGTTCGGGATCTTCGAAAAATCACCGATACCGAGCTCTTTTTGATCCTTCATGCAGAACGGGCAGTGGTCGGTGGACACCACGGCCAATTCGTTCATCCGCAGGCCCTTCCACAGATCCTTCTGGTGGTGCTCGTGCTTGGAGCGCAGCGGCGTCGAACACACCCACTTTGCGCCTTCGAAACCGGGCTGAGCGAGGTGGTCCTCAATCGACAGGTACAGGTATTGCGGACAGGTTTCAGCAAACACGTTGAGGCCCATGTGCTGGGCGCGCGACACCTCTTCGAGTGCTTCCGACGCCGACATGTGCACGATGTAAAGCGGCACGTTGCCGGCGACACGGGCGAGCTTGATCGCACGGTGGGTCGCCTCCGACTCGAGCTCTTCGGGTCGGGTGTAGGAGTGATACTTCGGGTCGCTGTCGCCACGGGCCAGTGACTGAGCGACCAGCACATCTATCGCAATGCCGTTCTCGGCGTGCATCATCATCAACGCACCCGATTCCGATGCATTCTGCATCGCTCGCAAGATCTTGCCGTCGTCCGAGTAAAAGACGCCCGGGTATGCCATGAACATCTTGAAGCTCGTGATGCCCTCGTTCTCGACGAGGTACGTCATTGCCTCGAGCGATTCCTCGTTCACGTCACCAATGATCTGGTGGAAGGCGTAGTCGACGTGGCATTCGCCAGCGGCTTCGACGTGACGGGCAGCGAGGGCCTCGCGTACATCGAGCCCGACCGTTTGCGACGCGAAGTCGATAATCGTGGTCACGCCGCCCCAGGCCGCAGCCCGCGAACCCGTATCGAAATCGTCGGCGGACACAGTCCCACCAAACGGCAGCGACATGTGGACGTGGGCATCCACGCCACCAGGCACGACATATTTCCCAGCCGCGTCAATCACAACATCGGGTGTGATGCCGTAGGCCGCAGCGTGCCCCGGAGCGAGGATCGCGGCGATCGATTCGCCGTCGATCAGCACATCAGCTTCGCGACGTCCTATCGCCGAGACGACCGTACCGCCCTGAATCAATGTGGTTGCCACCGTCAGACCCCTCTCAGCCTTCCACCAACTCGCCGTACGCCTCGGGGCGACGGTCGCGGTAGAACTGCCAGCCGTCGCGAACCTCGCGAATGAGGTCGAGGTCGAATTCGCGGACGATCAGTTCGGGGTCGGTTGCACTCCCCTTGTCGCCGACGTACTCGCCACGCGGTCCAATGAAATAACTCTGCCCGTAGAAGTCGTTGTCACCGAGCGGCTCGATGCCCACCCGGTTGATCGCACCGACGTAGTACATGTTGGCCACGGCCGCAGCCGGCTGTTCGATCGACCAGAGGTACTCGCTCAGGCCACGGTGGGTCGCTGACGGGTTGAAGACAATCTCGGCGCCGTTCAGGCCAAGTGCTCGCCAACCTTCGGGAAAGTGGCGGTCGTAACAGATGTACACGCCGACCTTGCCAACAGCGGTGTCAAAAATTGGGTAGCCGCCGTTGCCCGGCTTGAAATAGAACTTCTCCCAGAAGCCCTTGACCTGCGGGATGTGCTGCTTGCGGTACTTGCCGAGGTACGTGCCATCAGCATCGATGACCGCAGCGGTGTTGTAGTACACGCCAGGCTGTTCGATCTCGTACATCGGCAGGACCATCACCATGTTGAGTTCTTTGGCGAGCGCCTGAAAACGTTTGGTGGTTGGCCCGTCGGGGATGTACTCGGTGTACTCGTAGTACTCGGCGTCTTGGACCTGACAGAAATAGGGGCCGTAGAACAACTCCTGAAAGCAGATGATCTGCGCACCCTGGGTGGCTGCTTCGCGCGCCGCCTCCTCGTGCTTGACGATCATCGACTCTTTGTCGCCTGTCCAGTCAGTCTGCAGAAGTGCTGCCTTCACGATATTTGCCATATGTGAACACTACGACATCTTGACGACCGGGCAAACAGCTCACACGGGTTGGATGAAGCAACAGTCGCTCAGCATCGCTCGATACCGGTGAGTGCAATCACCAGCCGATCTTCGTCGCGAGATGCAGCGAGGTCGACCTCGCCCAGCACGCGCCATTCGTCGTGTCCCTCAGGGTCATGAATGGTCTGGCTCACCGCGCCCGACGCCCAGTCGAGCTGGAAGCGACTGGAATGGCGAGCGTCGCCGTCGATCTCGATTGCGTCGTACTCCTGCCAGTAGGACTCCATGAGCTCGCGGGTGTTCAGCCCCTCGATTGATCCGGCCGGACGCTGACGGCGGGCGAGTTGCTCGATCCACCTGAACGCTGCGTTGCGAACCATCGTGTTGAACGCCCGGCGGTCGGAGGTGATCGTGACCTCGCCGCTCTCCGCCTTCTCGCCGGTCGGCGGACGGACTGCGCCGTCGCCGGCCACATGCTCATCAGGATTCTGGAGTCGCTCCCACTCATCGAGCAAACTTGAGTCGACCTGTCGAACGAGCGTGCCGAGCCAGTGCGCAATCTCATCGAGCTCACCGTTCATGGCGTCGGCGGGGACGTTCTGCGTGATGCCTTTGTAGACGTCGGACAGGTAGCGCAGGAGGACACCCTCGCTCTGCTTGAGGCCGTAGTGGCCCGTGTATTCGCCAAAGGTCATCGACCGTTCGAACATGTCGCGAGCAATCGACTTCGGCTTGACCGTATTGCCCCCAACCCACGGATGACGCGCACGGAACTCGTTGAAGTCGGCGTACACCCAATCCTTCATTGGCCGCGGCGGTTCGACTTTGGCAAGCCGTTCCATTCGTTCCTCGTACTCGACGCCAGACGACTTCATCTCGGCCATCACTTCGTCTTTCGCTTTGCGCAGCTGTGCGTTGATCACGACGCCGGGGCTTTCCTGCACCGCCTCGATAATCGTCATCACGGCGAGCGCCCGCTGCATATCGCCCTTTGTCTCGGCCTCGACAACGCGCATCGTTGAGTCGTCAGCCGGCTCTTGCGCCTCGGCACAGTCATCGCCGTCATCGACCGGTCATCGACCGTCATGACGCCGTCAAATGATGAGTCGTGTGCTTCCTCATCCGGCTTCGGGGCTCACCGCTTCGGGGGCTTCGTCGAGCACGAGGCCAGACAGCGCGGCAAATGGGTTGTCGCTCACTGACGCATCGTCTTCGACAACCGCCTCTCGCTCTCGCTCCCGCTCGCGCCGCTCGTGGCGTTGCTCATGGGACCGTTCTTCGACTTCAAATTGGCGATCGAGATGCTCGATTGCGTCGAGCGCCCACAGCGACAGCGGCTGATGCAGCGCGAACTCGTCTTGCAGGTCGAAATCCACGCGTACCCGACGACCAAGTTCGTCGGGCTCGTCAGGAAATTCGAGTAGGCCGGCATCGACGAGCGAGCGATAGATCGAGATCGACTGCTTGATGTGCTGGCGCTGACGCTTGCGCGGTTCGTGGTTGTCGACCATTAACTTTCGAACCGCAGCGCAGCCATTACCGCGACGGTCGAGCAGGCTCATAATCATCTGATGGTTGACCTGAAAGCTCGAAGTCAGCGGCTCGGGTTCGCCACTGACCATCTTCTGGAAGGTGCCCTCGTCCCAGTGCGCATAGCCCCGATCGGGCGCCTTTTTCTTGACCATCTTCTTCTTCTTTTTGGCGTCCTCAGCGGCCTTCTGGAGCTTCGCCTGGTTCATCACGACGTGCTCCGGCGCCTGGGCCCAGACCGTGCCTTCGTCATCGAAACCTCGACGCCCGGCACGCCCAGCAATCTGCGCGAACTCACGGTTGCGCAGGATGCGCGTGGTGCTCCCGTCGTATTTGCAGAGCTTCGTGAACAGCACCGAGCGGATCGGGACGTTGACGCCAACGCCCAACGTGTCAGTACCGCAGATGATCTTGAGGAGGCCGGCCTGCGCGAGCCGCTCCACAAGGAGTCGATATTTCGGCAACAGCCCGGCGTGGTGCACACCGATACCTGCGACGAGGAACCGTCGGAGGCCCTTGCCAAACGGCGAGTCAAAGCGGAATCCGCCGATCAGTTCTTTGACCCGCTGCTTCTCGTCCTTCGTGAGCGGGTCGAGGCTGACATAGCTCTGTGCTGCTTCGGTCGCGTCGCGCTGCGTGAAGTGGACGAGGTAAATCGGTGCCCGACCCGACTCGAGGAGCGACTCGATCGAGGTGTGGAGCAGCGTCGTCCGATACTCGAAGTCAAGCGGTACCGGTCGTTGCGACGACTTGACCAGGGCGGTCTCACGGCCGGTCCGCTTGGTGAGTTCATCCTCGAAGAATCGGGTGTTGCCGAGTGTCGCCGACATCAGCAGAAATTGGCAGTGCGGGAGTTCGAGGATCGGCAATTGCCATGCCCAGCCGCGCTGCGGGTCAGCATAGAAATGGAACTCGTCGGCGATCACGATGTCGACATCAGTCCGATGTCCGTCCCGCAGCGCCCAGTTTGCCAGGATCTCGGCCGTGCAGCAGATGATCGGCGCGTCCGGGTTAATCGAGCCGTCGCCGGTGATCATTCCCACTCGTTCTGACCCAAACTGCTTGCACAAGTCGAAAAACTTCTCGCTCACCAGCGCCTTGATCGGTGCGGTGTAGACGCTGCGTTGGTCGCGACCCAGGCCAACGAAATGGGCAGCGATAGCAACGAGTGATTTGCCCGACCCGGTCGGCGTGTTCAAGATGACGTTGCTCCCGGCAATGAGCTCGAAGGCCGCTTCTTCCTGCGCCGGGTACATCTCGATGCCCTGCTCGACTCGTCCAAGTTGGTGAAAGCCGTCGAGGAGCGCGCGACTCGTCGGGCGCCGGCGGGAGATGCTGCAGGATTGGTGGAAGAACTGGTTGAGAGGCTGGTGCTGGGACGCTCATGGAGGTGCCCATAGTCTGCACACATGCCGACGTTTCGCAGCGCGTGGAACTGGGTGTTCGGCAAGCACCTGCCCAAGCCGCCGAATCCCGGACAAGACCGTGCCGAGGCCGGCTGGGTACCCGGTGTGGCAGGGCCCAGATGCTCACCGACACTGCTGAAGGCCGAAGGGCGTCCGGCGGTCTGGACCGAGGACTTCAATCTGAATATGGGCGTTTACAACCGCGAAGCGATGGCCCGGATCTTCGTCACCGAAGACCGCAAAGCCGAAGCCGAAGCAATCATCAAAGACTTCACCGGCACCTCGCCCCGCCACCGCAAGCTCTGACGGCGCTGCCTCGCCGTTTGTGTTGGGATTTCTGCGGACCGGGTCGCAGAAATCCCAACACAAACGCGATCTGGAGGCGTTCGTTCCGGAAACGCAAGCTGATTGCCCACTGCACAGGCATGGACAGCACGCTCGAACGTCTCGCCGAAATACAACATGGATTGGTCACGAACCGACAGATCGATGATTGCTGCGCCACACGGTGGGAGCGCCGCCGCCTGATCGACGGAGGTCCACTTCTCAAGGCTGCACCCGGCGTTTATCGGGTCCGCGGCGCTCCCGCAACGCATGAACACCACCTGGTGCTCGGTCTGCTGGCTCTCGGCAACGAGAGCGTGGTGAGCTACGAGGCCGCGGCAGCAGCTCCATCGGGCTCGACCGCTCCGATCGGCCCGACATCGTCGAGTTCACCGTGGTCCAGCGGCCGCTCGGCGACAGCCGATGTCATACCGCTTCAGCGTCCACACGATCGCAAGTCGGCTGCCAGCCGATCGATCGCGTCGAGCAGTCGACGGCCTGCGAGGCCACCTCGGCGACGCGGACAGTCATCGACCTCGCGCACGCCCGACGACCGACAGCCAACGGATCGAGGCGGCGATCGACAGCGCCGATCGTCTGAAAAGGCCTGTCAGCGCCACACACCGTGCTGGCACACCGGCTGGAGACGCTTGCGGGGCTCAGGGGCGTTGGGGATGCCGGCTGATCGAACGACCTGGTCGTCGACAGCGGTGGGCACTCGCCACTCGAGCGCCGATTCTTGCGGATCGTCCGCGAAGCGGGCATCCCGCGCCCGCGACTCAGGTCATCCACCGTCACGGAAGTCGATTTGTCGCACGGGTCGACTTCTTGTTTGGCGCCGACGTGGTCGTCGAAGTCAGTGGTCAACATGGCCATTCGAGCCCCTCGGAACGCCGCAAGGACGCCCAGCGTCGAAGTGAGCTGATTGAAATGGGGCGGTTGGTGTACGAGCACACGTACGCCGATGTGTTCGAGACACCACAGAAAGTGGTGCGGGACCTCCGCCGCCGCCTGACATCTCGTTTGTGTCCGACTTCTTGAGGACCAGTCCGCAATAATCCCGACGCAAACGAAGCTGGCTGGGGCCAGGTCGGGTCGCGTGCGGTGGGGGTCTACATGGCGCTGTGGCGAAGGAGTTCGTGGGCCATGAGACACTCTGGCTGGATGGCCGGTGGGCCGATGGGCACGCGGCCGTGCGGGCCGATGACATCAGTGACCATCGAGGTGGGGAGGATCTCGACGTCCATCTCCCAGGGGTCAACGGGGTGCTCTCCATCGGGATCGGTGATCGGCCTCGTATCGCTGAACCATGTGATCGATGAAACCGGAGGGCAACCGACGTCCAACACCTGCCACGAGCCACACCGGCGTGCCCCATGCGTGCGCGGCAGCGGCAATGGTCGATGAACCAATCGGGGCCACGATGCGGTGCGAGTCGCACGCCAACGCTTCGATCAACACAACGTCAGCGGCGCGGACGGCTGCTCCCGCAGCACCAGCATCGACCGGGTCGTTGTCGACGTCGTAGCGTTCCAGCTTGCGGAAGAACTGGGTGGCCGTGTGCCCGGCATCGAGCACGAGCACCCGCACGTCACCTCGCCGGATGAGTCCATCGCCTGCGACATCGGGTGACGCCAATCGTCACGATGGTGGCGTCATCCGGGAGCGCAGCTGCCAGCTCTGCTCCCGTGCGATCACCGCGAATCTCCTCAGCCAACTCCCAGACGGCTTTGAACGGCTCAGATGACGTCGAGACATTTGCACAGAGCCACCAGAGCGCCCCTGTGAAAGGGTGACGTTCAACGATGCGCCGGCATGCGACCACGATGCCCGACGGGTCAAAATGAAGCGAACCGAGTGCGTGGGCGGTTTCCTCGACGAGGGAGGCCGGGTCGGCGCCTTGGGCCCGGGCGACGTAGCGAAGGTGCTCGATGGGGTGCATCGGCCGCCGACGGTACCCGCGACCAGGCGGATGGTTGCGGTCGGCGGGCGCCCCGACTCGCTACGCTCTCGCCCGTGGCCGACCCCACTGTGCACGCAGCTCCCGAACCGAATTGAACCTGACGCCTTTAACGTGGCCGACGGCCGGGGATGGGGGCTCGGCCAGGCCCGGCCGATCATGGACTGGTTGACCACGTTCCACCTGGCCTCGGTGGTGCTCGACCCGTACACCAACGAAAGCTCGTGGATCCTCCGCTCGGCGACTCGAATTCTCGAGCAGTTCCGCAGCTCACATGCCAGGATCAACTTCATCGTGACCGCCGGAGCCGAAGATGCCCGAGCGTTTCTCGGGCCGCTCACCAGGAATACCTCGTGTTCTGCGACCCCGATCGCTCCGCTGTCAAGGCGATGGGCCTCACCGAACTTCCGGCGTTCGTCTTCACTCGCGTCGACGGCGCCGTCGCGGCAAAGACCGAAGGCTGGCAGCCAAAGGAGTGGGAAGCAGTCGCTGACGCCATCGCCGACGTGACGTCGTGGACCTCGCTCGACATTCCTGGCGCCGGCGATCCCGGGCCATTCAGCGGCTCGCCCGCTTTGGGCTGATCCGCTCCGTGCCACATGGCCGACCGACCGGCCGTCCCCGACCTACCTGACCTTCCGGTCGTCGAGGCACTCGATGCACTGCGCTCGCACTGATCGACGAGCCTCAGCGCCGTCCTCGTGCCCCGCCCGGCGCGGGCAAGACCACGGTGGTCCCGCTGGCAGCTACTCGACGAACCTTGGCTCGGCGACCAGACGATCGTCATGCTCGAGCCGCGCCGCCTGCGACGCGCGCCGCGGCGCGCCGCATGTCGACGACGACACGCACCCCAATCGGTGCACTGGTCGGCTATCAGACCCGCGACGAACGCGAGATCACATCGACCACCCGCATCGAGGTTGTGACCGAGGGAGTGCTCACGCGCCGTCTGCAGAATGACCCGGAACTCCCAGGCGTCGGAGCCGTGATCTTCGACGAGGTCCACGAAAGAAATCTCACCACCGACATCGGGCTTGCGCTCACGCTCGACAGCGCTGCACGAGCTCCGCCCCGACCTCCGCATCATCGCAATGTCGGCAACCCCAGACACCGAAGGCCTCGCCCGCCTCCTCGACGGCCCGGTCATCAGCAGCGAAGGTCGCACCTACCCGATCGACGTGCGTTGGCTACCCCGCTCGCCAGGTCGAAGCAGCGGCGCGCCGAAGAAGGGCCGACCACGACCCAAGCAGCAGCGCGGCCCCGACCGCATCGAGCCAGACGTCGTGGCCGCCGTGCTCCAGGCGCTGAGCGACGATGAGGGCGATGTCTTGGTCTTCCTGCCCGGTATCGGGGAGATCCGACGGACTGAACGGATGCTGCAGGACACGCTCGGGCCCAACATCGACGTCTACCCACTCGCCGGCGCTCTCACGCTCGCTGAGCAAGATCAGGCACTGGCGCCGTCACCGCCTGGCCGACGACGCGTGGTGCTGTCGACCGACATTGCCGAGACTTCGCTCACCGTGGACGGCGTACGCATCGTGATCGACAGCGGCCTTGCCCGCGAGCCACGATTCGACCCTCGATCAGGAATGACGCGGCTCACGACCGTGGCGACGAGCCGTGCCTCGGCCGAGCAACGAGCTGGACGGGCGGGGCGCACCGAACCCGGTACGGCCTATCGGCTCTGGGGCAAGCTCGAACACGGCACGCGAACCCGCCACCGGTCACCCGAGATACTGCAAGCCGACTTGGCTGGCTTCGCCCTTGAACTGGCCGCCTGGGGCGCCCCTGACGATCTGCAATTCATCGATCCCCCTCCCGCTGGGGCCCTTGCGCAGGCGCGTGACCTGCTGACCAACCTGTACGCTCTCGACCAAGACGATCAGACCATCACTCCGCTTGGGCGCAAGATGCTTGGTCTCCCCGTCCACCCGCGACTGGCCAGGATGATCGCCGTCGATCAGAGTCCACTCGCCTGTGCCATTGCCGCGCTGGTCGACGAACGCGACATCTTTCGGGGACGACCCGATGACGTGCCGACCGACCTTGCGCTGCGCGTTGGCGTGATCTCGGGGGCGCGCGGACACGACCTCGCTGACCGCGGTGCCGTGCACCGGCTCCGCGACCGTGCCGCCGACCTGGCCCGCCGGGCGGGCCTGCCGTTCGATCGTGGCGCCCTTAATCGCCGACCGGGCTGGCGCCGTGCTCCTGCTCGCATACCCAGATCGCCTTGCGGCGCTCCGGCGCGGCCTGCAGTACCAACTCCGTGCCGGGAGCGCCGCCTTTCTGCCCAGCAACGACTCGCTCGCCGACGAACCGTTCGTCGTGGCGGCCGACCTCGACGGCAAGCGCGACAAGGCCCGAATCCGGCTCGCTGCTGCCGTCGATGCCAGTGATGTGATTGCGAACTTCGGGCCCGACATCCTCGAACAGCGAACCATCACATGGAACACCGACCGCAACGACCTGAGCGAGAAGATCGAGCGTCGGCTCGGAGCGATTCAGCTGGGCGCCCATACCGATCGCCCCGCAGCCGGGAAGCGACCACTGCCGCGCTCCTCGCCCGCGTCAAGGTCACCGAGTTGAACGTCCTCGAGTTGGACGACGCTGCTCAGAGCCTCCGCGAGCGCGTCGAGTTCCTGCATCTCCATGTCGGAGAACCGTGGCCCGACTGGTCAAAAGCGACGCTGATGGCGACACTCCAGGAATGGCTCGGCCCATACCTCCCCGGCGCACGCGGTCGCGCCGACCTCGAACAACTCGACCTCAACACAGTGTTGCGCTCACAGCTGCCCTGGCCCCAAGGTGCCGACCTCGAAGAACTCGCACCACGTTCGCTCGAACTGCCGACCGGGCGAACAGCTCACATCGACTACAGCGGCGAGCAGCCAACAACGTCGGCACGCGTCCAAGACCTGTTTGGCACCACCGTCCACCCAACGGCTGGCGGCCGACCGATCCGGTTCCAGCTGCTCTCACCTGCTGACCGCCCGATTCAAGTCACCGCCGACCTTCCAGGATTCTGGGCGGGGTCGTGGAACGAAGTTCGTAAGGAGATGGCTGGTCGCTATCCCAAACATCAGTGGCCCGATGATCCGGCGAAAGCCGTGCCCAAACGCATGAAGGATCGCTAAGTGTTCGCTGTTGCTGGCCTCTCGAATTGGCTCTTGGCATTAACCGTCATCGTTGTGTTCGTCGGCGCCACGGTGCAGGCATCGCTTGGGATCGGCCTGGGCATGATCGCCGCGCCGATTTTGGCAATCGCGGATCCCGACTTCGTCCCCGTTGCAATCATCGTGGCGGTTATTCCGCTCTCGGGCATGGTGGCGTGGACCGAGCGGCGACATATCGATCGACGAGGCGTGGCTTTAACGCTCGGCGGGCGAGTCCCCGGCGTGGTCCTTGGCGCGTTGATCATCTCCCGCGTTTCAACCGATGCGCTTGGCATCGCTGTTGCGATTTCCGTGCTGGTTGCCGTAGCCGTCTCGGCGAGCGGTAAAAAGCTCAACGTCGGCAATGGGGTCCTCGGCGGCGCCGGGTTCGCTTCGGGCTTCTATGGCCACAGCCACCGGCGTCGGAGGCCCCCCGATCGCACTCACCTACCAACATGCCGACCCGCCCACCATGCGGGCGACCATCTCCACGTTCTTCGCTGTTGGCGCGCTGATGTCGCTCGCAGCCTTGACCGTTGCAGGCCAAGTGAGCGGCCGCCAACTGGCGCTCTCCCTGCTGGTCCTACCCAGCACTGCGCTCGGCATGCTCGTCGCCTCGCGCTACCGAGACCGCCTCAACCCGGCAGTCGTGCGGCCGGCAGTACTGGTGATTTGCACACTCAGCGCCATCAGCCTGCTGATCGAGACGTTGGCTTGAACCGGTCACGAGCTCGACAGGCACGTTGCCGAGTTGGAACTTTGTTGCAGGTTCGGTCGACCGTTGAGATCAAGTGGGCCGTGACCGCCCGAGTGACGCCCATTCGTGGCACGATGCACCGATGCGTTCCTCACGGACCCTCACCTATTCCAATAGGGCAACCGCCCTCGCTGCTGTTGCCCTGTTCGCAGCAGCGTGTGCCGGTTCCGACACCAACAGCGCTCCAGCTACCGAAGCCCCGGCCCAGACCGAACTGCCCGTGGCCACAGAATCTCCTGTCCCGACAGCGGTCCAGCAACGGAGGCTCCAGTCGACACCAATCCGCCAGCAACGGACAGCCACCTCGCCAGCTGACCGATCCGCCGGTCACCGAGCCCGAGAACACCCCGGACATCGAACTCGGCGATGGTTTTGGTCCTTACGAGGTCGGCGTCCAGACAATCATGGTCACCGATTCGACTCGGCGGCGGCCGTGACCTGACCGTCGACGTGTGGTTCCCACTCCTGACGGACGCCGCTGCTGATCTTGCGCCGCAGCAGTACACCCTGCTTCCCGGCACGTACTACGAATCGCCATCGGCGGTTGCTGCCACGGCTGAGAGCATCGCAGCCAATGGTCCGTTTCCGCTGGTGATCTACTCCCACGGTTCGGGCGGACTCCGCTACATCCACTCGAACTACACCGAGG
Organism: uncultured Ilumatobacter sp.; assembly: GCA_905182555.1. Taxonomy (GTDB): domain Bacteria; phylum Actinomycetota; class Acidimicrobiia; order Acidimicrobiales; family Ilumatobacteraceae; genus Ilumatobacter_A. The sequence continues at coordinate 85,946 of CAJJBX010000002.1, read as the reverse complement.
CCTTAGCCAGCAACGGCTACATCGTCGCTGCGCCGGACCACATCGGCAACACCGCCGTCGATCGACTCGCCGGCAGTGAAGCCCCCGGCCTGGTCACTGCGTTCAACCGGCCGAATGACGTCACTCGTGTGATCAATGCGTTCCTCGACCCCGAGAACATCGAAATGGTTGGCTTCGTTGCGAATCTCAACCCCAGCCAGATCGCGGTGACCGGCCATTCTTTCGGCGGCTTCACCTCGTATGCGATGGCGTCCGGCTTCGACAATGAGAACGGCGAGTTTGTGGCCGACGAGCGCGTCGGTGCGATCGTCACCCTCGCCCCAGCCGCCAGCGAGGGCCTGCTGAGCAACGAGCGACTCGCCTCGATCGAGATCCCGACGCTCGTCATCGGCGCAACCGATGACGACACCACACCGATCGACCCGAACGTCACTCGGCCGTGGGAGCTCACGTCAAGCGAACTGTCGTACCGACTCGACCTGACGGCGGCCGAGCACGAGACATTCACCGATATCTGCACATACCTGGCATTCTTGCCGACACTCGAATCTCCGGCACAGATCGTTGTCGACGCACTCGAAGCACGCACCGAAGCAGGTTGCGACGCCGACGACATGCCGATCGAACGGGCACACGCGATCACCAACACCTTCGCCGTTTCGTTCCTCAACTCGATCTTCAAGGGCGGCACCGCAATCGCCTCGACCAAGTCGACGAGCAAACCGACTTCACCTATCTGATCAAGTAGACCGAATCACCGAGACCAAATCGAAGACGCCGACCGGTCACACTGTGCCAGGCACAGTGTGACCGCACTTCGTAGAACGCCATGGCTGACGCGCAGATCGATTACACCGAGATGTTCCCTTTGGGGCCCGACCAAACCGAATACCGACTCGTCTCCACGGAGGGTGTTTCCACGTTCGGTACGCCTGAAGGAACGTTCCTCAAGGTCGAACCCGATGCAATCCGCAGCCTCACAGCAGCAGCAATGCGCGACATTGCGCACTACCTGCGCACGAGCCATCTCGAACAGCTCGCCAAGATCCTCGATGATCCCGAAGCGTCCGACAACGACCGCTTCGTGGCTCTCGACCTGCTGAAGAACGCTTCGATCGCTGCCGGTGGAGTGCTGCCGATGTGCCAAGACACCGGCACGGCGATCGTCAAGGGCAAGAAGGGTCAATTCGTGTTCACCGGCGGCGGCGACGAGGAACAAATCGCCAACGGCATCGCCGACACCTACCTGACCTCGAACCTGCGATACAGCCAAATGGCACCGCTTGACATGTACACCGAAAAGAACACCGGCACAAACCTGCCGGCCGAAATCAAGATCAACGCCGTCGACGGCAACGCCTACAAGTTCTTGTTCATGGCGAAGGGCGGCGGGTCTGCCAACAAGAGCTTCCTCTTCCAGGAAACAAAGGCACTGTTGAACGAAGGCGACGCTGCTGCCGTGGATCTTCGACAAGATTCAGGCGATCGGTACATCAGCGTGTCCGCCGTACCACCTCGCAATCGTCATCGGCGGCACATCCGGCGAGATTGCCGTTGAGACTGCGAAGCTTGCGAGCGCCCACTACCTCGACACGCTGCCAACGACCGGCTCGGCATCTGGGCACGCGTTCCGTGATCTCGACCTTGAAGCCAAGGTCCTCGAGCTCGCGCAGAACACCGGCGTTGGCGCTCAGTTCGGCGGTAAGTACTTCTGCCATGACGTCCGCATTGTCCGCCTCCCGCGTCACGGCGCATCGTGTCCAGTCGGGATGGCCGTGTCTTGTTCAGCCGACCGCCAGATACTCGGCAAAATCACGGTCGACGGCCTCTTCCTCGAACAGCTCGAGACCGACCCGGCACGCTTCCTGCCCGCCGTTGGCGCCGCGGACCTCGCTGACGAAGCCGCAGTCCACATCGACCTCAACCGGCCGATGGACGAGATTCGCGCGACCCTTGGAGAGCTCCCGGTCACGACCCAGGTGATGCTGAGCGGGCCGATGATCGTTGCTCGCGACATCGCGCACGCCAAGATCAAGGAGCGTCTCGACGCCGGCGAAGAGATGCCGCAGTACTGGAAGGACCACGCCGTGTACTACGCCGGCCCGGCTAAGACGCCGGATGGAATGGCGAGCGGGTCGTTCGGCCCCACGACGGCAGGCCGCATGGACTCCTACGTGCCCGAGTTCCAGGCGGCTGGCGGGTCGATGGTGATGCTGGCCAAAGGCAACCGCTCGAAGCAGGTCACCGATTCGTGCAAAGACAACGGCGGGTTCTATCTCGGTTCGATAGGCGGACCTGCAGCGCGCCTCGCCCTCGACAACATCAAGAAAGTCGAGGTCCTTGAGTACCCCGAGTTCGGGATGGAAGCGATCTGGAAGATTGAAGTCGAGAACTTCCCTGCGTTCATCATCGTCGACGACAAAGGCAACGACTTTTACGCCAAGGTGCGCTCAGAAGCATCAATGCCCATCTCGCTCTCCAAGCGGTAGCGAGCCCGCGGGCCCAGCAGCGAGCGTTCGAGTCAGCCCGAGATCTCGCCCGCCAGGTCACCGAGTCGTCGCTCCCCCTCGGGCGTCTGCCCACCATGGGCGAGAAACGCCGTCATGGCACCACGCGAGTCAGCGTTATCAAGCAAGCTGCTAAATGCCGTTGCTTCGGCGAGGAGATCGTCGCCAAGTTCCTGGTCGGCGCGCACGACACTCGCCTTGGCCGCGGCCACCGCATCACGGGGAAAGCTGGCGATACGCCCGGCGAGGCGATCGACGAACGGGTTGATCTCCGTCGCCCGCAGGACCCGGTTGATCATGCCCCACTGTTCGGCAGTCGTCGCGTCGATGTCGTCGCAACCGAGAATGATCTCCAGGGCCCGTCCGCGACCGACCAAGCGCGGTAGCCGCACCGTTCCGGTGCCACCGGGGATGATGCCGAGCGCGACCTCCGGCTGATTGAACACAGCCTGCTGTGTTGCGAACCGCATATCGCAGCTCATCGCGATTTCGTTACCGCCTCCGCCCACCCGACCCTCGATCACCGCAATCGTCGGCTTGGGCATCGTCCGGAACGTCTCGCACATCAAATGAAACCCGGGCAGCTCGGCTGGCGGGGCCGTATCGGTTGGGAAACCGAGGATTGCCTCGACGTCAAAGTGAGCAATGAACCATTCAGGATTGGCCGACCGCAATATGACAACCCGAACCTCATCGTCAGTGGCGAGGCGGCTCGTCAACTTGGCGAGCTCGACAAACACCGCCGCAGTCATCAGGTTGATCGGCGGGTGATCGACGAGGACCGTGGCCACGCCGCGGTCGTCGACGTTGAGCGTGATGGCTGACATGACCCAACGGTAGACAACCGCTGGTGCGCGGACCGAACGCTCAGATCAAGACAAGCGGTGCAGTGAACACCGTGATGCCTGTACCCCTGACGTCTCGGTCATGCCATCGAGACGAGATCGAGCCATTCCTCGGAGTAGTAGTCGACGTCCCCGTCGGGCATGAGCAACACCTTCGTGGGTTGCAGCTCGCGCACGAACTCCTCGTCGTGGCTGACCAGGATGATTGCGCCGGGCCAGTCGACCAGAGCAGTGGCCACGGCCTCGCGCGACGGCGGGTCGAGGTTGTTGGTTGGTTCGTCGAGCAGGAGCACATTGTTCCGACCGACCATCAGCATCGACAGCGCCAGCTTGGTCTTCTCACCGCCCGAGAGTGTCCCCGATTCTTGGAACACCTTCTCGCCGGATAACCCGAACATGCCGAGCAGCCCGCGAAGCTCGGTTTCGCCAAGCTGGACTTCGGGCGGTACAGCATCGCGAATGTTGTCGAGGAGCGACTCGTGGACCTTGAGGTTGTCGTGTTCCTGGGCGTAGTAGCCGGCGTGAACCTGATAGCCCCACTTGAACTGACCGAGGTTGGCCTCGGTTTCGCCGGCAAGGATGCGCAGCAGGCTGGTCTTACCGGCGCCGTTCAGACCTAGGACGAGGAGTCGCTCGCCTTTGCCGAGGTCAAAGTTGATGTCTTCAAAGATCGCAGGGCCGCCGTAGCCCTTACACAGCCCCTCTGCGGTGATGACGGTATTGCCGCACTTCGGCGGCGGCGGGAACCTGACCGACATGGTCTTGCCCGCTCGCGGCCCATGCACTCGTTCGCCTTCGAGGCGAGCAATCCGCTTCTCGACGCTGTGCGCCATAGCTGCCTTCGTTGCCTTCGCACCGAAGCGGTCGACGACGGTTTGCAGTCGGTCGATTTCCTTACCCTGTAGAAGCGCTTTCTTGGCGAGGCGCGTCTCGTCGTCGGCCCGAGCGCGCTTGTACTGGGTGTACGTGCCCTTGTATTCAAAGATCTCACCGACAGCGTGCTCGGATGCTCGATCGAGGTGAATCACGCGGGTGATCGCCTCGTCAAGGAGTTCGAGGTCGTGGCTGATGACGAGCAGCGCGCCCTTGTAGTCGCGGAGGAAACCGAGCAGCCAAATCTTCGCGTCGATGTCGAGGTGGTTGGTCGGTTCGTCGAGGCACAGGACTTCGGACCCAGCGAAGAGAATGCGGGCCAGTTCGATACGACGCCGCTGGCCACCGGACAAAGTGCTGATCGGCTGATCGAGCCGCTCGTCTTCGATGCCGAGCCCAGCTGCCATTTGCCGCGCTTCGCTCTCGGACGCGTAGCCGCCGTTGGTGCGGAACGCCTCTTCGGCGTTGACGTAGCGACTGACGTTGCGCTCATCGGGGTTCTCTTCCATGGCAATGCGCAGCTTCTCGATGCGCATGACTTGGTCGTCGATTCCGCGGCCAGAAAGAATGTGCGTGACACATGAACGCCCGTCGAGCGCCGAGTCGATCTTTGGGTCCTGCGGCAGGTATCCGAAGCCGCCTTTGGTGATGACCCGACCCGACTTTGGTTCGTTGGCACCGCCGAGCACCTTAAACATCGATGTCTTGCCGGCGCCGTTGCGGCCCACAATGCCGACCTTGTCCCGCGCCATGACGGTGAAGCTGGCGTTCTCAACAAGGAGTCGACCACCTACTTCCACCGAGATTGCTTGCGCTTGGAGCATCAGACCAGGCTACGGTCGATGTTCGTGGCGACCCTGCTCTCTGCGCGAACGGTCTGAGCAACTATGTCACTCACGCTTTCGACCAAACGCCCCCGTTCGAGCTTCCACATCGCTCGTCCTGCGAGCGAGCAGCAGTCGCTCATCGGTTCGGTGGCCGCGTTGCCGTGGGTGGTTGCGGGCTGCCTCGCCTCAACAGCTGCCTACGTCGTCATCAACAATCCAGGCGACGGCAACGGTGGCCTTGCGTCGTGTCCGATTCGCGCATTGACCGGCCGCTGGTGCCCAGGGTGCGGGATCACGCGTGCAACACATCACCTGTTCCGTGGAAACATCGCCCAGGCGCTGTCGTTCAACGCCCTGGTGCCGGCCATCCTCGCCGCGCTGAGCTTGCTGTGGGTCACCTGGCTGACGGTCGTCACCGGCCGAGGAGTCCCGACGTTCATCCGTCGCATCAGCCCAGCGGCCTATGTAAGCGCTGCGCTCATCCTGGCCGGGTTCACCGTGATGAGAAACCTCAGCGGCGCCGTAGTCGTCGTCGCCGGAACAGTCGTCGTCGCCGGAACAGTCGTCGTCGCCGGAACAGTCGTCGTCGCCGGAACAGTCGTCGTCGCCGGAACAGTCGTCGTCGCCGGAACAGTCGTCGTCGCCGGAACAGTCGTGCCCGGACCCACCATCAGTCGCCGACCCACCATCAGTCGCCGACCCACCATCAGTCGCCGACCCACCGTCAGTCGCCGACCCACCGTCAGTCGCCGACCCACCATCGGTCGCCGACCCACCATCGGTCGCCGACCAGTCCGTTCCACCATCAGTAGCCGACCCACCATCAGTCGCCGACCCACCATCAGTCGCCGACCCACCATCAGTAGCCGACCCACCATCAGTAGCCGACCCACCATCAGTAGCCGACCCACCATCAGTCGCCGACCCACCATCAGTCGCCGACCCACCATCAGTAGCCGACCCACCATCAGTAGCCGACCAGTCCGTTCCACCATCGGTAGCCGACCAGTCCGCCACCATCGGTAGCCGACCAGTCCGTTCCACCATCGGTCGCCGACCAGTCCGTTCCACCGTCCGTCGAACTGCCAGGTTGGGTCGTCGTCGATCCTCCGCCTGTCGACGACGATCCGTCCGTCGTCGATGACCCGCCCGTCGTCGATGACCCGCCGCCGGAGCTCGAGTCGCCACTCGAGGACCCACCGGTGTTGGGTGTCCCGTTGCCCTGACCGATCGCCGTGTCGTCGCTGAACTGCGATCGGATGCAGGTCACCTCCCCATCAGGGGCTCGGCCCAGTGCAGCACCAGTGAGGTCGACGAGCACTCGCTCGCCCTCGTTGGTCGGGTGCAGGCCGTCGAAGCCGAGCACTCCGGGCGTCTTTGCCGCCCGGGCCCAGTCGATCAGGGTGACGTTGTCGTAGTCCTCAACGAGTCGACTGATGACATCGGCTACTTCTCGGTAGCTCGGTCGAAACTCGCTCACGGTGTACAGCACAACCGGACGGGGCGCCGCGCGGTCAAGAATTTTACGCATTACTGCGTCGTAGTTCTCCTGATTACCGTCGTAGTTGCTCCCGAGAAAGACCGCAACTGCATCCCAGTCGTCGTTGGACTGTTCAGCGCCGGGCTCGGGTGGTTTGGGAATCAGTCGCTCGGCAACCTTGACGCCAAACTCGACGAAACGACCTGGCTCAGCGGCGACTTCGACAGTCCACCCGAGCGAATTGAGCCCCTCGCACATTTTGCCGCCGTAGCGGATCTCTGTACCAGCGAAAATCGAATCGCCAATCATCAACAGACGGTTGCCACCAACCAATTCGCCAATGTGCTGGGCAATGACGCCATCGGCAGTAACCGGCCGAGTGATGACCACAAGCGATTCTTGGCCCCCATTATTGCTGTTACTCTGCAGAGCACCGGCGGGGATGGTGTTCGGCAGTGAGCCAACGCCCGGCACGGTCGATGCAGCCGCTGGAAGTGATCCTGGGGCTGGACCGGTCGCCGTACCGGTCGCGCCACATGCCGCTGTTGCAGCGACAATGAGAATCCACAGGAAGCGCATCGACACCATTGAATCGCGGGACGCGCCGGCATTCACGTCAGCAGACCAAAAACGGGCCAGAAACCGAGGACGGCTCCATGCCCTTCGCCAAGCAAGCACCCCGCCCTTCACCAAGCAAGTTCAGTCGTTGTTGGCCTTGATGGCGTCGCGGATCTCAGCCAGCAGGTCGGTTTCGCTTGGGCCTGATGCGACTTCTTCCTTTTCGACCTTCATCTTGTTGATCTGCTTCACAATCAAGAAGCAGACGAACGCAACGATAATCCACCGCACAATGGCGTTGATGACCGAGCCGATCAACAAACGAGACTCACCGACGTCAATACCAATCGAGTCGAAATTCGGCTGACCAAAGATCGCAGCAACCAGGTTCAAGATGACGCCATCGACGATGGCAGTGATGATCGGAGCGAAGAACGTCGCCAACACGACTGCTATCGCGAGATCAACGAGGTTGCCGCGATTGATGAAATTCTTAAATTCTGAGATCAGGTTGCTCATGTTTTTGAGCTCCTCAGTGAGTAGTTGTTGTCCCCCCGTGAAATAAGTAGAGCACGTAATGACCTCGCTTGAGCGAAAACGACCGCCGTCCCAAGTGCTTTTGCCCAACCGCTCGAATTCAGCGGGCAGTCCACCCACCGTCGACGATGAGGCTCTGTCCGGTCAAGAAACTGCCTGCCGAGCTGGCGAGAAGCAGGAGGGCTCCATCGAGTTCATGGGCCTCGCCCATTCGCGAAATCGGCGTATTCGACTTCACGAACCGCTGGCTTGCTTCGTCGGTGTCCATGCCCTCGGTCATCTCAGACGGGAACCACCCGGGGCAGAGGGCATTCACACGGATGCCCTTGCGGGCCCATTGCACTGCGAGCTCGCGAGTCAGGTTCACCACTGCGCCCTTACTTGCGCTGTAGTGCGACTGCTTCACGGGCGACGACGCCACATGGCCGAGCATCGACGCTACGTTGACGATTGCGCCAGCCCCCGACTCGATCATCGACGGTGCACTCAACTTTGCGAGGTGCCACAGCGCCGTGACATTGATCTCCATTGCGCGCCGGAACACGTCGATGTCTTCGTCTTCGACTGCCACCTTGGCGCCGACACCGGCATTATTGACAAGCACGTCGATGCGACCGAACTGTTCGACCGACGAGCTCACAATACGCTCTCGATCAGCTTCAATTCCCACGTCGGCGGCAACGACCAGTGCGCTCGCTGCCCCGGGCCGTTGTTCGTTCAACTCCCCTGCGAGCTGCTCGAGCCGCTCTGCCCGGCGAGCCGTGACGACCACGTTCGCCCCGACCGCATGCAAGACCCGGGCGAATCGATTGCCCAGCCCGGAAGACGCCCCCGTCACGATCGCAGTCAACCCGTCGAGGCGAAAGAGATCTAGCGGGGTCGACGTGTCACGCTGGTCAGCCATGTCCGCAAGATAGCGAGAACAAACGACACCGTTGCGGTTGGGTCGCACAACGGCGACATCGTCGTCATCATTCCGTCATGAGTCCCGAGAAATTGTCGCCGCTCTTCGCGCGATTGCGTGACGATTTAGGCGAACCGATAACAAATCCGCGACTAAGTGCTCGATCAAGGTGTCCTCGCCATCGAGGCCACTATGCAAGTGTCATGGAAATCAGTCGACGCACCTGGATCGCCGCCATCAGACTGGCCATCGTGATGTCTGCGATCGCCGCACTCGCCGCCATCACCATCGCATCGGTCGGCAGCGTGTCTGACACGACGATCGTTGCAACCGTTGCCGTCGTGGCCTTCGCCACAAGCTGGGTTCAGACAGGTCGCCTGCAGCGCAGCGCAGCAGCGCCGGCCAACATGCTCTCGCCCGGCTGACTTGCCCGGGCTGACTTGCCCGGGCTGGCCCTCGCAACTCTCTTGGCGTTGGCTCGCTGTGCAAGCATCGGGCTATGGAATTTTCTCGGCCGGTCGTCCTTGTCCACGGAGCCTGGCACGGCGCTTGGTGCTGGGCGACCTTCCAGGCCGAACTCGATCGGCGGGGCATCACCTCGTACGCAATCGACCTTCCCGGTCACGGCACATCGCTCGAACCGCTCGGTGGTTTGGACCAGGACGCTGCACATCTCGCAACAATCCTCGATCATCTCGATCTAACCGATGCCGTGCTCGTTGGCCACAGTTATGGGGGCGCAGTCATTACACAGGCAGCCGCGGGTCGTTCCGACCTCGCTCATCTCGTCTACGTGACAGCATTCGCACTCAATGCCGGCGAGTCAGTGATGGGCGCCCTGCGCTCGCTCGACCCGCATGATGTCGACCTCGGCGCAGCAATGCAATTCCATAGCGACGGCACATCGACGCTCGACCCCCGGCTTGCCGTGGCAGCGCTGTACGGATCGTGCTCACCCGAGGCGATTGCCGCAGCACTCCCTCGCCTGTCGCCACAACCCGGAGCCACCATGACCCAAGACGTCACGGGCACGCCTCGCAACGCCATCTCTTCGACCTATGTCCGATGTCTGCAGGACCGTGCAATCCACCCAGAACACCAGGCCGTGTTCGCAGCCAGGTGCACGGCACAGTTCGACCTCGACACCGACCACTCGCCCTTCGTCAGCATGCCAGTTGCGCTGGCTGACATTGTCGACCCGATCGCCCGCCCGGCATGAGCGAACAGCTGAAAGTTCGCATCGGCTACGGCCTCGGAACTCGCACGAACCTGCATGATGAGTCGTACGGCGTCGTCGTCGACGCACTCGAGGCGCACGCCTTCGATTCGCTCTGGCTGTCGGAAAAGATCAGCGGCGAGGCACCCGACCCGTTGGTCGCTATTGCCTACGGTGCCGGTCGAACGACGAACCTCAAGTTCGGCATGTCCGTGATGGTGCTCCCCGGCCGCAACCCGGTGGTGCTGGCCAAGGCGCTGGCGACTCTTGGCCGAATGTCCGGTGGGCGCCTGCTGCCCGCATTCGGTCTCGGTGCTGTCGACCCGATCGAGCAGCAGGCCTTCGGCGTCGAGCGAACCGAGCGGGCCAAGATCTTCAACGAGTCGCTCGACGTGATGAAGAAGTGTTGGACCGGCGAGTTCTTCAGCCACGAAGGCACCTACTTCAACTACGAACACATCCGTGTCTTGCCTGCCCCGAAGCGAATGGACGTCTGGCTCGGCGGATTTGCTCCGTCTGAACTCAAGCGAATCGGTCGCGTCGCCGATGGCTGGCTGCCGTCGTTCGTCACGCCAGCAGACGCCGCTGCTGGACGCACGGTCATTGAAGGGGTTGCTGCCGAGCACGACCGTGAGATCGAAGACGATCACTACGGCGTTTTGATTCCCTACTCGTTCGGAGAAGTGCCAGAGGTGCTGCTCGAGCTCCTCGCAAAACGTCGACCCGACCTCGATGACGTCACTCAGCTGGTCCCCAATTCTTGGGAATCACTCGCCGCGTTGATTCAACAGTTCATCGATGTCGGCACAAGCAAGTTCGTCGTGCTCCCCATCGACGAGCCACGCAGCGCCGACCAGTGGACCAGCCACATTGCAGAAGCCGCCGACGCACTGCTTCACCTCGAACAGGGCTAGCTACTTCACACACCGCGGCCACATCGCTGTCTGCCCTGAGTGTGACAGTTTCACTTCTTGCGTTTTTGGATGTTCGCCCATTCGTCGCGAAGGCCAACGGTGCGATGGAACAGCAGCGGAGCGCTGGGATCAGCTGCGAAATAGCCCAGGCGTTCGAACTGGACGACATCGCCGGGTGCCGTATTTGCCAGCTCGGGCTCGAGCTTGCAGCCACGCAGAACGGTCATCGAGTTCGGATCGAGATCGTCGAAAACATCTCCGGTTTCCGCGCCAGGAATCTCGGCACTGAACAACCGCTCATACGTGGCAACGTCAGCATCAACCGCGTGTGCTGCGCTCACCCAGTGCATGGTCGACTTGACCTTGCGACCGTCAGGAGCATTGCCGCCCTTGGTGTCGGCGTCATAGGTGACGTGCACTTCGGTGACGTTGCCGTCAGCATCGCTCTCGAAGCCCGTGGCCGTGACGAAGTAGCCGCCGCGCAGACGGACCTCCCGGCCCGGTGTCAGGCGGTAGTACTTCGGCGGCGGGTCGGCCTTGAAGTCGTCTCGCTCGATGTACAGCGTCCCTGAGAACGGTGCGGTCCGAACGCCGTCATCGGCGTTCTCCGGGTTGTTGATCAGCTCGACCTCCTCGACAACGGGCTCACCGTCAGCGCCGGTCGGCCAGTTCGTGATGACAACCTTCAGCGGATCGAGCACTGCCATGCGGCGTAGCGCCGTCTTGTTGAGCCGGGTTCGGATGAACGATTCAAGCAGCTCGATCTCGTGGCGACTGTTGGTCTTGCCAACTCCTATAAATGCGCAGAAGTCGCGGCTTGCTCCTCCTTGAACTTGGCGACGGAGACCTCGCGCTTAGCCTTTTGCGCGTGTTCCAGAACCTTGGCGTCCTCGACGAGCTTGGCGAGCTTGCGCTTTGATGTAACGGTGTGGGTGAGTTCGAGTCGGGCGAACTCGAACTGCTGTGGCGCCTCGAACGGCAGCTCACTGAGCAGCCGCAGTTGTTCGAGGTACCAGTCGTACAGCGCTCGGTGTGCATCGAATTCAAGGGAACACAGCGAATGCGTAATGCCTTCGATGGCGTCACTCTGGCCGTGTGCCCAGTCGTAGGTGGGGTAAATCTTCCACGCGGTGCCGGTGCGGTGGTGCGCCTCGTCACGGATGCGGTACATGATTGGATCGCGCAGCTGCATGTTGTCGTGCTGCATGTCGATCTTGGCGCGCAGTACCCGCTCACCTTCACCGAAGTCGCCGGCCTGCATACGAGCAAAGAGATCAAGATTCTCCGCGATCGCCCGATCTCGGTGGGGGCTCTCGACACCAGGGTTGCCGTAGCCGCCACGCTGCTCGGAGATGGTCTCGCCGTCTTGGTCGTCGACGTAGGCGAGGCCGTGCTCGATGAGCATTTCGGCCCAGCGAGCAAGCTGTCCGAAGTAGTCGCTGGCGAAAAGCGGTTCACGATCGAGCGGGTAACCGAGCCACGCCAGATCTTCGATGATGCCGTCAACGAAGCTCGTGTCTTCGGTCTCGGGGTTGGTGTCGTCGAAGCGCAGGTTGCAGACGCCGGCGAACTCACGGGCCAGCTCAAAGTCGGTAGTGATCGCCTTGGCGTGGCCAATGTGCAAGTAGCCGTTCGGCTCGGGCGGGAAACGGGTCACGACCCGGCCGCCGAAGGTGCCTTGCGCGGCGTGTTCGGCCGCGAGGTCGTGGACGAAGTTGGCAGCCACCGGGCGTGCGTCGCTCGTCGTTCCGGCTGCGGGATCGTTCGAAATCTTCGGGTCGGCCATTGTGACAAGTATGGCGAACGATCGCCGGACTCTCGCGGAGAGATGCCAGACGCACTAGAACAACAGCATGAGTGTGACGATTATCAATGGCGGAACTCAAGGCCTCGGTGAGCGGGTAGCTCGCACGCTGGCCGAGCGCGGCGGCTCCTCCGGCCTTGTGCTGGCTGGAAGGTCAGCTGAGCGCGGCGCCTCGCTCGCCGACGAGCTCACCGCTGACGGCACGCCCACCATCTTTGTCGAAGCAGACATGGGAGACGCTTCTGCGCCCGATCGAATCGTCGATGCCTGCGCCGAACGATTCGGCACCGTCAACGGCCTTGTCAATGTCGCTGCGCTGACCACCCGCTCAACCATTTGGTCCGACACGCACGACCACTTCGATCGCATGATGGCGATCAACGTGAAGGCCCCTTACTTCATGATCCAGTCGGCGACGAGACTGATGCAGCGGACCGAGGCGACCGGCTCGATCGTCAATGTCGGCTCCACGTCGGGCCACGGCGGCCAGCCCCGGCTCGCCGCCTACAGCATCTCAAAGGGAGCGCTGTCGGTCATGACCCGCAACCTCGCGTACTCGCTGATGCAAGAAGGTATTCGGGTCAACCAGGTGAATCCTGGTTGGATGGATACCGAGTCAGAACACCGTGTACAGCTCACGGAAGAGAACGCTCCTGACAACTGGCTCCAGGCCGCCGAAGCCGGCCGACCAATGGGTCGCCTCGTCAAGCCATGGGAGGTCGCCAACATGATCGTCTTCCTCCTGTCGGCGGAGTCGGGCATGACCACGGGCAACAGCATCGACATCGATCAGTCGATCAGCGGAGCCGGCGACCCGCCCATCCCCCGTGCCGACGAACGGCTCGACGTTGCCGATTGAAATCGCCGACCTCGATCGCCGACCGCAGTAAAGGAACAGCGTCAGCTCGATTCGAGGCCGGCCGCGTCCTCGTCAGCGTCATGCGCTGACACATCGATCTCAACGGTCACGTCGAAAGTTTGAGCAAACAGGCGCGACCGTTCCCGTGCCGCATACATCTCGAGGTCGATGCCGCCGTCGATGTCTGGGGCGCCGGGAGCCAGTGGCTCGATTCGCACTGTTCCATCCTTGATGATGACGCGCATCGACTCGACCAGGCCCGCATGACGACGATCAAGTCCGATGGCCAGGCGCAGCATTCCAGCAAGCTGTCTGACCAACCGCTGGTCGCCCTTGCGCAGCGCAGCGAACTCGTCGTGCTTTTCGGTCGGGTGACTCTTGCGGTGGTACCGGGCGAGCACGGCGATCAATTCAACCTCGTGCTCGGTAAACCCCGTCAGCTGTTCGCTGTTCCTGATCACGTAATACGAATGCTTATGGTGGCTCGAATGGCTGATGAACAGGCCGACATTGTGCACGATCGCTGCAGCGTCAAGCAGCTCCCGTTCCGAATCGCCAAGGCCGTGCAGCAACTTCGTCCGGTCGAACAACTGCGTTGCGAGGCGCGCTGTATGTTCGGCGTGTCCGGGATCGGGGTCGAGTTGCTGAGCGAGGCGAACGAGGTTGTGACGTCGAAGATCCTGCAGGTCCTGGCCCGAACCTGACGCGAACCGGTCGAACAGCACGCCTTCCCGAAGTGCGTATTCCGAGATCGTCATCGCCTGAAGGTCAAAGGCTGCGAACACCTCCTGGAGCAGGATGACCCCGCCCAAGATGATGTCGGACCGCTTGTCGTCAAGCCCATCGACCTTTCGACGGTCTGACGCCGTGAGGACCCGTTTGCCGACGTCGACAAGCTCGGTTGACGAAAAAACAACACCATTCATCTGACGCACATCGTCGCCGCGCTCCGCGACTGCCATCGCGGCGATCGTGGCGGCTGTTCCCGAACTCCCCACGGCGACTTGTGGCTGGTGTCCGCCGAGTTCACGACCCACCGGGGCGAGCGCTGCCCGGACGTAGTGTCGACACTCGCCTACTTCGCTCTCGGTCGGCACTCGGTCCTCGGCCAGAGCATCGGCGAAGAACCGTTCGGTAAGGCGGATCGCTCCAAGCTTCATGCTCCGCGCCTCGATCGGGTCGGCACCCTCGCCCACGAGGAATTCAGTGCTTCCACCGCCGATGTCGACCAAGAGAATGCGCTGTTCAAACACCGGGAGGGCCTGCAGCACACCGAGATGGATTAATCGTGCCTCCTCGAAGCCACTAATCACTTCGACGTCGATACCAACCTCGTCGCGCGCCCGGTCGAGGAACTCGTTTCGATTCGAAGCTTCGCGTACGGCGCTGGTCGCGACGGCCGCAAGATCGACATTGCCAAAGCTGGCCGCCACCTGCTTCATCCTCCCGAGGGCTGCGATGCCGCGCTCGATGGCGTCTGGCGCGAGGAGCTTCATTTCTCCCCCGCCCTGGCCGAGTCGGACGGTCTCTTTCTCACTCGTCAGCATCTCGAACCCACCGTGGTCGGCAAGCCGAGCCACGACGAGGTGCATCGAGTTGGTACCGATATCGATGGCTGCTTTGATCGGTGTGGCCAACGGATTCTGCACAGGGTTCAGACGTCGGCGGCGTGGGCTGCAGCCAGCTCGATCGACGCGCTGATGCGATTGAACAGGGTTTCGAGATCGACGCCCTCGCTGCTCTTCTGGCCCATCCGATACCTGGCGTACACGCCGTGCAGGATGCAGGCGGTCTTAAACGCGTTGAATGCCCGGTAGTACGAAAGGTTCGACATGTCGGCGCCGGTGCGATCGGCGTAGTACCGCACCAGGTCATCGCGGCTGCAAAAGCCTGGCAGCGCAGTGGCGGCATCGGCTTCGACCGCCACAGGGTCGGTCGATTCGGCCCAGGCATTGAGGGCGTAGGCGAAGTCCGCCATCGGGTCGCCGAGTGTTGCGATTTCCCAGTCGAGCACAGCAACCATCGAGCCGTCTTGGCCGACCATCGAGTTGTGCATTCCGTAGTCGCCGTGCACGACTCGTGCTGGGCCTTGCTCAGGCAAACGCTCGTTGAGCCAGGTGTGCAGTTCGTGAATCCGTGGATCGTCGTAGTCGGCAGCCTCGGCTGATGCTGTCCATGAGCCGTACCAGGTACGGATCTGTCGGGCAACGTATCCGTCGTGACGACCGAGGTCGCCAAGACCGACGTCAGCCGGATCGATCGAGTGAACCCCAGCGAGCGTCTCCATGAACGATTCGCCGACACGCCCGCGCGCAGATACGTCAAGCCATTCGGCTGCGTCGGTTCCGGTGTAGAGCGCTTGGCCGCCGACCTTGCCCATGACATAGAAATGGCGGTCGCACACCGCTCGGTCGTCGCAGTAGCCGATCGGCTCGGCAACCGGAATGCCAACGGGGTGCAGCGCTTCGATGATCCGGAACTCGCGAAACATGTCGTGCGCCTTGGGTAAGAGCTCCCCCTGCGGCGGCCGACGGATGACGAATTCCTCGTCGTTGCTATCGGCCAGCAGGTATGTCAGGTTCGAGTGGCCGCCGGTGAGGCGCGTCCACCGACACGGCGGAACCACTCGGGTATTATCGGCCAACCAAGCTTCGATAAGTGCGACGTCAAAACCGACAGGAATCTCAGAGTGCTCCACGTGTGCAGTGTTGCCGATCCGGGCGTCTGAGAACGAGTCTGCTCAGAGCTTCGGAGCCATGGCGTCGCCCGGTAGTGCGCCGCCGGCAGCAAGAGCCGACTGGAAACGGCGCATCCCGGTGAGCCAGCGATCGACATCGGTCGCCTTGCGCTCGACGTAGGTGGCCACCTCCGGGTGCGGGAGCACATGGAATCGTTCGTCGCGCATCGCATCGAGGCACGCTTGTGCGACCTCGGCCGAGCTGAGCACGCCATCACCCGAGGCGACCCCGCCCTCGAAGTCGTCGGGGGTATCGCCGGAGCCACCGAGGTCGGGGCTGTTGGCCACGATGTTGGTGGCAACGGCTTGCGGGCAGAGTACCGAAACACGGATGCCCTGGTGGTGGTGAGTAACGCTGAGGAACTCGGCGAGCGAGACCGCTGCGCCCTTAGTCACCGAGTACGCCAAGGAGCCAATCTGGGTGAGGAGGCCAGCAGCCGATGCCGTGCTCAAGAGGTAGCCCTCACCTCGCGCGATCATCGAGGGCACCACGGCGCGAGCCGCGTAGATGTGGCTCATCACATGAACGTCCCACATGTGGTTGATCCGTTCGTTGGAGTCTTCGAGCCCAGCAGCCGTGACGTATCCGGCGTTCGAGACAAAGACGTCGATCGGGCCGTGCGCTGCTTCGGTCTGTTCGACCATGGCAATGATTGCCTGCTCGTCACGGACGTCGATGCCGACCCCGGTGCCGCCGACTTCGGCCGCGACGCGTTGGGCTGCCTCCTCGACGAGATCAGCAACGACAACGTGCCGGGCACCTGCAGCATGCGCTGCGAGCGCCAGGGCCTCGCCGATGCCAGAGCCCCCTCCTGTGATGATGACAACTCGATCGTTCAGTTCCATCTGGCGACCCTACGACGCAGCCTCACCCAGCATCCTGCCGTGGCGTCGCCAGCGACTTCACCAGCGACTTCACCAGCGACTTCACCAGCGACTTCACCAGCGACTTCGGCAGCGGGGCGTCAGAGCGCGCGCAGCTTGAAACGTTGAATCTTGCCGGTAGCAGTCGTGAGCAGCTCGTCGACCATGCGGTACGGCATCGGCCGCTTGTAGCCCGCCAGCCGCGACCGGCAGTGCTCGGTCAGGTCGTCAGCCGACGGCGTTGCCCCATCGACGGTGACGACGAACGCCACCGGCCGGGTGACGTTCTGATCATCGGCAAGGCCGACGATCGCGGCCTCAAGCACATCGCGATGAGCGATCAGAACACCCTCGACCTCGGCAGGTGATACCCACTCCCCACCCACCCGCAACATGTCGTCGACTCGGCCAAGGTATGTGTGGAACCCGTCGACATCGACCGCATAGAGATCGCCTGTGCGCATCCACTCCCCCTCGAACGTTGCTCGGGTCGTGTCGCTGCGGCACCAATATCCGGTGGCAACCGACGGGCCACGCACCAGGAGTTGGCCCGGAACGTCGACGACCTGGTCGTTGTCCGACTCGTCAACAACGCGGACCTCGTAGCCAGGTACGGCACGCCCGCTTGTTCCTGGACGGAACCCTGCCGGGGCGTTGGAGAGATAAATATGCAGCTGCTCGGTAGAGCCAATGCCGTCGAGAATCGTGACGCCGAAACGCTGTCGGAACCGCTCGAACGTCTCGGCTGGAAGTGCCTCGGCGGCCGACACGCCGAAACGCACCGACCCGAACGAATCGTCGGCCAGATCCGCTGCGAGGAGCGCTGCGTAGAACGTGGGGATGCAGAAGAACAGTGTGGGGCGCTCGCGCGTCACGATGTCGGCAACGAGCTGCGGCGTCGGTGGCCGAGGTGGCCGAGGACGGCGGTAGCGCCGACCGAGAACGGGAAGGTGAGCGAGTTGCCCAGGCCGTAGGCATGGAACATCGGCCCGACCGAGAAGCAGATGTCGTCGGCGGTGATCCCGAGGACCTGGTCGGCGTACGTCTCACACGTTGCCGGGATATCGGCGTGGCGGTGCATCGCCAACTTCGGCTGCCCGGTCGACCCGGATGTGCAGAGCCAAAAGCCTGGCGACTCGGCCCAGGTGTCAGCGACTGATCCGTCCGAACCTGCACCAACGAAGTCAGCCCACCCCAATTGGCCATCGCCACTTGCACCGGATGTGATGACCGTCTCGACTTGGGAGGCACCGTCGCGAAGCTCGGTGAGCGACTGTTCGCGTGCGGCCGATATTGCAACGACGCGCGCACGCGAATCAGCAACGATCACACCCAGGTCGCGTCCAGGAAGCAACGGATTCATCGGCACCGGCACCGCTCCGATCCGCATTGCACCGAGGAACATCGCGACGAATTCGACCGAGTCGAGCATCACCATCGCCACCCGTTCCTCGCAACGCACACCGAGTACGCGTAGCCCTGCTGCAGCGGCCTCGACGCGATGTAGCACGTCGGCGTAGGTAAACGACTCACCACCGCTGCGAATGGCAATGCGGTCGCCGTTGCCCGCGTCGACGTGACGGTCGACGAGCCATTCGCTGACGTTGAAATGCTCGTGCATGTCAGTCTCCCTGCGTCGGCGCCAAGGTGACGCCCAAGCGATTGTAGAACTCGGCAACCAGCGCGACGACAATCGCCGGCTGCTCGTGGTGGATGATGACCCCGACACCAGCAAGGCGCATCATGGTGGCGTTGGCGCCAATGGCGGCAGCGGTTTCGGTCAGCTGCGCACCGGTGGCGTACTGATCCTGATCACCCTGCACAACCAACGTCGGCGCAGTGATTGAAGCGAGGAGCGGCCGAACGTCCCAGGTCGCGAAAGCATCGCTGACCCATGCGTTGCTCCACGCTTCAAACAGCTCGGCAGGGGCGTCGTGGTTCGTTGCAAGGCCGGCGACGATCCGATCAGAAGACCCACGCATCGCGATAATCGCCTCGCTGCAGCACGGCTCAACCCACGAGTGGGCTGCGAGCGCAACGACTCCGCGGCACGTTCCACCGCCGGCAGCGTGGAGCAACGCTGTCGTTCCTCCATCGGAATGACCGACGAGAATCGGCTGGTCAATTTCCATTTGCAGCAAAAGATCACCGAAGACATCCGCCTCACGATGCAACCAATTGGTTGGCCAAGGCCCGTCAGGCACCGGTGTCGAGGCGCCATGTCCTGCGCGCTCATAGGCCATCACGGCAACGCCGGTTGCCGCTGCGATGTCGCCAGGAGTCTCTCGCCACTGCGATATCGACCCGAGGCCGTCATGCAAGAGCACGATCTCGACGGGGCCGCTTCCCCACGTCGCTGTGCGAAGTCGACAGCCGCTGATTGCGACAGTAGAAACAACAGCGACGAGCGGATCGGAAATCATCAGCGGTGGCTAGATCCGCACGTAGTCGTAGTCGACTGCCAGCGTATTGATGCCTGTCGACGGCGGAGCGATCCAACCTGCCATCTCGCCGGGCCCAAACGCCGCCTTCATCAACGAGCCAACATGCACTTTTTCGGCATCCGTCGGGAGCCAGTCGTCGCGCCGCTCGGCCCACTCGGCGTCACTCAAGACGCGACCGTCAGGGCTCACGTCATGGTCACGGAAAACGCCGACTTCGCGATTGAAGCCGACATGCGGCAGCGTCAGTTCGGTCGTGATGCCGTGCTCGGCGAGCGTCCGGTTCCAGCGGCGCAGGCCCTTCGCGCAATCGAGGGTGTACTCGCTACGCAATTCGTGATTGACGAGCGCACGGGCCGACAGGGTCTCGGTCGTAATCGCACCATCGGCCACCGTCAGGTACTGATCTTCGAGGTCGAGCAAGACGTGGTCGTCCTCGTACTTGTCTTCGCCGAAGCGCCCCTTGAGGCCGGCGGCGTAGTAGTTCGCTGCATTGGTCGACTTCTCGCTGCCGAAGAGGTCCAACGACACCGAGTAGTGGAAGTTGATGTACTTCTGGAGTGTGTCGAGGTTGATGCCACCGTGGCTCATGACGTCCGTGGTGTCGAACTCATTCATCAACTGAGCGGTGCGCTGGACGACACGCCCGACGCCGGTCGCACCGACGAACATGTGGTACGCCTCCTCTTTCAGCATGAACTCGCAGGTCCTGCTGAGGGGATCGAAAGCCGACTCGCGGAGTGCACCGAGCTGATACTTGCCGTCTCGGTCGGTGAAGTAGGTGAACATGAAGAAGGAGAGCCAGTCGGGTGTCTCTTCGTTGAAGGCCCCGAGGATGCGCGGCTGGTCGGCGTCGCCCGAGTTGCGTTCGAGCATGGCGTCAGCTTCGTCGCGACCGTCCTTGCCGAAGTAGCGGTGCAGTAGGTACACCATGGCCCACAGGTGCCGGCCTTCTTCGACGTTGACCTGGAACAAGTTGCGGAGATCGTAGAGCGACGGAGCGGTCGCGCCGAGCAGCCGTTGCTGTTCGACCGATGCCGGCTCTGTGTCGCCCTGCACCACAATCAACCGACGAAGGTCGGTGCGGAACTCGCCCGGTACTTCCTGCCAGACAGGCTGGCCCTTGTTGTCGCCGAAGCCGATGGTCCGATTCGGTTGAGCTTCGCTCAAGAAGATGCCCCAGCGGTACTCAGGCATCTTGACGTGGCCGAAGTGGGCCCAGCCTTCGCGGCCAACGTCGACGGCTGTGCGGAGGTAGACGTCTTTCTCTTGGAACCCTTCCGGGCCCATCTCGCCCCACCAGTCTTGGAAGCGGGGCTGCCAGTTCTCAAGCGCTCGCTTGAGGCGGCGGTCGTCGGCAAGGTCGACGTTGTTTGGAATCCGCTCGGAATAGTCGATGTTTGTCATGAGTGTCTCCGGGGGTCGGGCGGTCACACTGTGCCTGGCACAGTGTGACCGGGTCAGGTTCGATTGATGTCGTAGGTGGGGCGGGTGCCGGTGCCGTACTTGCGCAGCGCACCCTCGGGGCCGCTGGCGTTCGGGCGGATGAACACCCAGTTCTGCCACGCCGAGAGGCGGGAGAAGATCTTCGTTGCCATCGTCTCTGGGCCGGCGAAGCGGTGGTTGGCTTCCATTGCGGTGAGCGCGTCTGGCGAGAAGCTGGCGCGCTCTTCGATGGCGAGGCGAACTTCGTCGTCCCAGTCGAGATCATCGGGCGTCGACGTGACGAGGCCAAGTTCGTTTGCACGTGCCGCATCAATCGACTCGCCGACGGCCGCTTCGGCCGCCGCAGCATCTGCCGGCACACCCCAGAAGCGCGAGCTGATCCGAGTGATGCCGTTGGCCATAGGCATTGGCCCGACGCTCGCATCGGTCAAAACAATCACGGCCGGAGGCAACGGATCGTCGTCGTCTTCAAACACGCCGTCGAGCATGAAGCTCCGATCGGCTGCGAGGAGCACTTCGGCAAGGACGCCAACAAAGCAGGAGCCCGGCTCCACGACCCCAATCAAGCTGCGGGCCATCAAGTCGAGCCGCGACAGGACTCGCTTCCAGAGCAGCGCCGTCTCGCGAGCGAGATGGTCGGCGCCCGAGAGGAGCCGGTCGGTCTGGCGGACTGCTGCAGATGCGTCACCGCGGGTCTTCAACACCAGCGTGCCGAGCGTCGGTTCGTTGAATCGAAGGTGGCAGAGCACGTCGTCGAACTCGCGAGCTGCTGTCAACGCCCAGTCAGCGTCGTCGGTTGCAGTGATCGTGAGTTCGACAGAGCGACCAATTCGGTCGAGCTTCGCAGCGACGAACCGGTAGGTAATCGAGTCGTCGGTGATCGTTCGCCCGAGCGTTTCGAACTGCACTGCGGATCCGTCATCGGACCGACTCGACGTTGCGCCGAGGGTCACAACTCGTGCAGCAACTGCTTCGTCAAACTTCGATGGTGGCGCCACTTCGTCGACCAGGTTCCACTCAACCGCTTCGTTGCCCTGGATTCCTTCGGACTTCGTCGCGAAAACGTCAGCGCGGTCACGACGCACGTGTCGCTTGTCGGTCAGGCGCGTGAGGCCGCCAGTACCGGGCAGCACGCCGAGCAACGGAACTTCCGGGAGCGACACCGCGCTCGATCGATCGTCAACGAGCAGCAGGTGGTCACAAGCCATTGCCACCTCGTAGCCGCCGCCAGAACAGGCACCATTAATAGCCGCAAGGAAGCGCAATCCAGATTCGGCGGAAGCTTCTTCGATTTCCAGGCGAGTCTCGTTCGTGAACTTGCAGAAGTTGACCTTGTGGCTGTGGGTGGCAGCGGCAAGCATCCGGATGTTCGCACCTGCACAGAAGACACCCTCCACGGCACTGTCGACGACGACGACCTTGACGTCGGGATGCTCGAACCGCAAGCGGCGAATCGCGTCGGCGAGTTCGATGTCGACGCCGATGTCGTAGCTGTTCAACTTGAGCTCGTAGTCGCCGAGCAGGCCACCAGCCGGATCGACATTCATCGAGAGCCGAGCAACTTCAGACTCGACCTTGAGATTCCAGTGCACGTACGAGTCCGGATGCCGCTCGAACGTGATGGGCGCGTCGGTCTCGCTGCTCTGTGCTGCAGTCTGCGGATGCGTCGCAGTGTCGGTTGTGTGCTCGGTTGTGTGCTCAGTTGTGGTGTCAGTCATGTGCATGCCCCTTGCTCGCTGATTCCAAACATACCTTGCTTTCCAAGCCCAACGCAAGAAGAATGTAGAACATCATGATGAACGATGTCGCTCCTCTCGCACCCGTCCTCGGTGTACGTCGAGACGGCAGCGTCTCTGCGTCGAGCGCATCCGACCTGCTCATCACGATCTTCGGTGAGCTCATGCTGCCCGGTGGGCGAAGCGCCTGGACACAGACACTCGTGGAGACGCTTGGCCTGTTCGACGTCGAAGCCAAGGCGGCCCGGCAGGCAATCAGTCGACTCTCGAACAAGGGATGGATCACGCCCGAGCGCGTTGGTCGACGATCGAAGTGGTCGCTGACGCCCTGGGCGACGTCGCTCCTACAACGTGGCGCCGACCGCATCTACGCGCACGGCGAGGTCGATCGTGACTGGGACGGCCAGTGGCTCGTACTGCTTGCCAGCGTGTCTGAACAGCGGCGGACGCTTCGGCCCAAGTTGAACGTCAGCCTCGGCTGGGCCGGCTTCGGTTCACTTGGCCAAGGCGTGTGGCTTTGCCCATGGGCGGACCGACAACGTGAAGCCACTGCGATCCTGAGTGATCTCGACATCGGCGACGCGACGTTGTTCCAATCCACGATGACCGATGTCGGCAACCCTCGCGCTCTCGCCGAACGAGCGTGGGAGCTCGACGCTCTTGCGGTCGGCTATCGCGTCTTTCTGGAAGCCTTCGACGAACCGAGCGCCACCAACCAGCCCGACGCCCAGCCCGACGCCCAGCCCGACGCCCAGCCCGACGCCCAGTCGGCGTCACGGCTACTCGACCTCGTCGACGCCTGGCGCCGCTTCCCGCTGCAAGACCCGAGCCTGCCAGCAGCGCTCCACGACGCCGATTGGCCCGGCGATGCCGCCGCTCAGCGTTTCCGGAGCCTTCGCGCTCACTGGGGCCCGGCAGCAGCTCGATGGTGGGCGGCGGCAAACAATTCGTACGGCGAGCCGAGATCGCAGGCCGGTTAGCGCAGGCCGGGTGGCTGGATTTTGGCCAGGTATTTGCTGTTGGAGTATCCGGTGTCGGTCCGCATGCGTTGGCGGAGGTCGTCGTAGTAGGTGCGGGGCGGGTTGAAGTAGATCTGCCCGGTATCTATCCGCCCGCCGTCGGGATGGGAATACACCGCTGCCGGTTGCGGTGGCGGCCCTGACGGCATGGTCGGTGCTGCACCTGATGCGGTGATCAGGTGGCCGTGTTGGTTGCGGAATTCGAGGCCTTCAGGTTGGTCGGCGTTGCCGGTGATGTCGAGTCGGCCTCGGTGGTGCATTCGATGATGTTTGCTGCAGACGAGCAGCAAGTTGTCGGTGTCGGTGCCGCCGCCGTGCTCCCAATGGATCAGGTGGTGCACTTCGAGGCCGAGCGTGGCGTCACAGCCAGGGACCCGACACGCGCCGTGGTCGCGGTGTTCAATGACGGTGCGGGTGCGGGCGGGGACGACGTACTGGGCGCGCCCAACCGATACCGGCAGCCCGTTCTCGAGGAACACGGGGGTGACCGTGCCGTTGCAGGTGAGGTAGCGGCGGATCGCGTCAGGCACGTTCCAACCGGCAGCGTCGGTCATATCCCGCTCGTCGCTGTCGGAGGTGTCGGTGTTGATGAACAGGTTGACCCGGAACCGTGACCGGCGAGCCGGGTCAGTGACCGAGTCGAGCGACCCTTGAGCCATTTCGACCAGCGCTTCGGCGAGCCCGGCACCAAAGTCGCCGCGCTGGAACAGCCGGTCACGGGCTTCATCGAGTGCAGCGTGCACGATCATCCCCGCATCAGCATCGAGGCGACCGGACAGGCGGAACGAACCGTCGTCGTCCTGCCACAGCGACAGGAACTCCTCAACCGACGACCGCGTTTCGGAATCGGGCGACTTCTTGGCCTCGGTATCGGCGTCGCCCTCGGGCGTATCGACCGGGTCGGTATCGCCAGGCTGGTTATCGGCCGGCCCGGGAGCAACCGGATCGGCATCGGGAACTTCGTGGCCTTCTTCGTCGAGCACGGGGAACGGATACTTCCGCAGCACCTGACGCAACTGGGTGACGGTCATCACGATCGCATAATCACGTGACTGCACATCAGCCCACGCCGGCGCGTTCCGGGCAATCGTGGCCATTTGATCGAGTGACAGCTCACCGCGTCGGAACGCACCGATCGAAGCAGGAAGCTCGTCGACTCGTTCGGCAATCGCCACAATCGAGCGGGCCATTGCCGGCGACATCCCAGCCCGCCACGCAACCCACGCCGACATCGACGTCATGCCCTCACCAGCCCACAACCGCGAATCGCCCAACAGGGCAACGACACAATCGACCAGCGCCGCATGCTGGGAGTTGAGCACACCAACGATGTCGTTCACCGCGATGTCGTTCACCGCGGTGTCGACCGAGATGACTTCGCACTCCAACTCAGCGGTCAACGACATGTTTAAGTATACAGGTGTTCGAATAAAATTTGATCCACGAACAAGTGTTTAATCCTTACAGCGCCCCAAATTGCGATCAACCTGACGGTTTCAGGGCGGAGGCCATTCCGCATCGACGACGCACGCGGCATCCGCTGGCTCACAGCCGTCGATAAAATCGAGCAGCCAATCAAACCTTCGATATGTTCGGGTCGTGAATGCTCACGGTGCCCGCAGTCCGCTGACGACCGTGCGGCCAATGAACCTCGCCGACGTTGACCGCAGGATTGCCTACTTTCACGACTCGAGTGACGACTTTCTTCTTCAGATCGGAGTCGACCGGTTGCTTCTTCCTGAGCGCGAAGATTGGAAAGAGACCTACCGGCTCGACTTCGAACGTCCGATCGAAGAGCGCCAGGGCTACGGCGTGATGTGGCTCGTTGACGACGAGGTCGTGGGATGGAGCAACGTCGACCAGATCGACTTTGGCCGCCAAGCCTTCATGCACCTCCAGATTGCCGATCCCAACGATCGGGCAGGTGGCCTCGGTGCCCACTTTGTGATCTTGGCAGTCAGACACTTCTTTCAGGTATTGGGTCTGGATCGGATCTATTGCGAACCGAACGCGTTTAACGTCGCCCCGAACCGAACCTTGCAGCGCGCCGGCTTCCGCTACGAGTTCTCGCACATGGCAACACCTGGCCAGCTGAACTTCGAACAGGCCACAACCCGGTGGGTCATCACGGACCCTGCGCCCTTGCCGACAGGCCGGTAACACGCCCAGCCCAGCCCAGGTGATGGAGTGCCAGACGCGGCGAACTCTGCGCCCAGCCTCCGTTGCGGAGACCGAACGCAGAGTTCAGTTCAGTTCAGTTCAGGTCAGTAGATCTCGATGAGACCGGCGGCGCCTTGGCCTCCACCGATACACATGGTGACGACGCCCCACTTGGCGTTGCGACGCTTGCCTTCTTGCAAGATGTGGCCGGCGCAGCGTGTGCCGGTCATACCGAAGGGGTGGCCAATGGCAATCGAGCCGCCGTTGACGTTGTACTTAGCGGGGTCGATGCCGAGCTTGTCACGGCTGTAAAGGCACTGCGAGGCGAATGCTTCGTTGAGCTCCCACAAATCAATGTCATCGACGGTTAGACCCGCTGACCTTCAGCAGTTTGGGGATCGCAAACACAGGGCCGATACCCATTTCGTCGGGTTCGCAACCTGCCACTGCCCAGCCCTTGAAGGCACCGAGCGGCTCGATGTCGCGCTTGCTGGCTTCTTCGTCGCTCATCATCACGACAGCGGCAGCGCCGTCGGACAGTTGACTGGCATTGCCGGCGGTGACGTAGTTGCCTTCACCACGAACCGGGCCGAGCTTCTGCAGGCCCTCAAGTGTGGTCTGGGGACGGTTGCACTCGTCGCGATCGACAGTGACGTCGACAATGGTCTCTTCCTTGGTTTCGCGGTCGACGAGCTTCATCTTCGTCTCCATCGGGACGATCTCGTCAGCGAACAGATCGTTCTCCTGGGCGCGGGCCATACGCATTTGCGACTCGAAGGAGTACTCGTCCTGGTAGTCGCGGCTGACGTTGTAGCGCTCGGCGACAATGTCGGCTGTTTCAATCATTGCCATGTAAACAGCCGGGTACATGTCCGACAGTGCAGAATCCATATTGGAAGAGCCGCCCATGCCCGGGTTCGGCATCGAGATCGACTCGACGCCACCGGCGACTGCGATGTCGACGCCGTCGGACTTGATGTGGTTTGCAGCGATGGCGATCGAGTTGAGACCCGACGAGCAGTGACGCTGGATGGTGTTGCCACCGACGTTGACGGGCAAACCTGCGAGCAGGCCAGCGAGGCGACCGAGGTTGCCAGCACCGTGGGCGCCATTGCCAAGGGCGACGTCTTCGACCTGGCCGGGCTCGATGCCCGACTTGTCGACAGCGCTCTTAATGGCATGTGCCGCCATTGACATTGCGGGGGTCATGTTGAAACCACCTCGGCCGGCCTTTGCCAGACCGGTACGGGCGTATGAAACGAAGACTGCTTCGCGCATGGGGAGAACTCCTGGGAATTGAGCCCGACTGGACCAGGCGGGCAGTCGGGTGAGGGTGTCGGGGTGAGGGTGCAGATGTGCGCTCGCGAACTTAGTGACCTGAACACTCCGATCTTGCACTCGACTGACTCGTCGTGACCAATGTCCGCCAGTGAAACTGCCCGAATGAGTACAGCGATGAGACGGTCACAGCCATGAACAGCATCGACCAGGCGGCGCAAATGCTGCTCAAGGCATTCAACGATCGCCATCCAATAGAAGGCCTTCCCGACGAGATCAAGCCGAGCAGCGTTGAAGAGGGCTACGCCGTTCAGCAGGCCGGCCATCGGCTCAGCGGCGTACGGCTCGGCCCATGGAAGGTCGGCGCCACCAGTGTTGTGGGGCAAAAGTTTTTGGGGATCGACGCCCCGTTTGTCGGTCGGCCGCACCTCAACCGTGTGCTTCGCGACGGGGTCGACATTTCGCTCAGTGAGTGGTTCGTCGGGCCGACGCGCATCGAGGTCGAAATCGGATTCATCCCACTGACCGAACTGACCGAAATACCGGACGACCCGCTCGAACTTGCCTCGATGGTCGACGTCGTTGGTTGCTTCGAACTCGTCAACTCACGTTTCACCGACTTGGTTCGTCCTGGCGCTCCGAGCCTGATTGCCGACAACGCCGTGTCGTCGGTCATTGTTCAGGGTGGCTTGCTTGGCCTCAACGTGCAGCAAATCAGAGCGCTCGATCAGCTCGTCGTGGCGCTCGACATCGATGGCACCGAGCAGGTCGCGGCAACTGGTGCGAGCGCACTGGGCCACCCGCTCAACGTGCTGCAATTCGTTGCACGCAAGGCAATCGAGTGGGGCACACCGATCGCCGCTGGCGAGCTGGTCATCACCGGAACTTGCACAGGCATGGTGCCGCCGACCGCTGGGACGTCGATCGCGGGGCGCTTCGGCGATTCCTACATCGCTGCAACGTTCCGACTCTGAAGCTCTGTTGGAGCAAGCATCCGTCCCCGTCCCCCAGGCTTGGCATCGACAAGGTGGAGAGCTACTGCGTCGGGTCAATACTGCGTGACCAGACCAGCACGACGGCACCGAAAACGACCACGAGGGCCAAGGCGGTGAGCCCACCATTGCCCGCAGCGTCACCACGGTCGAACACCACGACGAGAACCCACATGCCGAGCGTCGCGCCACCTCCGAGTGCTGTGCGACGAAGCCAGTTGCCGAGCGTCGCGCGAGCGACCTCGCCGCCGGCCGGAATGGTCGCCGACAACGCAACCACGGAGTGGAACACGAGCAGGCAAATGCCAGCAACTGGCAGCCAAGGCGTATCGACAGCGTCGATCCGGCCAGACCAATACCAAACGATCAACAAAACAACCCCGAGTGCCGTGTGCGTGTCGGGTCGAATCGCCGAAGCCGTCGCCAGGATGGCCACCATCAATAAACCAAAGGTCCACCACCGTCCAGTCGCCGCTGCGGCGGCAAGAACAGCCGCCACCGGCGAGATGACGACGACGAGACGCAACAGCCACTGCTGACGGCTTATCGCGAGGAATTCATCAACCCATTGCTGCAGCGACATCGGATTCATCGGCGAGCCATCCTCGGTGCCGAGGAGCGCCGAGCCATCTCACGCAGGAACGGATCGAGGCTTCCCGGGCCATGCCAGGCAATGACCGGCACACCGACTTGCTGAACAGTTCGAATCTCGCGGCGTCGTTCAAGCAAGCGGATTCTCCAGGCGAGTTCCGCCGTTGGATCGTCAACGACATGGACGTCCTCAGGCAGCGTGTCCACCACTGCGACGCTGAGCCCGTGACTGGCAAGCGAGACCGCTCGGTCCAGCGCCACTGACGAAATGAGCGGCGACAACATGATCGCCAAGGCATCACTGGGAACAGCTCCCTTGCCGACGCGGAGGGATCGAGGGCGGCTGGCGTCCGTCTCGATCGAGGCGAGCACGTCGAGGATTCGGCGGAGATGTCCCCGGCCGCTCGCCGGGGGAACGCTCGCATCGCCAAACAAGCCAAAGACGCACAACGAGACACGATCTCCGCGAAGCAGGAAGTGTTCAGCAATCGCACCTGCGGCGCGCACGGTGGTATCGAGGCTCGATGCCTCGCCGTCGATCCCACCGGACGTTCCGACATCAGCAAGCGCGTCGACGAACAAAGCAACGTGGTTGTCCTGATCGGCATACGTCGATGTCACATACAGCTCTCCGCTGCGCAACGAACGTCGCCAGTTGATTCGGCGAAGTCGATCGCCGATCTGGAATGGTCGGATACCAGCGAACTCGCTCCCATCGCCAGGCTGCGCCGACCGAGTGAGGCCAACGAGGCCGTTGGCACGGTGCATTGGTGGCGCTGCATCGAAAACCTCGGGTAATGGAAGCGTCATCACGCCATACCCAATGTCCAGCTGCCTCCACCGGAACGCTCCCCACGAACTCACCCCGACGACGTTGATCCGGCCA
The DNA here is from genome assembly GCA_905182555.1 of uncultured Ilumatobacter sp. GTDB lineage: Bacteria > Actinomycetota > Acidimicrobiia > Acidimicrobiales > Ilumatobacteraceae > Ilumatobacter_A. The sequence continues at coordinate 56,472 of CAJJBX010000002.1, read as the reverse complement.
ATTTCGTGGCGCCCCCAGTGCGTGGAGCGCATCGGAATCGCGATGCTGGCTGTCGCGTCGCCGTGACGAACTGCCGTTGCGACCACCCCTGAACGCGGCCGCATTTCAATCCAAGCCGTGGCTGGGGCGAGCGCTACTACGTGGTCGATGTGGGCGACGTTCGAGAGCACACCGGTCCACGTCGTCGCTTCGCCCTCCCGAACGGTCGTTGGAGCGATCCCACCGGTGAGCACAGGTTCATCGCTCGGGCGCGTCGCTGTCGCCCACAGAGCGACAACCGCAAACGGGGTACTCATCACGAGCAGCGCCGGGACACGGAAAAGTAACGCGGCAGCAACACCGGCTATCCCAACGGCAACTGCACGGAAATGCGCCGGGCTCGAGCGCCACTGGGACGCGCTGGACACTGTCACTTCACATCTGTCGCGAAATCGGCTTCGAGTGCTGCGGGCGTCGCGACCGAGCCGAGCACGGCCGCAACGACCGATGGGCCACTCGCACCACTCATCCAAAGTTCGGGCTTCACCGCAATGCGGTGGGCGAGCACCGCGACGGCCACGGCCTTCACATCTTCAGGGATGACGAAATCGCGACCGGCAACAACCGCAAACGAACGGGCCACCAGCATCAGCGCGAGCGAACCGCGTGGGGACGAACCCATCAATGTGTGGGGATGGCTCCGAGTAGCAGCTGCCAACTCGACGCAATACCGACCGACGCTCTCATCGACAGTGACACGCTCGATCGCCTCTTGCATCGCACACAACGTGGGGGCATCAATCACCGCACGCAGCCTCTGTTCTTCCTGGCGCCTTGCCAGCCTGCGCTGGAGCACGCCCCACTCCTCGTCGGCAGTGGGATAACCGAAACTGATTTGGAGCATGAAGCGATCGAGCTGGGCTTCGGGCAATGGATAGGTGCCCTCGTATTCAACGGGATTCGCCGTGGCCAAGACGTGGAACGGCCGCTCTAGTTGGAACGTCTCGCCTTCGACGGTCACTTGCCGCTCCTGCATTGCCTCGAGCAGCGCTGCCTGCGTTTTGGGCGGAGTGCGGTTGATCTCATCAGCGAGCAGCAACCCGGTAAACAAGGGGCCCTTACGAAAGGAGAACTCGCTCACCCGCTGATCAAAGATAAACGATCCGGTCAGGTCCGCAGGAAGAAGGTCCGGGGTGAATTGCGCTCTCGCGAAATCAAGCCCCAGCGTTTGAGCGAACGAGCGAGCTGCCAGTGTCTTGCCCAACCCAGGAAAGTCTTCGAGGAGCACGTGACCGCCCGCAAGGATGCCGCTGAGCACCATTGTCAACGCTTCGCGTTTACCAATCACCGCGGTTTCGACTTCGTCGAGGATCGATCCGGCCAGCTCAGAGACCTGGGAAATTTCGAGGGGTGCCATGGGGGTGTCCTTCATGCGAGATGCTGCTGATCCGAGAAGTCCTCGATCAGTGTGAGCGTGTAGGCCAACGTGCGCGGTTGCGCCATCGACCGACGGGTCTTCGAATCAGTGACGAACCGAGCCAGCTCTGGGCCAAGCGCCTCGGCGGCAGCGTGCGGATCAATCAACATGTCGATGCCGTGTTCAGCGACGAGGTGGTCTTCGATGACATCGAGCAGGGCGGCGGTGATCTCATCAGTCGGATCGGCTCGGACGCGGTCGAGCGGTGCTACTCGGCGACGCCGGCGAGCAGGCGTTCGAAGCCGAGTCTGCAACGTTTGCACACTTGGATCCGAACGCGCTGACGTGTCAGCGACCGTGCCGTAGTTGTACCAAGAAACCGGCGCCACGACATTTGCCAAATCGACGAGAAGCCACGTGGTCGCACCAACAGCAGCAACCACGCACCCGACCAGCACGAGCCGTGGTTCCATACCCAGCAACACCATTGCGACTCCGATAACCGTTCCGGCACCAACAATCACACCAATCCGCCGGCCCGTACGTTGCCTCAACCCGAAACTCAACGCGACACTCCTCGCAACGGGCTGGCTGGCGCCTCGGCGCCGACCTGCTCTGTACTGGCCATGCGCAAAGCCTGATGGAGACGGTCGAGCGCATCGAGCGCCAATTGGCGGGCCGACTCATCGAGCGAGTGCTGAGAGAACCGGGCCTCGCGGTACAACGCAGCTAGTTCCTGAATCGCTTCGGAATCGACGCTGTAGCGGCCCAGCACACGCTCGGTGAACTCGGCCGATGTGTCGGCCGAGTTGGGTAACAAGCCGGCTGCAGCCACATCACCTTCGAGCCGCAACCAACACTGCACGATCGCATTGCGTGGCATGCCTCCGACAAGCGCAGCGCGCTGAGCGGCAGCTTCGTGGACGACCGTCGCAGCGACGTCGGGGAGCACCTCGAATTCTTCGGCGCCCGCTGGCCGGCGTCGCCAACGCAGACGCGGCCGATTCCTCCATCCCATGATCACCAAGGCGATCATGGCCACAAACGCAACGACCACAACCAGCACCTGAAGAATCGACTCGATCCACTCGGGAAGTTCAAATGACGACACGTCGGTTTCATCAAACCGCATCGGCGAATCCGTCGAGTCAAACGAACCATCGAAATCGATTGGACCACGCTCGGCGGGTGTCGGATCCCATTGAACTTCACCCCAAAGGTTCACCCCTCCCGAAGTGCTCACCCACGCGAACAGCAGGCTCGTCAGAGCGCTTGCGACGACGATCCACACGACTCGACGGCTCATTTCGCCACCGTAGATGATCGGCTCGCACGTCTCGACTGTTCAGGTGGCAGGCTCAGTCTGTGAGCGACTTCTTTCCCTACAGGTTTGACAAGCGATGGACGCCAATATTTGCGGTGATGCGCGTCGGCGCCGACGACGGCGTCACGCTGACTCGCGATACCGACGGCAACGGGACGTTCCGAGCGACGTTTGGTTTCCTATCGACGGAGACGCCACTGTCGAACGTCGATCACACCGAGATTACGGGACCGCATCGCTGGTACACCGCAGTTGGTGCACGCCTGAGTTTCGCTGACGACGGTCTCACCTTCGGGACGAACCATCACCAAGGACTGTGCATTGAGTTCGTCGAGCGCATTCCCAAGGTCGTTGGACCGCGCCGCCATTCAGCGCTGTGGGTCAGCGTTGCGGACCCGCAGGGGCTCGCCGATGCCCTCGGCTGCTGATCCGAGCAAACGAGAGGCCCGCCTGTCACACCCAGCTCAGACCCCCCCCCCCCCTTTTTTTTTGTGCCATGATCAGTGTGACAAGGCGACGTAACGACCTGGTGATGCTCGCTTCATCGTGATGACCACTTGCCTAGTTTTGATCACCGGACATATCGTTGCCAGGCAGAGCCGGATCGATGCCTGTCATCTCGATCGACAGTTCCCACAGCTCGGCGGCGAGCGCCCCGTCACGCGACACCGACGAAGCCCGCGCTCTGCCTGCTGGGCCAGCAGTTTCGTTGCGCCGTGTGGGGCCAAAGTATTCGCCACCTTCGACGCCTGGCGCAGTTGCAGCCATCAGTGTGGGCCATGCGCCTTCCGCTGCTGAGTTGAAAAACGGGCGGAACAGCGGGACCGCGAACCGAACGAGCAACGGCAGGTGCCGCGCCAGTTCGGTGTCGGCAATGCCCGGGTGGCAGCCAACGGCAATGGTCGATGACCGGGCTCGTCGCAGCCGGCGGTCGAGTTCAAACGCGAACATCAGGTTCGCGAGCTTGCTCTGCCCGTAACGATCTTGCGCCCGGTAGCGGCTCTGCGCATTAATGTCGTCGAAGAAAATCTTTGCGCCGCGGTGCGCGATGCTGCTCGTCACAACAACCCGGGCATCGGGCTGTTCGCCAAGCTTCGGTAGCAACAACGATGTGAGTGCGAACGTGCCGAGATGGTTGACGCCGAACTGCGATTCGAACCCGTCAGCAGTCATCTCCCTGGGCGGCATCATGATGCCGGCGTTGTTCACGAGCACGTCGAGCCGGGCCTCCTCATTCACCTGAGCAGCTGCGTCGCGCACACTGGAAAGGTCGGCCTGGTCAATTTGGATGACGTCGAGGTCGGCGTCGGAGACATCGACACGAATGGCATCGATTGCTGCGTTGGCCTTGTCGAGTGACCGGCAACCCAGCAGCACACGGGCGCCCTGTGCTGCGAGCACCTTCGCTGCCCCAAAGCCGAGGCCGGTATTTGCCCCGGTCACGAGAATCGTCCGTCCGGACTGGTCAGAAACGTCGATGTTCGTAAAACCGCCCATAGGTCATGCTTACCGCGTCGACGCCCCGCTTACTGGTTTCTCCGTTCAAACCTGCCGAGCGCGAGCCAGCAGAAGTGTTGTCCTTCTCCGTTTTGACGGCCGGCCGAATTGGCTCTTCGTTGCCAACTCGGTGGGTCTCTGCGTATGGTCGTGGGTCCACCCCAACTTGGATGTACGAATGGCTGAACAGCAACCGACCAATTCACTGCAAGGTTTCCTCGACGGCGACCTGGATGCGCAACCTCGCGGCATCGAAGATTCCGCCAACGATGTTGGTTCACGGATGGCTGAGGCGCGCGTTGTCGCCGGCCGCACGCAGGCAGAAATCGCGAACGAATGAGGTGTGAAGGCGTCGACCGTCGCGAAGTGGGAGCACGGCAGCGCGTCGCCACGCAGCAATCGCTTGGCCGCCCTCGCAGGGATCTTGGGTGTCAGCCTTTCCTGGTTGCTCGTTGGCCATGGCGACGAACCAACATCTAGCGACGACCTCGATGAAATCAAGGTGGCACTGAGCCGAGTGCAGGCGCAACTCGCCGACACCCTCAACGAGGTCGACGTACTTGCGGCCCGAATCGACATCGCTCGCGGCACTCGCTAACAGCGCCGCCCCCGCTGTGCTGGCTGGCAGCCGTCTATCCGTTTATCCGTCTATCCGTTTGTCTGTCCGACTATCCGTTTATCCGTCTGTCGACGAAGTGTCCGCGGGGTCCTCCGCAAGGATCCGCTTGAGGAGGGAGACGAACTCAACAGCATGAGGGTTCTGGGCTGTCCGGATTGGAAAGTACGCATTGATTCTGCCCGCGTGCGGAATCGTGATGTCGGGAACGCGCACCAAGGTCCCCGCGTCGATCCGCGGTCGAACCGAGCGCTCCCACCCCAGGGCAACGCCACCGTCGCGCTCGGCAACGTCGAGGCACACTTGATACGAGGTGAAGACCACTGTCTTAATGCTGCCGGGCTCGACGACCAAGGCCGACGAAAGAACGTCCTGCCATGTGGTCCAGCCGGGATCCACGTAGTCAACATGCAGAAGCGGCAGCACCGCGAGGTCCGCTGGTGTGACCGGTGTAGGAAGTTGCGCTGCGAACGTTGGCGAGCAGACCGGGAACACGGCGTCATCGGCGATGAATTCCACGGTGAACAAGCTGGACTCGCTGGGCCCGTATCCCAAAGCCAGGTCGAAGACCTCGTCTGTGGAAGCGACCAGATCGTTCGAGGCAAGCACTCGGATATTCACATCGGGATGGGTGCGGTGGAACTCGCCGAGGATGGGGGCCACGGTCGCCGTCGCCAGCGACAGACTCGTAAGAATCGTGATCGAGTCGTTGCCAGCTGAGCGCCGACGGATCAGATCGGCCGTCGCCGAGAGTTCGCTCAGAGAAAGGCGCACCGACGCTGCAAGCAGTTCGCCATCGGCGGTCGGGGTCACATCGTGGCGGTGCCGTTCGAACAGGCTGACACCCAAGTCGGCTTCGAGTTCGCGGATTCGCCTACTGACCGTTGCCTGAGACTGGTGGAGTTCACGGGCAGCCCGAGTGAAGTTCCGATGCCGGAATGCCGCCTCGAACGGCACGAGAGCTGCAAGGGGCGGAAGGTTCTGGTCGAAGTCAGACATCCGAAAACCGGATACCTCGTGCCGAAAAATGCGTACCTCGCTTCACCCCACTGACACTACGCTTTTCAGCAGTCAAGTACCCCCCAATTGAACACCCCGAAAGAGAGTCCGAAAATGGGAATCCCCACGTCGTTGAAAGAGCGCAAGCAACCCGCAGTCAAATCACTGTCGAAGCCCGCATCCAGCCGGCTCCTGTTCAGCAAGGTGAACGATTGGGTTCGCCACTACCCCGGAGCCCAGACCGGTCCGAGCCAACAGGCGTTCGACACAATCTCCCGATCATCACACGTGCCACTGGCACGCCGTTCGACCAAGTAATCCGTTCGACCAAGCGACCAGTTGCAGCGCCCTCATGCGGGCACTGCAACTGAATTGGTTGGCGAGTATCGAACTCAGGTCGGCTCCGCCTGGCCCGCGAGCGCGGCATCGACAATCGAGTCACAACTCGGCAACGTGACACCAGACGCTGGGCCAGTAGCGATGAACGAGTCGCTCGCACACAAGCGAGACATGTTCGTCACCCCTCGCTCACCGAGATGCGCTACCAGCGCTTCGCTCTGCGACCCTGTTTCTCGGCACTCGTCCACAATTAAGACCTGAGCGCACGGTTCGACTGACGCGACGATCGCGTCGGTCGGCAGTGGAGCGAGCCAGCGCATGTCGACGACTCGGCAGGAAACGCCGTGTTTGGCCCGCAATATCTCCGCGGCCTGTTCGGCCAGGAAAACCCCGTTGCCGTAGGTGACGATGGCGACGTCGATACCGGTACCGCGCACCGCAATTCGATCCATCGTGATCGGCTCAACAATCATGTCGGGATACCGGCCCGCCCACCGGTCATCGCCGTTTGCATGGAGATCTCGAGTCATGTACCGAGCAATCGGTTCAAGGAAAACGACAACGCGCTGCTCCTCACGCGCTAGGCGCACGGCCTCCCGCATCATCAGGACGGCATCGACGCCGTTTGACGGACAGGCGATCACGAGGCCCGGAATGTCGCGAAGCACTGCGATCGAATTGTCGTTGTGGAAGTGGCCACCGAAGCCGCGCTGGTATCCAAGGCCGGCAATGCGGACCACCATGGGGTTGGTGAACTGCCCGTTCGAAAAGAACGGCAACGTCGCTGCCTCACCACGGAGTTGGTCCTCGGCATTGTGCAAGTACGCGAGGAACTGGATCTCAACGATTGGAATAAACCCGTTGTGCGCCAGGCCGATGCCCATGCCGAGAATCGACTGCTCGTCGAGAATGGTGTCGATCACCCGATGGGCGCCGAACCGCTTCTGGAGCCGCTGCGTCACGCCATACACGCCGCCCTTGGCCCCGATATCTTCGCCCGCAAGGACGATCTCGCGGTGCCGCAGGAGCTCGTCGGTCAACGCCCAGTTCAACAACTTTGCCAGGTGCTGAGGTTCACTCATCAGGCGCATCTCGTGCGCTCCGAACACTTCGGCCCGATTCTCGACGTTCGGCACCGTCGCTGGCTCGGCTATCCGGCGGGGCGGGACAATACTGGCCATGACTTGGTCGGCCGTTTGGAGCCGCCGCGTATCGGCCACGGCGTCAACGGCGCGATCGACCTTGACGCCGACGCTCTGGTAGCAATCGAGCACATCGGTCGGCGAGAGATCGCTGAACTCAGCGAGTAGCCGAGCAGTGTGCAGCAGCGGATCGTTCGCCTCATCGGCCTCGATGCGCTCCATGGACAGATAACTCGACGCCACATCAGCACCAGCATGGCCATACAGACGGACACAGGAGAGGTGCAGGAACACGGGCCGGCGTTGCCGTCGAGCAACGTGCGCGGCGCGTTGCGTCGCCACTGTTGCATCGAGCAGATCGAGCCCTGAACCGGCGACATAGCCGACGCCCGCACGGCCCGACATCGATGCAGAAACCCAGTTGGACGGCGTCTTCACCGAAATACCCAGCCCGTTGTCTTCGCATACGAAGATCAGCGGCAGCGGGACGCCCTGATACGCCGTCCAACCGGCGGTGTTGATTGCCGCTTGAGCACTCGCGTGGTTGAGCGAGGCATCACCGAAGCTGCACATCACCACCGAGTCGTCGGGCAAAACCTGATGCTCCGGCTTCACCCGTTTGGCGAGGCCGATCGAATACGCCGTGCCGACCGCTTTCGGAAGGTGCGATGCAATCGTGCTCGTCTGCGGTGGCATTGCCATGTCGGCCGAGCCCAACACCTTGTGCCTACCACCCGAAATCGGGTCGTCGATGGACGTGGTGAAGCTGAGCAGCATGTCGCGCATCGGGTCGACGCCGACCTGGCCAGATCGCGCAATCTGGAATGCAGCATCGCGGTAATGGACGAAGGCCATGTCGGTTGGACGCAGTGCTCCAGCAACTGCTGCCATCCCCTCGTGCCCAGACGAACCAATCGTGTAGAAGCCGAATCCGCGGGCCTGCATGTCCCGAGCGGCACGGTCGAGGTGCCGGCTGAGCACCTGTGCTTCGAACAGCGATACGAGTTCGCCAGCAGTGAGCTGTGCATCGTCAAGCGTCGCTGTACCAACCCGCTCCGGGAGGTCGCCCTGAGCAACTCGTCTCAAGAAGTTGTCATGGACGATCTCGACCCGGTTCACGCGGCCATTTGACCACATCGTTCGCCGCGAACGGGCGGGCATGTCAGAAGGGTTCTAACCACCAGGCCAGCGCCGTCTTCGTCCCGGCCGGAATCTCGGTGAATCCACCGTCATGGATCTGAACGGGAGCGCTCTCAACAAGCGCGTCCCACAGCTGCCGATTTGGGTGCACCACGGTGATCGGCCGGCCAGCAGCATTCCATCTGCTCACCACCTCGCCGTCAGAGCGCATCCACGCCCACTGGCCAGCGTGGGCGCACTGCGCAGCCTGCTTGCCCCACGACATCTCGACCATCGGCGTCACGGCAATAACCAGGCCGAAAACGTCCGGCAGGACATCGATCGGATCAATTTCGTCGAGTGACGACGACTGGATCTGGAGCTTGGCGAGCTGTTCCGGAGCCTCGTCCAAACGACAGGGAACGAAGGCACGCACTTCCACACCGCCTCGCTCAGCAGTCACCCCATCTGGTTCTTGGGCTCGACGCCATGCCGATGCGCGTCCACGTCGAACGATCTTGCGGATCCGGTCGCCGTTCCAGGCAGCGACGGCTTCGTACCATTCGCCGCCCGGCTGGCTTCGCTCGTCGTCCAGCAACTCGATAGTGGCGAGCGCGGCCACTGCGCAGATCTGTGCGGTGGTGGGCGGATCCATTTTCTCAACCCGGGCGGCAAGCTGGAGCGCCCGGGGTGACTCGCTCGGTTCGGCAACTTCCATCTGATTGGTCTACACGGTCGAGCAGACCGCAACACCGGCTGGCCCGTGGCGTACGGTGATGCCATGCGGCTCGACAAGATCCCTACCGGCAACACCCCGCCTGATGACATCAACGTCATCATCGAGGTACCCGTCGGCGGCGAACCAATCAAGTACGAGATGGACAAGGCCTCGGGCGCCCTGTTCGTTGACCGATTCCTGTACACCCCAATGAGGTATCCCGGCAACTACGGCTTCGTCCCGCACACTTTGTCCGAAGACGGCGACCCGATCGATGTGCTCGTGTGCAACACCCGCGAGATCATCCCTGGAGGCGTCATCAACTGCCGCCCCGTCGGCGTTCTTGTCATGGAAGACGACGCTGGCCAAGACGAAAAGATCTTGGCGGTTCCGAGCAGCCATGTCAGCCGTCGATACCAAAATGTCGCCGACTACACCGATCTACCAACGATCACTCTTGAACAGGTCCAGCACTTCTTCGAGCACTACAAAGACCTCGAACCGAACAAGTGGGTGCGAATTGATCACTGGGGTGATGCTGCAGAGGCAAAACAAATGATCGTCGACGCCATTGCCCGCGCTGTCTCGAGCACCTGACCCATGCCGAAGTCAATGAACGCTGACGGGCAGGGCCTGGCCGCGGTGTCAGACGCATCACCGGCCGAAGTCGTTGGGGTCTACGACGACTGGGTGTCGACGTACGACACCGACGTGCAGTCGTGGGGCTACGAGGTTCCTGAACGACTCGCATCGGTGGTCGCCGCTGCTGGCGCCACCAACGGTGACGTGCTCGATGCCGGCTGCGGCACCGGCCTTGTTGGCCGTGCGCTCGATGCTGTCGGTGTCGCATCGGTCATTGGCGCCGATTTCTCGCCCGAGTCGATCAACGTCGCAAAGCAACGCGATGTGTACCGAGAGCTGCATGTTCTTGATCTCAGCCAACCGCTGCCGTTTACATCGCAGCGCTTTCTCGCCGTCGTCTCCGGTGGCGTTTTCAGCTATCTCACCGAGCCCGAGGCCGTGCTTCGAGAGTTCTTACGCATCGTTCGCCACGGTGGCCCGATCGTCTTCACACAGCGCGTCAAACTGTGGGAAAGCCGCCAGATGGACGCTGTACTCCAGCGACTCGCTGAGCAAGGCCGGTGCACCGTCGACGTCTCACCGCCTCGACCGTACCTGCCCGGCCACAGCGAGTTCGACGATGGCGTCCACGACGTGACCCTCATCGCGACCTGATCAGTCGAGCCGGCGGACCGTCGGCTTCTGGCCAGTCGTGCCGTGCGCGATACCGACGACGCGATCGAGCTTTGTCGTCCCGTTTAACCGCCCGAACAATCGGGTGCCTGCAGCGCTGATCCCGCCGTCAACCGTGATCGACGTGCCCGTGACGAACGCTGAGTCGGGCCCGGCCAGCCACAATGCTGCGCCCGCGATGTCAGCCCCCTCACCCCGCTTGGGATACGGCTGCAGTTCCGCCATCACACGTTCGGCGTCGACTTCGTCACCATGGTGCATCAAAGGGGTGAAGATGATCCCCGGGCAAATGGCATTGACTCGGATGGCATGCGGGGCCAATTCGATTGCTGTCGTCTCGGTGAGGTTGATGACCCCAGCCTTGGCGGCGGAATAGGCCTGTGGCCCGCCGCCGCCACCCTGGCCTGCGACCGATGCCGTGTTGATGATCACGCCCCCGTCGCCTTGATCGATCAGCACACGCGCAGCGTGCTTGGTTCCGAGGAACACGCCCCTGACGAGGACGGCGAAGGTTGCATCCCAGTCGTCTGACTCGATCTCTGTGATTGGCCCGAACGCTCCCCCGATGCCCGCGTTGTTGAACATGATGTCGAGCCGGCCAAACGCTTCAATGGCAAGGGCCACCGCAGATGCGACATCACCGTCAATCGCCACGTCGCAGCGGACGAATCGCGCTGCGTCACCAAGTTCACGAGCAACTGCCTCGCCGGCATCGGCATTGAAATCGGCAATGACGACAGCCGCTCCTTCCGCGACGAAGCGTTGCGCTGTTGCGAGACCCATGCCGCTTGCTGCGCCGGTGATCACCGCGACCTTGCCATTAAGTTGACCCATCTGGCCGTTCGACATGGCGGTCATCGCGAACTCTGGCCGTCGTCGACCTTGATGATCGTGCCGGTGACTGCATCAGAAGCTGGAGAACAGAGGAAAAGCAGGGTCGAGTCGAGCTGGTCCGGTCGACCAATCCGCTTGCGCGGGAAGTGCCCGCTGATGTCGCCCATCCGTTCGAGCATGCCGTCCATCATCTCCGATTCGAATGCCCCCGGGGCGATCGCATTGACGTTGATGCCGAAACGCGCCCACTCGACGCCGAGCGCCTCGCTCATGCGGGCAATGGCTGCTTTGGTGATCGAGTACAGCGCGGCGCCTTCGCCGCCGTAGTTGGTGGCCGCGATGCTGGAGACGTTGACCATTCGCCCCGGCAACTTCGCGGTAATCAGGCGCTTGCCGACTTCGCAGGACAGGATGTACGGCCCGCGCAAGTTGGTGTCAATGACCTTGTCGATCAGTTCGAGCGACATCTTGTGCGCGCGTTGCGCATCGGGGATGCCTGCGTTGTTGACAAGGATGGTGACAGCACCGAACGCCGCTTCGGCCTGGTCGACAGCGGCAACGATGCTGTCGGCGTCGGTCATGTCAATCGGGACGCCCACTGCCTGACCACCATCAGCAACGATGGCGGCGACCAATTCATCGAGCCGTTCTTGACGTCGACCGGTCGCAACGACAGATGCACCGGAAGCGGCCAACACCTGGGCGAAGCGCCAGCCGAGGCCAGATGTTGCACCCGTGACGAGGGCGACTTGACCGGTGAGGTCAGTCGAGTTGTTGACAGTGATCATGATGCGCTCCATACGGTGGGTGGGATGCTGGTGGGCGGGATGCTGGTGGGCGGGATGTGCCGGTACACGTGGACGGGGCCATAACGGTTTTGCTGTTCGGACTCGATCGTTGCGCCGAGGCGCTCGGCCAAAGCTGCTGACGCAACGTTGGCAACGGCGATCACGCTCGCCGCTGTTGTCCACCCGTGGTCTTCGTAGGCGGCCTGGAGGGCCCGTCGGGCGGCTTCGGTGGCGTAGCCCATGCCGTGATGATTGGGCACGAGCGCCCACGTGATCTCTGGCTCAATCCAGCCGTCAGGATTCCACAGGCCGCAGACCCCGGCGAATCGCCCCGTTGCTTTCACTTCAATCGCCCACGGGCCGTAACCGCGCAACGCCCAGTGCCCGGGATACACAGCGAACTTGCGCCACGCTTCTTCTCTGCTACAGGGGCCGCCATAGAACTTCGAGACCGGGTCGGCGTAAAATTCGACCATCGGTTCGAAGTCATCACCCCGAAACGGACGCAGCAGCAGCCGCTCGGTTTCGATCGTGCTCGGCGTGGTCATTGTTCGGCGGCGAGGGCAGACGCGAACGTCGCAAGTTCGCCAGGGTCAATACCAACCAATCGCGCTGCGTCAGGGAAACCGCCCGAGGCAACGTCATCGACGAATGCCGCGTAGGCGGCGACCCGCATCTCTTGGATTCGATCGAGTTCGGTCCGCAAGTCGGCGTACTGCTTCGCATGCCGTGGGACGTGGCCAGTGTTGGTGCCGAGCACGTCGGAGCTAAACAGATACTGCGCATCACAGTTCGGGCCGGAGCCCATCGAGATCATCACGAGGCTTGTCTTCGCGCTGATCGCCGTGGCGACCGGTTCGGGAACTACTTCGATCTCAGCGGCAAATGCACCAGCATCGACCAGCGCTGCGGTCTGACTCCATACCTCCATCGCGGTGGTCGCCGTCTTGCCAACCGCCTTGAACCCGCCGGTCCAGGTACGACGCGGCGGGATGAGGCCGACGTGGCCGACAACCGGAATGCCTTCGGCGGCCAATCGCTCTATGGTTTGCACCGATGCTGCGCACCAGCACGCGTCGGCGCCATTGTTGATTGCCGAGAATGCTGCACGCAGGTAGTCATCAGTCGTGATCACCTGGCCGTAGTCGAGGCCGACCACAATGAATGCATTGCCTGCAGCAGATCGCATCTCGGTACTCATTTGAGAGTCCTGGATGGTGATTATGTCGATCCCACCATCCGCTGCAGCGGCGGCCTCGTCAACGCTTGAGACGTAGACATCGGTGTACTGACGTGTGCCTTTACTTGCACGAAGATCGGCAACGGTAAGACGACTGTTGGCTGCCATCCCAGCATTATCCCACGATGACCCGGGCGCGGAGCGAGTCGCATGAATCGCGCCGGGCGCAGTCCCGAATGCGCTCAGACGTTGACGTGGGGGCCGCGCGGGAGTAGTTCGCCAATCGTGGATTGCTGCACCGGACCGCCCTTGTTGTCGCCCACGACAACCAACATGTCGGGGCCGCCGAGTTCGAGGCCGACCTGGAGACACGCGCCGCATGGCCACGTCGGGCCACCGTCGGTGTCTGGGGCCGCGAGTGCCAGCGCAACGGGCCGCGTGCCCTGCGCGACAGCAGAGAACATTGCCACCCGCTCAGCACACATCGAAAGCCCCAGCGAGACGTTCTCGACGATGACTCCAGGCACCATCCGGTCATCGCTGCAACGAACAGCTGCGCCCGCCCTGAATTTCGAGAACGGGGCGTATGACTGCACGATGTTGTGTCGTCAGCTGCGATCAGTTCGACGTTTGACATCGCTGTGACTCCTTCATCGGCGACTTGCCGAGTCAGTCTTCGGACGCGGGTTCGGACGGGGGTTCGGACGGAAGTTCGGACGGTGCAAGGACGTGAGTTTCGATGCCCTCGAGTTGGGCAACGACGTGGCCCGCCGCTGAGCGAATCTCAACATCGCACACGACCATATGCAATGAGGTGCGGCGGCCGACAAGCGACATCGTGTGTTGCCCAAAAGTCGGCTCACAGAGCAGCCGAACCGCACCGATTCCGGTTGGCAGCGATGGCAGGCCAAGTTGACGCTCGGTCCAGAGCAGCGCGAGTTGCAAGGCGCCGTCGAGCAGCGCCGGGTCCGATGTCCATGTCTCGTTCGGCCACCCGACGGCTCTGACACCCCAGCAGCGCGCATCGATGCCCGACTCCGACACACCAACGATCTCTTCGATCACACGGAACGCCGGACCGTGGAACAAGACGTCGCCGAAGTAGATCTCCGACGTCCAAGGCTCGCTGTCGGCCACGGCTGCAGGGTTGATACCGGCAAGGTCAACAGCCGACGGTGCCGTCGGAGCCATGTGCGCCGTACATCGGTAGTGGGCTCGGCCAGTCGCTGTGTTCGTGAGCTGCAGGGTCAACTGGCGAGCCATCTCGGGGCCTTTGCCACTGGCTTCTGAGTCGATCACTGCAGCAACTACGTCGAGGCTGCCGCCATGGAAGTAGTCGTCGGCGATCAGGCCGCGCAGGACACGAAGCTCGGTCAGGGCGACAAGGTGCAGGTCGGGGCAATTCGCTGCAGCGAGCCGGGCGAACCACTCGACGACAAAGACAACCGGCACGACCGGGACGCCGTTGACCGCATGATCGATCAGCTGCGGATGATGCGACAAGCCAACGCTGATCGCAAGCTCATTCGTCACGGTTGTGTGGTCGGCCTGCGCGGTTGTCTGGGCTGTTGTGTCGTTGTCAAGAACCTCGGCTGAACCCGACAGCACAGACACTTCACTTGGGGCACCTGACACCAGGCGCATCCCCATGTTCGACACCTCATAGATGCGCAGTCCGTCGCACCAGAGCGAACCGGCGCCGATGACGAACGGCCCAACATCGTCAACGCCGACCTCGGTGATTTCCATCACCGTCGTGATCATCTCGTTCTTTGGAGTCACCTGGCCGCGATACTTCCAAACCATCGGCGCACCGAGCAGCATTGGTTCAAACCGTGCATCGTCGACGCCTGCATCCATTGCCGTGTCGAGCATGAAGTACTGGAGTAGTTGAAGGAGCGCTTCGACACCGAGTGAGCCCGGCTGCACCGGGTCTTGGAAGAAGTGAGCCTTGAAGAACCACTCAGAGACGTCGACGTCCTTCTCCCCCACGATGACCCCGAGCCCGGCATCGCCCTGCGTCTCGATGTGGACGACACGATCGACCATCAGCAGCATCTCGTTGGCCAGACGGGCTGTGCCCGAGAAGAATCGCTCAGGCCGTAAAGTGAGGTCGGTCTTGGCCGAGGCATCTGCAACGATCAGCTCACTGAGCGCATGGTGGTCGCTCGTCACCGGCAATCCAACCTGGTCTTCGAAGGCCGCCGGCGGGAAAAAGCCGAAGACGGTTTGCATCGTGTAGACGACCCGATCGCCGAGGGAGCAGACGACTTCAAAGCCTTCGACGATCATCCCGCCAGCGCGAGAAACGCTCGTGAGCTTCACGTGCGTCGACAAGGTGCCAGACGTCCGCGTCAGCTCGTCGACCACGGTGCCCGTGCCGTCAAGGTTGCGAAACAGCAGATCTTCGTCGATGTTGTTCGCCGAGCCAACTGCAGACGCGACCCAGCCACAGGGCTGCAGTGCGGCTTCGAGGAGCACGGCAAACGGCATGGTCTCGGCGCCGTTCTCGTCGAAGTACCAGGCGTCGTCAGGTATGTCGTATTCGCAGACGATCTCGAGGCCGGCCTTACAGTCGTCAAGGTCGCCGTCGATCTGAGTGACGCGACTGATGAAGTGATACGGCTCACCCGGCAACCGAGGCGATCTCCGGGTGATGTCGAATGCCTCGTACATCGACCCGAACGCATCAGACGGCTTGCCCCATGCGCACGAGATCATGGCCTTCCAGTCAAACCGAAACCCTGCCGCGTCGGTGGCGACAGCGACCGGTTCAACCACGTTCTCCCACACCTCGGGCATCGAAGTAAGCGGCCAGCCGGGGACGAGTTCAACGCCGAGACGATGCGCGTGGAATCCAGCCTTGCCATCGACGAATCCGAGCACGTCGCAGATAATCGTCGGGTGCGGGCCATCCCAGACCTCTTCGACGTACAGCTCGTAGGCGACCCGATCGGTCTGGGGGTTGATCTCGCCGCGGCACTTCAACTCGAAGGGTTGTCCCGGCAGCGGTTGGAACCGCCAGCCATCGACACGAGCCGTGTGACCGAGTGCCGCAAGGTAAAACGACATTGCTTCGATGCATGCTTCGACCATGAAGTTGCCCGGCATACATGGGTCGTTTTTGAAGTGCCCGTCAAAGAACCACGCGTCGGCCGCAATGGTCGACTCGCAGCGCATAAAGCCGCGCCCCCATGGGCCACCGGTTGGATCGAAGTCAGTGATCTCGTCGATGAAAAGTTGGTCACCGGCCTGAATCTTCGGCGTACGCGTGTGCGTCTCGGTCCACTCGAAGCCCGGCCCGAAACACTCGACGACGCGTCCTTCGCTAAATGCCCGGACCTCACCTGCGGTGAAGGCTGACTTCGTGCCGAGAATCGGTGGTGCGTCGACGCGGGCGTCAGCACGCAGGTTTGCCTGAGCCGACTCGGGGGTCCAGAGCGCACCAAGTGCATCGGCGAGTTCTTGTTTGGTGAAGAAGCCGGCCTGCGCATCACGAACGGTCAAACGCAGCTCGCCGTCGACGATGCAGTCGTACTCGAAGAAGAACAGCCGGATGTCGCCGTGCTTGGCATGGCCGGTAATCCGAATCTCGTACTCAAGCGTGTCACCGACCGTGGGAAGATCGCCGTGGTACGTCATCGTGCAGCCGAGCAGCCGATAGGACCTCTCACCCTTGTTGAGCAGATCGATGCCCATGTAGCTGATCAGCATCAGATCGGCCTGGCCTGACTCGATCATGAATCCGGCTGGCATATAGCCGTCGTTGAGATACCACGCACCTGGCTCGATGTCGGTTTCTGTCCAAATGGTCCCGACGCCCAATACGCCAGCGTCAGCAACCATGCCGGTCACTCGGTCGGCAAGCAGCAGGGGCGGCTCCGGCATGCGGCACTGCACTTCGTACTGATCTTGCGCCTCGAAGAGCGTTCCGAACAGTTCCGAGATCCGTCCGGATGAATGGATCTCGAGCTGCGCCTTATCCCACTTCGGACCCGGGTGCCGCTCGATGCCCGGTGCTGGCGCTGGTGCTGGCGCTGGCGCTGGTGCCGGTTGAACGGCGTGCGCTGGCTGAGCGATCCGTTGAGTGACCGGCACGACAGTTGGCGGTGGCTGAGTAATCAGCGCCGACCCAAGAACTGCGGACTGTGTCGTCCCAACGTGCGAGAGCAGATCGAGTGAGCTGGCCCGGACAGCGAGGAACTGCTCGTGAATGGCTGCCTGCTGCGCCACAAAGTTCTGGTGCATGGTGGCCATCGCCGTGATCTGCTCTTGCATCACATCCGCCGCGTTCGTGGCAACCAAGTACCCAGGCGTGGCGCCGACGAGTTGAGCGACAGGCACGGCTACGGCTGCCGGTAACGAATCATCGACTGCATCGATACTCGGCACTTCCTCGATCAGACGATCGCGTTCCGCCATCGAGTCAAAAATGGACGGCAAGACTGGTGCGGGCGCCATCGTCTGGTGGGCAACCACAGGTTGCGTGTTCCGGCGGACGGGCGCTCGATGAGCCGGGAACGACATCACCGGGCCGCTGGAAGCGGTGCGCTCAGGTGTGCATTGACTCAACCTGGAAGTCAGCGCGTCATGATCGACCTCGACACCGACAGCTACCAGCGCTGCGCACACATCGAAGAGTTGCTCGATGTTGCTGTCACGGCGGTCGACATGCAGGGCGAGCACATCATCACCCAAGATCTCACGGATGAAGTTGGTGCAGGCACCGGAAGGGCCATGCTCGACGAAGATACGGACACCGTCGTCGTAGGCGGCCCGGATCGTCATCGGGAAGTCGACGGTCGTCTCGGCCTGCCGTGTAATTGCTGCAGCACAGTTTTCAGTGCTGACGTCGTAAGCCCCACCGACGCCGTTCGAATAGAACCGCACCCCCGGCACCGCCGTGACGTCGCGCGTGTGCACGTCGAGCCAGGGCTGATGGAACTCCGCCGCGACCTCGGGAACGTGGCAGGCGAGGTTGTAGCCAACAGGACGGCAGCGCTGAACTCCGAAGGTGTCGACGATGCGACCACAAACTTGCGCATCACCAGCAATGACGAGGTCGCGTTCGGTGTTGATCAGCATGAGGTGGACATGGGGCTCGTCGGCGATTGCGGCACGCACATCGTCGATCGGGGCGAGCACGTTCCACACGGCCCAGTCGACCCGGTCGACGTTCCAAGCTCGGGCGACAGCATCGAAATCGACGGCAATCTCGTTGGTGAGCATTCCCGTCGCGTCGATCTCACGACGCATTGCGTCCATATCACGCCACACGCCAAAGGCGTAGAGCACGTTGCTTTCGCCTGACGAGTAGCCGATTGCTGCCGACGGCTTGAGGCCAAGGAGACCCAACGTGATCTCGGCGTGCGCTTGGCTGAGCAGCGCAGTACCCCACAGGTAGTCGGCGGGCAGCGGCACGTGGTCAGGATCGTTGACCCAGTTGGAGATCTGCCCGAGCGGAAAGTTGGTCGAAATCGGCGTGATCGATTCTGGCAGTGCACGGAACAGTTGAGCGCCCATACCGTTGTAGGCCGCTCCCCCGGCGGTGAACACGAAGCCCAGTTCGCCTTGGGTAGGCACGGCGGCGAAGTGCACCCCGGTTCCCGCAGGCTTGCCTGCGGTGATGTGCTGTTCGGCTCGCGCTGCTCGCTCAGCGAGTTGCGCTGCATCAGCGGCAACAATCACTAGCCGCGCGGGGCCCTCGGACGATTCACGTCGAGCAGTCAGTGCGTCAAGGACCGCTGCAGCATTTGCTCCCGAGTAGACGTGCAGTGCGGGTGGGACCGCTCGGCTCGGTGCAAGGTGGTTCGTTGCTTCGGCGAGGAGCACTGAACGGTGCGCGATGCCGTCCATCGCGGTTGTCTCGACCGACACGGTTCGGGGGCCGGCACCATCGGGCAAGCCGCTGCCTTGCTCGGGGTTCGACGCGATCAACGGAACATCGCCCCGCTCCACGCGGTGGTGCAGCATGACGGCTGCTGCTGCAACATGCACCAGGCCCGATGCAGCGTGAGCGTGGCCGAACAGGTCAGTGACCGACCGGGCGTTGTCACTCAATCCCAGGCGGAGGTCACTTACCGAGCCGGGGTCTGCAGCGTTGCCGTTCTGGTCGCTCAGCGCATCGCACACGAGCGAATACACGGTGTCGCCATCGCGCTCGGCGTCGTCGAGTCGCTTCAACACGAGCATGACGGCCGCGTCGCCCGGGACGCGGCGCTCTTTCGCCAGCGCAGTTGACGCAGCGGCGATATGGACCGGGTCGCAGGAAAGATCGACTGCACCGACGAGCGCTGCGTCGATGTCACCGCAGCGAAGCGCTCGCGCTGCAATCCGCAGGGCGTCGAGGCCGCTGTGTTCCTCACCGCTCACGGTAAAGCTCGGCCCGGCCACGTTGTACTGACTATTCAGCCGGTTGGCGACCAGGTTCGGCATCGTGCCGAGCACACCCGCAGCAGTGAGTGATGGACCAACCAGGTCGCGTGCATCCGCGAGCGATTGAGCTGTACCGACATGCTGAGCAGCGAGTCGCCAGCGGGTTCCGAACCTTGCGGCTTCCGGGTCGGTGCCCATCGCGACGTAGATGCCCGTCGTGTCGGTCGGCAGAGTTCCGGCATTGGTCAATGCTTCATCGGCAACCTGCAGCATCGCGAGTTGCTGGCTGAGCGTCGCCTTCAGATCGTTCGGGGGGAACTTCTGCGCGGCGAGCTGAAGTTCGATGTCAGGCAGCCGCCCGGCACCGTCGGCGTCGAGGCATGAAGTGTTCCCGACGAGAGCATCGCGAAAGGCCGAAAAGCCGATTGCACTGGCCGCCGCGATGCCAATGCCAACAATGGCAATCGGTAGGGCTTGTGCAACCGGTGCGGCGCTGTTCAGCTCGGTGGGCTCCGCACTGTTGGCTACGAGCTGTGTTGCAGTCGTCGGTTCTTCGAGGATGAGGTGTGCGTTGTTGCCACCGAACCCGAAGGCTGAAATTCCGGCCCGGAGCACGCCATCAGCCACGTCTCCACGGGCCCAAGGCTCAGCAGCACTGAGGACGCGGAACGGCGAGCCGCCGAGCGCGGCGAGTTCGTTGTCGACGTGCAGAGTCGGGGGCCGCACTTCGTTGCGCATTGCCTCGATGACCTTGATGACCCCGGCGACGCCGGCTGCGGTAATGAGGTGCCCGGTATTCGACTTCAACGAGCCGATCGCGAGGTCAGAACAGTCGGAATAAACGCGCGCGCTCGACTCAATCTCGGTGGCGTCACCGACGCTCGTTCCTGTTGCGTGGCATTCGAGCAGAGAGATGTCATTCGGCGTGATGCCCGCAACGTCGAACGCTGTCTGCATGGCTCGAACCTGGCCGTCGACCGCCGGCGCGAGCATGCCCCGTCCACGGCCATCGTTCGACAGGCCGACACCGCGAATAATCCCGTGGATCGTGTCGCCATCGCGCACTGCATCGTCAAGGATAAAGTGCCACGAAGCCGCAACCCTCAGCAGGGACGAGACCGTTCGCTTCGGGATGAAAAGGCCGCGACTGACCGGTCGGACTTAACGCGTTCAGCGCAGTGAAACCCTGGTGAATGAACAGGTCGTCAGCGCAGTTCACCGCGCCGGCCAACATCAGGTCGGCCTCACCGTCGTGCAGGCGATCGCACGCCAGCTTAATTGCGTACAAACTGCTGGCGCATGCCGCGTCGAGTGCCATGGCGCCGACACCGAGGTCGAGCGCACGTTCCAGCATGAGCGCAGGGAGCCCCGACATGAACCGGTTGCGGGCGTCAGGAAGATGTGCGTCAGGAAGGGCTCCATCGGCAAGGTGGACCGCCTGAGCGAACGCGGCCATACTTGCCGATGGAAACGACAGGTTGCCGAACACGGCTCCGAAGCGCGCCGCATCGTGCTCGCCATATCCGGCGTCGCGGAGTGCTTCGCGTGCGGTGTGGAATGTCCACTGGAAGACCGGGTCGAGGCCGGTGATCTCGTCGGCAGGGAGACCGAAGCCGGTGGCGTCGAACACGTCGTCGAAGCCAGAGACGTAGCCTCCGCGATCAGACCAGATGCGATCGGTGCTGTCGTTCTCCGGGTCGCAGAGAACGTCAGCCGGAGCAATACCCCATCGATCTTTCGGGACGGTCGAGGTCAAGTCGGTGCCCGACACCACGCGTTCCCAAAGTTCGACAGGAGACATGGCGCGAGGCAGCACGCAGGCGCGCCCCACGACGGCGATTGGCGAAAAGGTGCTCACCGTTCGGCTCGGGTCATGCATTGATCCGTTGGCTTGCGGGCGCAATCACGCCGCCGCCCAAAACAATCTCGACCTGGTCGGTCTGTGGGCTCGACAGTTCGTCGACGAGCATCCGCGACCCGACATCAAGGTCGATCAGCTCCACGCCCATCGATTCGAAGTGCGTCTTGAGGGCCGGCGTCACCATGCCGCCCGCCCATGGGCCCCAGCCCAGCGACTTCACCACACAGCTGTCACCGCGGCGTACCCGTTCGTGAGCAGCCACCTTGTTGAGAACATCATTGGCCATTGCATAGTCGGCCTGACCGATGTTTCCGGTTCGCGCCGCAACCGACGAGAACAGACACAGCACAGCGAGTTGATCGCCCGAGGTGGCATCGAGCAGGTTCCGGAGTCCTTCGACTTTGGTGTTGAACACCATCTTGAACTGTGCTGACGACTTGTCGGCGATCAGTTTGTCGGCGAGGACGCCAGCACCGTGGATCAGGCCACTAATCGGCCCGACATCGGATCGCACCGACTCAAGTGCGCTCCTCACTGCAGAGGCGTCAGTGATGTCGACAGCCAGGTAGCTCGCCCGGCCGCCCGCGGCTTCGATCGATGCGAGCGTGGCTCGGATCTCCCGGTTGGCAAGCACCCCACCGACGAGCTTCTTCAGCTTCGCCGGAGTGAGCTTCTCGTCAGCTTTCTTGGATTCGGCAAGCAGCAACTGCTTCAAGGCAGCGTCATCGTGCGCCGCGCCATAGTGCTCGGGCTCGGGCTCCTCAGTGAGCTCCGAGCGACCGAGCAGCACGAAGGCTGCCTGCGACGATCGGGCCAGTTCAATGGTCGTTGCCGCAGTGACGCCGCGCCCGCCACCGGAAACAACGACAACGTCATTGGCACCAATTGGCAGCGTTCCTGCGGTCACGTCAACCGGCTCTGCGCGCAGTCCAATACGTGTTCCGTCTGCATCGAGGCCGACCTCTCGATCGGCTCCACCGTTGAGGAGTTCGCTGGCGATGTCCGCAGCCACGAGTTGCGCCGCGCGGCCAGCGCCATCGATGTCGATCATTTTCAGCGACGCTGAGGGCCACTCGATTCCAGCGGTGCGCATCAACGCAGCAAGCCCGCCAGCCCATGCCCGCTCGGCGTCGCCACCGGTCGTTGCGAACGCGCCACCCTGGTCGTCGACTGCCACGAAGACGCCGCCTGACGCCGCAGCGGGAGCGAAGGACTTGGCCGCTTCGAATGCATCTCGGTTGAGTGAGCTCGCCTTGCCCGAATCGGTCACGGACCGAAGATTGGCCAGGTAGATGACACTGTTCTGGCCAGAATCGGCAACGGCATCGATCAGTCGAGCGTCTGCGCCGGCAGCAGCAAGCGCTGCGACGAGCGCCGTTCCGATGCCATCCGGATCGCCGACAACTGCAATCGGGGAGTCAAGCAACCCGGGAAGCGGCGAGCCTGGCAGCGGCAGCGAATGTGCCCGTACGACGAATCGACCGAAGCCGCTTGCTGCTGCATCTGCCGCGTCCTCCTGGAGAGCTGCGCCGGATAACGACGCTGGCGGCGCGGTTGTCGGCGCGGTTGTCGGCGCGGTTGTCGGCGCGGTTGTCGGCGCTGACACAGCTGCACCACTGGCCTGGTCGGTGAGGTACGCCACGATCTCTCCGAGCGTCGCAAGACCCGCCATCACCGCAAGATCAACCTCCGGCAACTCCGGCACCAAATCCTGCATCGCACTCAAAATCTCGACACGCTTAATCGAATCAATCCCCAGATCCGACTCCAACTCCATATCCATCGTCAACATCTCCGACGGATAACCCGTCCGATCCGACACCACACCCAACAACTTCGGCGTCATCTCCTCAACCGAAACCGGCGCGGCTGAAACCGAAACCGGCGCAGCTGAAACCGAAACCGATGCGGCAGGTGCGACAGACGCTGACACAGCTGCACCACTGGCCTGGTCGGTGAGGTACGCCACGATCTCTCCGAGCGTCGCAAGACCCGCCATCACCGCAAGATCAACCTCCGGCAACTCCGGCACCAAATCCTGCATCGCACTCAAAATCTCAACACGCTTAATCGAATCAATCCCCAGATCCGACTCCAACTCCATATCCATCGTCAACATCTCCGACGGATAACCCGTCCGATCCGACACCACACCCAACAACTTCGGCGTCATCTCCTCCACCGAAACCGGCGCGGCTGAAACCGAAACCGGCGCAGCTGAAACCGGCACAACGGGCGCGGGCGCTGCGACAACCGGTGCGGGCGCGGGCGCTGCGACAACCGGTGCGGGCGCGGGCGCTGCGACAACCGGTGCGGGCGCAAGCGCTGCGACAACCGGCGCAGCAACAGGAGCCGGAGTCGGTGCAGCAGCGATGACCGGCACGGCGGTCGGGGCAGCGATTGCCGGTGCGGTTCCCCCGGCGAGTTGGCCAAGTACGGCAATCCCGTGTTGGGCAGCATCGAGGAAGGCGCTGTGCGCTTGGGCCATCGAGTTCAGGTAAGCGGTGTGGGCCACAGCTGTCTGGTGCTGGGCGCTCTGGTACGCCGCGAGCACTGCTGAGTCGGGAGCGACGCTCGCCGCCGCCTGCACTGGCGGAGCCGGAGCCTGCACCGCGGGAGATGCCGGGCCCGGCACCCCTGCGGGCGCGGCCGCCGGAGCCGGCTGCACAGCCGCGTTCGGAGTGCTGGCCGGAGTGCTGGCCGGAGTGCTGGCCGGGAGTGCTGGCCGGGGTGCTGGCTGGGGTGGCGGGTGCGGTGGGAGTCACGTGATTTGCCTCGGCGAGTTCGTTCAGGTCGTGCGGGGGATACGGCTTGTCGTAGTTGGCGCCGTTGATCGGAATGGCGAGCTTGGGGATCGGTGCATCGGCAGGGTTCGCGATGTCGCCGTACTCGCGCCACAGCCCGCCGAGGTCCATCTCGACACCAGCGGCGACGAGTTGGCCCAAGCCATTGTGGAACGCTGAGAGGCCGCCCTTGTTTTTCTTGTCGAGCGGGATGACCCGATGATCTCGACCATCCAAGATGTTGCCGACGAGGCCGGTCAAGACTGACGATGGGCCAACTTCGACGAAGATGCGCGCACCGCTGTCGTACATTGATTCGACCATCTCGACGAAGCGCACAGAGTTCGAGAGCTGTCGGGCGAGCTGTGCCCGCAGCAGACTCGTCGTCGCCGTTGTATGGCTCGGCGGTCTCGTTCGCGTGGACAGGACTGGTCGGCACGGCGAAGGCCACGTCGGTGAGGAAGTCCCCGAACGCCGAGCTGGCGCCGCTAACCACCGACGAGTGGAAGGCCGTTGCAACCGGCAACCGCTTGGCGGCAACGCCCTGAGCGGTCAGGTCGGCTTCGATGCGCTCGATGGCCTCGGTCGGCCCGGACAGGACGACCTGGCGGTGGCTGTTGTGATTCGCGATGACGACGTCGGCGTCAGACTGTTCGAGGATCGCCCGAACCGACTCAATCGAGCCGGTGACCGCAGTCATCGACCCCGGTGTTTGTGCTGCCTCGGCCATGAGGACGCCGCGCCGTTGAGCGACGCGCACCATGTCGACGTCGGTGAGGACGCCACCCGCGTGAAGCGCGGTGATTTCCCCAAAACTGTGCCCTCCGACGTGTTGCGCATCGAGCCCGATCAAGTCGAGCACCCGCAACAAGCTGAGGCTCATTGTGCCAATGGCAGGCTGCGCCCAGTGTGTTGCGGTGAGGAGGGCCTGGTTGACGCTCGCTGCGCCGTCTTCGAACGAGGTGATCGGAAAGACGACCTCGTGGAGCGTCTTTTCGTCCCAAGCCTGGTCGGCAGCGAGGTCCCACGCAGTCATCGCCTCAGCAAAATTCATGGCCAGGTCGGCGCCCATGCCGACGTACTGACTTCCCTGGCCAGGGAAAAGGAATGCGACATCGCCACTCTGGCCACCCACGCCGTAGTGCACGCCAGTAGGTGTCGAAAACGCGGTGCCGGGCGCTTTTGTGACGCTGTCGACTGCCTGGGCGAGCTTGCTTGCCAGATCGTCTTCGTCGGTGGCAATCACGGCCAACCTGGCGGGCTTCGACGCGTCGTACGCGCCCTGCGTTGTCTGTGCAAGGAAGGCCAGTTGGCCGTCGACGAGGTCACTCAACATTTGTGCTGCCTGCGCGGAGACGTCGGCCGCGTCAGCACCACAGAGCACCACCATCTCGACGTCGCTACTGCGTAACCGCGGCGCATGCGCGCCCGACCCGGTGTACTCAGACAGGGCAATGTGGAAGTTGGATCCACCGAATCCGAACGAGCTGACCGAGCCACGGCGTTCGTGGTCGGAGCCACGCACCCACGGCCGTGTCGTGGTGTTCAGGTGGAACGGCGAGTTCTCAAGGTCGAGCTTCGGGTTTGGCTTGTCGATCTTGGCAGTCTGCGGCAGCACTTTGTGATGGAGCGCCATCACAACCTTGAACAAGCCAGCGGCGCCGGCTGCGGCCTTGGTGTGTCCGATCTGGCTCTTGACCGTTCCAAGTGCACACCACTGACGATCCATGCGATCCGACGCATCAAAGGCCAGCTGGAGACCGCCAAATTCGGCAGCGTCGCCCGCCACCGTTCCCGTTCCGTGTGCTTCGATCAACTCCACCGTGTCGGGCCCGTAACCAGCTTTGCTGTAAGCGTTGTCGAGGGCTCGCGCCTGGCCTTCCGACACAGGCGCGTAAACGCTTTTCGACCGTCCGTCAGAGCTTGCGCCAATGCCGTTGACAATGCAATAGATGTCATTGCCGTCGCGCTCGGCGTCTTCGAGTCGCTTGAGCGCGACCATGCCGATGCCTTCGCCGAGCATGGTGCCGTCAGCCTGATCAGAGAACGGCCGGATATCTTCGGACTTCGACAGCGCAGGTGTCTTCGAAAAGCACATGTACATGAAGATGTCATTCATGGTGTCGACACCGCCGGCGATGACGAGGTCACTGTCACCGAGGTACAGCTCGTTGACGCCCATCGAGATGGCCGAGAACGACGACGCGCACGCAGCGTCAGTGACGCAGTTCGTGCCGCCCAAGTCGAGACGGTTTGCGATTCGGCCGGCGACGACGTTGCCGAGGAGACCTGGGAACGTGCTCTCGGTCCACTCGGGATGCAGCGCGAGAATCCGGTCGCAGGCTTCCAATGCGACGTCTTCGGCAATGCCGGCGCGGCGCATGCCCTGCAACCACATCGGGCGGCTCATTCGACTCGCCATTGCACCAAAGAGTTCCTGGCCAGAGGTAACGCCGAGGATGACCGACGCACGGGTCCGGTCGAGTTCGCTGAACTGGCCGCGCACCGCGTCGTCGAGGACGCGTTGGGCAACAATCAGTGCGAGCAGCTGTGCCGTGTCGGTGGATGGCACCACGCTCGGCGGAACACCAAAGGCCATCGCGTCGAAATCGACGGGGTCGAGAAAGCCACCACGGCGGCCGTAGGTGCGGTCCGGGACCAATGGGTCAGCGTCGAAGTGGTCCTCGATCAGCCAATGACTCGGCGGCACATCGGTCATCCGGTCGGTGCCGGCCAGGATGTCGTTCCAGAAGCCGGTCGAGTCGACGGAACCTGGGAAGAGCGCCGAGACGCCAACGATGGCAACGGGTGGTCGGTTCGATCGTGAATGTTCAGACATGGGTGCGTCCTGCATGGTTCTGGGTTGGTTCGCTGTTCGGGACAATCAGAGTTCGTTGCCGATGTGCAATGGGCGGGGGCGGTAGTCGAAAGCCGCCGCCGGAACCGGCACGCCATAGGTGCGGAGTTGTTGGGCTCGGGTGACAACGGCGGCACCTTCGAGCATGTTGCGAGCGACTTGTGCAGCCTGACGGTTGGCTGGATCGGCCAAGAAGGTGCCAGCTGTCCAGGCGTTGAAAGCGCCCATGGCCGGCCCACACCAGATCTGGTAGTCGAGGCGACGGTCTGTGGCCCCTTCAATTGACCACCGGCTCGACAAACCGAGGTAGCTACGGAAGGTGAGCGCCATTTTGTGGCGTGGGTTCTGCTCGGCTTCGACAACCTGGGCTGGTTCGCGGTCGTTCCAGAATGCCTTGGTTGTTTCCCAGCACTCGTCGAACGTGGCGCCGAGGATTTTCTGCTCGACCTCGATCCGCTCCGTATCGGGAATCGCATCGAGGCTCGGGTACGTGGTGTAAAGCGAGTACAGCTTCTTGGCCCGCGGCGCGAACATCGTGCCGCGTTTCAGCACTTGGAGTTCGACGCCCATCTCAAACATGTCGGCGGCGGGTGCCATAGCGATATCGGCGATGTCGGCTGCTGCAAGCATTTGCTTGCCCTCATCCGACAGGCCCGACTCGACGCATGCTTCATTGATCGTGCCGGTGAGGACGTACGAGGCGCCGAGTGCAAATGCTGCCGCTGCGGCCTGCGGCGTGCCGATGCCGCCAGCAGCCCCGAGGCGAACAGGCCGGGTATAGCGGTGTTGTGCAACGGCCTCGTCGCGGACTGCTTGGATCGTGGCGAACAGCGGTGCGAGTGGACGGTTGTCGGTGTGGCCGCCGCTGTCGCTTTCGATCGTGATGTCTTCAGCGACCGGCAACGACGCGGCGAGCGCCGCTTCGGCGGCAGTGAGCTGTCCTTTACTTACGAGTGCTGTGAGCATCGCCTCGGGGGCCGGATGGACGAAGTGTCGAGCGACCTCGGGGCGTGAGATCTTGGCGAACACCATATTCGGGCGCTGGACGTTGCCGTCTTCGTCGATGTGAATGCCGCTGTACGCGTACCGCACGATCGCAGGCGTCAATGACATGTAGGCGGCGGCCGACACTCTGCGAACGCCGCGCTCGATGTAGAGATCGGCAACGGCCTCTTCGAGCGCTGGCTCTTGCGGTGAGTGGATGAGGTTGCAGCCCCACGGCAAACCGGTGTGCCCGAGCGCATCATGGAGTTCCTCGATCGCTGCGGCGACCACATGGCGTTGAAGGCCAGCTGCGCCGAAGAAGCCAAGGCAGCCGGTGCGTGCCATTGCGATCACGAGCTGCGTTGTTGCAATCCCGTTGGCCATCGCTCCGGTGACGTAAGGGAATCGGGTCCCGTGCACTTCGTTGAAGCTGCGATCACCCAGCCACTCTGGGTACATCGCCGGCAGGACCGCAATGACGGGCCAGGCCCCAGCTGACTTCTCGTCGACGAGCCCGCCTCCGGTAGCAACACCGTGCTGGCCTGTGATGGGGTCAACAACGATGTAGGCGCGTTCACGTATCTGCTCGATGACCGCCGTGAGGTCGTTCACCGAGAGAGCGGGAGCCACAGAGCCCCGCCAGCCGGCGACGATTTCGGACTGCGTGCTCGCCAAAACAAGTGTAGAAACATTTGCCACAAGATTGAACGTAGCCGTCATGTCGCCCCACCTCAGACGGGTGCTCGAAGTTACCGATGGGTACGCCAATTGGCACACCTCGCAGATCGGTCGCGCCCCGGCGACAATGTTGCTCCACCGTCGGCCAAACCGCGAAACCGCTCGATCTGGCGGGGTGATACGTTGCAAAACAACGGCGCCGCTCGGTGATCGTGCGAGGTCATGTTTTTTCGGAACCATCGATCACCTGGTCAGGTCACCACCCGTTCGACAACAGAGGAGCTACCAATGGTCAAATCACCACAGCGACGCGACGGCAAGAAGCCAGGCAAGAGCCTCAAAGAGAAGCGGGAAGCCAAAAAGTCCAAGCAGCAAGATAAGAAGCCGATCGGCAACTGATCGATCGACTGATTTTTGCGCTGACCGGCAAACGTCGATCAGCGCAACGTCTCGCGGCCAGCCCGTCAGCGCTCCAGAGGGCTGGATCACACGTCTCACATGCGCTGTGCTCAGTTACTCGTGGGGACCAACCCGACGAAGTCAAATACGGCGCCTCCAGAGCAGGCAAAAAACACATGTGTTAAATATGGTGACTGGGGGGTTGTGTTGGTATCCCGTACGGGATTCGAACCCGTGCCGCCACCTTGAGAGGGTGGAGTCCTAGGCCGCTAGACGAACGGGACCTGTTGCGAACGACGACGATATCGCCGTTGCACAGTGATTCACTCGGCACGAAAGTCCGAGCGAAACGTTGGGGTGAAGGGAATCGAACCCCTAATAACAGAACCAGAAACTGCCGTGTTGCCAATTACACCACACCCCAGGGTGCTTGCCCGACGAGCGTTATTCACACTCACCGCACGATGCAGACGGGAGCATATCGGCGGTCGGCTCCACCGACCACCGTCGATTTCGAAGACCCGGTTCCGGCACCGATCAGTCGGTGAGTTCGCTCAGCCGCCCGAAGCCCATCACACGACCGATCGCGACGCCGCCAGCTTCCCAGAAGTGACGCTCAAATGATCCAACGCCGGTCACCACCGACGTGGTCGTCGGCGACACATAGGCAGTCATGCCGACTTCGTCGGCGATAAGGCGCGAGCGGAGCGAGTGATACGGGTCGGTGACCACCAACACGCTGCTGTCGTTGCTCCCCGTACTCTCGGCGAGGAGGTGAGCCACGCGCTCCAGGGATTCGAACGACGTCGTACCGCGGTCTTCAAGCACAATCGACGCCTCGGGAACTCCTCGTTCCACAAGATACGTGGTCGAGGCTTCGGCTTCGGTGAACCGGTCACCCGCCTGATTGCCACCGGTGACGACGACGACCGGTGCGAACCCTTGTGGCCAGAGTTCGGCAACGTGGTCGAGGCGGGCTGCCAGTTGAGGTGACGGGCGGCCGTCGTACTGGGCCGCTCCCATCACCACGATCGCGTCGACCGAGCGGACTTGATCATCCCTGCCGGTCGCGTACACCTGGAAGAACGAGACCAGGAAGTAGCCGAGCAGCGCGACGCAACCCAGGCTCGCCGCAAACAGCATCTGACCACTCCGTCGCAAGCGGCGCCGAGCGAGCGGACTCACAGGCGTGGCATCGCGCTGCTCTGTCAGCGCACCTGGCATCTTGGGGGCCTTCAGCTCCCGAGCTGACCGAGGGCGACACGCAGCCGCCGCAGCGTTTCGTCGCGGCCGAGCGCTTCGAACGACTCGAACAGCGGCGGGCCAACAGCCCGACCGGTCACCGCAACACGTGGGAGCGCCTGCGCCTTGCCAAGCTTCACTTCGAAGCGCACCATCACGTCCTCGATCGCAGCTTTCAATGACTCATGATCCCACGAAGCCAGGTCGTTGTATGTGTCAATGACATTACTCAAGAGCTGCCCAGACCATTCGGGAGCAGTCGCCTTGGCCCATGACGCCTCTTCGTAGGCGATCGGAGCAGCGTCATCACCCTGGGCCCAAAACAGGAAGTCGACGGTTCCCGGCACATCGGTCAGCCGCTCGAGGCGCTCTTGGATGTGCGGTGCAATGGCGGCGAAGCGTGCACGATCCCACTCGGGCGGTAGCTGCGCAGACGCTGCCGCAAGGTACTCGACAGGGTCCATGTTTTTGATGTACTGCTTATTGAACGCCGTCAACTTCTTCACGTCGAAGAAGGCAGGCGACAGGTTGACGTCTTCGAGCGCGAAGTCGGCCTCGATCTGGCTCCACGTGACGATCTCGCTACCGGCCTCCTCGGCACCGGGCGGCGTCCAGCCGAGCGTCATCAGGTAGTTGACCATTGCATCGGCAAGGATGCCGTCGTCGCGATACTGCTCAAGCGCGACCTTGTCGCGACGTTTCGACAGCTTCTTGCGCTGCTCGTTGACGAGCACCGGCACGTGGGCCCACACCGGCGGAGCGTGACCGAGCGCATCCCACAGCATCTGCTGCTTTGGCGTATTCGGCAGGTGCTCTTCGGCACGAACCACGTGGCTGATCGCCATCTCAATGTCGTCGACGACATTGGCGAGTAGGAACATCGGGGCGCCGTTACCGCGCAGGAGCACGAAGTCCTCGATCGTCGCGTTGTCAAAGTCGACGTCGCCGCGCACAAGGTCTTGGACGATTGTGCGACCTTCGGGCACTCGGAAACGCAGCACGCGGCCAGGCCCAGCCTCAAGCCCGCGGTCTCGCGAGTGGCCGTCGTAACCGGTAATCCCGAGCTCTTTCGCTCGGTCCTGCACCTCTTGGCCGGTCAGATCGCAGTAGTACGCCGCACCCGACTCGAAGAGGCGGTGAGCTGCTGCAACGTGCGCTTCGGCGTTCGCGCTTTGGAAGTGCGGACCCTCGAAATGCGGGTCGCTCTCGTCGATGCCGATCCACGCCAGAGCATCGATGATGCCCTGAATCCACTGGGGCTGGTTACGTGCCTCATCGGTATCTTCGATGCGAAGAACAAACGTGCCTTCGAGGCGCCGGGCGAGTGCCCAGTTCATCAGCGCCGTACGGGCGCCGCCGACATGAAAGAAGCCGGTCGGCGAGGGTGCGAATCGAAAGCGAGGTTGAGAGGTCATTACCTATTCGACGCTATCCGTCGACGGTGTCGTGGATCGACCATCTCGCACAACCTTTCACCACCGACGACTCTGCTGACCCTGGCAAGGCTGCGGTGAACTGAGTGCTCGTTCCTCTCCCTTTCGGAAAATCTCGGCCGTTTCAACACTGTCGGCCACGCCGACGAGCAACGTTCAGCGCGTTGCGTTGACCGTGAGGTTGCGGAGTTGGCGGAGTGCGACCGACAGCGTCGTGAGATCGAACGATTCGGCCCGACGAATCTCGGTCTCCATGTCGATCATCCGGGTGTAGGCCGAATGATTGGCCTCGATCCATTCATCTGGCGAGCCGTTGGCCGTGCGGATCACGTGTGCTGTGAGATCTGCAAGGACCGTCATCAGGTCGTCACGGAGCGACGCGCGGGCCTGCGTCTGCCAGCGATCAGAACGCGGCAGCGCACCGATGCCATCCCACAGCCAGCCGACCTCAAACGATTCGAAAACCGACCAGTAGGCCGCACCCGCGTCGGCCACGTTGCACGACTCCGTATGGGCGATCTCGATGATGTCGAAGCTCGTGTGCAGCCACGGCCAGCGCGCCGACCGCGCAGCCAACGCGGCAGGTACTTTTGCGGCAATCCGCTCTTCTCGGGCGGACCGGATCTCGGTGGCCACACGCCCACCGGCCACGTCGTCGAGCGACTCGCTCAAGAAGGCGAAGCCTGCCGAAAAGGTATCGATCGCCGCAGCAATATCAATGGGTGAGTGCCGCCGCCGGAGCAGCCACGTTGCCGCTCGTTCTGCCATGCGCCGGACGTCCAAGAAGAGTTCGATCTGCACATCGAGGTCAACCGAGCTGCCGAGCGCATCGACCTCCCGCCACAGATCGTTGAAACCAAGGATGTTCCGGGATGCAACAAATGCTCGGGCGACATCGGCAACCGATGCGCCTGATTGCTCGGTCATTCGATGATCGAACGAGATGCCCGCAAGGTTCACCATATTGTTGACCAGGCCGGTGGCAATGATCTCGCGACGGAGCCGATGGGTGCGGATCGCCTCGGGGAACCGCTCGCGGAGCGGACGGGGGAAGTACCCGAAAAGGTCGTCTTCGAGGATGGCCTCATCGGGAAGGTCGCTGGCGATGACCTGCCCAATGTCGGCGTTTTTTGTCGACGCAATCAAGACTGCGAACTCAGGGGCTCGAAGCCCACTTCCTGCACTCTGGCGTTCTGCGATTTGCTTGTCGTTGGGAAGCGCTTCGAGTGCCCGGTCGATGTGTCCCTCCTCTTCGAGGGTCTCCAGGTAGCGGGCATGCACGTTGACCATCGTCAACGACTGTGTGCGCGCGATCATCAACGCAAGCGTTTGTGCACGGTTGTCGTCAAGCACCAGTTCGGCGACCTCGTCGGTCATCTCTTCAAGCAGGGCGTTCCGATCGACGTCCGAGAGGTCGCCACTGGCGACCAGGCCGGCGAGCGCGATCTTGATGTTCACCTCGTGGTCGCTGCAATCGACGCCGGCAGAGTTGTCGATGGCATCGGTGTAGATCAATCCGCCGGCCATTGCGTACTCGACCCGACCGAGCTGGGTGAGCCCCAGGTTGCCACCTTCACCAACAATACTGCAGCGCAGATCAGCGCCGTCGACTCGGATTGCATCGTTCGCCCGGTCCCCGACCGACTCGTGCGACTCGGTGCTCGCCTTCACGTAGGTACCAATACCGCCGTTCCACAACAGCTCAACCGGGGCTTGGAGGATGGCAGACAGCAGCGAATTTGGTGCCAGTTCGGTGATCTCGTCAGCAAGGCCGAGCGCGGTTCGGACCTGATCTGAAATCGGAATCGACTTGAGCGAGCGGGAATACACGCCACCGCCCTCCGAGATCAGCTGCGTGTCGTAGTCGGCCCAACTCGATCGCGACAGCTCGAACAACCGTTGCCGTTCAACAAAGGAAACCGCAGCGTTCGGGGTGGGGTCGAGGAAGATGTCGCGATGGTCGAACGCTGCGACCAGTTCGAGGTGCGTCGACAACAACATCCCGTTGCCAAACACGTCACCCGACATATCGCCGACCCCGACAGCGGTGAGCGTGTCCGTCTCGACGTCTTTGCCCATGACCCGGGCATGACGCCGCACGCTCTCCCACGCACCGCGCGCCGTGATGCCCATTACTTTGTGGTCGTAACCGTTGCTGCCGCCGGATGCGAACGCATCACCGAGCCAGAAGCCATAGTCGTCGGCCAGAGCGTTGGCGATATCGCTAAACGTCGCCGTGCCCTTGTCTGCGGCGACGACGAGGTAGGGGTCATCGTTGTCGTAGATGACACAGCCTGGCGGGTGTACGACACTCGTCGCACCTCCGTCTCGGGCGACGAGGTTGTCGGTGACGTCAAGTAACGATCGGATGAAGCGTTGGTACCGATCCACCCCTTCGGCACGGACTGCATCGCGGTCCAACGGCGATGCAGCGCCCTGCTTGATGACGAAACCGCCCTTGGCCCCGACCGGAACGATCACTGCGTTCTTGACCATTTGGGCCTTCACCAGCCCGAGTACCTCGGTCCGGAAATCTTCGCGACGGTCACTCCAGCGCAAGCCACCTCGCGACACCGCGCCAGCACGCAAATGGACGCCTTCAACGCGCGGCGAACACACGAATATTTCAAACATCGGGCGGGGCTCTGGCAGGAATCCGACTGACTTCGCATCGAGTTTGATGGCGATCTCTTCGGCCAGCCCTCCATCAGGGCGAAGGCGGTAGGCATTCGTTCGCGTGGTTGCGTCGATCAGCACCAGCACGGCGCGACAGATGCGATCGTCATCAAGCGATGGCACCCGTTCAAGACGTCCCAAGACGTCGGCGCGCAGTGCGTTCGCGACGACTGCCGTCTCGGTCGGGCTGGGCTCGCTCGCAGGGTCGAAGCGCGCGGCGAACAGGTCGAGCAGCCCGCTGGTGATCGGCGCAAGGCGGACCAACACTTCCTCGATGTACTTCTGGCTGAAGGGAAAGCCGGCCTGCTGGAGGTAGCGGGAGTAGGTCCGCAATATCGCCACCTGTCGAATCGTGACGCCCGCAGCGAGCACCAAGCAATTCAGCCCATCGGCCTCCACATCACCCTGGAGTAGCGCCCGGAATCCGAGTTGTGCCTCGGAGATCTGTCGATCGGTGGGTTCGAGGCCGCTATCCAGACGGACTCCGATGTCATACAGACGCACCGTGTCGTCTCCGATGACGAATTCGCTCGGGTGCTCTTCGACTGCGTGGAGCCCGAGGTGGGCGAGCTGCGGGACGAGTTCGGCAATCGTCGATGCGTGGTCGCGTCGGAACACCTTAAAACGCCACTCCCCTGTCGCCGCGTCGGTCGATCGACTCATCGAGGTGGCGACATATTCGTCTTGCCGCTCGATAAGCGAGGCGACACGCAACAGGTCCTCGACAGCACACGCCGGATCGACCCGGGCGCGGTAGTCGCGCTCAATGCCCTCGCCCACGAGGTCGAGCACGTCTCGAGCGCGCTGCGCCCCGACCCGAGCCGCAAGCGCAAGACGCGCCCGGTCATCCCACGATGCGGTTGCACCATCGATGATCTCAGCAAGTCGATCGAGGTCGACCGGCCCGCTCGTGCGGACCGTCATCGAAATGCGGGCGAGCGAACTCGCGCCGACCAGTGTCTCGACGTCGCGCACGTCGCCGCCGTAATGCTCAGCCACAAGGTCAGCGACGTCATTCTGCAGACCGGCAACGAAACGAGACTGCGGGAGGTACACAAACACGGTGCTGAACGAGCCCACCGGCTCGGCAACATCAAAGACACGAACAATCGAACGTTCCTGCAGGCCAACGATGTCGATCACCAGACTCGCCAGCTGATGCTGGCCCAGCTCGAAGACAACATCGCGCGGCAAGGTTTCGACCACGTTCTTGATCGCTCGGCCCGTGTGGCTGATCGCCGCTGCCCCGGACAGTTCGAGAAGTGCGGTCGCCCGGTCTTGTAACACCGGGATCGCAAACACGCTTTCCCGATATGCGCCACTCCCGAGCAGGCCGATGAATCGCTCTTCGATCACCGTGTCGTCCGCGGTCCGACGGATGGCAAGGCTCGTGAGGCGGGCCGATCGATGGATAGTCGAAAGCGCCTCCGTCCGGGCAATGACCACGGGCTCGGCGTTGACATCGCCGGCCTTCGACGGTGGCCCGACTGCTGTTACATCAAGCCGGGTGTCGGGGCGGTACTCACCGAGTTCGGAGCCGACCGCCAAGTGCAGGCTCACCTCGCCGACTGCGTCGACGCGCCGCTCGTACGATGCTGCACCGAGCAGCACAAAGTGCTGATTGGCCAACCAGGCAACGAGCGCATTGTCTGCACTAACGCTCAGGAGCCGTTCACGCATCTCGGAGAAGTCGGTGACGATCCGGACCACGTCGGCAATGGCGGCCGTGACTTCGTCTTCGACATCCGACAGAAGGTCGGCAGGGCAGCCGTTCAGCCTGATCTGCGTCCACGCTTCCACCTGGGTCCCGGGCGGCCGAGCAGCGCCCCTGTCGACCACCTCGACCAACTCGTCATCGACATTTCGAACAATCGACAGCATTGGGAGGACTAATAGCTCGATCCCGAGGGATCGACGATCGAGCACCATTCGGACCGTGTCGACGAGAAACGGAATGTCGTCGGTGACGAAAAGGAGTACGGCACTGCCCGACGCCTGGGTTTGTGCCGGCGGCACGATTGCCTGGACGAGCGTCTGTCCTGCTGCACGGTGTCGACCGAGTTCGAGATGAGCCGCAGCAACACTCACCACATCGCCGAGGTCACGATCTTCGACGTCGTCGATCGGGACGTCACGGTGGTATTCCGCCATGAAGCAATCGGCGAGCGGGTCGTCGCGATACCAGCGACGAGCAGCAGCGGCGAGCGAGTCGAGTTTGTCCGCTGATGACCCCATGTCGATGACCGTAGTTGCTGCCGTGGAACTGTGTTTCAAGATCCTCCACTCGTTTCGCGTGCGTTTGGATGCCAGACTCCGAAGATGCAGCAGATGAACGTCCTCGGTACCGATCTGATGCCGTGTTCCTACGACCCAATGACCGGCTACTACCGCAACGGCTGTTGCGAGAACCGCGGCGACGACCCTGGCATGCACACGGTGTGTTGCCGTGTCACCGCCGGCTTCCTTGCCTACTCGGCGTCGCAGGGCAACGACCTCAGCACTCCGATGCCGCAATATGGCTTCGCCGGTCTGGCCCCCGGCGACCAGTGGTGCGTCTGCGCGATGCGCTGGAAAGAAGCCTTCGACGCCGGCCAGGCGTGCGACGTCGTCCTCGAGTCGACCCATGTCAGCACGCTGGAATACCTCGATCTCGCCGAACTCAAACAGCACGCCATCATCGCCGAGCCGTGAGCCAGCGATGAGCGATACTGCCAGCACAAATGACAGCACAAATGACAGCACAAACAGCGCTGGCAACTACCTCCAAAATGTGTACGACTTAGCCACGCAGGCCGACACCGACGCGTATTACACGAGGTGGGCGGCGAGCTACGACGACGAACTGACTCGCCAGGGCTACCAAACACCGCAGCGCTGCGCAGATGCGCTGCGCCGTTTCATTGCATCCGACGCTGCTGTTGTCGACATCGGTTGCGGAACCGGGTTGTCCGGAGCTGCACTCGCTGCAGCCGGGTTCACCAATCTTGCGGGCACGGATGTGAACGTCGAGATGCTCGACGTCGCCCGAGTAGCTGGCATATATCGCGACACCTGGGTCACCGATATCGAGAACCCGTTCCCGTTCGCCTTGGGCACCTACGCCGCCATTGCCGCAGTCGGCGTGATCGGTCTTGGGGCAGCCCCCGCTTCGCTGCTTCGCCTCGCACTGGAAGCACTCGCGACCGATGGCCGCCTGGTCTTTTCCTACAACGACCACGCGCTCAAAGTTCCCGAGTTCACCGACGCGTTGACCGACGTTGTTTCGTCCGGCCTCGCCGAGCAAGAATTCGCCGAGCACGGCATCCACATCAAAGGCCTCGGCAGCATGTCGACCGTCTTCGTGCTCCGACGCCGCTGATCATGGCGCAGCGGCTGCAAGACGCAAGCGTGACGAGGCCGATGTCGACATCGCAGCCGGCCAAGTCGACGCAATGGCAACAGCCCAGCACCACCTGCGAGCCGCCTGAGCGACACCGTCTGATACTGGCCTAAATCGGCAGGTTGCCGGTGGCTCGGCGCGTCGAACCCTCATCGGTGTAGGCCGCAATCGTGCGTTGGGCAATGCGCATCTGGTGGACCTCGTCGGCACCGTCGGCGAAGCGGGCCCAACGGGCGTGCTGGTACATGTGCGCCAACGGCGTGTCGGTCGAGTAGCCGAGCGCACCGTGGACCTGGATTGATCGGTCGATAACGCGGCCCAACATGTTCGCAACGAAGTGCTTGGACATCGAGACCTCGGCTTTGAAGTCTTCCTTGTTGTCGATCTTGTAGGCAGCGTGTAGGACCATCAGCTTCGCCTGGTAGATCTCCATCGAGCTGTCGGCAATCATCCATTGGATGCCCTGCTTCTCAGCGAGCAGCGATCCGTGCGAGTACCGGTTGAGTGACCGGTCGACCATCATGTCGAGTGCTGTTTCGGCCTGAGCGATCCAACGCATGCAGTGCGCGAGTCGGGCCGGGCCGAGCCGGTACTGGCCGAGCAGGTGGCCCTGCCCGCGACCACCAAGCATCTGATCGTTGTGCACGCGCAGGTCGGTGATCACGATCTCAGAGTGCCCCGTGCCGCCGTGCATGGTTTCGACTTCGCGAACGTCGTTCCACCCCTCGTGAGGCAGATCGATAATGAACGCCGAGTTCGCGGCCTGCGGGATGTCGGGGTTCTCTTCGGTGCGGCACACCAGGATCGCAAACTGGGCTCGGCGTGCGCCGGAGATGAACCACTTGTGGCCGTTGATGACCCATTCATCGCCGTCTTGGTACGCCTTTGTCTGGATGAGTGTCGGATCGGATCCTGCGACCTCGGGCTCGGTCATTGCAAAGCACGATCCGCGCACCGTGCCGGCACAGAGTGGCTTGAGGTACTTCTCTTTCTGCTGGTCGGTGCCCCAGTGCAGCAGTGTGTGCATATTTCCCTCGTCTGGCGCCTGGCAGTTGAAGACCCACGGTCCGTAGTACGACTTCGCCGCCTCGGCCTGGACCATGGCGAGTTCGACATGGCCGAGCCCCATGCCGCCCCACTCCTGTGGCATGTGCGGCAACCAGATGCCGGCCTTGAACGCCTGTTTGCGCAAGCCGACGAGCGCGGCGATTCGATCGTTTCCACCGAGTGGCTCACCGACCTTGTTGCCCTCGGCGTCCTTGCCTTCGATCCGGTGCTCTTCGGGCTTGATCACATCGGTGACGAAGGTGCGAACTTGCATGCGGATCGCTTCGAGTTCGGGGCTGAGGGAGAAATCAATCGCCATGCAATCAGCCTGGCAGGTGCCAGTAGCCGATTCGCAGCCAGAAGTACCGACTTCTGCGATGAGCAACACCGTCAACGACGAAGGCTCTGGCCACCACCACCGTTCCGGCCCGACATCACGATCTCGTACCACCAGGACGCGAACTTGATCATCCCCTCGACCTACAGAGATGGTCGAATCCGGGCTCGGCACCGCGAGCTCACAGCATTCGGTCTCGCCGACTGATGCAGCGGACGCGGTGTTTACCCGACATTGCTGCGACCTGGGCAAAGAACGAGCTGCAAAAAGACAGCAACGCGGTGGAGTTTATTGTTGAACTACCAGGCGGTTTTTTGAACACCCAGCAGGTCAACGCTCACGCAAACGCCGTGCTCACCATCGACATCGAAGGATGACCGGCTCGGACAAATCGGGCTCGGACAAATCGCGCTCAAACGAATCGCGCGAACACGTCGAGCGGTTCGCGTGCGCTCTCGACGCCATTGATCGGGGCATCTGCATCGACGGTGCCGAGTGCGACTCCACAGAAGATCTGCTGTTCGTCAGGAGCACCGACGAACTCACTGACCGCTGCCTCGTGAACGCACCATGCCTCCTGCGGACACGTGTCGAGGCCGGCTTCTTGAGCAACCAGCATGAACGTTTGCAGGAACATGCCGAGATCGCTCCACTGCGGTGGGCCCATGATCCGGTCAACGAAGCAGAAGATTGCAGCAGGTGCGCCGAAGAAATCGAGGTTTTTTGCGAACTGCTCGAAGCGCCCCGCCTTATCGTCGCGGGTCACGCCGATCGAGGCGTACATGTCCTCGCCAATTTTGTATCTCGATGACCGATACGGCTCTGGCATCTTCGGCGGGTAGATGTCGTAGGACGGCACTCCAGGTTCTCGAGTCGAGAG
The DNA here is from genome assembly GCA_905182555.1 of uncultured Ilumatobacter sp. Classification (GTDB taxonomy): domain Bacteria; phylum Actinomycetota; class Acidimicrobiia; order Acidimicrobiales; family Ilumatobacteraceae; genus Ilumatobacter_A. The sequence continues at coordinate 16,335 of CAJJBX010000002.1, read as the reverse complement.
GAACTCTCGGAATCGCGTCATTGATTCGCCGTTGACCACATAGATCCGCCAAGGTTGCACGTTGCCACCGGACGGAGCGCGCGATGCCTTCGTGAGCAGCTCCTCAATCGTCTCGTTACTGACTGGCTCCGGCAGGAAAGCACGGACGGACTTGCGTCGGTTGACCGCTTCGGTGACGTTCATGAGGGGAGTCTCTCAAGCCACACGTGTCGCTGGCGAACCGCGCGTCCGAACCGCGCGTCCGAACTGGTCATGTGAACTGGTCGTGCGAACTGGTCGTGCGAACTGCGCGTGCGATGGTCTTGGTGCAGGACTGCCTCCGCTGCCAACATGGGTAGGTGGCTCTCAACGCGCTAACCGACGAGCAATTGATGCAGCACGCGATCGACGCGGCATGGCCCGTGCGGACAACGACGGCTCCGAACCCTTGGGTCGGCGCCGCGCTGCTCACAACTGATGGCGCCGTCCATGTCGGCGCAACGCAGCCGCCTGGCGGCGCACACGCCGAAATCGGTGCGTTGGCTGCTGCTGGCAGTGACGCTGCCGGTGCCACACTGGCAACCACGCTCGAACCGTGCTGTCACGCAGGCCGAACAGGGCCATGCACCACAGCAATCATCGAGGCGGGTGTTGTTCGGGTCCTCATTGGTATCGAAGACCCTGACAAGCAGGTCGCTGGCGAGGGCATCAAGGCACTGCGGGATGCCGGCATCGAGGTCGTGGTCGGCACCCTGTCGGCCGAGGTCACCGTGCAACTTGAGCCGTACCTGCACCACCGCAAAACTGGCCAGTCGACGTCGTCCTCAAGCTCGCCGACTTTGGACGGCCGAACGGCTGCACCCGATGGCGGTAGCGAATGGATCACCGGCGAGGAAGCCCGCACCGACGTGCACCAGATGCGCGCCGAGAGCCAGGCGATCCTTGTTGGTGCCGGCACCGTTCGGGCCGACAACCCGTCGCTCAACGTGCGCCTCGTTGAGGGGCCGAGCCCCCGCCGCATCGTGCTCGGAACGGCGCCCGCTGACGCCAACGTCCACCCCTGCATCGAGTGGGTTGGCCCGATCCCCGAACTCCTGGATCTGCTGGCCGCCGACGGTGTGCTGCAGTTAATGGTAGAAGGCGGCGCCAACGTCGCATCCGAGTTCCACGATGCTGGCCTGATCGATCGCTACGTGCTGTATGTCGCCCCAGCGATCTTCGGTGGAAACGATGCGCATCCTCTTTTCGTTGGCGATGGCGCACCTACGATGGCCGACCTGCGACGCGGACGGTTCGTTGCCACCCGCCAGTTAGGCAACGACATCAGGCTCGACCTCACACTCGATAAAATCGATCGCTGAACGGCCGTCGGCGGGATCAGCCGAGGTGGTTCAGAAGCTTTCGTTTCGAGGCGAGGTAGGCGCGGCTCTCGGCGGTGTGAGCGACGTCGATTGGCACCATCTCGGCCACAGTGACACCGTGCGCTTCGAGGCCCTGGGCCTTCGCTGGATTGTTACTGATCAACCGGACCGACCTGACGCCGAGATCAAGCAGGATCGCCGCAGCGATGTCGTACTGCCGGGCATCGACCGGAAGCCCCTGTGCGGTGTTCGCGTCGACGGTGTCAAGGCCTTGGTCTTGCAGCTCGTAGGCCCGAATCTTGTTTGCCAGCCCAATCCCACGGCCTTCGTGGCCTCGAAGGTAAACAACCACTCCGGCTCGCCCTGCAGCTGCCTCCGCCGAGATGGAGCGGCGCGCTTCGTCGAGTTGTTGACCGCAATCGCACTTGGCTGAGCCAAGCACGTCGCCGGTGAGGCATTCACTGTGCAGGCGGATCAGCACCGGTTGCGACGACGGCACGGTCGGGTCGCCCGCAATGAGCGCGACGTGCTCGTGGCCATCACTGGCCCGATACGAAACAATGCGAAACGTGTCGATGTCTGTCGGTAGTCGCGCGTCGCCCACGCGCTCAACTGTCACGCTCGGGCCAAGGTCAGACCTGGGTGTGACACCGGCGGGGCCGACGCACTCGATCATCTCGCTCACACCAGCACTCGCCCGTAACCGGTGGTGCGCTGTTCGACCGGCCGCTCGATCGACTCGGCGAACTTGGTGAAGTCTTGGACCGTCATCTCTTGGCCGTGACTTGCACCGGCGGCACGTGAAATGTTTTCGCCCATCAGGGTCCCGCCGAGGTCGTTGCAGCCAGCGTTCATCATCTGGTGTGTTCCGGACAGGCCGATCTTGACCCAACTGGCTTGGATGTTCGGAATCAGTTCGCCGTAGGCCAGACGGGCCACCGAGTGCATCAACACGTTCTCGCGGAACGTCGGGCCGCGCCGCGCCTTGCGCTGCAGGTAGATCGGCGAGGCCATATGCACGAACGGAAGGCCGACGAATTCGGTAAACCCGACCTGCCCCAGCCGCACATTCTCTTTCTGCAGGTCACGCGTGATGACCATGTGACGGGCCCAGTGGATCGGCTCTTCGACGGAGCCGAACATGATCGTCACATTCGAGTGGAGACCAATCGAGTGCGCTGCCCGGTGGGCATCCATCCACTCTTCGGTGTTGATCTTGTCGGGGCACAGGATCGCCCGGATCTCGTCGTCGAGGATCTCGGCAGCAGTACCGGGCAACGATGCGAGACCGGCCTCTTTGAGCCGCCCGAGGTAGGTGACGAGGTCTTCGCCGAGGCGCTTGGCACCTTCGGTGACCTCGAGGGCGGTGAAGCCGTGCACATGCATGTCAGGCACGGCGTCTTTGACCGCACGCGTGACGTCGATGTAGTAATCGCCATCGAAGTTCGGATGGATGCCACCCTGCAGTGTGACCTCGGTGGCTCCAGCATCCCAGCCTTCCTTGGCGCGCTCAGCGATGTCGTCAAGCGTGAGGAGGTACGGCGTGCCGCGCAGGTTGAGCGACAGCGGGCCCTTCGAGAAGCCGCAGAACTTGCACTTGAACGTGCACACGTTCGTGTAGTTGATGTTGCGGTTCGCGACCCAGGTGAGCGTGTCGCCAACGATCTCCTTGCGCCGACGGTCAGCAAGTTCCATTACCGCGACCGCTTCGGGCCCGCGCGCCGTGAAGAGCGTGGCGATCTCATCAAGGCCCGGCTCTTGGCCCATCTCGATGCCGTCGAGCACCTCGGCAACAGCGCCGGTCGGGCAGATCGTCCGTTCCCGGTCCGGGTCGTCGGACAAAATGACCGGCGGCGAATGGTCAGCGCCTGAATACCAGGCAGTTGAACGGTGGCCGACCAGCACGAACTCGGCACCGTCAGCAACGGTGTCGGCAGCGGTGGTCTTCTCCGGCCAAAACTGGCCCGGGTCGTCGCGGCCCAGCCACTCCGAGTCGGAGCGGTCCATCACCGGAAAGTGCATGCCCTCGTCGAGCCAGCGCACGCGGTCGCGAACGAACTCGGGGTACACGGTCAGCCGCGGCGCGAGCACGTGACCCTTCGCCTCGGTGACCTCACGGAGCCGATCGAGGTCCGGCCACGGCCGCTCGGGATTGACATGGTCGGCGGTCACTGGCGAAACGCCGCCCCAATCGTCAATGCCGGCATCGACCAGGGCACCGAAATCGTCGGACAGGTTCGGCGGCGCCTGCAAGTGCACATCGGCAGGCAAGATCAGCCGGGCTGCTGCGAGCGTCCACAGGTAGTCGTCGCTCGGGCACGCCCGCACGCCCTTCATTGCGGTACGCAGCTTCGGGAGGAAGTTCTGCACAATCACTTCTTGCACGTGGCCGTGGCGGCGATGGCTGTCGGCAATTGCTTCGAGGCCGGCAAGCTGATCGGCGCGCGTGTCACCGATCCCGATGAGGATGCCGGTGGTGAACGGAATCTGCAGTTCGCCCGCAGCCTCAAGAGTGGCAAGGCGGCGCGCAGGCACCTTGTCAGGCGCGCCACGGTGTGCTTCGAGGTCGGGGTTGATCGATTCGATCATCATCCCCTGGCTCGGGCTGAATGGTCGCAGCTGTTCAAGTTCGGCTTTGGTCAGCGCTCCGCAGTTGGCGTGCGGGAGGAGGCCGGTTTCGGCGAGGACCAACTTCGCCATCTCAGCGACGTAGTGCACGGTGGAGTCGTAACCGCGTTCGCGAAGCCAGTCGCGGGCGACTTCGTAGCGGTTTTCCGGCCGCTCCCCCAGCGTAAACAACGCTTCGTGACAGCCTTGCCGAGCGCCCTGCTTGGCGATCTTCAAGACGTCTTCGGGGTCGAGATACAGCTTCTCTACCCGCGCCGGTGGCTGCGCGAACGTGCAGTACCCGCACGTATCGTTGCAGAGCCGCGTGAGCGGGATGAAGACCTTCCGGCTGTACGTCACGAGCTTGGAGTCACGGCGGGCCGAGGCGAGTGCGAGCAGATCGGGTAGCGATTCGTTCAACAGTGGATGATGCATGTGGTCTCCAGGAGAAAGTGGACAGGTCTCAGTGGGGCTCAGTGGGTCTCAGTGGGTAACGGTGTTGCCGGGCCGGCTCGCAATAGCCGACTGGGTAAAGGTCTCGTCGCAGTGCCAGCACACGAATGCCTGGTCGAGCGGTTCTCCGCATGCCTCGTGCACGAGCACGGTGGGCGGCTCGTCGTGGTTAATCCATTCGTCGCCCCAGCGCATCAGCGCAACCAGGGTCGGCGACAGGGCAGCGCCCATCGGCGTTAGCCGATACTCGTACCGCGGAGGCCGTTCGCAGTACAGACGGCGTTCGAGCACACCAGCCACGACCAGCCTTTTCAGGCGTTCAGTGAGTACCGGGCGAGCGATGTCGAGGTCACGCCGGAAATCGTCGAACCGTCTGACTCCACGAAACGCGTCTCGCATGATCAAAATGGTCCAACGATCACCGAGCACGTCGAGGCTCGCCTGAATCGAGCACGCTCGATCGGCGGTGTTCTCTGTGTCCGGCATCTCCTCACCATAGGTGAGTTCGGAATCAGAACCAAGTCGGTCCGTTTCGAGAACCAACTTTGGGCTAGTCGGGCAGGAGCGCCATTTGCACTGTCGACTCGTTCTCCGGATTGCCAAACGAGGCACCGAGCAATGTCAGGCCCCGCTCGTCGATCATCGTCGATCATCGTCAGCGCGGCAGCGAGCAGCGCGATTGCGACGCTCTCGATCGTCGCGCTGGCTGCGGTTGGTGACGGCAGCGAGTGTGACCGGGTTGCCCTGGCGAAGGCGTCAAACCGGAAGCGCAGGGTGATGGTTCGACCCGCACGATCTGCTGAGCGTATTCGGCGGGCGATGCAGTCGATGCGGCGCAGAACCACTCCGAGTTCGGCGTTCCCGTAACGGGCAGAATCCGGGTCATCTACGCTGTGCGATGTGTGCGGGCAATGCAACGGCGACTTTCCGAAATCAACGCTCAGCCGGAGGGCGCTGATCGCCGGTGGCCTTGCCGCCGGAACCGCTGGAGTGCTCGGCATTGCAACACAGGCGAGCGGAGCAACACAGGCGAGCGGAGCGCTGCTGTCTGCTGCGGTCACTGTTGCGCCGGGTTTGAATATTCTGCCCCGAGATGCATGGGGTGCCGACCTGGCGCCGAAGGGCCCAATGGGTGTCGAAGACGTTCGCTTCCTGCTGGTCCATCACACGTCTTCTCCGAACAACTACCGCGGGACTCAACGCGACCTCATTCGTGTCGCCTACGCATTCCATACCGGGCCGGCGAAGCGCTGGAACGACGTTGCCTACAACTTCTTCATTGGCCAAGACGGCACCGTGTGGGAAGGCCGCGCCGGGTCACTCGACGGCCCGGTCGAGGCGTCAGCTTCGGGTGGCAGTCAAGGCTTCGCTCAGCTGGTGTGCCTGCTCGGTGACTTCACTGACTTCACTCCGCCCGTTGCGATGCAGAACAGCCTCGTCCGCCTCCTGGCCCACCTCGCACACCGCTACGACCTCAGTACGTGGAAGGACGCGCGGGCACAGTTCATCTCGCGCGGCTCTGACAGGTGGAAAGCCGGCAGTTTCATCGAGACCCCGACGATCTCCGGTCACCGCGACATGACCTACACGGCCTGCCCCGGCAAAGCCGCATACGGCCTTCTGCCAGAGTGGCGCCGGCGGGTCCACCCACTCGTCCAGGCAGCACGCAAACAGCCAGGCCTACAGCGCGCCGAGCGACTCAGCCTCGAAGCCCCCTGACTCTTTGACAACAGTCTTCGACGTCGCGTCGAGATACGTCTCTGCGTCGTCGATGCGGAATGGCCTCCGCCCTGAAACCGTCAGGTTGATCGCAATTTGGGGCGCTGTAAGGATTAAACACTTGTTCGTGGATCAAATTTTATTCGAACACCTGTATACTTAAACATGTCGTTGACCGCTGAGTTGGAGTGCGAAGTCATCTCGGTCGACACCGCGGTGAACGACATCGCGGTGAACGACATCGTTGGTGTGCTCAACTCCCAGCATGCGGCGCTGGTCGATTGTGTCGTTGCCCTGTTGGGCGATTCGCGGTTGTGGGCTGGTGAGGGCATGACGTCGATGTCGGCGTGGGTTGCGTGGCGGGCTGGGATGTCGCCGGCAATGGCCCGCTCGATTGTGGCGATTGCCGAACGAGTCGCCGAGCTTCCTGCTTCGATCGAGGCGTTCCGGCGCGGTGAGCTGTCACTCGATCAGATGGCGGCGATTGCCCGGAACGCGCCGGCATGGGCTGACGTGCAGTCGCGTGATTATGCGATCGTGATGACCGTCACCCAGTTGCGTCAGGTGCTGCGGAAGTATCCGTTCCCCGTGCTCGACGAAGAAGGCCACGAAGTTCCCGATGCCGACACGGATGCTCCCGGGCCGGGCGATACCGACCCGGTTGATACACCCAAGGACGAAGCCGACACGGACACCGAGGTCGGGTCAGCGAAATCAGGTGATTCCAAAACGCGGTCGTCGGTTGAGGAGTTTGTGTCGCTGTGGCAAGACGACGACGGATCGTTCCGCCTGTCCGGTCGCCTCGATGCTGATGCGGGGATGATCGTGCACGCTGCACTCGATGAAGCCCGTGACCGGCTGTTCCAGCGCGGCGACTTCGGTGCCGGGCTCGCCGAAGCGCTGGTCGAAATGGCTCAAGGGTCGCTCGACTCGGTCACTGATCCGGCTCGCCGGTCACGGTTCCGGGTCAACCTGTTCATCAACACCGACACCTCCAACAGCGACGAGCGGGATATGACCGACGCCGCCGGTTGGAACGTGCCTGACGCGATCCGCCGCTACCTCACCTGCAACGGCACGGTCACCCCCGTGTTCCTCGAGAACGGGCTGCCGGTATCGGTTGGGCGCGCCCAGTACGTCGTCCCCGCCCGCACCCGCACCGTCATTGAACACCGCGACCACGGCGCGTGTCGGGTCCCTGGCTGTGACGCCACGCTCGGCCTCGAAGTGCACCACCTGATCCATTGGGAGCACGGCGGCGGCACCGACACCGACAACTTGCTGCTCGTCTGCAGCAAACATCATCGAATGCACCACCGAGGCCGACTCGACATCACCGGCAACGCCGACCAACCTGAAGGCCTCGAATTCCGCAACCAACACGGCCGGATCATCACCGCATCAGGTGCAGCACCGACCATGCCGACCGGGCCGCCACCGCAACCGGCAGCGGTGTATTCCCATCCCGACGGCGGGCGGATGGACACCGGGCAGATCTACTTCAACCCGCCCCGCACCTACTACGACGACCTCCGCCAACGCATGCGGACCGACACCGGATACTCCAACAGCAAATACCTGGCCAAAATCCAGCCACCCGGCCTGCACTCACCGGCCTGAACGAGGCCGTCGGCAATCGCGCACGACGCGAGGGTGCCGACCTGCACTGACCAGAAGTGTCGGCGGGGCGCTCAAGTAGTACGGGCAGCGACCCACGCCGCAACATGATCGAGTGCCTCGGGGTTTGCGAGCGAATCGCGTGACGCTGCCTTGTCTGCCGGCATGCCCAGCAACATCCGCTTAATTGGCACCTCGAGCTTCTTGCCCGACAGTGTGCGCGGCACAGCAGACAGCGCCGCAATCTCGTCGGGGACGTGACGTGGCGAAAGTTCTGACCGGAGCGCTCGCTTGATCCGGTTGGCAAGGTCATCGTCGAGTTCGTGGCCGCCAGCAGTTGCAACCAAGAGGATCAACTCGCCGGGCCCGCCGTCCTTGTCTTCAAGGTGGACGACCGCACTGTCGGCAATCTCGGGCATCGAGTCGACAATGACGTAAAAGTCCGCGGTGCCGAGGCGAACACCACCGCGGTTCAACGTGGCATCGGACCGGCCAGTGATCTGGCAGGCACCGTCGTCGAAAAAGGTGATCCAGTCGCCGTGATGCCAGACACCCGGATAGGTGTCGAAGTACGTGCTCCGGTATCGCTCACCCGACTCGTCACCCCAGAGGCCAATCGGCATCGACGGCATCGGCGCCACGATCACGAGTTCACCGGTCTCGTTCGGAGCGCACTGATCACCAGTCGGCGTAAAGGCCTGCACGTCGCAGCCCAGCATGCGGGCACCAATCTCGCCCGCCCTGATGGGAAGGGTCGGCGCCGTGCCGACGAAGGCCGTGCATACGTCGGTACCGCCGCTCATCGAGCCAGTCTGGATATGGCTCCCGACCGCATCAGGAATCCACTCGAACCCTTCGACCGGCAGCGGGGCCCCGGTGGAACCCAGATGGCGCACGCTCGACAGGTCAACAAGGTCGCCCGGCCGGATGCCCTCTTTCCGACACGCCATGATGAACGGCGCACTCACGCCAAGAACATCGACCTGCTCGTCGGCTGCAACACGCCACAGCGCCAACAGGTCAGGGGCGGCAGGATCACCGTCGAACAGGACAATCGTCGACCCGGTGATCAGCCCCGAAATCAAGAAGTTCCACATCATCCAACCGGTCGTCGTGAACCACATCACGCGCTCCCCCGGCTGCAGGCCGTAATGCAACGACCAGGCCTTGGCATGTTCGAGCGCAATGCCACCGTGGCCATGCACAATCGGTTTCGGCAGCCCCGTCGTGCCCGACGAGAACAGGACGTACAGCGGGTGATCGAACGGAACTGCCTCAAACTCCAGTGGCGCGTGATTGGCGAGCAAAGCATCCCATGCGCAGACACGCGCATCACTCGAGAGCTCGCCCTCGGGTTGAAGGTAACCGATGTGCACGATGTGCTCAAGGGACGGAAGCGCTGCAGCGATCTGATCGACATGCGCGCTGCGGTCAATGCCCTTGGTGCCGTACATGTAGCCATCGACGGCAATCAACACCTTCGGCTCGATCTGTGCCCAGCGGTCGGTTACTGCACGCACCCCAAACTCGGGCGCACACGAACTCCAAATTGCACCAAGGCTCGCCGTTGCCAGGAACGCAACCAACGTCTCAGAGATGTTCGGGCTGAACGCAACCACCCGATCGCCGCGGCCGACGCCCCGTTCGACGAGGCCGGCCCGACAACGTGCGACCTGATCGACCAGCTGTGCCCAGGTGACCTCGCGACGGTCACGGCTCTGTGACAACTCGATGATCGCCGTGTCGTCAGGCTGCTCGGTCGCCCAGGCGAGCATACGTTCAGCGTAGTTAAGCGTGCCGCCGGGAAACCAGGTCACATCCGACATGCTCCCGTGGACCAATGATGCGCTGGGCTCGTCGTGCCAGCGGATGCACTGCCAACTCGCCACCGCAGCCCAGAACGGTCCCAGTTCGCCGAGAGACCAGTCGAGCAATTCGATGTAGTCCGAACAGGCAGGCCCACCGAGCGCCACAACGTGATCAGCAAAGTCGGCGAGCGAGCTGTTCTCCCAAGCGTCCAATGCCGGTTGCCATGTGAGTGCGCCGCGTTCAATCGACTCCTTCGTCATGTCCAAGATGTTGCCACTCTGAGCCGCGCACAAGAAACTGTCAGGCGAGAAGTTTTCAGAGCAAGGGATCAGGCCACAGCGTCACCGGTCTGGAATCATGGGCAGATGACTGGTCGCCCCCGCTCCGCCGTTGCTGCTCTCCCCGGATACAAGCCCGGCCGTTCGGCAGCCGCCGCCGCTGCCGCACACGGGATTGCTGATGCAATCAAAATGGCATCGAATGAGCTTCCGTACGGTCCGCTCCCCTCCGTTGCTGGCGCGATCAGCGCCGGGATCGAACACATTGGTTTGTACGCCGACCACGGCGCCACTGCGCTGCGCGAAGACCTCGCGCAGTTTGTCGGAGTCGACACCGAGCAGGTCACGATCGGCGCTGGCTCAGCTGGCATCTTGCAACAGTTGTTGCTCAGCTACGTCGGATCCGGCGACCAGGTAGCGATGTGCTGGCCGTCGTTCGAGGCGTATCCACTGTTCGCCGCGCTCGTCGAAGCCGAGCAGGTGCGGGTCCCGCTGGTCAACGAAACGTTCGACCTCGTCGCGCTCGCGGCTGCAATCACCGACAAAACGAAGCTCGTTTTCGTCACGAACCCGAATAACCCGACCGGCACAATCGTGCCGACGGCCGACATCGCCGAATTCCTCCGCAACGTCCCTGAAAGATGCCTGGTGGTCCTCGACGAGGCGTACTCAGAGTTCGTCACTGACGAGCGTGTGACCGACTCAATCGCGCTGCTGGCCGACCACTCGAATCTGGTGATCACCCGAACCTTCAGCAAGGCACATGGCCTGGCCGGGCTGCGCATCGGCTATGCGCTTGGCCATCCCGATGTGATCGGCATGATCGACCGCACGCTCGTCCCATTTGCCATCAACGAACTCGCGCAGCGCGCCGCACGAGCAAGCTTGGCCGCGGCCGACGAGATGCGGGTTCGGGTCGCCGAAGTGGTCAGTGAACGGACGCGGGTCGTGGAGTCGCTGCGCTCGACAGGTTGGGAACTCCCTGACCCGCAGGGCAACTTCGTGTGGCTTCCGGTACTCGGTGACGCTGCAGCACTCGGTTTCGACCTCGAGCGCCATGGCGTCGTTACGCGTGCGTTTCCCGATGTCGGTATGCGAGTCACCATTGCCAGCGCCGAGTGGAACGATCGATTCCTCGCAGCCCTCGCAAAAGTTCGCCCACAGAGCTGAAAGACCGGCGAGGTCAGAGGACGGCGCGCAGATTGCCGGCAGCGGTTTCTGGTGTGAGGTCGCGTTGGAGGTTGGCGAGCAGTTCGTAGCTCGCCGGAATTTTGGCCACGTCGGCTGAACGAAGCAGCGGAGGGTAGTAGTGCGCGTGCAGCTGCCAGTCGTCCTCGAGCCCCCGCGGCGCGGTGTGCCAACCAGAGCAGTACGGGAACGGCGTATTGAACAACCGGTCGAAGCCCGACAGCATTGTCTTGAGCGAGTCGGCAAGACCCTCTGCCTCGTCCGCCGTCAGATCGAGCAGCGATGCCACAGGGCGGCGTGGCAGCACGATGGTTTCGTACGGCCAGTAGGCCCAGTACGGGACCGCCACAACCCAGTGGTCGTTGACATGGATGATCCGGTCACCGGCCGCCAGTTCGCTCTCCACGTAATCGACGAGCAGATGACTCCCGTGCTGGGCCCGGTACGAACGCTGTTCGGCGAGTTCTGCGGCGATCTCGTCTGGCAGGAAGTTCGATGCCCAAATCTGACCGTGCGGGTGCGGATTCGACGACCCCGAGATCGCTCCGCGCGTCTCGAAAATCTGCACGTATTCGTACCGATCGAGTAACTCAGCGAGCTGACTCTTCCAGAGATCGATCACGACACCAATCTCGGCCAAGTCCATCGTGGCCAGTGTCTTGCCATGATCCGGCGAGAAACAGATGACTCGACACTCGCCGTCGCCGGTCGCTGCCCGATACAGCCCGCCCGGTGCATCACCAACATGGCTGACAGGGCTGCCTGCATTGATGGGGCTGCCTGAACTGACCGGGCCACTTGGAAGCGGGATATCGGGGAGCAGCGCCGCGAAGTCGTTCTGGAATACGAACGTCGACGCATAGTCCGGGTTCGACAGTCCGCCGGCACGTTCGTTGCCCGGGCACAGGTAACAGTTCGGGTCGTAGGCGCCAGGCCGCTCGATTGCCGCGTCATCGGTTTTGCCCTGCCACGGACGCTTGGTGCGCTGCGGCGACACGATCACCCACTGACCAGTGAGAGCGTTACGCCGACGGTGCGGGTGAACGGACGGGTCAAAAGTCTCGGGCACGCCCCGAAACTTAGCGGCGCATCATCGCGAAGCTGCCCCTGTCGGTGAGGCCCATCACTCAGCAGTCAGAGCTGGCGAATGTCCGGATTGAACGCACGCGGTGCACGCCGCGGCGCCGACACCCCCGCGGCGAACAGCAAGCGGATGATGCGCTGCCGATGCCCCGCCCAGGGTGCGAGGTGCGCCAGCATGATCTCGTCGCCACCGCGATCTGGGTCGAGTCGCCGCGCATCGCCGGTGAACGCGAAGTTGACGAGCGTCGGCAACCCGTAGTCCCGGAGCACCAACACGTCAGGAGCGCCGTGCGACGCGAGGACTGTTGCTGTGGCGGTCCACATGCCGACTCCGGGGAGCGCCGACAACCGAATGAGTGCATTATCGACCGACATTGTCGCTGCCTCTTCCAGCCGACTGGCACGCTTGGCTGCCAGCAGAATAGCTTCGGCCCGACGCCGTTCGACGTTGATTTCGTGCAGGTCGGTGTACGACAGACCTGCAACGACCTTCGGCGTCGGCGGCAGTGTCAGTTCGCACGGGCCAGGAGCAGTCTCGCCCCACGTGCGACACATCCGATTCCAGCTCTTCGACGCCTCTTCAGTCGTCACCCGCTGACCGAGCAGCACGAGAACGAGCTCTTGCCAGATCACTCCCGCGGCAGCGAGGCGCGTCGTGCTGTGTGTCTGCCAGAGTTGTTCGATTCGGGGATGCAACCCCGGGATGAACCCAGCAATGTTGTCGTTGAGCCCTGCCCAGTGTGGCGCCCGATCGAGCAGCCACTCAGCGCCGTCGCCCCACGCCTCAGCGGTGATATCTCCGGAACTGTTCCACGACAGCCTCATTGTTGCAGGACCGTGCGGGGTGAGCACCGCCTTCGCGAAGCTCGTTGCTGCCATTGCGTGGGTCGGGTCATTGCGATAGATCCCGATCATCTGCAGCGTCGAACGCAGATCGATACCCGGGGCTCGAAGGTGCCTGATCGTGGAGAGTGCGGTCATATGGCGACCGCTACGGTCAGGCGCCGACGAGTTCGCGCCAGGACGCGGGGTACATCGCGGCAGCTACCTCAGGCGTCAACTGCAGTGTTGCGTCCGGCACCATGTCAGCAACGACGCGGGCCTCGGTGTAGTGATGAGCAACGTGTCGCAGGCCAGCAAAAAGCTTCGTTCGCAGCTCGATCAGGTCAGTTGGAGGCTGCTCGTCGAAGTAGCCCCAGATCGTGAAGGCCAGCCTGACGTCGTGCACGACAGGTGCGCGAGAGAACAGTGAGGAACGCCCGAGCGCGATGCCGAGACAACCGCGAACGGCATCGTCGAGATGCTCGCCGGGCTGCAGCTGGATATGGGGAGAGAGCCGCGCAGCGATGCGCAATGCAAACCCCTGGTCGGGGCCGTGATTACCGCGCCGTGGACCGGACGGTTGGAAACCCGCGATCTCGGCCGGTCGATCCGGCATCCAGTTCGCCGGGACGTGATCGGGTGATTCGTAGCCGCGAGCGCGGTCAGTTGTTGCAACGGGGCTGAACTTCGGGGCTGCCATCGATGCCTTTCTACAGGATCTGCGCCGCAAAGCGATGCGTCGGTTGGCCCGCCGGTCAGAGTGCCGACAGATGAAGCTGCAATTGCTCAACGACGAGCGCGTGCATCTCTGTCGCATCGAAACCGCAGCCAACATGCATGTACTCGAACAAATGATACTGCAACGGCAGCGTTGCTGCGGTCGTGGCCATAGCCCAATCTTGGTGTCCGAGTAATCCCAGTTCAGTCTCGAACTGTGCGGCAAACTGTTCGCTAAGAGTGTCCCGGCCGTAATCGAAGAGGTCCCGCACGAGCGGATCGGCCTCATCGAGCACAAGTGCCACCCGAGCCAGCGGAGCGAATCTGAAGTACAGCGCCAGGCGCTGGCCGCAAAAATACTCGATGCGCTCGGCAAGATCGCCTTCGATCGGCGGCTGGGCTACGAGGTGTGGTGCCTCTTGCAGAAGCCATTGTTCGAGGGCAGCCCGAATCAACTCATCGCGCGTTGCGAAGTAACGGTACACAGAACGAAGCGACACCCCAGCTCGCTCGGCGACGTCGTCCATGGCTGGAATGACCTCGCCTTCGATGAACATTTTGATTGTGGCTTCGAGCACAGCCTCACGATTGCGCAGGCGCCGGTCAATCCGACCGTCGGTGCGGGTCTCGGTCGATACCGGATTCATGAGTTCGGATGTCATCGCAGAACCTCCAGGTGGATCCGAAGTTGTCGGCCGAGCAGGTGGCCCATCTTGTCGGTGTTTCCCTCAAACGAAGTGAAGAGGTACTCCAACGAGTCGAATTGGAACCCGATTTCAGCCGCAACCACGGCCCGTGTCAGGACCCGACCCGCAAGCGTCGAGAACTCAGGCTCAAACTGATCGAGGAACTGTTGACGAAGTACCATTTGAAAGGCTCCGAACTCTTCGCTGCTCAGATCGAGCGAGTTGGCAGTGCGCCGGGCTGCACGAGTGATCGGTGCGAGCACCGCGAACACAGCGAGCCGGTGTGCGACGAAGTTGTCGATCCGCTCGTCGAGTGGACCCTCACCGATGTCGACAAGTTGCATTTGCGGCTCGACCCGCGCCCTGAGATGCCACATTGCGGCACGAACCAACTCGTCACGGTGGTGGAAGTAACGGTAGATCGACCGCGACGACACGCCCGAGAGGACCGCCACATCTTCGACCGCCGGTTCGGTGTTGCCCGCCTCGAACAGCTCGACCACAGCGTCGAGGACAGCGGAACGATTTCGCTCCCGCCGAGCGACGCGACCGTCGCCGGTGACTACCTCATCACGTAGCTGATCCGGCGACGCCCCGTGAGCAATTGGGTCGCTTGTGAGCGTTCCCGCGTTTTCACTCATCAGGGGCCAATCCGGACATATTCGTCAAGCAATCGACAGTTCATGCATGTAAAGTACAGGCCACACAAAGTGTTTGCAAACCACTTCCTGTGGATTTAGGTGACAATCTGTGGGCAGAGGCCACATTCTATCGGCGGGCTAGGCCTCGGTGTGGAGCAACCCGTAGATCAACGTGTCTTCCAAGGCACGCCAAGAAGCCTCAATAATGTTTGCGCTCACACCTATCGTCGTCCAATCCTGCTCACCATTCGACGCCGACAGCAGCACCCGCGTCGTCGCCCCAGTGGCGCTGCCACCATCCAAGATCCGAACCTTGTAGTCGGTGAGGTGAATACTGCTGAGCTGGGGGAACGCTTCGCCGACGGCAGAACGAAATGCCGTGTCGAGGGCATTGACCGGGCCGTTTCCCTCGGCGATCGACACGCGCCGGTGCCCACGGACGCCTTGACCCAGCCAGAGCTTCACCGTGGCTTCAGTGCTGAACGGGCCCCCGCGCACTTCATCGGTGATCACACGCATTGACTCGATCTCGAAGAACTCGGGAACGCTGCCAATCGCTCGCCGCATCAGAAGTTCTAGCGAAGCGTCAGCCGCCTCGAAGTGATACCCCTCGTGCTCGAGTCGCTTGAGATCATCGATCACCTGATTAATTTGTGCTCCGTCAATTTCCAGGCCCAATTCGTCGGCCTTCATCTGGATCGTCGCTCGGCCGGCCATTTCAGACACGACGAAGCGAGTGCCGTTGCCGACCGTGCCCGGGTCGATGTGCTCGTAGGCATCTTTCGCTCTGGCGATCGCTGAAACATGCAGCCCGGCCTTGTGCGCGAATGCTGATGAACCAACGTAGGGAGCCTGCGGGTTGACCGCCCGATTCAACGTCTCGGCCACGTGGTGGCTCACCGATGTAAGGCGAGCCAGATGCCCCTCTGGGAGACACTGGTAGCCCCGCTTGAGCTGAAGGTTCGGGATCACCGTCGTGAGGTTGGTGTTGCCCGTCCGCTCCCCCAGGCCGTTCAACGTGCCCTGCACGTGACCGGCGCCGGCCTCGACTGCCGCCATTGAGTTCGCCACAGCGCAACCCGTGTCGTCGTGGCAATGGATGCCAATCGTGGCGTCGTTGCCGACGTGCGCCTTGATATCAGCAACGATGGCTAACACCTCGTCGGGCAGGGTGCCTCCGTTCGTGTCGCACAGCACAAGATGGGATGCACCATTGACCACGGCCGCTTCGATGGCCCGCAACGAGAACTCAGGGTTGGACTTGTAGCCGTCGAAGAAGTGCTCAAGGTCGACCAGGACGCCGCGTCCTTCGCCGTGCAAAAATCGGACGCTGTCGGCAATCATCGCCGCGCCTTCGTCGAGTGTCGTCTGCATT
>CAJJBX010000001.1 GCA_905182555.1 uncultured Ilumatobacter sp. | reverse complement strand
GGGAACCGACCGGGCTCAATCACTCGCACTCGGATGCCGGCGGACGACACCTCCCAGTGCAGCGCTTCCGACATGGCCTCGAGTGCGTGCTTCGACGCGGCGTACGCTCCGCCGAACGGCGAGGCTGCCCGCCCGACCACGCTGCTCACGTTCACAATGACGCCGTGCCCGCGCTCACGCCACGCCGGCATCACCGATCGAATCAGACGAAGCGGCCCGAGAACGTTGGTGTCAAGTTGGCGGTGCATCAGTTCGTCGTCGATCATCTCGAGCGCACCCTGCACCTCGAAACCGGCGTTGTTAACGAGCCCATCGATGTCGGTGGCATCGGCGAGCGCGTCCGCAATCGAGTCGGGTTCACACACGTCGAGTTGGCGAAGTTCGATGTCGAGCCCCTCGGCTGCCGCCTCGGCCCGCAACGCCGCACCCTTGTCGACCGACCGCATGGTCGCTATGACGTGGTGCCCCTGACGAGCGAGTGTGAGTGAGGCGAGCTTGCCGAACCCGCTGTTGCTTCCGGTGATGAGAATGCGCATGACAATCGCCCCGATCAGTTCGCCGTGGCCGCGAGGCCAATGTCGCCAAGGAGCGCGATGCGGTCGAGTTTGTGCCCGTTGACCGGGAGGTCCACCGTGAGCCCGTCGACGCCGGCGTCCATCACGGTCTGCAGTTGCTCGCCGACCGTATCAGCGTCGCCGAAGACGAGGATCGACTTGGCCATCTCCATGACCTCTGCGTTCCAACCCTTGACCGCTGCAATCTCAGCCATGTCGGCCTCGGCTTCTTCCATCGTGGGAGCGACGACAACCATCTGCAGGCAGGTGACGTCGATTTCGGAGCGGTCGCGGCCGAGTCGCTCGCAGTGCTCGTCGAGCGCGGCGAGCTTGCGTGGGATATCGGCTGCGGCGGTGCCGACCAGGTTTGATTCGTCCGCGTACTGGGCAACCATGCGGAGCGTTTTCTTCTCGCCCGAGCCACCGATCATGATCGGGATCTTCGACAGCGGTGCCGGCGGAATTGATTGCGTCGCTCACCTGATAATGCTTGCCGTCGAGGCTCACCTTCTCGTTGCGCAGCATCGGTCCAATGATCTGGAGCGCCTCTTCCAGCTTCTCGAATCGGTCGGTGAAGGTGCCGAACTCATAGCCGAGTGAGTTGTGCTCGAGTTCGAACCAGCCAGCTCCGATTCCGAGAGTCGCTCGGCCACCAGAAACATGGTCGAGTGCCGTGACAGCCTTCGCGAGAAGCGTGGGGTGACGGTAGGTGTTACCGGTGACCAGCGCAGAAAGCCGGACCGTCTCCGTGTGCTGCGCCAGTGCCGACAGCATCGTGTAGCACTCGAACATCGGCTCGTCAGGAGCGCCGATCCCGGGGAGTTGATAGAAGTGGTCCATCACAAAGACACGATCGAACCCGGCAGCTTCGGCTGCCTGGGCCTGCGCAACGACGTTCCTGAAGATGTCGGCACCCTCGATTCCTGGGTATGTGAAGTTCGGGATCTGATAGCCGAGTCGAGTCATCGGGTTACTCCTGCATTTTCGTGGGCGGACGGTCCCTGACAATTTTGTTCCAAAATGTCAGGAGCCAAAGGCTGACATAATCGGCTGAATGTGTCAAGCTAGTCACATGGTGACGCACGAAGGGACAGTCGCGGCGTCCAACGATCGCACCGACCAACGCGGCGACCCGCAACGCCGGGCCATCCACGCCGCAGCAATCGCCCAGTTCTCCGAACGCGGCTTCTCGGCAACGTCGATGGCCAACATCGCTGACGCAGCTGGCATGTCGCGACCGGCGCTCTACCAGTACTTCCGAAACAAGGGCGACATCTACGCGTCAGCCTTCGTGGCCCTCTTCAACGATCACGTCGACAGCGCTCTTCAGGCACTGAACAATGACGGGGACGAATGCGCAACGACTCGACGGCTTCCTGCAGCGTTTCGAAGGAGACCTGTGGGAGCAGATGGCGGCGTCCGAGCACTCCGAGGAGATCATGAGCGCCAAGAGCGCTGACACAGCCCAGGAGATCCAGCACGTGGTCAGACGACTTCGCACCGGGCTCGCAACGTTCCTCACCGAGGCATCCCCAGGCCGTGGGCAGGCAGCGAGTGCCCGACGAGCAGAGTGGGCGGAGGTGCTCGAGCTCTCACCCAAGGGATTCAAATTCGACACTCCAGCCGTTGCCGGCTACCGCCGACGCCTCACCACGCTCGCTCGTAGTGTCGCTGCCGACATCGACGCCTGACGACTCGACCATCGGCGCGCAGGGATTCGGTTCTTCGACCGCACGAATATTTCCGACTATCGACTATCGACGCCGTGGCCGTGGGCCGTGGGCCGTGGCCGTGGCAACCGAACCCGTCATTCCCCCACCTCGCCGAAAACTTTTCACCGGACACGACGTCGACGAAACGGCACAGCTCGACCTCGAGATAGACCTTGAGACAGACCCCCCCCCGGGCTGTCACCTCAATCGCTCTCAAGCAACACCGTCAGCGGCGGCCCGGGCCGCCTTTGGCAACTATTCGTCGCTGGCCGGTCGGCGGCGCTGCTGTTTGACTTCTGATCGCTCCGACTTCGCTTGGAGTCGACGACGCTGGGAACCACGCGTCGGCTTCGTTACTCGACGCCTCCGTTGCACGTGCAGCGCATCGCGCAACTTCGCGGCCATTCGTTCAGCTGCGAGCGTTCGGTTGCGGAGTTGTGAGCGTTCGTCATCTGCAACGACGCGAACGACCTCTCCGAGCTTGTCGATGACGCGTCGACGCTCGGACTCGTTGAAGGCGGACGAGGTGGTCAGGTTGAGCGTCAACTCGACACGGGTCGCCGCCTTGTTCGCATGCTGACCTCCCGGGCCGCCCGACGCCGAGAAGTTCTCCTGCAACTCGTACTGCGGGATGCGGACCGAGTTCGTCACCACCAGTCGATCGTCGTTCTCGCCACCCATCCACACATCATGGCCTGCGCGACGCACTTCAGGCAGGACTAATTCCCGCGGTCAGACTGGAGCCGTGGCGCGTCAGATCTCAAGCTCGGATACAACACCGGATACTGGTCGGCCGGCCCGCCGAAAGGTGCGCTCGAAGCAGTCCAGGAGGCCGAGAATCTCGGTTTTAACTCAGTGTGGACCGCCGAGGCATACGGCTCCGATGCCCTCACGCCGCTCGCCTGGTGGGGCGCTCAGACCAAGACCCTGCAGTTGGGAACCGCGATCGCTCAAATGTCGGCGCGCACGCCAACCGCCATGGCGATGGCCGCACTCACCATGGACCATCTCTCGGATGGTCGTTTCATCCTCGGGCTCGGTGCGTCTGGCCCACAGGTCGTCGAAGGTTGGTACGGACAGCCGTACCCGCGCCCACTTGAGCGGACACGTGAGTACATCGACATCGTGCGCCAGGTATTCGCCCGCGAGGCCCCCGTCGAGTTCAGCGGCAAGCACTACCAACTGCCGTTCGACGGCGGCGCCAACCTCGGCAAGGCCCTCAAGCCAACGGTGCACCCACTGCGCAACGACATCCCGATCTACCTCGCCGCCGAGGGACCAAAGAACGTCGCGCTGTCGGCCGAGATCGCCGACGGCTGGCTCCCGCTGTTCTTCTCGCCGAAAGAAGACGCCTGGTATCGCGATCAGCTCGACATGGGCTTCGCAGCATCGGGCGACCCGACCAAGAAGGATCGCTTCGAAGTGACAGCGACCGTTTCGATTGTGCCGGGCGACAACGTCCAGGAATGTGCCGACATGATCCGCCCATTCCTCGCTCTGTACGCAGGCGGCATGGGCGCAAAGGGCGCAAACTTCCACTACGAGGTGTTCGAACGCATGGGCTACGGCGACGTTGCCGACAAGGTTCAGAACCTCTATCTCGAAGGCAAAAAGGCCGAGGCCGCCGCATCGATCCCGCTTGAGATGGTTGAAGATGTCGCGCTCGTTGGTCCGGCCGGAAAGATCAAAGAAGAATTGAGTAAGTGGGAAGACAGTTGCATCACCGAACTACTGCTCAGCGGCCCCGCAATGATGCTCCCGCACTACGCCGAACTGATCCTGGGCTAATGGTTGACCGGTCACTCTGTGCCAGGCACAGTGTGACCGCCGTAGCCTCAGGTCGATGGCTCGCCACGACGTTCTCAACATCGAAGTCGATCGGGCGTCGCACGTCGAGATCGAGTTCGAAGACGGTGTCATTGCCCGCTTTGAACTGGCTCCCCTTCGCCTCGCCTGCCCATGCGCCGAGTGCAACTCGCGACGCCAGAAGGGCGAACCCGTGAGCCAGTCCGTCATGGAAGGCGGCCCGATCTCGATCACCGACGCCGAACTCGCCGGCGCCTGGGGGCTCAGCCTCGATTGGTCCGATGGCCACTCGACTGGCATCTACGCCTGGACTGTCATGCGCCAGTGGATGGACGAACGCGACGACGATGTCGACGAGCCGGCCGACCGCAAGGTGTTCGGAAAACCCGTCGACGGCCCCATCCGTCGCACCGACTGACTGGCGACCCTTGGATCCGAAGCCACTTTCCGCCACGTGCCCCAATCCAATCAAGCGCGGCTGGTTGCGGAACGACTGGCACGACCTGACCTTCCTGCATTGGCCGTACGAGCCCAGCGCCGTCCAAGCACTGCTCCCTGACGGGCTGACCGTCGACACCTTCGACGGGAAGGCCTGGGTGTCGCTCGTCCCGTTCATGATGCGGCGGGCCGGCCCGACGTGCCTCCCGAAGCTGCCGTACGTGTCCGACTTCGAAGAAACAAACGTCCGGACCTATGTGGTTGACTCGCTCGGCAACCGGGCCGTGTGGTTCCTGTCGCTCGACTGCGTGCGACTACCAGTTGTCGCATTCGCGAAAGTGCTGATCGGGTTTCCGTACTTCTGGGCCGACATGACGCTCGACATCGACGGCTCGAAAATCACGTACGCGACTCGACGTCGGCGCTGGCCACGATCACCTGCCGCGCTCACCAACGTGAGCATCGACATCGGCAAGCCAATCGAGCCAACCGAACTCGACGTCTTCTTGACCGCTCGTTGGGGAACGGTGGCGAAATCATTCGGTCAACTGTGGTTCCACGCCGTCGATCACGAACCATGGACCTTCCACGACGCGACACTCATTGCACTCGATGATTCCGCGATGACCGCCCCCGGCCTGCCAACGCCGATTGGTGGACCGCTCGTCCGCTGGGCTCAGCCAGTGCACGCACGTTTCGCTCGCCCCGTTCGCGTCTGATTCAGAGCAGCGAGGTGGGGAGATCGACGTGGCGAGCCCGTAGCCATTCGCCCAGCGCCTTCGCCTGAGCGTCTTGACGCGTTGACGCCGCGACGCCTTCGTCGAGGAGGTCGTGAATCACAAAGTTAAGTGAGCGGACGTTTGCCAAGCGATGGCGGTCCACCTGCAATCCTGCGGTTTCAGGCAGGAGTTCCTGGAGCATCTCGGTCGTCAGCTCGCTGTCGAGCCACTCCCACGCCTCATTGGAACGGGCGAACACGCCGAGGTTCGCGTTGCCACCCTTGTCGCCCGACCTCGTACCGAAGACACTGCCAAGCGGAACGTGTTCTGTCACACCGAGATCTGACCTCGGCGTGACACCGGTGTTGGCTGGAGGGACTGTCGCACTTTGATCTAACCCGAGCGTGACAGTGGATTCGATCTGGGTGGTGTCATCGCCGAGAATCGTGACGTATTGCGGGACAAGGCCCGCCGGAACGGTTGCGGGGCGGTAAACGCCGAAAGGCGACGCTGCGCCAGGCCCACCGCCAAGGCCGTAGTGCCCAGGTATCGCGGCAAGTGCGGTATGCACCATGGCGTCGGAAAACGCTCGCCCGATTTTGCGGTCGTCGGGATCTTTGACGGTGAGACGCCAGATCGCTGTTGCCTCTTCCTGAGTTGCAGGGTCAGGCTTGTTCGTCGGAATCACACGGCTGGTGACCGACTCGAAATCTTCCGGCCGATACGGGCAGGCGTCCCAGAATGCGGCCTTCGCCAGCTCAGCCTTCTCTGCGATGTCTAGGCCGGTCAGAGCCACGGTAAACGAGTTACGAAAGCCACCGAGCTCGTTCATCGCGACCTTGAGTGTCGACGGTGGTGCCTCGCCACGGGTCCCGGACACCTTCACTCGGTCAGGCGAAATCTGTTCGAGTTCGACGGTGTCGAAACGCGCCGTGACGTCCGGACCAAGGTAGGCGGGGCTCCCGATCTCGTACAGCAACTGCGAGGTCACTGTGCCGACCGAGACCTGGCCACCACTGCCGTCGTGCTTGCCAATGACCGATGATCCGTCGGCGGCGATATCGGCCCATGGAAAGCCGAATCGGGCGCGTCCGCCGACTTCTTCGCGGCCTTCGATCTCGGTGAAGAACGAGTAGTTGCCACCGGTCACCTGTGCGCTGCATTCGATGAGATGACCAGCCACCACGCCACCGGCGAGCTGATCGAGGTCGGTTCGTTTCCACCCGTGGTGCCAAGCGGCCGGGCCGCAGACAACAGCCGCGTCGGTGACGCGGCCGGTAATGACAATGTCGGCCCCGCGCGTCAGCGCGTCGACGATGCCGAAGCAACCGAGGTAGGCGTTGGCGCTGACATAAGCATCGAGGTTGCCTAATCGTGTCAGGTCGGAGGATCCCGCGAACGGTTTGAGCGCTCCGCTTGCTGCCAGTTCGTGGATGCGCGGAAGGAGGTCGTCGCCGTTCACGTAGGCGATCGTGGGATTAAGGCCGAGATTGTCGGCAACGTCCTTGACCGCTTCGGCACAGCCGTCAGGGTCGAGGCCGCCGGCGTTGGACACCACCTTGATGCCCTTCTCCATGCAGGTGCCCATCACCTGTTCCATCTGTCCGACGAACGTTCGTGCGTAACCCTGCCCAGGGCGCTTTGCGCGGATACGGCTCAGGATCAGCATCGTCAGCTCGGCAAGCCAGTCGCCAGTGAGGACGTCGATCGGCCCACCCTCGACCATCTCGAGCGCGCCGCTCGGCCTGTCGCCGAAGAAGCCGGAGCAGTTGGCGATGCGAATCGGGTCAGTCATCGTGAACGCTCCCGAGGCACAGAGTTGCGAAAGGGGCCTGACCCCGTCCGTAGTTCATTCGGTTGCCTCGAGTGCGACAAGAAGATCGCCCTGGTCGACTCGATCGCCGACAGCAAAGCGCACTTCGCCGACCGTGGCAGCTGTGGTTGCGGTGATCTTGTGTTCCATCTTCATTGCCTCAACCACCATCAGGACATGGCCTTCACCGACGGTCTGACCAACTTCAACATGGACAGCAATGACGGTGCCGGGAAGCGGGCACACCGGGCCACCGCCAGCGTCGTCCAGCTCGTGCTCGACGAATCGGGGTAACTGGGTGAAAAGAGATCGAACTCGAGCCTTCCAGCGGGCGCTCCGTCGATGGAGACGTCGAGAAAGGCTCGAGCTGTGGTGGCGACGCCCTCCAGGCGACCCCAGCCCTCCGCAGATGAAGACAGCAGGCAGGCAGGCGCTGGTGCGCGTGGCCCCGTCATCAGTCGGCGTCGGCCAGGCACCGATTGACACCGACGCGGTCGATCGCGAATCGACCACGTATTCGACCTGATGATCGGTCGCACCGTCGGTCCAGGTCTGACGTTGGCCTTGGATTCGCAGGGTGCGAAAGCCGGAGGGTGCAAAACCGTGATGCTTGTCGTCGCCACGTGTTCGCCGCTCTTCGGCAAACACCGCAGCCAGCAGAAGTGCCACCCGGTCGTCTCCGACGGGACCCGCCGGAGTGAGGACATCGGGATGCTCAGCAAGGTACGCCGTCGGCGTTTTCGCCGCGAGAAAGTCGCGCTCTCCGAGCGTTGCGACGAGCATGTCGATGTTCGTGTCGACGCCCTTGACCTGCGACGTGCGAAGTGCCCGGGCGAGCAAACGAGCCGCGTCGTGGCGGGTCGGTGCGTATGCAATGACCTTGGCAAGGAGCGAATCGTAGTTCGGAGAAATCACCGCACCAGCACGGATGCCGGTGTCTGTGCGGACATCGTCGCTGACATCGAACGCAGTGATTTCGCCGGTCGACGGCATCCAGTTCGTCGCCGGATTTTCCGCGACCACGCGCACCTCGATGGCATGGCCAGTGACAGTGACTTCGTCTTGCGAGACCCCCAACGGTTCGCCCGAGGCGACACGCAATTGCATCTCGACGAGGTCGAAGCCAGTCACTTCTTCAGTCACCGGGTGCTCGACCTGCAGCCGTGTATTGACCTCGAGGAAGTTGATCACCTGACCGTTATCTGACTCATCGACAAGGAACTCGACGGTGCCTGCACCTTCGTAGTTGACGGACTTGGCGAGTTTGACGGCATCGCGACCCATTTTCTTGCGAGTGTCGTCGGAGATATAGGGGGAGGGAGCTTCTTCGATCACTTTTGGTTGCGCCGCTGAATCGAACATTCGCGCTCGCCGAGATGAACGACGTGGCCGTACTGGTCCCCCATGATTTGGACTTCGATGTGTCGACCGCGTTCGATGTACGGCTCGATGAACACGGCACCGTCACCGAACGCAGCCTTGGCTTCGCGACTCGCGGAGAGGATCGATTCAGCCAGAAGCACCGGGTCGGTCACGACGCGCATGCCACGCCCACCGCCTCCGGCTGCAGCCTTAACAAGCGCAGGCATGGGCACCCCGTCAGGCACCGCACCATCGTCGCCGACTTCCCAGATCGGGGTGGTTGGCACGCCAGCTTCCACGGCCGCTCGCTTGGCAGCAACCTTGTCGCCGAGCAGTGTGATCTGTTCGGGCGTCGGCCCAACCCAGATCAAACCGGCGTCTTCGACAGCCTGGGCAAAGACCGCGTTCTCCGCGAGGAAGCCATAACCCGGGTGGATCGCATCGGCACCCGTTGCCTTCGCAGCAGCAATGATCGCATCGCCGCGCAAGTACGACTCGGCTGCGGTCTCGCCGCCAAGTGCCACTGCGACGTCAACGGCGTCGACGTGCAGCGCGTTGGCGCGCAGGCTCGGAGTACACCCCGACAGTTCCCATGCCGAGCCGGTGCGCGGTACGCGCAATCCGGACGGCGATCTCGCCGCGGTTGGCGATGAGCAACTTGTTAATTGGCCGCTGCGGCGCGGGATCGGTGCCCTCGGGCGGGGCCCACTGGTCACTCAACCCTGTCAATTCATTTGATGCAGTCATCTCAGTGCCTCCACACGCCGTAGCTCGTGGCTCCAACAACTTCGTTGCTGTGCGCCGCTGACAGGGCCATGCCCAAAACGGTTCTCGAATCAGCCGGATGGATGATCCCGTCGTCCCACAGTCGGCCGGTCGAATAGAGCGCTGTCGACTCGTGTTCGATCTGGGCTTCAAGTGCAGCAGTTTGCGCTTGTAGCGCTTCCTCGTCGACTTCGACCCCGCGACCGGCAGCACTGTTGCGAGCAACAATGTCCATGACGCCGGCGAGCTGTTTCGGGCCCATCACGGCGATGCGATGGTTGGGCCACGTAAAGATGAAGCGCGGGTTGTAGGCCTTGCCGGCCATGCCGTAGTTGCCGGCGCCATAGCTCGCCCCAACCATGAGGTTGAAGTGCGGCACGGTCGAGTTCGACACCGCATTAATGAGCTTGGCGCCGTTGCGAATGATGCCGCCCTGCTCGGCCTTCGAGCCGACCATGAAACCCGTGATGTTGTGCAAGAACACCAGCGGCGTGTTCGTCTTGTTGCAGAGCTGGATGAACTGCGCACCCTTCTTGGCCTCCTCAGAAAAGAGGATGCCGTTGTTGCCGAGCACGCCGACGGGGAAGCCGTGAATCGACGCCCAGCCGCAGACGAGTTTGTCTCCGTACAGGGGCTTGAACTCTTCGAAGCGGCTGCCGTCAAGGAGTCGGGCGTAGACCTCGCGAATATCGAAGGGGATACGCACATCAGCCGAGGCGCAACCCAACAATTCAGCAGGGTCATAGATCGGTTCGTCAGGGGATTCGGTCGGACCCGGGCCGAGCTTCTGCCAGTTAAGGTGGGATACCACCTCTCTGCACATGCGTAATGCATCCATTTCGTCTTGGGCTAAATAGTCACCTACACCTGAAATCTGTGTGTGCATGTCTGCGCCGCCTAAGCTTTCAGCGTCAGCATCTTCGCCTGTGGCCATTTTCACCAAGGGCGGTGAACCTAGGTAGGCGGTTGCCCTGTCTTTGACGAAGACCGTGTAGTCACTCGTGCCCGGGGTGTACGCGCCGCCAGCAGTGTTAGGGCCGAATGCCATCGTGATCGTCGGGATGCCCATCTGCGACAGCTGTGTGAGGTCACGAAAGCTCGCTCCGCCTTGGATGAACAGGTCGGCTTGGCGGGGTAGGTCGGCTCCGGCCGATTCGTTCAGATTGATGACCGGCAGCCGGTTTTCCTTGGCGATCTCGGTGAAGCGCTGACTCTTCTTCCACGTGGTGGGGTTGGCCGAGCCGCCGCGCACCGTCATGTCAGTACCGGTGATCAGGCACTCGACGCCTTCGACCGTGCCGATGCCCGACGCGACACCGACACCGATCGGGTCATCGGTTCCCCATGCAGCCAGCGGGCTGAGTTCGAGGAACGGCGTGTTCGGGTCGATCAGATTCTCAATCCGTTCGCGTACAAGCATTTTGCCGCGTTTGCGATGGCGGTCGACGTAGCGTTGTCCGCCAATGCCCGGCACGTTCGCCATCTCGGCAGCGACCACGTCCCAGAGCTTTTGCATCTCCGCGAGGTTCGCCTTGTAATCGTCTGACTTTTTATCCAGACGACTCTTGATCACACTGCCGATTGCCATGCTTTCCCCTGTTCTGATCGACTGCTCTGCGTACGTCTTGTCTGATACTCGGCGCTCGCCAAGAGGTCCGACCAATGGTATGGTACCAGAACGTGACTTTTGGTACCGCACCTCAACCGTTGCTTCCGCGACGCGCTGAAGAGCGTTTGGGCGCGCGGCACCGCGAGATCCTTGATCAACTCGAGACACGGTTTTTGGAACGCGGCTTTTCCACGGCAACGGTGGCCGCCCTCGCGAGCGCTGTCGGCTGTTCACGCCGGACGCTGTATGAACTGGCACCTTCAAAAGATGCACTCGTCCTGATAGTCCTTGACCGATTCCTGCACCGCGTGGGGCGCAGCGCGCTCGACACAGTCGATCATGACGCTCCAATCGCCGAACAGGTCCGCTCGTACATCAATGGTGCGCTCGAACTGCAGCGACTCACCGCAGCGTTCGCTGACGACCTCGACGACGACCCCGCTGCCCGCCGATTACTCGACCGCCACTTCCGATACGTGATGTCGGTGAGCGAGGGCTTCATCAAAATGGGCATCGCGTCGGGCGAATTTCGCGACGTCTCCCCTGCCGTCGCCGCGGGCACGCTCGCCGGAACCGGCCTGTACTTCAGCCAACCCGGCGTCCTTGCCGACATGAACATGACCCGTGACGAGGCGAGCGCCGAGATGACCGACCTCATCCTCCGCTCGCTTCGCAACGACGAGACCTGAAAGCCTGACCATATGAATGACGCAGCCCCCACAGTCGAAACCATTCGTGCCGATCTGGTCGCCGAACATGACGCGCTCGACTCGATCATTGCTGACCTCGAGCCCGAGGCCTGGGCGCTCGCTACCCCAAGCCCGCGTTGGTCGATTGCCGACCAGATCGGCCACCTCACCTACTTTGACTGGACCGCGGCGCTGGCCATCACCGACCCCGATCGGTTCACTGCGCTGACCGGCGAGCTGATGTCGACAATGAGCCCCGATGCCGCTGCTGACGCGATGGATCTCGCCACCCTTGGCGACTACCGGGCGATGTCTCCCGACGAGTTGCTCCACGCGTGGCGCGCCAACCGACGCGTTCTGTCTGAGGCGTCGGCATCGCTCGGTGACCAAGATCGTGTGATCTGGTACGGCCCCTCGATGGGATCGAAGTCCTTTCTCACGGCCCGCCTGATGGAAGCGTGGGCGCACGGCCAAGACATTGTCGACACGTTGCGGCAGAACAAAATCAACGCACCGGAACGTCCAGACACCGACCGCATCCGCCACATTGCTCAACTCGGCTTCATCACACACAAGTGGAGCTACATCAATCGCAGACTCGACGCGCCGTCTGCCCCAGTTTACGTGGCGCTGACCTCACCGTCCGGCGCCACATGGGACTTCGGCCCCGACGACGCGGCCGACACGATCACCGGCGCGGCAATCGACTTCTGTCTCGTCACTACCCAGCGTCGGCACGTCGACGACACCGGTCTTGCAGTTACCGGCGACGTCGCGACCGCCTGGATGAACATCGCTCAAGCCTTCGCTGGCGGCGCCACCGATGGCCCCGCAGCCGGCACCCTCTGACCAGGAGATCACCATGACCACCCTCACCCCCGACGCGTTCGAACTGAACGACGTGCAACAACAGATCCTCGACGAAGCTGAGCGCTTCAGCCGCGAGCAACTTCTCCCGCTCGCCGCGGAGATGGACAACACCGAAGAATGCCCCGACACTCTCTTCCCGTTGTTTGCCAAGCATGGCTACCTCGGCATCACCATGCCGGAGAAGTACGGGGGCCAAGGGCTCGGCCTGTTCGAGCAGGGCCTCATCTGCCAGGCAATGGGTAAGTACAACGCGTCGGCAATGCTCACCTGGGGTGCTCACGACAACCTGTGCGGCAACAACATCTTGCGTAACGCCAACGACGACATCAAGCAGCGCTACCTGCCAGGCATGTGCGACGGTTCGATCATCGGTGCGCTTGGCCTGACCGAACCCGGCGCCGGCTCCGACGCCCTCGGCTCGATGGCCACAACTGCAGTGAAGGACGGCGACGAATACATCCTCAACGGCTCGAAGACGTACATCACCAACGGGCCCATTGCCGACATCGTCCTCGTCTACGCAAAGACCAATCTCGCTGCCGGCCATCGCGGCATCACCGCTTTTGTCCTGGAGACCAAGACCCCGGGATTCGCAGTTGCCCAGAAGCTCAGCAAGATGGGCTACCGCGGCAGCCCGACCGCCGAATTGGTGTTCAACGACTGCCGTGTACCCGCCGCCAACATCGTCGGCGAGCTAAACGGTGGCGTTGGCGTCGTCATGAGCGGGCTCGATGTCGAGCGCATCTTCCTCGCACCAGCTGCTGTTGGCATGGCTGAGCGGTGCCTCGAGTTGAGCTTGGACTATGCCCTCACCCGCAAGCAGTTCGACAAGCCGATCATCGACTTCCAGGCAATCGAGTTCAAGCTCGCCGACATGTGGGTCGGCGTTCAGATCGCCAAGGCCTACGTCTACCGAGTGCTTGCCATGTGCGCCGGCGCTGAAGAGACAGAAGCTGGCCGCGGCGCCGTGCACGCCCACTCCGCCGCGGCGATCCTGCACGCCACCAAAATGATGCGCGAGGCCGCCGACGAGGCAGTCCAGATCCACGGCGGCGCTGGCTACATGTGGGAGATGGAAGTCAACCGTCTCTACCGCGACGCCAAGCTGCTCGAGATCGGTGCTGGCACCCAAGAAGTCCGCCGCGGCATCGTCGGTAAGTACCTCCGCGGCACCCAGCAGTAACCACCAGCCAGAAGCCTTTGCGCTCGGTCTCGCGTGCTGGCAACTGAGGGCGAGTGCGGTGCTTCGGGCGCGTCATGAACCAAACGGTCGACAGGACGAAGAAGCCCAGGATTCCAAGGACGACGGCAAGCACAATCCAAAATCCGATCCACGATTCGCATCACCACGGCCACACCGAAACAACACGCTTCAGCGGCACCCACATGCGCCCCACCGCACGACGCACCCAAAGCAACATCATCCAAGCCCGACTACCCAAACAATCAATCCACCCCGACGCACGCACCGCCATCGAAGCAGCGGCGATCAAACGGTCAACGTGGAACGTCGTGCACCTCC
Organism: uncultured Ilumatobacter sp.; assembly: GCA_905182555.1. Taxonomy (GTDB): domain Bacteria; phylum Actinomycetota; class Acidimicrobiia; order Acidimicrobiales; family Ilumatobacteraceae; genus Ilumatobacter_A. The sequence continues at coordinate 118,343 of CAJJBX010000001.1, read as the reverse complement.
AAGTCGTCGACGGCCACTACCGACTCGCAGGCTGACGTGACCGACGGCAAAGCTCCCGGCCACACGGTATGGAGCCTGGCAGTTAGCCTTTTGGGTATGAGTTCTGCCCGTCGCGTTGACCCTTTTGGGATCGCCGCGCTCGCAGCAGCGGGAGCAATGACAGCGCACGAAATCGGCTACCTCGCCGAAACCGGCGAGAGCATCGTGTCACACGAATACTTCGATGTCCTTGGCCCGGCTATCGTCATCGCCCTGTGTGTCGCGGCATGGTTCGGAACCGTCCGAGTTCTTCGACGCGACACTGGCCGAGCACCGTCGCTCGCGCTTCTGGTTGGCGTGCAGGTCGGCTTGTTCGCAGCCATGGAAATCGGCGAACGCATCAGCACCGGTTCGACCAGTTCGCTGCTGTCAACTCCCGTTCTCTTCGGCCTTGCCCTCCAGCCGCTCGTCGCCTGGGCTGCCCTTCGGCTACTCAGCGCGAGTCGCCGGGTTATCGAAGCGTTCCTCGTTTCCAAAGCGCCGGACTTCTCCCCCACCGCTCTACAGCTGCCGCACTGGCGAATCGACGTTCTCGTCGAAACAGTGCTCGGCGCCCGGCTCCGTGTTCGTGGACCACCAATGGCCTGAGTTGCCTCAGCCATCCATTCACGAACAACACACAGGAGACCCCCAATGAAGACTTCAATAGCGTGGTTCGTTGCCGTGCCCGCACTACTCGCGCTCGGACTGACCGCGTGCGGTTCCAATACCGACTCAACCAGCGCCGCTGACGAACCCGCCACGACCGGCGTCGCGATGACATCGTTCGCGAACATGGACATGGACATGGACATGGACATGAACATGGGCGACGCCGACGCCACCCCGGCCGACGACGTCGCCGGAGCATCGCTCGCTCGTCGCAAATTGCCTTGCTTAAACGAAGAAGCAATCGCCGCAGGCACTGCAACGATCGCTCGCCACACCGCTGGCACCACGGTGACCACCGAGCTGACCGGCCTCGAACCCAACGTCGACTACATCAGCCACGTGCATGCTCAGGCCTGCGCCAACGGGAACGCCGGGGCTCACTACCAGTTCGAAATCGGTGGCGCCGCCACGCCCCCGAACGAGATCCACCTCGCCTTCACGAGCGACAACAACGGCACCGGCTTCATGACGGCCGAGAACGCTCAAATCGCCGGCGTCGACGCTGTGTCTTTCGTGGTGCACCCCGCCGAGTTCATCGACAACAAGGTCGCCTGCGTCGACTTCGTCGAAGACCTAGCCGGTTCGACCGACGCCGCTCTCGCCGCAGGCCTTGGCCACTCCGACATGGATGACATGGATGACATGGATGACATGGAGAACGGCTGATCCCGGGTCGACCTCGCTGAACACAACCTGAAAACAGAACGGAGCCGGCGCGACCACTGGTCGCGCCGGCTCCGTCGCGTTCAGACGAGCTCCGGTCAGGCTGAAATGAGCGACACGGTGAGGCTGAGCCTGTTGCCAACAATCCCACCGAGCGCAACAGCGACAGCGGAGTTAAGAAAGGCGAGATCCTCGTTGGCAGTCTCGAACACGATCAATTCCTGCGGGCCGGTGGCATCAGAACCGCGGCCGATTGCCTGGTACGCAACAGCATCAGCACCCTCGCCGATCCGGGCACGAATCTCAAGCGCCTGCACGCCGTCGGAGCCCACGCGGACGATGTCGACGCCAACAACCTGACGTTCGCCTTCCCAGTGACTCGAGGTCGCAGTCCCTTCGAAGGGAACGTCGACACGGAAGCCCGTGGCAGTTCCGCCAATCGGGGTGAACTTGAGCTTGGCTTCGATCTGGCAGAACTCGGTCATTGTGGGCATTGATGTCTCCTGATAGCGATTGCGTTGAGAATAAAAATAGATGATTGCGTGATGTGTTCGGGTTACCAGACAGCAATCGGGTCGAGCGAGATGACCTTCAGCAGGTCGGCTTGAAGGGCATCGAAGCCGTCACTTCGCACGGTGCGGCGCTGCTCGTTGAACTGGCCGGGCCCTGCGACGATGTCGACGTCGAGATCCCACCGCTTCAGATCATCGAGGATCGCGTCGATCCAGAGTGCTTCGATGTCCGCCGACGACTGCGTAATGAAGCCCTCAGCGAGCATGTCCGGTTCTGTCGCTACCGAATCGAACAAGCCAAACGCAATCGGCATGAGCCGCTCGATCGATGCCACAATGCGGGCCGACTGATCGGTGGAGGCAAGACGACTGAGAAACTGTTCGGCGTGCGCAAGGTGGAAAGACTCTTCTCGCTGTGCCCGCAGCGAGAGTGCTGCAACCACCGGGTCGGTACATGACTCCAGCGCTTTCCAACGCAGGTCTTCGGCTCGGTCGTACAACCAGTGCCGCACGAGCGAATCGCTCCAGTCAAGACACTTGATCTCGGCGAGCCAACAGCTTCTGTAGTCACCCGGCGCACGCTGCAACGCGAATGCATCGAGCTGCGTACGGTCGGTTCCGGCATCGTCGAGCAGGAGTTCGTACAAGCCGATCGCATGGCCAAGTTCGTCCTGGGCAATGGAGCAGAACGCCAGATCTTCTTCGAGAAACGGGCCGAGGCCGATCCAGTTCGTGTGGCGCGCACCAATCATGTGCTCGTCGTCGGCGAGGGCGAGCAGATACTCGCGGGCCGCTGGTGTGAGGCTCATGCTTCGGAATTCCGGTTCTCTTTGCGGCGGGCGGCGACGCGCGAGCCGTCGTTGTGGCGGTGAGGTTTTTGGTCGTTCACAGCCATCGACTCCGGGTCGGCGACGAGCACATGTCGGCGATCGACCAACCACATTTCGGACCCTTCGGCCCGGCGGTTGTGCGTCTCGCGGGCGTACATCACAGCCATCTCAGGGTCAGCTGCGTCGAGTGAGCCGGCATGGCGAAACTCATCGCGTCCCAGCTTCTTCAGAAAGACCTCATACCTGTTCATGATCCAACCCTCCTCATACCAACCATTTCCTGCTGGCTTTGACGACGGCTCATCTCATTGCTGGTCATCGCATCACCTCGACCGGATTGCGGCAGCTGTCGCACCAGGCGACCGAGCGACATCGGGTGGGGCCAGCGAGGCTCTGATCAACAACCGCGTCACTGCCGCAGATCGGGCAGCGCAGGCCACCGTCTTTGCGTCGGAGCACGACCGTAAACTCGTCGGCCAGCGTCGTGCGGGCACGATCGGTCAGCCGCTCGTTGGTCCACACCGGACCGGGCAACCATTCCACGGTGCACTGCTGCACTTCAGTGAGCGCAAGCACAGCAGCCTCGACGTCGGTCGCGATCATGTCGAGTGCGGGGCAGCCGCTGAAAGTCGGGATGAGGCCGATTGCTGCGACGTCGCCCGACTCCGAGACGGTAATCGACTCGACCAGACCGAGGTCGGCAATCGACACGTCCGGGTACTCCGGGTCGTGCACACTCGCGACGGCGTCGGTCACTAACCGGACAAGCGACTCAACCGGGACTGACGACAGAGCGCTCACTGCTCCAGCGCCTCTCGGACCCAAGCCGTGTCGGCCCAGTTGCCGGCGGCCGTTGCGATCCGTCGAGCCGAATCGGGCCCGCCGTTACGCATCGTGGCCTTGAGCGGCTCCCAATCGATCGAGCCAGCCTGCCAGAGGCCGTCAGCATCCTGATGCAGCTCGTTGTCGGGAATGTCGAAGCCATACCCGTGCAGCAGCGGCACATACTTCTGGACGTAGGCCTGACGGAGCACTTCGTTGCGTTGCGACTTAATTTTCCAACGGATCAGCGGATCGGTGTCACCCGAAGGCGAGTCAGGTCCAAAGAGGTGCACAGCAGGCCACCACCATCGCGTGAGCGCATCCTGGAACATGACGCGCTGCGTGTCAGTGCCCGTGGCAAGACGCAACAGCATCTCTTCACCGTGGCGCATGTGGAATCCCTCTTCCGCCACAATCCGCTTGAGCACTCGCTTGTACGGCCCATAGGTGCACTCGGCAAACACCGCGCGCTGGCTGGCGAACGCTGCGGCGTCGACAAGGAACGCAATAGCGACCTGATCGGCCCACGTGACAGCTTTGTAGTGGAACACGTTGTGGAATCGTGAGCGGCCGTCGAAGAGCTGCTCGAGCATTTCGGTGCGTGTCTTGACGCCCATGTCGGCAGCGACCATGTACAGAAGGTGAGCGTGGCCGATCTCGTCCTGCGTCTTCGCGAGAAAGATCTGCTTCAGGCGAAGGCCTGGAGCGTGGGGAATCCAGTCGCGCTCGGTCAGCCCACCCATCAGTTCGGAGTTGGCGTGGAACTCGATGAACCGGAAGACCTCGCTTCGGAATTCATCAGGCATGTCGTCACCCGGCTCGACCATTCCACCGGCATCGATGAACGCCTGGAAGTCGTCGAGGTCAGACCAAGTCCGCCCGTCTGTCGGTGCGTCAGCAAGGGTGTGCATCAGAGGCTCCTGTTGTCGAGAGTTCGGCTTAATTTGCCACCGTCGGATCGTGGCACGGATCCGGGTGGCTCGACCGACACGGTCACGCCGAGGAGCAGCGCCGTACGCATTTGGGACTTGATCTCGTCGGCGAGGTCACTGTCGGACCGGGCGATCTCGGAATCATCTCGTTCAACGCGCAGATGCAATGTGTCAAGCGCGCCGTCACGGTCGACAACAAGCTGGAAGTGCGGGCTGACCCCATCGATGGCGATCAGCGTGTGCTCGACCTGGCTGGGGTAGACGTTCACGCCACGGATAACGAGCATGTCGTCGGCACGCCCAACCAGTGGCGACATACGGGCATGTGTCCGGCCGCACACCGCTGGCTCGCGCGTGATCGAGCAGAGGTCGCCCGTCCAGTACCGCAGCACGGGGAACGCCTGCTTGGTGAGGCTCGTCAGCACGAGGACTCCGACTTCGCCGTCGGGCAGTCGTTCGCCGGTATCTGGGTCGACGATCTCGGGCAGGAAGTGGTCTTCCATGATCACGAGGCCGTCTCGGTCGGCCGTCTCGCAAGAGACGCCCGGCCCAATGACTTCGGACAAGCCGTAGATGTTGACCGCGATGATGCCGAGACCGGCTTCGATTGCTTCGCGTGTCGCAATACCCACTTGTAGCGGAGACTTGCGCGGATCGAGCCCTTGGCGCCGGTATTCGTCCAGAATTGACAGCATATAGGAGGGGGTTACTGTGATCCCAGTGGCTTGAAAGTCTTCGATCAAACGCACCTGCCGTTCGGTCATGCCACCGGAGACGGGCACAACCGTCAGACCCATTTTTTCCGCGCCGCCATGCACGCCCAATCCGCCGGTAAAAAGCCCGTAGCCATAGGCATTGTGGAGCAGATCTGGCCGGGTTCGATTCCGGCACCGCGCAGGCAGCGGGCAACACAGTCAGCCCACACCTGGAGGTCATCGGAGGTGTAGCCGACGACCGTCGGCTTGCCCGTGGTCCCCGAGCTGGCATGCACGCGAGCGAGTTGTTCGCGAGGGACTGCGAAGAGGCCAAACGGATAATTGTCACGCAGGTCGGTTTTGCGAAGGAACGGGAAGTTGGCCAGATCGTCGAGGGTTGTCGGATCGGCCACGTCGGCGATGCGTTCGGCCATGACAGGCACGTTGGTCCGCAGACTCGCGATCGTTGACTGCAAGCGTTCGAGCTGCAGCGCTTCGAGCTGCGGACGCGGCATCGTCTCGATGTCGCGCTGGTGAAATCCGGTTGTTGGCATGTCTTCCCCCTGGTTCTGGAGACATCCTGACAGTTCAACCAGAGGTCGTCAAGGCCTTAATGATCTCCGCAACACAAAAATTTCGTGCTCACTCGGCATTCAGGATCTTCCGAAGTAGACCGGTGAACTGATCGAGCTCGACTGGCGACAAGGCAGAAAACAACTCGCCTTCTCGCGTGTTCTGTGCCCGGTAGGCCATTCTCAACATCTCGACACCGGCAGGCGTTGCGCACACCGAGACGAGTCGACCGTCGTCGTGATCACGCTTGCGACTGGCCAGCCCCTCTTTCTCAAGCGTGGTGACGACCCCAGACACTGCTGCTCGCGAGACACCCGACAGCCGTGCGATCTCCCGGACCTCCAGCGAATCAAAAACCCAGACTGTGAACAACACCCGAAATCCAGCGATCGACAATCCGAGTGGCCGGTGCACTTCTGATTCGAGGTCGCCGACCACTCGGGCCGACACACGGAACAGGTCAAACATCGCGGCAAACGTGCCCAGATCGATGGGGTGCTCGTCGCTGCCGAGTTCGACCACTCGTTCAGCGGCGCGCCGCTCAAAATCGTCGGGCTCAGTCATTCGGTTTCGTTCCGACCGCCTCGACGACCGAGCCTCCGAGCGTCAACGTCTGACCCCGGAAGATCGCGATGGCCTCCCCCGCCTCATTCCGCACATCGACGTCGTGCACGGTGTTGCGCCCGCGAGTCGCAACAGTGCGACTGATCGCAGTCAGGTGGTCGCCTGCGTATGCCGCCTTGATCCATTCGATCGATGCTGTGGTAGCGAGCGACTTCTCGTCGCCAGCGTTCGAAGCGTGACCCATCACCGTGTCGGCGAGCGAGAAGATGATGCCGCCATGACAGGTGCCCAACCCGTTCGTCATCGCGTCGGTCACCGTCATCGATGCCGTAGCAGCACCGAGTTCGGCACCATCGATCACAATGCCGAGCCCCTGCGCTACATCGTCTCGCTCGTGCATTGCGGCCGACGCGGCAGTGACCTCACTCATCTGCCGCACCATAGTTTCCCCTGCCACCGACCGGACGACACCAGACGAGACCGTGTGAGACTGAGCAGATGGGTTCACTGCCGATCGCCGCCGCTCAGCGGGCGACCTCCGCCTTGAGGCGTCCGCTGCGTCCCAGTGAAACGTCGGCTCCTACCGTTACGCCATGCACACGGAAATCCGCCCGTTTACTATCGCCGTTCCTGACGATGTCATCAATGACCTACACGCCCGGCTACGCAACACCCGTTGGCCTGAGCCCGAGTTGGTCGATGACTGGAGCCAGGGCACACCGCTTGCGTACGTCCAAGAGGTGTGCGAGTACTGGGCGCAAGAGTACGACTGGCGCACGCGCGAAGCGGCGCTGAACCGGTTCGATCAGTTCGCTACAGAGATCGACGGCCTCAATCTGCACTTCGTTCACCAGCGATCGCCGCACGCCAACGCCACTCCACTGCTCCTGACTCATGGATGGCCGGGTTCCATCGTCGAGTTCCACAAGGTGATCGAGCCGCTCACCGACCCGACCCGTTTCGGAGGAGACGCTGCCGATGCGTTCCACGTCGTAGCGCCGTCGCTTCCCGGATACGGTTTCTCGGCCAAGCCGACCGAACTCGGATGGGGTATCGACCGGATCGCAGGCGCCTTCGCCACGCTGATGAACCGACTCGGGTACGACAAGTACGTCGCACAGGGTGGCGACTGGGGGGCCGGCATCACCACAGCAATCGGGGCGCTCGATGCAACGCACTGCCAGGCGATCCACGTGACACTTGCCATGGGTGCCCGGCCCAAGCTCGACGGCGAAATGACTCCCGAAATGCACCACGCGCTCGAGCGGCTGCAGTTCTACCGCGACTGGGACTCCGGCTACTCAAAACAACAGGCCACTCGTCCACAAACAGTCGGCTACGGCCTCGTCGACTCACCGTCGGCACAGGCCGCCTGGATCATCGAAAAGTTCTGGGCGTGGACTGACAACGACGGACATCCCGAAGACGTGCTCGACCGCGACGAGATGCTCGACAACATCATGCTCTATTGGATCAACGGAAACGGCGCGTCGTCGGCACGGCTCTACTGGGAGAGCTTCGGGAAGGGCACTCGTCACGTCGTCACGATCCCCTCGGGCTTCGCCGTGTTCCCAAAGGAGATCTCCCCACCAATCAGAGAATGGGTCGCTGACAGCTACACCAACATCGTCCATTGGGAGCGTTACGACAAGGGCGGACACTTCGCAGCGTTCGAGGTTCCCGAGGTCTTTGTTGCCGAGATCAGGTCCATGTTCCGGCGATATCGTCCCGGATTCTGATTGCCTTCGACCACACCTCGCCTGAGTATCCAGCACACGGGCAAGACCCCGGCAGCGCCAAGGCGGCGTTGTCGTACCGATCGTTTCGTATCATCTTCATCGGGCTGGCGTTGTCCCAGGTCGGCACCTGGATGCAGAACTTCACACTGCCCGCCTACATCCAGGACCGGACCGATCGCCCTGCGCTGGTGGGTGTCACGATCTTTATGCAGCTCGGTCCGCTGCTCCTGCTGTCGATCCCTGGCGGCGTGCTTGCCGACAAGGTCTCAAAGCAGAAACTGCAGCTCGCAATGCAGGCTGCTTCGGCAATTCTCACGCTGTTCCTTGCATTCTTCGTAGCTCGCGATGCTGCACTCCTTGCGATCTTCGGAACGCAATTCGCGATCGGTGTCGCCAACGCACTCAACGCGCCTGCGTTTCAGGCGAGCATGCCGCTGCTCGTCCACCGCAAAGACCTGCCAGGTGCGATCAGCCTGAACTCAGCAATGATCAACGGCAGCCGCGTGATGGGCCCCGTCCTTGCTGCAGTACTCGCATCAGTCGGGATGAGCACCGCACAGATTTTCATCGTCAACGCCGGGACCTATGTCTTCTTCATCGTGGCGCTACTGATTGCCCGTATGCCCGACGTGCGTGGCACGTTCGCCGAAGTCGGCTGGCGTCGCTTGCTGACCGGCACGAACATCGTCCGCGATCGCGCCGTGCTCTCACGGCTACTGATCGGAATGTGTCTGTTCTCGCTGTTCAGCCTCCCGTTCGTCGGCTTGTTCCCGTCGATTGCCCAACTCAACTTCGGATTCGACCCGCTCGGCAACTCATATCGAGCGCTCTATGCCACCTGGGGCTTCGGTGCGTTCTTCGGCGCAATCTCCGTGGGGACATGGCTGTCTGATATCCGTCGACACACGTTGATCGTCCGCGGCTTTACCGCGTTCGCGATAACCCTCGGCGTCTTTAGTCAGCTTCGCGACGGCTTTTTGCCGTACCCGGTCGGCTTCATCCTCGGCTTTGCGTATTTCATGACCGCCACGGCGATCACGACCGAACTGCAGCTGAACCTGAAAGACACCGAACGTGCTTCGGTCATGCCGCTGTGGTTCATGGCGTTCGGCGGCACCGTGCCGATCGGCAACCTCGTCTTCGGCATTGTGATCGAATGGGTCGGCGCACGCGCCGTACTTGGTTTTGGCGCAGCGTTCGCACTCTTCCTCGCCTACTGGGTCGACCTCCGCCAGTTCACCCGCGGCGCATTTCTTGCCGAACAAGACGGCGGCGAGAAATACACCCCGGTCAACGCCAGCCGCTTCTTCTAAACAGCCGCACAGATAGTTGCGTATGGGGTCAGGCCCCTTTCGCAACTCTGCGAGCAACTCTGTGAGCAGGTGAGCAGCCGCTATTCGAGCAGTTGCGCAACAATTCGCTCAAGGCCTGCTGAACGGCTTGCCTTGACCAGGACAACGTCGCCCGCGCCGAGCCCGCCGATCAGGCCGACCGGATTGTCTGTTGAGCGAACGCCGTACAAGTCGGTGCCGGTGGCGACCAACTGGATGCCGAGCGTTTCCGCGATCCGTGAGACCTCACGATGTCCTTCGACTTCATCGTCGAGTTCGCCCATCAGACCAAGGATCGCGATCCGTCGGTCGGCACGCATCGCAGCCACTGCCTCGAGGGCCGCAGTCATCGACGTCGGGTTCGCGTTGTACGCGTCGTTGATCACCGTTGCACCGTTCGGAGCGGTCGTCACTTCCATCCGCATCGCAGACATCTGAGCATTCGCCAACGCTGCGATCGCGGCGTCGAGCGACACGCCGACGGAACCGGCAACAGCGATCGCTGCAGCGGCGTTCATCGCCATGTGTTCGCCGCTGATCGCCAACCGCACCTCGCCGCTTCCCCACGGCGTGTCGACCCGGAAGCTCGGTCGGGCCAAGTCGTCCAATACAAGGTTGCTGATACGGACGTCGCCCCCACCGTTGGCCGCTGTGCCGTACGTCAGTACTGATGCGTCCGTGTGCTTGGCCATGGCAGCGACACGGCCGTCGTCGGCGTTGAGGATTGCTGTACCGGACTTCGGGAGTACTGCAACCAACTCTTGCTTCGCCTTCGCCACACCATCGATCCCGCCGACGCGTCCGGTGTGGGAGTAGCCAACGGCCGTCACGACGCCGATGTCGGGCCGGGCAACTTCACACAGGGAGGTGATCTCGCCGAACCCGCGCATCCCCATCTCGAGAACGAGCACTTCGGTGTTGTCAGGTGCATTGAGGATCGTAATCGGCAAGCCCTGCTCGTTGTTGAAGCTGCGTTCATTCGCCGCTGTTTTCCGCTCTACGGAGCACGCCGCTGCAATCAGATCTTTGGTCGACGTCTTACCGACGCTGCCGGTGACGCCGACCACCGTCGTGTCGAGTTGCTGTCGAGCCCAGCCTGCGAGGCGCATCAAAGCGTCTGCCGTATCGGCGACTTCGATCGCCGTGCCGTCTTTGCGCCACGGGTCAGCTTCCGATGTCAGGTGAGCTACAGCGCCGGCCTCACGGGCGACTCCAATGAACTCGTGACCGTTGCGCTCGCCGACAATCGGCACGAACAATTGCCCTGGAATCAACGACCGGGTATCGAACGATGCCCCATCGAATTCGACGTCGGGCCCCAGCAGACGTCCCGATATACCGGCTGCTGCTGATGATGCCTGAATCCTCACGGTCCGGAACGGTACCGTCACAGCCATGCCCGGTGATGAAACAGAGCGGATCAATCTGATCGTGTTGTTTGGCGGCCAGAGCGCCGAACACGACGTGTCGTGCACGACAGCCGCGCATGTCCTAGCAGCTGCGGACCCCGCAAAGTACGACATCACGCCGATCGGAATTTCGACCGACGGGCAGTGGGCGCTTGCTGACGGTGCGCTTGCCGCACTCCGCCAAGGCCCAGGCGCGCTCCCCGCTCGGCTCGACCCATCAGGTTCGGATGTCTCGCCGACACCAGTGCTTGCGAGCGCCTCCGCTGCTGGAGGACGAACCGTCGTCATGCCGCTGCTGCACGGCCCGATGGGCGAAGACGGCACGGTGCAGGGCCTGCTCGAGCTCACGCCGCGCCGCCGGCTCTGGAGTCCTTGGCTCGGCAGTTGCCATGGACAAGGCAATGGCCAAGCAAGTCTGCACCGCTGCTGACATTCCACAGGCCCGCTATCGGGCCTTCGCTGAACACGAGTTGACGGCCGGCCTCGCCCAAGACATCGCCAACGACCTTGGCCTCCCCGCATTCGTCAAGCCCGCAAACATGGGTTCGTCGATTGGCGTGTCCAAAGCGAGCACCATCGGGGAACTTCGAGACGCCATCGACCTGGCGCTCAGCTACGACGAGATGATCGTCGTCGAAGAAGCCGTTGTTGGCAAAGAGATCGAAGTCGCCGTTCTCGGCAACACCGATCCGAAAGCGGCGACGCCCGGTGAGATCGTGCCAGGTGACGAGTTTTACAGCTACGAAGACAAGTACCTGAGCAGCGGCTCATACGCGGTTATTCCAGCACCCATTGGCGAGGCCGCGCTGAGTGAGGCGAAGGAACTTGCGATCGCGACGTTCCGAGCACTGCGGTGCGACGGACTCGCGCGCGTCGACTTTTTCTGGGAAGACCCGAGTACCGAGATCAACGGCAGACCAGGTCGCGGGTTCCTACTCAACGAGGTGAACACGATGCCCGGCTTCACGCCCATCTCGATGTTCCCAAAAATGTGGATCGCCGACGGGGTCAGCTACCCCGAGATCATCGATCGACTCGTCGAACTCGCCTTCGAGCGACACGGGCGCCGCCGTCACAACACCGCTCACTGAGTCGCGTCGGCAGGGCTGGCGGTCACGAACGCAGCCGGTCAGGAACGCAGCCGGTCAGGCTTGGAGTGCGGCGCGCAGAAATGCTCGAAGTTCGTCACGGAGCGATCGCAACCCCGCTGTATCGGCGGTCCAGCCCACTGCACGCAGCACTTCGGGCTCGGTCGCGATACCCGTAATTGTTGCGTACCCGAGTGCTGCAATCAGCCGCGGGTCGCCCGCCCTGAGTCGCCCTGCTGCCATCTCATCGCCAAGGTAGGCAACGGCACGGTCGATGAGCGGAGCGATGCGTTCGGCAAGTCGATCAGCCTGCCCCTGGCTTAATCGGCTGACCTCACGGACCAATCCGAGCAGCCCAGGTCGGCGAACAGCGGGCCGGAACACCGCCCGAACAACGGCGTCGATCCGGTCAAGCGGATCGTCAGGCGCCGACCTGACTGCGGCGTCGATCACGATCACCAATTCGGCAGCAACCTTGTCGAGGACCCCGTCAAGCAGGGCTTCCTTCGAGTCAAACCAGTACAGCACCGTCTGTTTGCGTACCCCGACGGCGCGGGCGATCTCATCGAGCGACACGGCAACAACGCCACGTACGCCGAACAGGTCGAGCGCCGCATCGAGGATCCGCTCACGCGTCGTTCGATCGGTCACTGGCTACCTCCATTGCACCATCATGACATCTCTCTCTACCAATTGGTAGACGATTCGTGATAGAACGTGAAACGTGATCGCAGAATCCCTTGCGGGCAAACGTATTGCCATCACCGGTTCGACCGGTTTTGTTGGCACGGCATTGGTCGAGCGCATGCTGCGCTCCGTCCCCGACTGCGAACTCGTCCTGCTTGTTCGCGACGGTAAACGCACTCCTGCGGCCAAGCGGACGCAGAAGGAGATCCTGAAGAACAACGCGTTCGACCGGCTCCGCGAGACGTTCGGTGCACCTGGTTCCCGCGAGACTTTCACGGAAATGACCGACCGTCGCATCACGACGATCGCCGGTGACGTCAGCCGTGACGGCCTCGACCTCGACGACACCGACCGGGCGACATTCGCCAGTTGCGACACCATCATTCACTCGGCCGCAGCCGTCTCGTTCGACTCGCCGCTCAACTCGGCCGTCGAGATCAACCTGCTTGGCCCCGTACGCATCGCTGAACTCTGCAACGAGATCGGCATCACCCCCCACATCGTTGCGGTGTCCACCTGCTACGTCGCCGGCAACCGTCGCGGCCGAGCGCCAGAAGAGCTGGTGAGCGAAGGCCCATGGGACATCGGCCTCGATTGGCGCAGTGAAGTCGCATCGGCCCGCCGCCTGAAGGGCGACACCGAAGCAATCAGCCGAACCCGCGAAAACCTCGAACGGTTCCGCAAGGACGCACGCACCGAACTCGGCGCTGCGGGCGCACCGGCACTCGCCGCGAAAACCGAGCAGCTTCGTGAGCGCTGGGTTCGTGCCGAACTGGTCGACGCCGGCCGGTCGCGTGCCGCCAGCCTCGGGTGGCCCGATGCGTACGCGTACACGAAGGCACTCGGCGAGCAGGCGCTCACCGAGGTGAAGGGCGCTGTACCCGTCTCGATCGTGCGACCGTCAATTATCGAGTCGGCCTGGGCCGAACCGAATCCGGGGTGGATCCGCGGGTTCCGCATGGCTGAGCCAGTCATCATCTCCTTCGCTGGCGGCCTCCTCAAAGAGTTCCCCGGCGTCCCCGAGGGCACGGTCGACGTCATCCCCGTCGACATCGTGGTTGCCGCGATCATCGGTGTCGCCGGCGCCGGGCCCGACAAGGCCCCCCGGATCAGCCAGGTCGCATCAGGTGGCGTCAACCCGCTGCGCTACCGAGCCATGGTCGACTGGACCACCAAGTTCTTCACGGACAATCCGCTGTACGACAAAGACGGTCAGCCGATCATTGTTCCCGAATGGAAGTTCCCCGGTCGCGGGCGCGTTCAGAAGCAGCTGACGCGGGCCCAGAAGGTATTGACCACCGCCGAGAAGGCGTTGCAGACCCTCCCCCTGCGCGGCAAGCAGGCCGACTTTGCCGCCGAACTGGAATCAAAGCGGCAAGACATCGAGCGGGCGCTCGAATACGTCGAGCTGTACGGCCTCTATACCGAGTGCGAAGCGATTTACCAGATCGACAACCTGCTCGGCCTGTGGGACACACTCGATGCTGACGACCAGCGCGACTTCAACTTCGACCCGCGGGTGGTCGATTGGGATCACTACGTCAACAACATTCACTTGCCGTCAATCGTTCAGCACGCCCGCGTCAAGTCCACTCCAGGCAAGTCAAAGGCAACCGACCGTATGGGCCGGATGCGCAAGCAGGTCCTCGACCCGAAACGCCACGTCGCGGCCTTCGACCTCGAGAACACACTGATCGCATCGAACGTCGTCGAGAGCTACTCGTGGCTGGCCACCCGCCGCCTCGATACACCCGAGCGCCTCCGCTACGTGTTCCGCACGCTGCTCCAAGCCCCGGGCCTCCTGAAAATCGATCGCCAAGACCGCACCGACTTCCTGCGCCACTTTTATCGTCGCTACGAGAACGCACCGGTTGCTCAGGTCGAGGCCGATGCACGCGAAATGATGACGCAGCTCATCATGGCCAAGAGCTTCCCCGATGGCCTCCGCCGTGTACGTGAGCATCGCGCTGCGGGCCACCGCACGATCTTGATCACCGGTGCACTGAGCTTCAACGTCGAGGGCCTGCGCCCGCTGTTCGACGAGATCTTCGCTGCCGAAATGACCGTCAAACCCAACGGAACCTACACCGGTGAAATGCCTGTCGTACCGCCGACCGGCGAGGCCCGCGCACAGCTGCTTGCCGATTACTGCGATCGCGAAGGCCTCGACATCAACGAGTGCGTGGCCTATGCCGACTCTTCTTCCGACCTCCCACTGTTCGAAGCGGTCGGCTTCCCCGTTGCCGTCAACCCAGAAACTCGGCTTGCCACGATTGCTCGCAAGCGCGGCTGGCTCGTCGAAAACTGGAGCAAGGCATCGGGCTCATCACAGTCGATCTTGCCGATTGGCAAGTCGATGAGCGAGCGCGAACGAAAGGCATTCGTTTCATGAGGGCACTGCAGGTCCGCCGCAACGTCGCCAAGCTCGGCATGGCCCGTATTGCGTCAGCCGTGTCGCCAACCATGGCGGCAAAAATGGTCTTGCTCGACCTTCGCTGGATCGACGATCCATCCTGCCCTGGAGGCACAGACACCACCGGCTGGCATCAGGTAAAGACCCGCCTTGCGGGGATCTGCGGCTCAGACATCTCGCTCGTCCAAGGACATGCATCGACCTACTTCGAAGACTGGGTTAGCTTCCCGTTTGTCCCCGGCCACGAGGTCGTGGGCGAACTCGAGTCGGGCCAACGCGTCATTCTCGAACCGGTTCTTGGCCATGCCGCCCGCGGGCTGCCACTCCCCTTCAAGGGCGCCTCACCGGCGGACGGCGACGATTACGCCCACCTCGCCATGAACTCAAACGGTGGGGCACTCGAAGCGGGAATCCAAACCGGCTTCTGCTGCTCAACCGGCGGCGGCTGGGCCCCCTGGTTCTGGGCGCACGACTCGCAGCTCCATCACATTGACGACTCGATGCCAGACGAACGAGCCGTCCTTGTCGAACCACTCGCTGGCGGTATTCACGCTGCCCTCCTCAGCCTTTCGAGCCTGGCCGGCATTGAGAATCCCGTCGTGGCCGTCCTCGGCGCTGGCACCATGGGCCTGGCAGCGATTGCTGGCCTCAAGCAATACGTGCCAGAAGCCCGCATCGTCGTCGGGGCTCGCTACCCGCACCAACAAGCCCTCGCCAAGGCACTCGGAGCCGACGTCGTCGTTCCCGACAGCCAAATGCAGAGCGCTGTTCGTCGCCAGGTCGGCGGAATGGTCGTCGGTGGCCAACTGACCTCCGGTGCGCACGTCACCATCGACGCTGTCGGATCGAACTCGTCGGTGGTCAATGCACTCGCAATGACCAAACCGCGTGGTCGAGTCGTACTGCTTGGCATGCCGGCCGACGTCACGCTCGACCTCACTGGGCTCTGGCACCGCGAGACCGAGTTGAAGGGCGCCTACACCTACGGCACCGAGACCCTCGGCGACGGCAGCACCGCAGCAGCAGCTTGACCTCGCCGTCGACACCGCCAACCACTTCGAGGCCGAGCGCTTGCTTTCGGCCACCTACCCGCTCGCCGATCACGCCGACGCCCTCGCCCACGCGGCGACCGCCGGCCGACGCGGCGCCGTTAAAATCGCATTTGACTTGCGCACTGGAGATAGCTGATGGTCCTATCCCCCACACCAGATCACCGCCGCTCCGCTTCGGCTCCTCGTCCTGCCAGGCTCGTTTCCTCGGCAGCCACCCACTCTGCTGCGACACCTTTTGAAAGGGTCATCTGATGCCACGCCCCGGATTTGTTCTTGACGTCGATCGCTCGACTCCACCCATGCTCTTTTGGCGCGGCGAGAACTTCAGCCTCGAACGGCTGCCCGCCGATCGCAGCCGAGCAGCCTCCAGCCAGGTGCCACTTGCGGGCATCGAGGACCCCGAGGGCAACCAGGCGTTCTGCGGCCTCAATGGACTCCGACCCGTTGCCGACGCTGCTCAAGCCCGGCATGAAGCTGACCATCTGCTTCGACGACGCCTCGCTGTCGCTCCCGAAGATGCGCCGCCCCGACACGCGCCAGCGGATCATCGAGGCAGTGCTCGAACTGGCCGCCGCGGCCGGCGTCGACGACGTCCACCTCATCGCAGCACTTGGCCTGCACCGTCGAATGCACGACTACGAGCTCAAGCACGTGCTCGGAGATCGCATCTTCGATGCGTTCCACCCACGTGGCACGCTGTACCAGCACGACGCTGAGGACTACGACAACCTCACCGTGATCGGTGAGACCGAAGAAGGTGAAGTCCTCGAGATCAACAAGCGTGTTGCCGAGTCAGACCTCGTTGTTTACGCCAACGTCAACCAGGTCGCGATGGATGGCGGTTGGAAGTCGATCACCACGGGCGTCGCCTCGTACCGTTGCCTCAGCTTCCACCACAACCCGAAGACGCTGCAGAACACTCGCAGCCTCATGGACCGCCACCACAGCGCACTACACCAGAGCCTGTGGAGGATGGGTGAAGTTCTGCGTGAAAGTGGCCCGCAGATCTTCACGGTCGAGACCACGCTCAACACCAACACGTTCCCGAAGCCGTTCGATTTCCTCGCCAAACGCGAATGGGAGTGGAACGCGAAGGACCGCGCCACCTACCTCGCCACGCAGAAGTCGTTGAGCGCGATGCCGCTGAAGGCTCGTCGCAAAATCATGCACTCGATCGAGTCACCATACGAGATGACCTCGGTACAGGCCGGGTTCACACCGACCGTGCACGAAGAGACGCTGAAGCATGTGTACGCCCAGCATTTGGTCGAAGTCGAGGGTCAGACCGACATCTTGACCATGGGCATCCCATACATCTGCCCGTACAACCCTGAGGGCGTCATGAACCCGATCCTCGTGATGTGTATGGGCCTCGGCTACCTGTTCAACATGTACCGCGGTAAGCCGCTCGTTCGTGAAGGCGGCGTGATCATCATGACGCACCCGACGTACCGCGACTTCAACCCCGTCCATCACCCGAGCTACATCGACTTCTTCGAAGAAGTGCTCACCGACACGACCGATCCGGCCGTGATGAGTGAAAAATGGGAAAAGAAGTACGCCGAGGACGAGTGGTACCGCCACCTGTACCGCACCGGCAACGCCTATCACGGCGTCCACCCGTTCTATGCCTGGTACTGGGGTGCACACGGCCAGCAGCACGCCGGCAAGGTCATCATCGTCGGCGGCGATGCCCCGACGGTTCGTCGTCTCGGCTTCACGCCGGCATCGACAATGAACGATGCCTTCGAGATCGCCAGCGATGTCGTTGGCCGTGCTCCGACGGTGACCCACCTTCACGTTCCGTCTGTCCTCGTCGCTGACGTTAAGTAAGACGAGACGGTCCCGAGATGGCGAATCCCTACATGAAGCGGGCACAGAAGCTCGCCGGCAACGCAGAAAGCGCCGTACGCCAAGCGACCACGCCCCTACGCAACTTCGGGTTCCCGTTCCGAGCACCCACGGTGCCACGCGGAGTTGAAGTACCGCCCGAGGCGTCCGGGCTGGGTGCGCACTACGACACCGGCTGGGCCCGTCGCCCACTCGCCTCGAGCATTCGTGGCGTGATCACCGAGGGGCCGATGCGTCTCGCTGCTCGCATCCTGACCAACCCTGAGGTCACCGGCGTCGACCGGCTCGCGTCGCTGCAGCGTCTCGAAACTCCACCACCCGTGATCTTTGCTCCGACGCACCACAGCCACTTGGACACCGGCCTGATGATCCGGTCAATTCCGCTCGTGTGGCGACGTGACCTCGTGGTTGCTGCCGCTGCCGACTATTTCTTCAACAAGAAGTGGAAGGCCGTTATCTCGGCACTCGCGCTGAACGCTGTCCCGATCGATCGTGAGGTCACTGGACGCAAGTCAAGCGACCTGCTTGTGGGACTCGTGGACAAGGGCAGCAGCCTTATCATCTACCCAGAGGGCGGGCGCTCCCCCGACGGCTGGGGCCAAGAATTCAAGGGTGGTGCTGCCTACCTATCATCGAAGACCGGCGCACCCGTTGTACCCGTGTTCATCGATGGAACCGGATCAATCTTCGGCAAAGGTATGAAGCGTCCGAAGCCGGGGAGCACCAAAGTCGTCTTCGGCGCCCCGATGTGGGCAGAAGATGGCGAATCGACACGTCGATTTAACGCCCGCATCGAAGCCGAAGCCACCGTGCTGGGCGACGAAGCGCTCACCGACTACTGGTCGGCCCGCAGCCGGGCAGCGCGCGGTGAAAGCCCGTCACTGACAGGCCCTGAGCACACCAGCTGGCGCCGTGACTGGGATCTTGCCGATCGACGCAAAATGGGCGCCGCCGGCAAACGCCGCAGAGCCAAACGCTCCTGGCCCGACTTAGGCTGAAAATAAAGCATCCAGGAAATATTTCTCCCACTCTTCACTGGGGTGATCTGCGGCGTAGCGGAGGTCAGTTGGCCGTTGTTATCGAGGACGATTTCCGAACCGACCCGGTTTCCGTTGCCTTCGCGAACCGCTGTGCCGAGCGAGTCGAGGAACGTTCAGCATGATTCGACGTTTCGGGGAATTCCGGTTGCAACGAGCTGCCTGTGTGCGCACGGCAGAACGAGATTCGCACCATCGGCAAAGGTATCTCCTGCCGCATTCGAGTGACTCGGGAAACACCGACGCTCGAGTCATGGTCAGAATTGGTTCGCTCGCTATCGGCCACGACCACGACCCGCCTTGTCCAAGCCGCTCATCGAACTTTGTTTGGGCACAACTCCGGCTCGTTTTATCAATTGGATAACAGCTTCAATAACTCCGTGACCGATCGCGACCTCGATACAACACATCCCGGTTATTGGCCGAGCCCTTGGCCCGTCGAGTGTGGGGGCAACCGACGCCAGAAGCATGCGCGCGGGCGGTTGGACGCTCACGCGAGCACCCCCCAGGTGTCGAGTGTGCGGAACGGGCGCTGGAACGTGATGGTGATTCGCCGCGACCCGGGCGAGTGGTTCCTGTCGGGGACCATGGCTGCGTTCCACGGAGATCCGCCGTTCGGATGGGTGCAGCGCATTGACCCGAAGACACTTGAAGTATTGGCCGAAACGCCACCGCTTCCCTGCGGGGACCACGTGTGGTGCGGCGCAATCGCGGCCCACGCGAACGGGTCGCTCTACAACGTAAACGGCTCGTACCTTCACCGCATCTCACCCGACTGCGAGATACTCGCAGAGAAGCGGTTGCCCGTCGATCAGGCACACAACGGTTTACTGATCCTGAGTGATGGATCCATCGTCACGAAGGATCTCCGACTCGCAGGTGACAAGCGGTCGACAATGACGCGACTCGACCCCGAGTCGCTCGAACTCCTCCATGAGCCGGTCACGCTCCCGGAGGTGTCGATGGGGCGAATCGCCGCCGACCTGACGGAGGAGGGCGAAGCCATCTACGTGCCCGGCGTCGACCGGCTGTTCCGCCTGTGGGTCGAGCCCGATGGTTTACGTCTTGACGAGACATGGCAGCCCGCGTATCGCACTGACGACACGCACGGCATGGCGTGGGATTCGTGCCTCTCCAACGACCACGGCTGGATTATGAACTGTGGCGACATCACCGGCGTTCGTGCGATCTTCGGCAAGCACCCAAACGGACGATTCGCGGTCGCCCCCGGCAAGCAGTTGTCGTGGCAGCACGCTGCGCCTTGGTCCGGGCCGCAGCAGCTCCTCCGCGTCAATCTCGACAGTGGCGAGGTTGCGACAGCCCACCCCTTCGAAACTCCCGGAGGCGGCATCATCGCTCCACCCGTGCACATCCCGGACCACGGTTTAATTGTCTGCTGGGACTCGATCAACGGTGGCATGGCTGGCCTCGACGACCTGACGCTCGAAACGCTCTGGACGAACGACGTGCGCGCCACCATGCAGCCCGTAGTATTCGCTGAGTCAGGCGAGATTGTTATCAACGATTTTACCGGCACCGACGACGTCGTCGTGATCGATGCCCCGACCGGCGAAGTGACCGCACGCGTCAAGGTCGGCTCTCCGATCGCTAACGGCATGTTTCTCACCGCCGGCGACGATCGCGATATTTTTTACTGCTCGACGCTGACCGTCGCCCACATCGCGTTCTGACGGCCGCTCGCAGCTGTCCATGACGTCGAGTAGTTTCTCGTCTTACTCCAGGACCTCCGGATCAGCCCTGTTGAAGCTTCCGACGAGTCTGAGACCATTTGGCGAATCCCACGAGATCTCTCACTCGATCCGAAGTTGGATCACGGCTCGATGATCTGCCGTGCGTCTTCGAAGACTTCCACCCCTGCCCCACCCCTGCCCCACCTTGGCTGCGTTGCGAACAGCAGACGACGTGGACTTCAGTTCTCGAACCATCCCAAGGCCAGAGTTTGCCTGCAAACGTGTACGAGATTGGTCGGTGGATTCTGCTTAATCGCCATCAAGCGGCGAGGTGGCCTCCGGTCCATCTAAGATTTCGGTCAGCGACGCGTCCCGTACAGACATAAAGCTCGCCGGGTGACGTTCCATGTCGATTGCGATGTCTCGGCGCGTCGTGACGTACTTCCCAACGGCCTTCCTCGTTGCCCTGCGAACGGGCTTGGCCACCATGGCCATTGCGAGGTAGCCCGCTCTGGCAGGGAACGGCACGAACTGCTTCTGGCGTTCCTTCGGCATCGCATCCTTGAACACCAGGCGCCACGCGACGTAGCCGACCACCACGCCGAACGCCCCAGTGATGCACCAAAAGAACGACCTCGGACCGAAGATCGACATGAGCGGTGCAGCCACCAGCGGGCCGACGAAGGCGCCTGCACCGTTGATACCAATCAGCTTGGCGGCAGCACCGGTCGCCTTGCCGGCGGGGACCCAGTCGATGGTGTACGACACGATGAGCGAGTACAGCGGGAACATCGTCCCCCCGAGCAACGCCATCAGCACAGGAACCACAGAGCTGTGGGCGGGAACCAAAATAAGGCTCACAGAGATCGCTACAGCCGCCAGCGCCACGAAGAAGATCACGGTGCGTCGGGAAATTCTGTCCGACAGTCGGCCAATCGGCCACTGCAACACCATGGCCCCGATCATGGGTGCCACGAGAAATACTGCAGTGCGGTTGAGCGACAGATCGATCTCTGTTGCATACACCGCGCCCAACCCCAGCAGGATGCCGACCGAGGTGCCCCCCATGAACGAGCCAACCACACCGGTTGGGACGATTCTGATTAGCTCGCGCACGGTCACTTTGTCAGGGGTTTCGACCCGTGGAGCCTTGGTCGTGGCAGCAAGAGTGATCGGCACCAACGACATCGACACGAGAACCGACGAGACGACGAACAACCGGAAGCTGTTCGGGTCCGCCAATGTAATGAGGTACTGACCGGCGCCAAGCCCGCCCAACCACACGATCATGTACATCGCCATAGTGCGGCCGCGGTTGGCTGGCGTACTCATCTCCGCCAGCCACGACTCGATGACGATGTAGAGCCCGGCAACGCAGAAGCCAAAGACGAAACGCATCAGCATCCACGAAATCGGGAACACCGCGAGGGCATGCACGAGAACCGCACTCGACGCAGTCGACGCGAGCCCTGCGAACACCCGGATGTGACCAACCGTCCGGAGCATCCTGATGACGACAGTTGGCGCCAAGAGGAACCCTGCGAAGAACCCCGCCATGATTACGCCGGTGACCGTCACGCTGAAACCCTCGTCGACGGAACGAACACCGATGACAGCACCGTTCAAACCGTTGCCGACCATCAGCAGCCCGAGACCTACAAAGAGCGGCCACGTCCCCGAGAGAGCGGGATCAGTTGGGTCAGAATCAGTGGCACGAACAGTCGCAGTCAGACCTTAAATGCTACTGCTCGGAAGTGACCGCCGATGTCGCCGATGTCGCGAAAGCAACCACTCACCACGTATCGATGTTGGGGCGATCGCCTCGCACTGGTGGTGCTGCAGCAAGCAACGTTGAGAGCCAGCGACGCGAATCAGCCGGGTCGATGACATCGTCGATTTCGAAGTGCGTTGCCACGCTCAGCGCCTTGCCGTGCTCATACATCCGGTCGACCATTTCGGTGAACAACGCGTCTCGCTCAGCATCAGATGCAACCGCAGCCAGTTCCTTGCTGTAGCCGAGCCGGACGGCACCTTCAAGGCCCATTCCGCCGAACTCGCCGGTGGGCCACGACAGGCAGGCGAGCGGCGCCTTCGTCGAGCCCCCCATCATTGCCTGCGCCCCGAGCCCATACGCTTTGCGCGTAACGATCGTGATCATTGGGACCGCGACGTTGGCCCCGGTGACGAACAAGCGTGAGCAGTGCCGCACCAGCGCGCTGGCCTCAATATCGGGTCCGACCATCATCCCGGGGGTGTCGCACAGGGTGATGATCGGAAGGCCGTGCGCATCGCACAACTGCATGAACCGCGCCGCCTTGTCGGCGCCGTCTGAATCGATGGCCCCCGCCAGGTGGTGTGGATTATTGGCCACGACGCCCACCGGTCGGCCTTCGAGCCGGGCAAAGGCCGTCACCATCCCTAAACCGAAGTCTCGTCGGAGTTCAGTGATCGAGCCGATGTCAAAGAGCCCGTCGATCACCGTGCGGATGTCGTAGGCGCGCAGCCGATCGAGCGGCACCACATCGCGCAGCGCCGTCTGATCAGGAGCGTCCCACTTGTCAATCGCACCCTGGAAGTAACCAACGCAGCGCTTCGCCAGCGCTGTAGCATGGGCCTCGTCATCTGCCACCAAATCGACGACACCATTTTTGCTCTGCACGTCCATCGGCCCAATGTCGGTAGGGGCAAAGTTGCCCAAGCCGCCGCCCTCAATCATGGCTGGCCCGGCCATACCTATCCATGAACTTTTAGTGGCAATGCGAATGTCGGCACAACCAAACAGCGCGGCATTGCCGGCAAAGCAATAGCCATTGTTAACCGCAATCATCGGCACCCTGCCGGACAGCTGTGCGAACCACAGGAAAGCGAGGCAGTCGAGGCCGCTCACCCCGATCCCGTCGGTGTCGCCCGGCCGACCGCCGCCACCTTCGGTGAAGAACACCAGTGGAATGCGCAGCTGCTCAGCGAGTTCGAACAGCCGGTCTTTCTTGCGATGGTTCTGCGTGCCCTGTGTACCGGCCAGCACCGTGTAGTCGTATGACACCGCAATTGCCTTGCGCGTCCGTGCGTCAGCGAAGAGGTCTCCATTGATATCGCCGATGCCACCGACCAAGCCGTCAGCAGGCGTTTTAGCGATGAGATCGGCAACGTCGCGCCGTCGCCGTTGGGCAGCGATCACCAGCGGGCCGTATTCAATAAACGAGCCCTCGTCGACAAGGTCAGCAACGTTCTCACGTGCCGTTCTCCGGTTGCGTCGGCGACGCTTCTCCACCGCGTCGGGCCGAGCTGCGTCGAGCCCACCGTCGTGCCGGCCAATCACTTCGGCCAGATCGGGCCGGTCCAACCCCTTCGGCAGCGACGCCGCAGTGGAGACTCCCGGTGGCGGCAAGACATCACCCGCGGCGGCAGCAATCGGGGGGCCAAGTGTGACCAGCACATCGCCGGGCGACAACGTCGACCCTTCAGCCGCGACCACAGCATTGACGATAGCCGTCCTTGAGCGACGCCCAGCCGAGCAGGCGCTCGACCGTGCTGTACGGGTCGTTCGCGTAGTCCTCGTACTGGATCACCTGCTCCGACGAGCAACGCCACCAATGTTCCTTGCAACTCCGTCGACACCTCAACACTCATGCAGAGTGTTTAACCGAGACCATCGACCTCGATCGAGGCAGCCGGTCTGGCGCCACTCAAGTCAGATCAAGTCAGCTTGTGTCAGATCGCTGGAGTGCGCTGGAACGAGGTGATCGATTTATCGCCCATGACCAGTTCGGCTGCCACCGCCGCGAACAGGGCGGGCACGATGAAACCTGGCTGTCCTGTCGTTTCGGCAACGAACATCACGGCCGCGAGTGGAACGCGATAGCCGGCGCCGAGGAATGCAGCCACGCCGAGCAACACGTAGAGCGTCGGGTCGAGGGGGTTGACGATGTCGCCAACACCACGACCGACGATGGCACCACCGACGACGAGCGGGATAAACACACCGCCGACACCACCGCCAGCCAACGTTGTCGCAGTCGCCATACAACGAATGAAGAAGATGGCAACGAGGAGCCAGACCGAGTGCGATACAGCCAACCAGCCGAAGACCTCATAGCCAGACCCGAGCGTGAGGCTTTCGCCGGTGAGCCCCCGAGTGACCACGAACAGCACGGTCAGCGTGGTGCTGGTCACCATGAGACGGGTGACGATCGGCCGCAGCGTGAATGCCTTGGCCAGCCGAATCAGGCGGGAGAAAGCGCGGGCGCCGAGTGCGCAGCCGATTCCAATGAGCACAGCACCCGCAAGGTCCTTGTACTGGAACGCAACAGCGCGGTCGGAGTCGAACGAGAAGATTGGACTCGTGCTGCTGAACGCCACAAACACGAGGTAGCCAGATGCTGATGCAACGAGGGCGGGCAGGAGCATCCGGCGTGCCATCTGGTCGCGAAACGGCACTTCAAGGGCAAAAATTGCTCCGGTTGCCGGGGCCTTGAAGATCGCTGCCACACCGGCCGCTGCACCGGCGACCAGCAGTGTTCGATAGTCAGCGCCACGGAAGGCAGCAGGAACCCGTCGCTGAATGAAGGCGCCCATCGCTGAGCCGCCATACATCGATGGGCCTTCCAGCCCCATTGCTCCACCCATGCCGAGCGTCGTGAATGCCGCTGCGATACGGCCAATAAACGCTCTCGGGCGAAGCGGATACTCGGGGTCGTGAAATGCGCGCAAATATTCGTCGGATGTAGCAGGCGTTGCGCCCTTGCCGATCGTCCGCAAAATGATCGCCGATGCCACGAGGCCAAGACCCGGTGCGATTGCTGCGAACCACAGCGGGCCGTGTAACACACGGTCGAGTGCAACCTCGGCGACGAAAAACTCGAAAAACCGAACACCCAGCCCGGTGATCGCTCCGGTGATCGCTGCGAGCAACACGACTTCTCGGGAACGACGGACAAAGTCGCGGAACTCGCCTGAAGCGATATCAAAAGTGGCGGGGCGAAGATTCTTCATCACTCTCTGGCGCCACACGATTACAAAGTCTACGCCACGCCCCCACTGCTTTCGGGGCACTGCCATGGTTGGATTTACTCTCCGATGGGGCCGCTATTGCGATGAGGGGATGCGGACCGACGAGACGGTGTGAATCGGCTGAGGCTCGCTCCGACCCGAGGCCCGGGGCGTCGAGCTCACCCTCGTGCAAGTAGCTCGGCGAAGTAAGGGATCGTCTTCTCGAGGCCCTCTCGAAGTTGAATCGCGGGCTCCCAGCCGAGGTGCTGCTTGGCCAACGTGATGTCGGGCTGACGCTGCTTCGGGTCGTCGCGTGGCAACGATTCGTGGATGAGAACACCGGGCGAACCCGTCAGTTCGATGATGATCTCGGCCAATTCCAACATCGTAAACTCCCCGGGGTTGCCGATGTTGATCGGTCCGGTGTGTTCTCCGTCCATGAGAGCGACGAGCCCGTTGACGAGGTCGCTGACGTACTGGAACGATCGGGTCTGCGTGCCGTCGCCGTAGATGGTCATCGGGGTTCCCTCGCAGCGCCTGAACGATGAAGTTCGTCACGACGCGCCCGTCGTCGGCCTGCATGCGCGGGCCGTAGGTGTTGAAAATGCGGACAATTTTGACGTCCACGTCTTTCGAACGGTGATACGCCATGGTCAGCGCTTCGGAAAACCGCTTCGCTTCGTCATACATCGACCGCTCACCGATCGAGTTGACGTGACCCCAGTAGGTCTCCGGCTGCGGGTGAACCAGCGGATCACCGTATACCTCGCTCGTCGACGCCATGAAGAACTTGGCATCGTTGCGAAGTGCAAGTTCGAGGAGATTGCGCGTCCCGATGCTGCCAACATCAAGGGTCTCGATGGGGAGCGAGAAATAGTCTTTCGGCGAAGCAGGGCTCGCGAGGTTCATCACGGCATCGACAGGTCCGTCGACGTCGCACGACGCGACGACATCACCCTCCATGAGAGTGAATGCTGGGTTGCCAACGAGGTGAGCGATGTTGGCTGGTCGGCCCGTCACGTAGTTGTCGAGGCAGACAATCTCATCGCCACGGGCCAGCAGGGCGTCGATCAGATGGGAACCCAGAAACCCGGCGCCACCTGCGACAACAACGCGCATTAGCGACGCCCGACGCCGTCGTAGCCGAGGCCAGCATTCTTGACGTCAGCAGGGTCGAACAGGTTGCGCATGTCGACCATTGTGGTCCCCGCACCTGCCCGCTGAGCGACGCTCTCGAGATCGACTTTGGCGAATTCCGGCCACTCGGTGAATACGCAGATCACGTCGGCCCCGTCAGCGACGTCAATCAATTCTGACGTCAACTCGACACCGGCGAGCACAAGCTCCTGGTGGGGTGACAGCTCACCGCATGTCGTCGGGTCGAATGCCCGTACCGCTGCTCCGGAACGGCGAAGTTCGGCAATGATCGCCATCGCTGGAGATTCGCGGAGGTCGTCGGTTCCAGCCTTGAACGTCAAGCCCATGGCCCCGACTGTCACTCCGGTCAAATTCGAATGGTGCCGACCAACAGCCCGTGCGACCTTGTCGACCATGCGGGCCCGCTGTTCGTCGTTGACTTCGACAACACCCTTCATCATCGAAAAGTTGTAGCCATGGTCTTCGGCAATCTTGACCAACGCACGTGAGTCCTTGGGGAAACAGGAGCCTCCCCAGCCGGGACCAGGCTGAAGAAACTGACGACCAATGCGCTTATCGGAACCAATCCCCTCGACGACAGCCGTCACGTCGGCACCGACGGCTTCACACATGGCAGCGACAGCGTTGACGAAGGAGATCTTCATGGCCAAGAAGCCATTGGCGGCGTACTTGATCGTTTCGGCAGATGCCGGGTCGGTGATGATGATTGATGTGTCGATGGTGTCGTAGAGCTGAGCGACTTTTTCGGCTGCTCCGCGGTTCGCTGATCCAATGACCACGCGGTCGGGTTGCAAAAAGTCGCCGACAGCGGTGCCTTCACGGAGAAACTCTGGGTTCGACACAACAAAGACGTCGTCACGCTGGAGCACCGCTTCGACCGCGAGTGTTGAGCCCACGGGGACAGTTGACTTGTTGACCACGACGGCGCCAGACTTTAAGAAGGGCGCAATCTGAGCGGCAGCTGTTTCGATGTAGGACAGGTCGGCGCTGCCATCTTCGCTCTGCGGCGTCGGCACGCACAAAAACACGATGTCGGCGTCCGCTGCCGCAGCGCCAGCACCGAGGACGAACTCGAGTCGGCCTGCTGACCGGGCATCGCGAACGATCTGCTCAAGCCCAGCTTCCACAATCGGGATATGTCCGTTGTTCAGAAGGTCGACTTTGCGCTGATCGATGTCGCCACAGACGACATGGTGGCCAAGGTGGGCGAAGCACGCACCAGTGGTCAATCCAACATAGCCAGTACCGACGACGCCGAGGCGGATTGCTGAAGCTGACATAGGTGTGAAACCTTTAGATGTAATACCGGAGAAGTTGACTTAGGAAAATCTATCGGCGGTTCTTCACCCCTCTTGGTCAACAGCGAACAACCTCAGTTGCGCGGGACCTCATTCCACGGGCCGGCCTTGTCGACGCGGGGTTCGCCCGGCAAGCCGAGGACCTGCTCGCCCAGGATGTTTCGCATGATCTCCGAGGTGCCGCCCTCGATCGAGTTCGCGCGGACGCGCAAGAAGGCGTAACGCAAACCGTTTTCGCCGCCGCTTGCAACAGACTCTTCCGGCGACGGAACGTGTAGTCGTAGTCGATCCAACGCGTCGGCGCCGAGCAAGTTCATGCAGAAGTCGTACAGACCCTTATTGAGCTCGGAGTACGCGAGCTTCGCAATCGACATTTCTGGCCCGGGGTTGCCCGACTGGGCGTTTTGACTCGCACGCATGTTGGTCAGTCGCCCGACCTCGGCCTGAACCCAGAAGTGCATGAGCCGATCCTTTGTGGCTGCGTCCTTGCGTGACTCGTCCATGGCCTCCCAAACCTGAACGGCGTCATTCGCTGCCCCGCCACGCCTCGGCGCGCCACCTCCGCCGCCACCGATCGCGCTGCGCTCGTTCATCAGCGTGGTCAAGCTTGCCCGCCAGCCTTCGCCGACAGCACCCACGCGGTTCGCGTCAGGCACACGCACATCGGTCATGTAGACCTCGTTGAACTCGGCCTCGCCGGTGATCTGACGGAGCGGACGGACTTCGACGCCTACAGCGCGCATATCGAGTGCGAAGTACGTCATGCCCTTGTGTTTCGGCGCCTCAGGATCGGTGCGCGTAACGAGCATTCCGAAGTCGGCGATGTGTGCAAGCGTGTTCCACACCTTTTGCCCGTTGACGATCCACTCGTCACCGTCGCGCTCTGCCTTACACGCCAGGCCAGCGAAGTCGGAACCGGCCCCAGGCTCGGAGAACAGCTGACACCACCGCTCTTCGCCGGTGAACATCGGGCGGAGAAAACGTTGCTTCACCGAGTCATCGGCGTGCGTGGCGATCGTGGGACCGGCGAGGGCCATGAAGAAGGTGCTCGGATGAGTCGGCTTGGCACCGGCTGCTTTGAGACGCCGCTCGACGACACGGTTCAACTCGGGTCGCAAGCCCAATCCGCCGTCGCCCTTGGCGAAATGGACCCATGCGAGGCCAGCATCGAAACGGGCTCCGCGAAACGCCACGTCGTCCATCTGCGAGGGGTCGTGTGTGGCGAGCAACGTGTCGAGTGCGTCGTTGACGAGTTGCGTCTCGGGATCGGTCGAGATCGAACTCGGGGCGGTGTCAATTGCAGTCATATCGAAAGTGTCGCAGACGACCATTCACCACAACAAAGTTCGAGCGTTCGACGTGGTCACGCTGACGGTTCCAGTCGACCGAGCATCCACGTTTCTAGGTGCCAATGCTCGGTACGTTCTGGAGCTGTGACGCACCTCGCCCTTTTCCCAGAACTCGCCGACGACAGCGCCTCGACGCTGACCGGCACTTGTGGCTCTGAACCGAAGTTCGTCTGCGAGCAGGTGTTCGAAGCCACGGGCGGCAACGAGGCGTTGACTCAGATCGCCGACTGGTTGATCGGGCGCCCACTTTCGGTTCTGGCTACTGTCGTCGTCGCGTGGATCGCCACACGGATTGCCCAGCGTTACGTTCGCCGGCTCGTCAAGCGCATCGTGGCACCCGATCGCGACGCGACAGTTCGACGGCTGGCCAAGATCGGCATCGATAATCCGACGTCGCTCATTGGCACCGAACCAGTCTCCCGACGTGATGCTCGTGCAACGTCGATTTCCGATGTGGTGGGAAGCACGATCACTGCGGTGATCTGGGTCGTCGCCTTCATCCTGGTCCTCGGCGAATTCGGTTTCGACCTCGGACCATTCATCGCGGGCGCCGGAATCGCCGGCGTAGCGCTCGGCTTCGGTGCGCAGAGCTTGGTCAAAGACTGCATCGCCGGGTTGTTCATGTTGGTCGAAGATCAGTACGGCATCGGCGACATCGTCGATCTCGGCGAAGCGATCGGAGAGGTCGAACAGGTGACACTGAGGACGACCGTCTTGCGCAGCCTTGACGGAACGGTCTGGCACGTGCCGAACGGCGAAGTCCAGCGAGTGGGTAACAAATCGCAACTCTGGTCGATTGCGCTGGTCGATATCGATGTGGCCTACGACAGTGACATCGCAGCGGCAAAGAATCTCATGCTTTCGACTGCCACCGAGGTCTGCGCCTCCAAGCAATGGTCGCCGGACGTCCTCGGCGAGCCCATTGTCCTCGGCGTCGAATCTCTCGGTGCCGACGGCATCACACTCCGCATGATCGTCAAGACGTCGCCTGGCTCGCAATGGGCGCTACAGCGCGAACTCCGTGAGGCACTCAAGGCCAGTTACGACAATGCCGGCATCGAAATCCCGTTTCCGCAACGCACGGTCTGGGTTCGAAGCGACGCCACCGACCCTGGGCAGCCTGCACCGACCATGCTCTGATGAATTGTGCCGAGTCGTCGGGTCTGAGACCAGACATTGCCCCAGCGGGTGCCACAATGTCGCCATGTTGATCGGCATGATGGGCCTGGGCTGGGACGCGTTCGCTGCCGCACCCAACACATCGGGGCTCGTCATCAGCGCACTGCTACTTGCGATCGGCGCTGGAGCACTTTGGTACGGCGAGCAACATGTCGCCCCCAAGCGCCCACAACGAGCAGGAACATCTGGCGCGCTGCGCCGCGAATCCCCTGCCGTTGTCAACATGTTGACGAATGACGCCACGCTGACCGCATCGGGCTTGCGAGCCACGGTGATCGACCTTGCCGCACGTGGGTGGCTCCGTCTGCTCCCACCACTTGATGATGACGATCTCGGACGCGTGCGTCCCGCTGCAACGGCGTACGAGGGCGATGCGTTACTCCCCCACGAACGCTTGGTGCTCCAACATGTGATGGCACGATTCACCACCGATCGGGCAATCCCCGCACGGTTCCTGGCAGTTGACATCAGGGGTTCCTGGTGGCGTCGTTTCCGATTCTTAGTCGCCGACGATGCGCAGAGCGCCGGTCTCATCACTCGACGCTGGCCCATGCAACTGCTGGCGATCCCTGGCGGCATCGTCCTTCTCAGCGCATTGGTCTGGTGGGCTTCCGTTGGCGGCGACACCGAGGTCGCCGTGGTCGACTCGGCTGAACGTCGCCTGTGGGCAGTTGCGATCCTGATCGGAATTGTCGCCCTCGGCTACCGGGTCGTTCGCCATGCCGTCGGCCGTCCGCTGACACACACCGAAGCCGGCCTTGCAGCTACGCAACAATGGCTCTCCGTTCGGCAGCGACTCGTTGAGGGCGACTTCGGACAGATGGCTGCAAGCTCACTCGAAGTCGGCGACCGCCGCTTGGCCTACGCGTCTGCCACCTGCGTCGCCGAAGGTGCAGCCGTCGAGTTTCCGCTCGCTCGCGAAGACCATCACCGCGCTTGGAGCAGTGTTGGAGGCGAGGCCCGTCTCGTGCGCGTCAAGTATCCACTTCGCCTCGGATACGGACTCCACCCTGTAGTCGCGCTCGTCGGCGGCGTCATCGCATCCTTCGTCGGGCTCAGCCTCCGCCGGTTCTTCAGCAACACGGCTCGCGGCGATTCTCTCGACTCGCTCTATGAGAGGTTCCCCGAGCAAGATTGGCTCGTCGCTGATTTGGCGACCGGCCTCACGGTGCTTTCCATCTTTCCAATCGTGGTCGGCGTGATTGTGGCCATCTCCGGAGCCGCCGACGTGTTCAGCACGATCGAACGGACCGGGGTCGTGCTTCGAGCGCGTCGTCCTGCCGAGGTGGCACCGCTCCCCCGATTCATTCGCAAGCGGATCGAACGCGACCGCTACTCGTTGTTCGTTGCTGTCGACGACGGCACGCAGGGCACCGTGTACGCGTGGCGTGCCGACGAACGAAACGCCATCCCGCAGGGAGCGAACGCCACCGTGCGCGCGTCTCCAGTATTGGGTTACGTCCGACGGGCGACGCCGGTCGGCCATATCCTCGGCGACTAAATCAGACCGTTCGCGACACGCCGACGGAATCGGTGTTGCGCTTGATCGCAGCGATGACCTCAGCGTGTCGCGGCGCCGGAAGATCGTGGCCCATATCGGGAAACATCAGGAGCCGAGAGTTCGGCACCGCACGAGCCGTTGCAATGCCTCCACTCGGGAGCACCAGCTTGTCCATCAGCCCGTGGACAATCAGTGTCGGGACTGCCACTTGGCGGAGACCAGCTGTCCGGTCAGGGCTGGCCATTATGGCCGCCGTCTGGCGCGCTGTGCCCTTCGGGCGGAACGATCGCTCGATGCTGATTTGGCTGCGGGCAACGTGGACGGCGGCGTCGTAGTGCGGGCCGCTGAACAGCTTGAACATCTCGGTTGATCGGTCGGCGGCAGTCTCTCTGGTCGGTGGTTTCATCCGAGCGAGTTTTGGCATGATTTTCGGTGCTATCCGGCCCGACCTGCGATCGCCAGGGTTCGACATGATCGAGGTCAGCGAGCGGACTCGTTGGGGGTGCTCGATGGTCAGCGTTTGAGCGATCATGCCGCCCATCGACATACCGACGACGTGCGCTGATGCGATGCCAAGTGCATCAAGGAGACCTGCAGCATCGTTGGCCATGTCGCTGAGTAGATAGCCGGCCTTCAGCGGCCGCTTGGCGAGCATTCCCATCACGGCCTTGACCTGGCTGGGCGGGTCCCAGTCGAACTCGGTCGACAAGCCGATATCGCGGTTGTCGAACGTGATGACTTGATAACCCTGCGCTGCGAGCTGCTCGGGAAAGCCTTCTGGCCAATCAGTCAGTTGGCCGCCGAGCCCCATCACGAGCAACAGTGGTTCGCCCTCGCCCGTCAATTCGTATTCGATGGTGATGCCGTTTGCTTGGACCGATGCCATCACAGCAGGTTAGGAGCCGCTCGCTCCAACGACCAACGACCAAGGCACTACAGGGCGTTGAAAAACCCAGCCTTTAGGTAGGCGCCCTCGGGGTACGTGACTGGATGATCGATGTCGTGGCCTGTCCGC
Organism: uncultured Ilumatobacter sp.; assembly: GCA_905182555.1. Taxonomy (GTDB): domain Bacteria; phylum Actinomycetota; class Acidimicrobiia; order Acidimicrobiales; family Ilumatobacteraceae; genus Ilumatobacter_A. Next base: position 85,275 of record CAJJBX010000001.1, on the reverse strand, counting down.
ACCATCTGGCGGAGCTCGCGACCGGCCGCATCGGCAGCGTCGAGCAGCGTGGCGAAGAAGAGGTCAGAGGTGACACGGCTGGAACACGATGCCTGGACAAAGACGCCGCCGGGGCGCACAAGCCGGAGCCCGATGTGCGTCAGCCGGGTGTAGGCGCGGACGGCGACGTCGATGCTCGACTGCTTCTGTGCGAATGACGGCGGGTCGATCACGACGACGTCGTATGTCTTTCCCGCTCGGGCGAGAGCGATCATGACTTCAAACGCGTCGCCAACTTCGGTCGTGTGTTCGCAGCCCTGCACTTCTGCTCGATCGGCATTCAGGGCCATGTTCCGTTCGGCCGCTGCCAACGTTGGAGCAGAGATATCGACGCTGTGGACCGACCGAGCTCGGCCCGCCGCTGCATGGACGCTGAAGCCGCCTGTCGATGCAAACACGTCGAGCACATCGCGGCCGGCAACCAGACGGCCGAGGCGCATCCGATTGTGGCGCTGATCGAGGAAATGGCCCGTCTTCTGGCCTTTACGCACGTCGGCTTCGAACCTGAGGCCGCCTTCCGTGAAGAGCACCGGGCCATCAATGATCTCACCGGCGATGACGTCGCCGTCGTCGAATCCGTAGGTTTCGCCGCCAGCAACGTTGCGACCGAGTCTGAGCACGATCGACGACGGCCGCATTGTGGTCTCGAGTGCGTCAATGACCGTACGGAGGTGCGGGAACCAGACGCTCGAGTACAACTTGACGACCAGGGTCGTGTCGTAGGCGTCGACGATCAGCCCGGGGAGACCGTCGTTCTCGCCGTTGACGACGCGGTAGCCCGGCTGCCCGCCAAACTCTGCGTCGAGCAGCGGCTGCCGGATGGCCCGTGCTGCGTTGATCTTCGACTCCCAGAACGCCTGGTCGATGGTCGCGGTCTTGCCCCGATGAACCATACGCAGAGCAATTGGCCCGGCCGGGTCGAATAGGCCGATGCCAACAAACTTGCGGTCGTTGTTGAAGACGATAGCCAGGTCCCCGGTTTCGCCTTCGTGGCTTGCCGAAACGATCGAATCGTCGAACACCCACGGGTGGCCTGCGCGGACGTGGCGCAGCGCGTCAGCGGTCAGCCGGACGGCAATTCGGCGGTCGCTGAGGGTAGGAAGTTGTTCGAACACGCCCCAAGCGTACGGAATGACGTGCCCTGTGCCGCTCAGCCGTTTGGCACGACGACGACGCCAACGTTCGGCGCAACGTTGCCGTCGTGGACGTCAGCCCACGCCTGGGCCATTGCGTCGACGCCCATGCGGTGGTCAATGGTCAGCCACGATCGGCTGCCCTCGGCGAATTTCGTCATCGCGTCAGCGCATCGTTGGGCGTAATCCTCACGACCCCACTCTTTTTGGCGGCGGCCAACTTCGGTCGGAGCGAAAAACATCTTCGGCGTCGGTCCAGCGAGCGTTGCTGCGTCTTCGGCAATCGGATTCGGAGCGTCGTGATGGCTGCGACCAACGGTCATCGAGTACGCAAGTTGATCGCCCAACTGGCTGTGCACGGCGCCGAGCACAGTCGGGTTGCCCGCCATGTCGATCGACACTGACGGGACACTCGCATCGAGTTGATCCGTCTCGTCGTAGGAGAGCACGGCGTCGTAGAAACCGAGGCCCTTCACGAACTCGACGTTGCCAGCCGATGTGAGGCCGATGACCTTGACGATGCCGCGTTCTTTGGAGCGCTGTGCGAAACCAATCGCTGTTTTCGACGACGCCGACAGCACCGTCACCTGCGAGGCACCAAAGTACGGGGCTTCGCCTGAGGCGACGCCACCCCCGGAGTCGGCAAAGAACTCTTCCGCGAGGAAACCAGTCAGGAAAAGCCCGCGCAACAGCGTGTGGCGGTCTTCGCCATCCGGCGCGTCGTCGTACATCGGGTCGTTCTTCGTGTCGACGTAGGCACGGTAGATCGGAGCATGCGGCTGGCGATGCGGGCCGTCGTCGCGAAAGCCGTCACGAGTCGCCGTTGCCGTGATGACGGTCTCGGTCGCCATTGGGAACCAGCCGTAGTATCGCGACCCGACGGCGATGTCGGAGTTGGCTGATTCGGTGATCGTGGCCCATGCCATTGCGGGCACGCGGCCGAACGGCGCCTCGGTCGGGAAGAACTCCCAGTAGGCAAGCATGTCGCCGAACACTGCGTACGTGATGTTGTTCGCCGTCAACGCAAAGCGATCGACCGACACCCGGACCTGCCCCTCGCCAAGCACCTGCGCTGGCGTCCCGATGAGCCGTGAGTTGGCAATGGCTTTGCGTTCGATTTCAAGGACAGAAACGGTGTCGTTCTCCATTTTTCCAGCATGACACCAATGTCCCAATCTCCTCGGGTCAAAAATGCACATGGCACACGGCACACGGCACACGGTCGAGATGGTCGTGCAGTTGGTCCCGAGTCTCACCGACCGGCTACAACCAGGGGCATGACCGAAGCTTCGAACTACCGCAACGCCGACCACCCCGCACTCGACCTGACGAGCCTCTTCGGGCTGTCCGGCAAGGTTGCGATCGTCACGGGCGGCTCCCGCGGTATCGGGTACATGATCGCCGCGGGCCTCGTGGCCAACGGTGTGAAGGTGTACATCACTGCTCGCAAGGCCGCTGCGTGCGACGCCGCAGCAGCCGAACTGAGCGAGCACGGCGAGTGCATCTCGATCCCCGGCGACATGTCGACGCCCGAGGGCATCGACGCCTTCGTCGCCGCCGTCACCGCGCAAGAAGACCAGATCGACATCCTCGTGAATAACGCCGGCGCTAACTGGGGAGCGCCGCTCGCAGACTATCCCGACGCAGGCTTCGCTAAGGTTATGGACACGAACCTCAATGGCACCGTTCATGCTGACCCAGGCGCTCCTCCCCCAGCTGAAGGCCAGCGGAACGGCCGAAGACCCTGCACGCGTTGTCATGATCGGCTCCATCGACGGCATCCGCGTACCGCACGGTGACAACTACTCGTACTCTGCGTCGAAGGCCGCGATCCACATGATGACGCGCCACATGGCGGCACATCTCGTGGGTGAGCACATCCTGCTGAACTCGATCGCTCCGGGCCCGTTCCCGTCAAAGATGATGGCGTACATGCTCGAAGACGAAGAGCGCTCCGAGTTCGTCCACAGCTCGAACCCGCGCAAGCGGATCGGTACGGCCCAAGACATCGCCGGTGCAGTGATTTTCCTGTCGAGCCGCGCCGGCGCCTACACGACTGGCACCGTGATCCCTGTCGATGGCGGCGTTTCCACCCTCTGAACGGTGCCAGCGTTCAGCTACGTCATGATGCGTGGCTCAGAGCCAAGATGAAAGAGTGACCTGATGCAGCTGCGTGACTCGTACGACTTGGGTGCTGAGGCCGCATGTGATCCGCTCGTCCAGGTCATCGACGACTTCGTCACCGAGACCGAGCGTCATCACATCATCCGGCTCGTAGCCGGTCGGCTCGATACTGCTTTGGTCAGTACTGTTGCCGATGCAACGACGAGCGACGGTCGGACAGGTCGTGTTGCGTGGGTCAAGCACGACGAGACCGCCATCGTGCACAGCCTTGTCGATCGGGTCAGCGACCTCGTTGCCATTCCGATCGGGTATGCCGAGTCGCTGCAGGTCGTACATTACGGCGCGACCGAGCAGTACAAGCCGCACTTCGACGCCTACGACATGAACACGGAGAAGGGTCGCCAACGCACCGAGCAGGGTGGTCAGCGGATCGTGACCGCCCTGATGTATCTCAATGCCGTCGAAGACGGTGGCAGCACGATTTTCCCGAAGCTTGACCTTGAAGTCGAAGCCAAGCCCGGCCGCATGGTGATCTTCCACAATCTCGCCAGCGACACGCTGGCTGACTTCACGCGCCACCCAAAGTCGCTACATGGCGGGTCGCCGGTTGTCGCAGGTCAGAAATGGGCGTGCAACCTGTGGTTTCGAGCCCGGCCCTATCGACATTCGTCAGCAGGGTCAGGCCCTTCAGCCGAAGGCGTTGACGCCGGTCAGTTCGACTGAGAGGTCCCAGAGACGCGCCGCGTTGGCGTCGTCGACCGCATACGGCTTCACGCCGACGAACCGTGCGTACGGGCTGTCGAGATCTTCGATCGGGGCGATGTCGCAGTTGTCGCAGTAAACCCCGCCAAGACCGTCGAGCTGCGCCGACACCGCGGCCCAGGTCGACGTCGAAGCGCCCTGCTCGGGTGTCTTGAAGAGCTCATTGAGGTTGCCGTCCGCATCCATCCAACCCATGGCGATCATCTCTTCTTGATGAAGGTGGCGCTGCAGTTCGGTCATGATCCCGCCGGGGTGCACGGCGAACGTCCGGACACCATCGGCCTGGCCGAACACATCGAGGTGCACAGCGAACAGGGCGTTGGCAGTCTTGGCCTGGCCGTACGCCTGCCACTTGTCGTATCCGGTGTTGAACTGCGGGTCGTCGTAGCGGATGTCGGACAGCTTGTGTCCGGTCGATGAAAGCACCACAACCCGAGCCCCGCCATCGGCGAGCACCGGCCACATGTTGTTCGTCATAACGAAGTGACCGAGGTGATTAGTGGCGAACTGTGCTTCCCAGCCGTCACCGATCCGCGTCTCGGGGCACGCCATGATCGCTGCGTTGTTGATCAAGATGTCGACGGGCCGACCAGCTGCAGCCATCCGCTCACCGAACCCGCCTGCGCTTGCGAGATCACCGAGGTCCATCTCGTCGACGGTCACCGCTCCCTTGGTTTTACCGAGGCCGGCAAACACTTCACGGGCATGGTCGGGGCGTCGGGCGGGAACGATCACGTCGGCACCAGCTTCGGCCAGCCCCTTGGTGGTTTCGAGACCGAGGCCGGAGTAGCCACCGGTGACCACGGCGAGCTTGCCTGAGAGGTCGGCGCCGGCAATGACCTCGCTCGGCGTCGAGCGCATTCCGAAACCGGAGTTGAGTGGGTTCTGCAGATCTGCTGACATCGCTGGACCGTACCGCAGATCTACGGGCATCACCGGGGCACGCCGCACTGCTTCGACCTGTCAAGATCTGCCAATGACAACTCGAACATCGCACCCCGCGAGCTTTCATACAGACAGCTCCGAAACGGTCGCTGCACCGAACGGTGGGCTCGCGCATCGGGCGAGCGTCGCACACGGCGATCGGTTCAAACAGAAGCTCTGGAAGGTCCGCGACGGCGTCTGGTGCATGGTCGGAAATGGACTGTCGAATCAGACATTCATCGAGGGCCCAGAGGGGCTCATCGCGATCGACACCGGCGAGTGCATCGAGGAGATGCAGCACGCGCTGAACGCTGTCGCCGAACAGACCGACGCCGAGGTCGTCGCGGTCATCTATACGCACTTCCACTACGTCGGCGGAACAGCCGCTGTGCCGGGAGCGGGTGACAGTGTGCCGATCTGGAGCCACGCCGGGGTCGTCGGCAACCGCCCGCAGACCAAGACCCCGTCGCACGATCTGGCCTCATCCACCAATTCGGCATCACGCTGCCCGACAGTGGGCCAGATGCGCTCGTCAACGTCGGCCTCGGCACGGCATTCCGCAACGCCGAGCATCGCCCGTTCACCGAAGGGTTCATCGAACCGACCAACACCTTCGTCGAGCCGACAAACGCGACGATCGCTGGGCTACGCGTTGAGTTCACACCGGCGCCCTCTGACGCTGACGACTCCGTCAACATCTGGTTCCCTGACCTCGAAGTCTGCGTGAACAACATCGTGTGGCCAGTGCTATTCAACGTGTTCGCGATCCGCGGCGAGGAGTACCGCGATCCACGCGTGCTGTTGCGTGGGCTCGACCATGTCGCCTCGCTCGGCGCTGAGCATCTCGTCGGGGCCCACGGCCCGCCGCTGTCGGGCCGCGCCCAGGTCGCCGAGCAAGTCGAGCGCGCGGCGACGGCGCACGTGGCGATGCCTGCTCAGACTGTGCGCGGGATCAACAAAGGCCTCGTCTCGGGCGAACTCACCGAGTTCGTACAACTGCCTGCCGAGTACACGGAGTCGTACCTGCAAACACAGTTCTACGGTGTCGTTGAACACCACGTCCGTCAGATCCATGCCGGCCTACGTGGCTTCTTTGACGGTGATGAGGCCAACCTCTTCCCGGTACCGCCACGGCATCGTGCCGAGAAAATGATCGCCGGGTTCGGAGGCGCCGACGCTGTCCGAACCCAGATCGAGACAGCTACCGCAGCAGACGATCTGCGCTGGGCGATCGACATGGCCACATGGTTGGTGCGCATCGCCGACGAGTCCGAGTCAGGCGCGGCCGATCGCCAGCGGCTGGCCGACCTTCTCCGCACGATTGCGCAGCGGACAACGGCGGCGAACATCAGGAACTGGTGCCTCACGCGTGCCCGCCATCTCGACGGGACAATGAGCACCGACCGCTTCCATGCTCACCGGTTTGATCGCGAGGCGGTCCGCCACGGCAACCCGGGCGATGCGCTTTCCACGCTCCGGGTGATGCTCGATCCGCTGCGATGTACGGGCCAAACGATGCACGTTGGCGTCGAACTGCCCGACGCGTGCGCCGGCCTCCAGGTGAGGCGCGGTGTCGCGGTACTCACCGATGGCTCAGGCGCCGACGCCATGGTCACCATGGATCGCGACACCTGGGCAGAAATCGTGACGGGCAAGATCTCGATCTCCGACGCGTTCGCGTCGGGTGCCGCGTCATCGGCAACGGCAGGCGACATCACAACGTTCTTCAGTTGGTTCGAACACCCGGCGTTCGAGAACGCCTGAGGTTCAAGTTTCTTCAGGCTCGCCTGACCACGATCTCGGCGCCACGCTCTTCGCGTTCGTCGTCGAGCAACACGTCGGGGAAGCCAGGTGCAACGACGGAGATGCCGGTCGCGTCTTCGAGTCGGCGGATGACGTTGTCTGACCACTCCCGCTCGCCGTAGCGCTCGGCAGCGTCGCGGAAGATGTCGATCATCAGCGGGTTCATCTCCAACGGCACGCCGACCTCATCGGCGATGCTCTGGAATAGCCCGATGTCTTTCAACACGAGGTCCATCGTGAAACTGATGTCACGCGACCCGTTCAGGATCATCTGGCTTTCTGTCTCGTGGACAAACGAGTTGCCGCTCGAGATCTTGAACGCTTCGAACGTGGTTGCCAGGTCGATGCCTGCGGCTGCCATCGTCGTCAGTGCTTCAGTGACGGCGATGAGGTTGGCGGTGGCGAGATAATTGGTGGCCACCTTGAGGATCGAGGCCGACCCGAGGTCACCAGTGTGCAGCACCCGCCGGCCGAGGATGGTGAGCAGCGGAAGCACGCGTTCGAAGGTCGCCCGGTCGGTGCCGGCGAAGATCGAAATGTTGCCGGTTGCGGCGCGATGACAACCGCCCGACACCGGACAGTCGACGGCGGCGCCGCCAGCTGCGCTGATCAGCGCACCGAGTCGCGTGATTTCCGAAGAGTCCGTGGTCGACATCTCCATCCAAACCGTGCCGGGCCGCCACGCTGCAAGTAGCCCGTCGCCGGCTTCCAGCACCGCAGCCGATGCAGCGGGCGAAGGAAGACAGGTGATGACCACGTCGCAGGTCGCTGCCAACTCCGCAGGAGTTGAGGCTTCCCGTGCACCACGACTGACGAAGTCAGCAACGAGGTCATCGTCAAGGTCGCGTACAGTGAGGTTGACGCCATTCCGCAGTAGCGAGCCAGCGAGCTTGCCGCCAACGTTTCCGAGGCCGACGAAACCGACAGCGAGTGATGTGAGATCGAGGGTGTCGTTGTTCATGCGACGAGCACGATAGGGCCTGCAGCGATCACCTCGGTGTCCCACGCATCGCGTGCAAACACCGTTCGCACGTCATCGATGAACGAGTCCAAGGGATGAATCGAAAAGTCAGGATCGAATGAATTCTGATCCCAGCGCGAGCAGAAGTCGAGACACATGTCGAACCACGGGTGATCACGGAACTCGTCGCGTCCATTTCGGTCGCCATCGAGATGATGGGCGTAGTAGTAGCTCTGGAAGACGCCGTGTTGTTCGATCACCCAGGCGACCTCTTCACGTACGTAGGGCCGCAGCACACTCGCGGCATACGCAGAGTGGTTGTACGGGGCGAGCTCGTCGCCAATGTCGTGAAGCAGGGCAGCGACAACCCAGTCGACATCAGCACCGTCAAGGCGAGCACGAGTCGCCGACTGCAGCGAGTGTTCGAGCCGAGTAATCTGGTAACCGCCGAGCGAGTCGTCGAGCCGTTCCAGCACTCCGATCAGGCGATCGGCCAAGCCGCTGGCATGCGTCCGTTCAAATCCGTCGAGCATCGCGTAGTCAGCCGCCGTGCCGTGCTGCATCTCCGTAAATGAAACGACACGCTGCTCGGTCGTTGCCGGTTCGTTCATTCGTCTTACTTCCGTTCGTTGAGTCGGCGCCAGGCCAAGGTCCACGCGGTGAGCGGACCGTCGTGGTCGATGTAGCACCCTTGCAGGTGGCGGGCTCCACGAGTTGGATCGAATGCCGTCCGCCCGTGCAGGACTCGGTGGTTGTCGACAACGGCAACATCGCCAGATCTCATCCGGTAGTTCAGTTGACGGGTTGGGTCGTTGAGCGCAGCGGCGAGCCAGCGGCGCCCGCGGTAGTAGACGTCGAGGATGTCAGCATCGGCATACGGTGCGAAGTCGAGCCGCGGCGAGAATCGCATCTGTCGAAACGTCCCATCGGCTGCTCGTTCGATAATCGGCCCGTCGGCCCGCTTCATATCCGATCCAATGTCATAACGAAACTCGATCGGCAGGGTCGTGAGCACTGCGTGGGCTTCAGGATCAGCTTCGGCCAAGGCATCTGCAGCCGCCAGGCCGTCGACCATCGTTGACGCTCCACCAGGGGCATCGTTGAGAATTACGTGAAGAAATTGCAGCCCAGGAACCGGCGCCCGATACGGCTGGTCGGTGTGGGCCGACAACGCCACCGGCGTGTACGCCAGATCGACCGGTCGCGGTTCGGTGCGCACGTCGAAGAGCTCCCCGAAGTTGGTTGCCGAGATCCTTCCGAAGGGGCGCGTGATCTCGCGGAGTGCACCCACCGCTGCAGGAGTGTTGGTGAGGACGAAGCAGCCAAGTTCGAAGAACGTGCTCAGGGCTGCAATAAGTGCCTCGTCGGAAGTCGAGGGGTCACACAGTTCTCTGTAGTCGACCAGTGGCACTTCCGTGCCGCAGGAGGTCCAGGAGCGTGGGGCCGGACGAGGAATGTCGGCATGGGCCGGTCTGTCCGCACCAACAAGCTGCAAGATCGACGTCAACTCGAACTCGACCCGCTCGCCGTCACTGAAGTCAACAAGTACGACATGTCGGCGCTGCTCGACCCCGGTCACTTCCAAGTCGGCCGGCACATCGAGCGGCTCCCACAGCCGTTGTCTGTTGTTCGCATCGATATGAGGGCTGAGGCGTTCGAGTAGCTGTATTGAGTGGATCAAATGACCGCCCACCTGCAACCGTCCGCGTACCGCCGAACACGTGATGGCTTGTTTTGTTGCTGCGCCCATACCTCCAGTTTCCACGTCAACCGTCGGCCACAACAGCCACTCGTTCGGTAAGGTGCCATACTCTGTTGTTATGACTACCACGATTCTGCACCTCGGAACGTTGGTGTGAGGCAGCTCGTTCGCCAGGTCGACCGTTTGCAGCGGCTTGCCGTGTTCGAGGCAGCCGCGCGTCTTGGCTCGCTATCGGCAGCGGGTCGCGAGTTGGGCATTGCCCAGCCAGCGGTGACCCGTCAGATCAAACAGCTGGAGGTTGCACTCGATACTGCGCTCTTCGATCGGCAATCCAACCGCGTCGCCCTGACTGCTGCCGGGCGGGCCCTCGCCGACAGCCTTGACGTCAGCTTCGCCGCCATCGAACACACCATCTCCGAGGTGACTGACACCGACGACATCTTCATTCTTGCCATGCCCCCCGGTTTCGCTCAGCAGCTCGTTCTTCCCGCACTCGATTCGCTGCAGCAGGCGCTCGGCGATCGCGACCTTCGCCTCTGGTTGTACGACCGCGAAACAGAACTGGCGAACGGCTCCTTCCACGCCGCGGTGCGCGTGTCGGCCCATCCATGGCCGGGCCACGAGGAGGTTGCCCTCTTCGGCGAAGCGGTGTTTCCGGTAGCAACACCGAGCTTGGCTACTGCGCATGACCTGGACTCCGAGAGCGCGGCGGCTGATGTTCTCGCTGCGCCACTGCTGCATATGGATTCGACCGACCGTCCGTGGATGTCGTGGGCGGACTGGCTCGATCGGTTTGATCTCCAACTCACACCGAACCGGCGGCGCGTCGAGTTCAACAGCTACCCGAGCGTCTTGCAACAGGTAATGCTCGGCCGTGGGGTGGCGCTCGGATGGGCCGGAATCCTCGATGAGCTCCTCGACGGCAAGGCGCTGGTTGTCGTCGGCCCCACGATCAGAACAGACCGGCAGTACACCGTGACCTGGCCGAGCCGACGGCCCAGCAGCGCCGTCGAAGCAACGGTCGAATGGCTCGCTCAGACCAGTGCTGCCGGGTCGGATCAGTGATCGAGACGCAAACTCAGCCGATGCATGGCCGTGCGAATGCTGCCACAGTGATTGTCCGGGGTCGCTGCCAGCCCGACGAGCGCTGATTCTGCCAGGGCCCGAGCCGTTCCACGATCAGCCGCACTTGCGCCAGGCTAGAGCCGTCACGCCGAGGCGGGTGCCGGCCACACCAGCCGTGGTCGAAACAGCGCGGTGCGAATCCACCCGCGGGTCGTACGGTTCACCGAGTGGAAACCGAGGCGACGCTGACACGCCATAGCCGTGTCGACCGGCAAGCGGTCACCGATGCGGTTCCACTACTCATTCCTGCCGTCCCATTTGGTTTCGTACTCGGCTTGGCGATGACCGAGTCCGACATGCCGCTCTGGGCTGCCTGGCTCAGCTCTCCCCTCATATTCGCCGGCGCCGCCCAGCTCACGATGGTCACCATTGCGGGCACCGCATCGCTCTGGGCGATCATTTCAGCGGTCCTCGTCATCAACAGTCGTCACGTTATGTACAGCGCGGCGCTGGCTCCAATGTTCCGTACTCAACCAACGTGGTTCCGCTGGGTTGGCCCGTTCATGCTGATCGATCAGGTCTTTGCGCTGGCGATGCTGCGATCTGACCGAGAGCCTGACTCATTTCGCCGTTACTACGTCACGACGATGCTGCTGTTCGGGACTACCTGGAACGTTGCGGTCCCGCTCGGCATGGTGGTCGGCCCAGTCGTCCCCGAAGCCTGGCGCCTCGACTTCGCGCCCGTGATTATGTTTGCCGGGTTGACGCTCTTTGCAATCAAGCGTGTGCCTGCCGGTATTGCTGCGCTGGTCGGCGGGTTCGTGTCGCTGCTGGCAGCCGGGCTGTCCGACCGCCTCGGCATTCTCGTCGGAGCGATCTGCGGCGTGGTTGCAGGTGCGGTTGCCGAGCAACGGATCACGGCCCTGAAGTCTCGCTCAGAGGCAGACCTGTGAGCCATCGCGCTGCGCTCCTCGTGCTCGTCGCTGCCACGCTCGGCACCTATGCCTTTCGGGCCGGGCTCATCCTGTTGCTGGCTGATCGCTCGCTTCCGATCGTGGTCGAACGAGCACTTCAGAACGTCGGCCCAGCCGTCCTGGCGGCCTTAACCGTCAACCTGGCGGTCGGCGGCGATGGCGGCACGAGCGTCGACATCGATGCGATCGAACTGGCCTCACTCGCGATTGCAGCCATCGTTGGCTTACGAACCAAAAACCTGGTGTTCATGCTCAGCGCCGGCATGGCGGCACTGCTCGTTCTCACCGAGATCTTCTAGTTGCGTACCGCACCGACGCATTCAGGACGGTGCAATCCGATCTCAGCCGCGTGGTGGACGAGTTCGTTACTCGCATGCGTCGCCGTGTCGGCATCTGGGCTCTCCGACCAGAAGTCCCGCGTGTCGCCCAGTTCATCCCACCAATCGCGGCCAGCCACGAGGTTGCGATAGCTCGCCCACGCGTCGCTGAGGGTCGCTGTTGCCGCTGGCGCGTTCATGAATGCATGTCTACCAAACAAACATACGATTGTTCTTGATCTTTTCATCGAACATATGTACGCTCCCAACATGTCATCGGTAGCCGGGATCGAGCGTGAGTTCAACGACATTGTTGGCGTGCTCAACGCCCAGCATGCGGCGCTGGTCGATTGTGTCGTTGCCCTGTTGGGCGATTCGCGGTTGTGGGCTGGTGAGGGCATGACGTCGATGTCGGCGTGGGTTGCGTGGCGGGCTGGGATGTCGCCGGCAATGGCCCGCTCGATCGTGGCGATTGCCGAACGGGCTGATCAGCTCCCCGCCTCAATCGAGGCGTTCCGACGCGGCGAGCTGTCGCTTGATCAGATGACGACAATTGCGCGGAATGCACCGGGGTGGGCTGATGAGCAGTCGCGTGACTATGCGATCGAGATGACAATTACACAGCTCCGTTACGTGCTGCAGAAGTATCCGTTCCCGAAGCTTGACGACGAGGGCCGCGAACGGCTCGATCACGCCGAAACGAGCGCCAGGGTGCAGCCCGACGATGTCGCCCCGGGCGAAACGAACTCCGATACACATGCAGTTTCCGATGCCGATGCAGTGGATTCGTCTGAGGCGGGAGTGCCGTTGGTTGAAGAGTTCCTATCGATGTGGCAGGACGAGAACGGCACGTTCCGTCTCACCGGTCGCTTCGAAGCGGACGCTGGGATGGTTGTGAAAGCGGCGCTCGACGAAACCCGCGACCGCATCTTCCAGCGTGGCGAGTTCGGTGCCGGTCTCGCTGAAGCACTCCATGAGATGGCCCAAACGTCGCTCGACTCGATCCCTGACCCGGCTCGGCGCGCCCGGTTCCGGGTCAACCTGTTCATCAACACCGGCCACTCGGACCGGGGCATGACCGACGCGACCGGCTGGAACGTCCTCGACGCAATCCGCCGCTTTGTCACCTGCGACGGCACCGTCACACCCGTATTCGTCTCGAACGGTCTGCCGGTGTCAGTTGGTCGCGCCCAGTATGTGGTGCCGGCCCGCATCCGCACCGTGATTGAGCATCGCGACCACGGCGCATGTCGGGTTCCGGGCTGCGACGCGACACTCGGGCTCGAAGTACATCATCTGATTCATTGGGAACACGGCGGCCGCACCGATTCAGCAAATCTTGTCCTCGTGTGCGGCAAACATCATCGGATGCACCACCGAGGCCGACTCGACATCACCGGTGACGCCGACCAACCCGACGGCCTCGAATTCCGCAACACCCATGGCCGACAAATCAGACCATCAGGCGCGTCACCAAATCTGCCGACCGGGCCACCGCCCACACCCACGGCGACGTATTCACATCCTGATGGTGGGCGGATGGACACCGGGCAGATCTACTTCAACCCACCCCGCACCTACTACGACGACCTGCGCGAACGCATGCGAACTGACAACGAATACCTCGCACGCCTGCAACCACCCGACCTGCACTGACCAGAGCTCATCTCGAGCACGAGCACGAGCAGCAGCGGGCGTCTGAAGGTTTGGCCTTCGTGGCCCGTCTGCTTTCACGCAAGACGCCCGCCCCTACACGAGCGTGAACGTGACGCCGCCGATGTCATGCGATTCGCCGACTCGGTCGCGGTCACTCGCAACCAGGTCAACACCATCGAGGCCTTCGCCACGCTCGCCTGCTGCAACAAACCGCACCGCCGTCCGCAGGCCGAGTTCCTGCCAACGCGCCGACATCACACTGGCGTCGGCAGCGCCCACCGTGACCCCGGCAATCGATGCCACGACGGAGACATCTTGGTTCGGCTGCCACGTCGGGCCAGCCCAAGTCCAACTGCCCTGCGGCACCGGCTGATCGAGCGAAGCAATCACCCCACCGACATCACGAGGGTGCAGGTGGCGGCCACGAATTGTCGGGAAGTCACCCGCCCAGATGATTCGAGTGTCGTGCGCTGTGAGGTGTTCGAGCCGATCGTCCAGGTCATCGACTTCATAAATAGCCATGTAACCACCGTCGCCGTTGCGCTTGTCGAGCAGGCGACCACCAGCGGTGTCAGGCTTCGTCGGCGACACGACTTCGAGGAACTGATCGCCGATCACCATCAATGCGTTGTGGAGGCCGAACTCACCGACTCCCGGATCGTTAAAGCAGACGGTGAGACCGAGCGTGTCGCAGAGTTCACCAACAACGGCATCGAGATCATGAGCGACGAGGGCAACCTGGCGGAGACGGATCATACGAGAACGGTACGAACCCTTCGCCCCGACGAGCGAGTCGGCGCACCACTACGGTCGCTGATCATGAGCGATGACACGTCGGTTCGCCATCCGGAGTTGGGGTTTTACACGTTGGCCGGCGCGCCGGAATCACCCCGTGACCTGATCGACGAGGTACGCCACGCCGAAGAACTCGGCCTCGGCGCCGTGTTCATCTCCGAACGCTTCAACATCAAAGAGGCATTCACCCTGTCAGGCGCAGTCGGCGCTGTGTCGAACCACATCAAAATCATTACTGGCGCCACCAACCACAACACTCGCCACCCGATTGTCACGGCCGCTCACGCCACGACGATGCACCGGCTCACCGGTGGCCGCTTCTCACTCGGCATCGGTCGCGGCATCGCTCCCCTCTTCGATGCGTACGGCATCGAACGCATCACGACCGCTCAGATGGAGGACTTCGCCGGGGTAATGCGACGCCTGTGGCACGGAGAAACAATCATTGGCCACGACGGCCCGATCGGCAAATACCCCGTACTCCGACTCGACCCGACCTTCGACGAGGACATCGACCTGTCGATCGTTGCCTTCGGGCCGAACACACTCGAACTCGGCGGCCGAGCATTCGACAACGTCATCCTCCACACCTTCTTCACCGACGAGACGGTCCAGCGCTGCGTCGCGACGGTCAAGCACGCTGCCGAACGGGCCGGTCGCGACCCGAGCGACGTGAAAGTTTGGTCGTGCTTCGCCACAGTCGGCGACAACATCGACGAATCTCTCAAGCTCAACAAGACGGTTGGCCGCCTCGCCACCTATCTCCAGGCGTACGGCGACCTGATGGTCACGACGAACAACTGGGACCCCGCACGACTCACTGCATTTCGCGCCGACCACATAGTGCAGGGAATCAAGGGAGCAATCGACGCTGTGGCGACCACAGAACAGCTTGAGCACATCGCCACCCTGCTCCCTGTCGAATGGCTTGCACCGGCAGCCACCGGTTCGGCCCAGCAGTGTGCCGCAGCGGTTCGCAACCAACTGTCACTTGGGGCCGACGCGGTGATCATGCACGGTGCAACACCGACCGAACTCGCCCCGATCGTTGCTGCCTACTGAACTTGTCAGACGGAGTTCAGACTTCGGCCTGTCAACTTCTGGCACACTGCACGAATGGCAACACTGGTTCTCACCGTCATTGGCAACGACACGTCCGGGCTGGTCGACGCCCTCGCCGACCCGATCGCGCGCCACGGCGGCAGCTGGGATCGCAGCCACATGGCGCGCCTTGCCGGCCAGTTTGCAGGCATTGTCGTCGTTTCCGTACCCGACGACAATGTCACGGCACTCCAGGCCAGCCTCGACGGCCTCAACGCACAAGGCTTGCTCGATGTTCAGGTCGCAATCGCCTCGTCGTCAACTGAAGACGTGCCGACGGAGAACGTGCTGCGTCTCGAGCTCATTGGCCAGGACCGCCCCGGCATCATCAGCGAAATCTCGGCAGCACTCGCAACCCGCAACGTGAGCATCCTCGAACTCGAAACCAACACTTTGTCGGCTCCAATGTCAGGCGAGCCTCTCTTCGAAGCAAAGGCCACGCTGCGAGTTCCGAACGAACTGCCGCTCGATCAACTCCGCGAAACACTTGAAGACATCGCCAACGAGTTGATGGTCGACCTCGACCTTCGGCCAGAATAAGCCGGTAGAACTTCGCCGGATCGACAATTCCGGATCGACAATTCCGGGAAGGGGGCAAACATGCATGACAACGACAACGAGCGGGACCGGATTCGGTTGACGCAGTTCAGTCACGGCGCCGGTTGAGGCTGCAAGCTCGCCCCTGGCGAACTGGCGCACGTCGTGCGCCATCTCGAAACCGATCACCCTGACGAACTCCTCGTCGGCACCGACACCGGCGACGACGCTGCAGTGTGGAAACTCGACGACGACCGAGCGATTGTCTCCACTGCCGACTTCATCACCCCGGTGGTCGATGATGCGCGCACCTGGGGCCAAGTGGCAGCCGCGAACAGCGTGTCCGATATCTATGCAATGGGTGGCCGCCCGCTCTTCGCTCTCAACCTCGTCGGTTGGCCCAAAGACGCACTGCCGATCAAGTTGCTGTCCGAGCTTCTCGCGGGCGGGCAAGACATTGCAACAGCTGGCGGCTTCGTCATCGTCGGCGGACACACGATTGATGATCCCGAACCGAAGTACGGCATGTCGGTCACCGGCGAGGTCCATCCTGACCGAATCCTGACCAACGCCGGGCTTCGCCCAGGCCAAGACATCATCCTGACCAAGGCGTTGGGCGTCGGCGTACTGACCACGGCGATTAAGTCAGGTGCTGCGACCGAAGCACAAGCCGCTGGCGCGGTTGCTTCCATGATTCGATTGAACGACGTTGCCTGCCGCCTGGCAGTTGGCGCGGGCGCCACCGGCTGTACCGATGTCACCGGTTTCGGTCTGCTCGGCCACTTGGGCCGCATGTCGCTCGAATCACATGTCTCCACGACGATCGAGTTCGACGCCATGCCGTTCCTCAGCGGTGCTGTTGACCACGCCGAAGCAGGAGTCATGCCCGGCGGATCGCGCCGCAACCTCGAGTGGGGTGTCGAGTTCCTCGATGCCGGCAGCCACGGCGAGACACACCAACTGTTGATCGCTGACGCACAAACGTCGGGCGGCCTCGTCTTCGGAGTCGACCCCGGTGAAACCGCTGCTGTGCTCGCCGAACTCGCTGCCACCGGGCATCAAGCTGCCCGCATCGGTTCAACCACCGGCGGCACGCCCGGCATCGTCCTCCGCTGAGTCAGCCAGCGGGCGACCAGCGCGCTGCGCTGAGCACTGAGCCCTCGTTCAGCAACCACATCGACGTTGCTCCGTCAGCGCGCTCGACGACGCTCTGGACGCTTGTTCCGTACGTCACCGGCCCAACGAACTCCATCTCGGCACGGCCACGGCGCGGCATCATTCCGTTCACCGACTCCTCGACAAACGCCCAGTTCGCTGCATTGTTGACGTGGTCGAACGGGTCGAGATCGGCCCGCCTGACAGCCCATGG
The DNA here is from genome assembly GCA_905182555.1 of uncultured Ilumatobacter sp. Lineage (GTDB taxonomy): Bacteria > Actinomycetota > Acidimicrobiia > Acidimicrobiales > Ilumatobacteraceae > Ilumatobacter_A. The sequence continues at coordinate 68,013 of CAJJBX010000001.1, read as the reverse complement.
GATGACGCTGGCCGGAGCAATCGGCGCCGCAAGCACGAGCCGAGCTGAAACTTTCCGACCATCGCATGCCGAGCCATAGGCATTGACGAACTGCCGTGTCAGCGCCGCCGGCCTGCCGGTACCCGTAGCGACCTGAACCCAGATGCTCACCGTTGCGATGTCCGCACCGAGCGAGCCAGCAAGGATCGTTGTTCGTTCCGCCCAGCTTCGGCCGAGGCCCGTGCAGAACGTCGTCACCGTGACAACCTCGTCAAGCACTGCCGGCTGGCGCACATCGATCATCGAACGCCGCACCACCCATCCCCAGGCACCGTCGAGTTCGGCATCTGCTGCATCATCGCTCGCGATGTCTTGCATGTAGCGCGCCGTCGCATCGAGGCGCAGCTCGCCACGCGGATCGACATCGCCGAGCCGGACCTTTCGCTCCGCATGGAATCGTCGACCGACCGCTGGCGGATCAAGCAATTCAGAAGCTCCAGGGACAGCGGCCATGCGGTGATCGTGACAGATACTCGTGCGGCCCACGGCTTCGCGCCGCGCCCGGACCCACCGTTGCGGTCCCTGACACACTCGTGCAATACGCTCGGATCATGCTGATCGTCGCCGGAACCATCGTTACTCAACCAGGAGGGCGGGCTGCGTTCCTCGATGCGGTGCAACCCATGGTCGCTGCGACCCTCAACGAGGTCGGCTGCTCCGAGTACGTCTTTTCGCCTGACCCGAACGATGACAACCGCATCATGCTCTACGAGCTGTGGGACGGTCAGGCATCGCTCGACGCGCACTTCGCCAGTGACCACATGGCTGCATGGCAAGAAACCCGCAAGGGCCTCGCTGTTGCTGGAGCAAGCATCAACAAGTACACGATCGACTCCGTGGAGTCACTCGGATGAGCAACGGCACGCCCACCAGTAATCACACCGACACGCCCGCTGGCACGCGCGACCCGATCTTTGGCTGCATGGACAACTGGTACCTGCACATGCAGCGCAAGCTCGAGGGTGGCTTGGAGTCGATACTCGACCCTGATGTCGTCTTCTTGTCGCCGGTCGTCTTCACCCCGCAAGAGGGTCGCGACATCACCATGCTGTACCTGTCCGCTGCGGGCGGAACGCTCGGTGGTGACGCCGACGTCGAAACGAAAGCGGCCGAATCAGGCTCAGGCGAGTTTGGTTACATCAAGACAATTCTGCAGGGCAACCACGCCATGCTCGAATTCGAAACCACGGTCGAAGGCAAGTACGTCAACGGCGTCGACATCATCACGTGCAACGACGACGGCATCATCACGGAGTTCAAGGTGATGATGCGGCCGCTCCAGGCCGTCAATGCTGTGCACGCCCAGATGGGCGCCATGCTCGAACGTCTCGCGAAGGGCTAACGCTCGCTGCCCATGGTCAATCTGCTCTGCGTCGGCGACCTCAATGCCGATCTCGCGATCTCGCTGACCAACGACCTCGTCATCGGCTCCGACACCGACGGCACCATTGACATGCACGGCGGCGGCTCTGCGGCAAACGTCGCCGTTTGGGCTGCCCGGGCCGGCGCGACGGTCGCATTCGTCGGTGTGGTCGGAAACGACGATCTCGGCACGTTCCTCGTCGACGGCATGGTGCAGGCCGGTGTCGACGCCCACGTGATCCAACGAGCCGGGGCGTCGACTCGCGCTGTCGCAGCCATCGTCGGCCCAGACGGAAATCGATCCTTGGTGTCGGACCTGAGTGGCCAGACAGCACTTGTCGACGGCGACGTCGATACCAACCTGCTGGCAGCAGCCTCGTGGTTGCATCTGACTGGCTACACCTTCCTGACCGACCAAAGCCGACCGCTGTTCGTGCAGCTCACGAAGCAGGCCTCGGAACTCGGCATCCCGTGGTCGATCGATCCGTCGGCAGCACAACTCATCCGAGCCCGGTCTGACGTTGCGTCAGCGCGGGCAGCATTCAGCGGTTGTGCTGTCATGTTCCCAAGCGACGACGAAGCAGCTCTTCTTGCTGACGTCGACGATCCGGTGATGGCCGCCGACTCGCTCCTCGACCTCGCTGACTGCGTCGTCGTGACGCGAGGCGCCGATGGCGCAACCGTTGCTCGGCGCGGCAGGCCAACGTTCTCGGTTCCCGCAGCGCCCTCGAACTCTGCAACACACTCGGCTGCGGCGACGCGTTCGCAGCCGGGTTCCTGACCGCACGAATCAGTGGCGTTGACGACCAGATTTGTGCAGCAGCTGGCACGGCAACAGCTGCCAGAGCAGCCAGCCTGTCGGCTGCGCGCTGAACTCGCACGACTGCTCTTCGGGCAGCACCTGCTGAAAAAGGTCAGCACACCGGGCAAGGGGCCGCGCCGCACAAGCTCCGAGCTGCGCCGCCAGCTGCGCGCCTCCTTCGGCACGCCCTCGGGCCGCCCATCGCTCGGAGGTGGCCGCTCGTCGCTCGGCGGCGGGGGTACCTCTTCCGCTACCCCGGCGTGCGTTCGGACAGCGACATGCACACGCTCGGCTACAGCTTCCGGCCATGGACCGATGCGAAGTCGATCGCCGATGGTCCATCGATCCTGCAGTACGTCAAAGACACTGCTGCCGAGTTCGGTATCGACAAGCAAATGCGGTTCGATCATCAGGTCGGTGCAGCATCGTGGTCAAGCGAAACGTCGACATGGACGCTCAGCGTGCAGGTCGGCCAAGAGGGCGAGCAGCAGCGCGTCGAGTACACCTGCAACTACTTGTTTATGTGCTCTGGCTACTACAGCTACAAGGGCGGCTACGAACCTGAGTTCCCCGGTGTCGACCAGTTCGCAGGGCAAGTCGTCCACCCGCAGAAGTGGCCGGAGAACCTCGACTACAAGGGCAAACGCGCCGTCGTGATTGGTTCGGGTGCCACGGCGATGACACTCGTTCCAGCAATGGCCAAAGATGCCGAGCACGTCACAATGTTGCAGCGCTCCCCCACCTATGTGGTGTCGCGCCCGTCGACCGACGCGGTCGCGAATGGGCTCCGCAAGGTGTTGCCGGACCGTGTTGCATACAACATCACGCGCTGGAAGAACTCGACGATGGGCGAGTTTTTTTACAAGCAGACACGCAGTAAGCCAGAGAAGGTCAAAGGCCAGTTGCTTGGGCTCATCCGCAAGGAACTTCCCGACGAGATGGTGGATGAACACTTCACTCCGGCCTACAACCCGTGGGACCAGCGGCTCTGCCTCATCCCGGACAGCGACCTTTTCAAAGCGCTGAACTCCGACACCGCATCGGTCGTTACCGCCGAGATTGAAACGTTTACCGCGACCGGTATCACGCTGACCAACGGCGAGCACCTTGATGCCGACATCATTGTCACCGCCACGGGCCTGCAGCTTGTGACTATTGGCGACATGGACTTCAGCGTCGATGGCGAGCCGGTCGACTTCTCAAAGACCTGGACATACAAGGGCATTGCGTACTCCGACGTGCCGAACCTGGCGTCGTCGTTCGGCTACATCAATGCGTCATGGACACTACGCGCCGACATCACCTGCGAGTGGGTGTGCCGTCTCCTCAACCACATGACCGAAAGCGGCACGACCCAGGCGACGCCGCGGTTGCGCCCCGAAGACGACGATATGGCTGAGCGCCCGTTCATCGAGGACTTTTCGTCCGGCTACATGCAGCGGATGATGTCGCTCCTGCCCCGCCAAGGCGACAAGACACCGTGGCTGAACCCGCAGCGTTACAGCGCTGACAAGAAGCTGATCGCCAAGGCCCCGATCGTTGACGGCGCAATGCGATTCGCGAACGCACGCATCAAGACCTCCGCCTAACACACTCCGACCGGCTCAGCTGTCGAGAAAGTCAGCGCTGCGTTGCGTCCAGGTGTCGAGTTCGGCTCGTGTCGACGCGAGCACAACCTCGCTGTTCGGCAGCAGCTCACCAAGTCGCTCAGCAGTCGAAACCGGATGACCGGAGTCGCCCGTCCACGCCAAAATCATCGTCGGCATCGTCAGCATCAGGAGCGCGTCTTCGGCTGGCAGATCAGCGTGCCCAGCGCCACGGAACAGTGCTGCAAGGCGACCCCTGTCAGCAGCCTTGAGGCCTTCAACCCTTCGATCGACATACTCGGCGTCGTTGATGAACGGGTCCGGGGGCGGCATCGTCTTGGCGCCGTCTACCAGCGCCGCAACTCCCTGCGTTTCGACCGCCTGTGCCATCTGTTCGTACAGGCCGACCTGATCGGCCCGGCTCGCCCACGCTGTCGGCGGGATGGTCAGGATCAACCGCTCGACGCGATCGCCGAGCTGCAGTGCTGCGTGCAGCGCTGTCGCTGTCCCCATTGACGCACCTCCGAGTGCGACTTTGTCGAGCCCGAGTTCGTCGATCAGTGCGATTTGGTCGAGCGCCAGTTCTGACCACGCTCCTTGCGCTGACCGTATGAGGTCGCCCGATTCTCCGTGTCCGCGAGCGTCATACCGCAGGACTCGGCGGCCAGCGGCCAGCCGAGAACAATCCACGAGCGGCATGCGATCCTCACTCGCCCGGCTGCTCGTCAGTCCGTGGCCCCACACGAACGGCGTGGCACCACCGGCGCCTGAGAAGTCGTACGCGAAGTCGCAGTCACGGAGCCGGATCGTCGCCATTCCTCGACAGTACGGCTGGACGGCCAGCGGCCGTCAGCTGAAGTGACGGTCAAGCGTTCGACGCCACTTATTTGACGGCAGCTCGGGGTAGAGCGCTGCAAGGCCGGTCGAGCACTTGCTGATCTTCACCGGGCGATGTCCGTGGGCCCACATCCATCGGTCGATGGGGCCGGCTGCTGTGAGCGACTTCGACTCGACGATCACGGCGTCGAGCGACGTACTGCGGCCGTCGGTTGCGGTGCATACCAACGCAGAGTCGATCGTGGCACGCGTGCCTGATGTTCCGTGGACGATCGTCGACCGTCTGTATGCCGTGGTCAAGACCGGGTGCAGTCCAGCCGCGATTCAGCAACTCGTTGGTCACCGGAACATCCGACGACGCCAGTGCCATCTGCACGAACCGACGGCCTTCGGGCGTGAGGTGGCTGCTGTTGTCGATGTCGTAGTCGAGCCGTTCTTTGACCGTGCGACCACGCCCATCTTTGGTCTTGACCTCAAGCATCACCTTCGCCGAGTCTTCGTAGGTCCGCGTTCGTACTTTGAAGCGACGGCGGCGGCCGCCGGCGGCCGCGTGGTGTAAGTCGAAGTTGGACGTGTCGAAGTAGACGGAGCGATAATTGAACGCTCGCAGGCCATCGATCTGGAGGATCTGTAAGCCGCCGGCAAGCTCGCAGAGCATGAGATCAACGATGGTGTCGTTGACCACGTACTTCCGGTCGTTGCGAACCTGGAGTGCGGCGATCGCGTCGAGGTCTGCCAACGAGATGGGCTCGAGTGCGTCGACCGTTCCCGACACGGGTGTGCTCACGTCGCGCGACGACCTTCGGGCAGTCGGAACCGGACATCGACCGAGGTCGTGTCCAATACAAGGTCAACCTTCTTCACCTTGAGCCGTTTGATGTCGGCACCGAGCAGTTCCTCAAGATGTGCTTGCAGGGCAACCTCATCAGTGAACGCCGAGTCGAGAGTCATGTTCTGATGTCGGACGCCGGCAAACAGGCGCGGATGATCAACAATGAACAGTGTTGCAACGATCGCGGCCATCAACGTTGGGGCAATCCAGTCGGGCGACACGCGGATACCACCAAGCAAGCCGAGCCCGAGAGCGGAGAAGTAATAGGCCACCTCCTCCTGGTCGAGCTCCTGTGAGCGGAGCCGAATGATCGAGAGCACGCCGAACAGGCCGAGCCCGAGCCCTGCGGTGATCTCAGCGCGGGACAAAACCGTCGCGACGGCGACCACGCCGACATTGATACTCATAATTGCGAGCACCATGTCGGGGCGGCGATAACGCGGGAAGTACACGAGGAACGTCAGGATCAGCACGGCGACAGCGTCAGCGCCGAGCAGTGTCAAGTCAGACATGGCAGGCGTCCTCGCAGATCACTTTGTAGGCCACGTTGATCATCGGCCGTCAGTTTCCCTTGCGGCGTCAATGTCGGAAATCATTTCTGTCACAGCCCCGCGCCACGCCCCAATCGACGGACCGTCGGCGTGCGTTGCCTCAGCCTCGTCCAGAAGGTCTTCGATCTGTGCCGACCACAACGCGATGCGTTCGTCGACGCTTTCCTTCGAGAACGGGCCAGCAACAAACTCGGTCCGCGCTGCGTCGAATTCTTCGGTGAGTTGACTGATTGGACCGATAAGCGGATCGCAGGCCGCCGACTTCTGCGGCAGGTTGAGTCCGCCGAAGAAAAAGATCGCACAGCCGTCGGTGATGTCGCCGAAGCGATCGGCAATCTGGGTCACCGATCCGGTGACACCGCTCGACCCAAGGTTGTCGAAGGCATTGTCGAGGTCCCATGGCAGCAGGGTGAGCTTGTCGGTGGTCGGGTTTTCGTACCAGTAAAAGTTGTGCGGGTTGCAACCGTCGAAGCAATACCAGTGCAGCGCGCCATCGTCGTTGCCAATCGCTCGATCGACCACCATGGTCCGAACGAGGAGGTCGACGTCTATCCACCGGTCGATCACGTCGATTTCGGTGCCAGGCTCGGCGTCGGCAAGTTCTTCGGCGAACTGTCGGATCATGTCAGCGGTCGGGTCTTCGTCTTCGTTGGTCTTCAGGCCATCGATGAACTCTTGGTGGCGTGTGGCGTGCCGTCAGCGTTGAAGGGCCACACCTCTTTGTAGAGATTGCCGCTGCCATCGCCGAAGTTCTCGCGAGTGAAACGCCCGTCGATCTGTTCGGTGAGAGCAAACAGCCCGGCGAACTCACCGTTGATCTCCACGCGCGCATGCGTCGAGCGTGGGACCGGCACGCCCATCTCACCGAACAGCCAGTAGCCGAGCCGCTCGTGCATTTTGGTCGCGTCGAGATTCTGCGAATGCAACTGCACCTTCTTGACGCCATAGAAGGTGTCGTCGCTATCTTCCCAGTTCATCTTCAGCTTCATGGACAACTTTGTGCAGGTCTTCGCGCCGCTCGGATCGAGTGGGTTAGGGCCATCGGTGCAGAACAAGAATGCACCAACTGAGCCCTTGTAGCGGACCCCGATCGGGCCGATCGTTTCACCGTCGAAGGTCAGACTGCCCTCCACGTACTCTTCAGCCGTCGGGTCGGCGTCAATCTCGGCGAGCTTGTCCGAGTCGAGATCGATCGCGAAGGTGTGCACGACGCCTGGATCGAACAGAGCATCCGACGACTCAGACTCGTACCGGGCCAGCGCTACGGGCTCGCCGTCAGCCTCCGGTTCGGCATCGGGCCCAGACGCCGCTACCGATCCCTGCGTGTCGTCGTCTGGGCTGCCGACATCCAGAGCAGCATCGGCAGGAGCGGTGTCGTCGACGAGCGACGTTGCTTCGTCGTCATTTTGTGGTGTAGCGCCCGACGAACAACTTGCCGCCAGCAGTGCAGCCGCAACGGCGACTCCAACGAACGCTCTTCTTCCAATCATCATCCAGCGCGACTGTAGTGAAGTTGTCAGTTCAACTTCGGTTCAGGCCAGGTTGGCCTCCGACGGCGCAGCGCGCTCGGCCGAGCCGTGTCGAAACGCCGTGGCCTTCTACTGTTACGCGATGGCAGCAGGCAGCGACAACAGCACTCCATTCGACACGGCCAAGATGACCGCCAACACGAGGTCGCAGGTATCGATGGCCGAGCACTGCAAGATCTCTGTCGACGAGGCCGAATTCGGGCGGGTCAAGTTGTCGATGCCGAAAGACGGCAATACGAACCACATCGGCACCATCTACGCCGGAGCGTTGTACACATTGGCCGAAATCCCCGGTGGCACATTGTTCTCGACCACGTTCGACAGCAGCCGCTACTACCCGATCATCAAAGAACAGAACATCCGCTTCCGCCGGCCGGCCACCACCGACATCACCGCAGAGATGACCATGACTGCCGACGAGGCCGCCGAAATCGCAGCGGTGGCTGATCGCGACGGCAAGGCCGACTACGACCGCATCGTCGAGTTGATCGACACCGAGGGCACCGTCGTGGCAATCAGCACAAACAGCTACCAGATGCGCACGTTCGGAACCTGACGACGACCCAGGTCGTCCACATCTTGGCTGCTGAGCACTGCGGACGCGGATACCGTCGACAGCATGTCTGAGAGCACCGCCGAGAAGCCACTGCACACCGTCATCGCCGAGCGTTTGATCGATGGCCGTTCATCGGTTGGCCAGCCAAAAATTTCTCCTGACGGCTCACGTGTTGCCTTCGTGGTGGGGACCGCCAGCCTCGAGATGAACAGCGGCACGAGCCGTATCTGGATCGATGACGCACCGGTGTCGTCCGGCGATCACGACGGCAACCCCACCTGGTCGCCCGATGGCCGCTTCCTTGCCTTCACGTCGCGACGCAACGATCAGAACGGACCGAAAAAGGGTGAGTCGACGCTCCATATCATGCCGATTACCCAACCCGGCGAGACGCGCCAGCTCTGTTCGATGCCCGATGGCCTCGGCGACTTGGCATGGTATCCCGATGGCTCGACGATCGCGTTCACCAGCCGTACGCAGGATGATCGTTACACCAACGAGAGCGTTGCTTGGCAGGCACCGCGTAAGGTCGAACGCTTCTTCAGCCGCCTGAACGGCGAAGATTGGGTCTTCGACCGCCCGCAGCACATCTATGCAATCGCCGCCAATGGCACCGGCATCCCACGCAACCTGACCCCTGGCGAGTTCCAGCACGGCAGCCCCGCATGGCTGCCCGACTCGTCCGGCCTCGTCATCTCGGCGCAGCGCCACGACACCTGGGACACCGACCTTGCCGAGGATCTGTACTTCGTTCCGAGCGACGCCGACACGAATCAGGACGGCATCCGCTGCCTGACCGCACACGACGGCACCTTCGCCCTCCCGTGCGTATCGCCCGACGGCTCATCCGTTGCCTTCGTCGGTACCGGCGAGTTGGAGACGCTGGCGCAGAACTTCAAGGTCGGTGTGATCCCGATCTCCGCCGACGGTCTTGCCGAGTCTGACTTCACATGGGCATCAGGCGGCCTCGACCGGTCCTTCCTGTGTATGGCTGGCCCTCAAGCACCGGTCTGGGAGAGCAACAGCACACTGCTCGCATCTGCTGAAGACCGTGGTGACACACACCTGTTCCGCGTTGCCGCCGACGGTTCCACCGCCCCGGAGGCGCTGACATCAGGCCGAATCACTGTGCACAGCTACGATTCGAAAGAGGGCACGATCGTGACATCTCGATCGATGATCGACCACACCCCTGAGCTGTATGTCGGCGACGACAAGCGCACCTCGGTTGGCGATGTACTCGCTGCCCAGCTGCTCGGCTGGGAGAAGTTCGCGACGCCTACCGCCGACGGCACCGACGAAATCGACTGCTGGATCATGCGCCCGGCCAACTTCGACGGATCGAAGACGTACCCCGTGCTCCTCAACGTCCACGGCGGCCCGTTCACCCAATACGGCGACTACTTCTTCGACGAGGCGCAGATGCAAGCAGCAGCTGGACTTATTTATGATCAAGGCAACCCGCGTGGCGGTAGTGGCCGACACACCGAGTGGGGCCAGGCCATCCTCGGCCCGAAGCACCGGCACGCGCCGGGCTCCGGCTGGGGCCACCTCGATGTCGACGACGTCCTGTCGATTCTTGACGGCGCACTCGACAACTACGCCTTCTGCGACCGCGATCGTGTCGGCATGATCGGCGGCTCATACGGCGGCTTCATGGCCACGTGGCTCGCTGCCAACCACGGCGAACGCTTCAAGGGCATCTGTTCTGAGCGCGCAGTCAACAACCTCGTGTCGGAAGAGTGGTCGAGCGACATCGCCACGGCGTTCCGCACCGAACACGGCCCGTCCCACATCGAAGATGTCGACGTCTACGCCAACCACTCGCCGATCAAAGACGTTCACAAGATCAACGTGCCAATGCTCCTCATTCACTCCGAAGAAGACTGGCGCTGCCCAATCATCCAGGCCGAAGAGCTCTGGGTCGCACTCAAGCTGCTCGGCAAGGAAGTCGACTTCTACCGCTTCGCTGGTGAGAACCACGAGCTCTCCCGAAGCGGCTCGCCCGTCCACCGCGTCCAGCGCGCCGAAATCATCCTCGACTGGTTTGCCGCCAAACTCGCCTGACCCGCGCTATCGCTCACACAAACCCGCGCTTCCAATTCTGTGTGAGCAATAGCAGCATCGGTTGCCGCAATCGCTCACACAAAAACCGGACGCAATCGACCCGTCGAGACGCCTCGGCCTCTTGGCGAGCCATGTGTTGCGACTACATTCAGCGACATGTCGAAGATTTCACTGATTGCCAAGTTGACCGCCGCCGAAGGAAAGAGTGCCGAGCTCGAAGCTGTACTCGGCGAAGTCGTTACCGCCGCTGAAGAAGAGGCCGGTCTCGAGATCTACAGCGCCCACAAAGACTCTGCTAACGAGGGCGTGTACTACTTCTTCGAGCTGTACACCGACGGCGACGCGCTCGGCGTCCACGGCAAGGGCGACGGCATGAAGGCCGCCATGGGCAAGTTTGCTGGTCTCCTCGGCGGCCGACCCGAAATCACGATGATGAGCCCGGTCGTCGCCAAGGGCATGGACATCTAATTTCACTCTGATGCGCCGCCGATTTGCTCTCACGATCGGACTTCTGATCGCAGCTGCCGCGTGCGGTGGTAGCGACCAGAACACCGTTGGCTCGACGGCTGCTCCGGTGGCAGAGGCCCCGACCACCGAGGCCTCTGCCACCGAAGCAGCAGAAACCAGTCCCGCTGCAACCGAGCCCCAGGCCACCGAACCTGAGTCAACTTCGCCTCCGGCGACGGAACCAGCGACCACCGAAGCACCTTCCACGAGCTCTGCGCCAGCACGGGCTATCAGCCCGGCCACTGTCAGCAGACGCCGCGTTGGCGACGCCGATCAACGCTTCGGACAAGAGATGGGCATGCCGCTCCGCACTCGACGATGTTCGCCTTCCGTGAGGGCGTGCTCGCCGGTGCCGATGCGCTCGAGATGGACGTGCAGCTCACTGCCGACGGGGTGTTGATCGTGCAGCACGACGACACCGTCGACAAAACGACCAACGCCACCGGCCCAGTTGCCGGTTTCACTCTCGAAGAAATCCAGGCGCTCGACAATGCGCACTGGTTCTCGCCCGAGTGCTGGCCATGCCAAGACCGACCGGTCCAGGAGTACATCTATCGGGGCATCCGCACGGGCGATATCGAACCGCCCGAGGGCTACTCCCGCGACGACTTCAGAGTCGTCACGTTCCGCGAGGTCGCCGAGGCGTTCCCCAACTTGGTGCTCGATGTCGAGATCAAAGGCTCGTTCCCCGATGCAGTTCCGGCGGCTGAGCAATTGGCTGCAGAAATCGCCGAACTCGGGCTGGTCGATCGCACAATTGTCGTGTCGTTCGACGACGACGTGATCGATGTATTCCACGAAATCTCACCGGATGTTGCAGTCAGCCCTGGCCTCACCCGCCTCACCGAGTGGTTCCTGAACGATGCCGAGATTGAGTCGTACTTCGAGGTCTTCCAGGTGCCGCCGTTCCAGGGCGATATTCAAGTCGTCGATGCCGAGACGGTTCAACGAGTGCACGACGAAGGCCGCGAGCTCTGGGTCTGGCCTGACGATGCGTCAAGGCAGGAGAACGCCGAGTTCTACGGCCTCTTGATCGACTATGGCGTCGACGGCATCATCACCGGCCGCCCGGCCGCAATGGTGGAAGCACTGTCGAACTGATCCACATAGCGGGACCGCGCTGGTTGAGCCAATGACGAACTTTGGGGCCTGGCGATGCCTCAACCAGGGCCGTCGCGTTGCAGGTCGCAAAATGATGCTTCGACTTGAACCGGTCGATCTTGCCGGGCTACCCAGTGCTGCCCGCCGACGTGATCGGCCCGACACTCTCGTTCTGGCTCGAACCCCCTGCTCAACCTGCAGAACTTGTGCGAAGTACACGCGGTGTTCGCTGATCAGGTCGTTCGCTGCACCAAGCCGACTTCACCCGAAAAAGCAGTTGACCAGGGCCGGAGCCCTGGTCAATGCAATTCTTCCTGGTGTCGAAGATGGGACTTGAACCCACACGCCCACTAATGGGGCACTAGCACCTCAAGCTAGCGCGTCTGCCAATTCCGCCACTTCGACGTGGTGTTGGCCTGCAACTTTAGCGCAGGCCGAAGCTCGCTACACCCGCTCGAGCAGGAAACTCACCCCAACGAGGGTGAAGATCCAAATGAGCGAGAGTACGAACGTAATGCGGTTGAGGTTGCGCTCTGCAGCCGTTGAACCAAGAGCTGCGCCGCCGCCCCCACCGAACATGTCGGAGAGGCCTCCGCCACGCCCGCTGTGCATCAAGATGCCAGCAATCATACCGAACATGGAAGTCACGTTCAGAACAAGGGTGATATATAGCATGGCGTCACGCACGGGTCGAGACTCTAGCGGCGGGCGGAGCCTTTGCGGGTGCATAAATCACCCATCTGGCAGCCAACGTTTCCGGCGATACGTCCATGTCGGATCGATCGTCTCCGGCGGCTGCACCATTTCGTCGATTCCCAACGTGACGTACCGATCATCAAGCAGTTCGACAAGCTCCTGAAACTCCCTCAGGGCCTCACATTGATCGACCAGCAGGTACCGCCGTCGCCCCACTTTTACAGCAATTCCACCCGGCGTGAGGCCCTGTAGCGCCCCTGCAATAACCGGACGGGTACGGGTGAGCTGGCCAACGCAATCCCAGGCGATGCCACATCTTATTTAGACCGAGTTTGGGGCGCTGAACTGAACGAGGCGTGCAAATTCATCGGGATCAAGGCTGGCCCCGCCGACCAATGCTCCATCTATGTCGGCCTGACCCATGAGTTCTGCAGCATTCACCGCCTTGACGGATCCGCCGTACTGGATCCGGACGGCGCCGGCCGTCGCGTCGTCGGTCATGACGCGCAGCTTCTGACGAATGGCGTGGCAAACCAGTTGTGCATCTTCAGCAGTTGCGGTCTTGCCGGTACCGATTGCCCAAATCGGCTCGTACGCGACCACGAGTGCTGCGACTTGTTCGTTGCTGCGACCAGCCAGTGCCGCTTCGATCTGGCCGAGCACCTTTGACTCGGTCTCGCCCAGCTCGCGCTCTTCGAGGGTCTCGCCGCAGCACACGATCGGCACCATGTTGTGCTGCTGAATCGCTGCAACCTTCTTGTTGACCATCTCGTCGGTCTCGCCGAAAATCTCGCGTCGCTCGCTGTGGCCGGCAACGACGTATTTCACGTTGAGCTTCTCAAGGAACGCCGGCGACACCTCGCCAGTGAACGCTCCGCTGTCTTGCCAGTGGCAATGCTGCGCGCCAAGGATCAAGTCGAGTTCTTCGCTGTCGATCAGCGTCTGCACGCTGCGGATGTCGGTGAACGGCACATGGACCGTCACATCAACCTGCTCGAAAATGTCCTTCGGCAACAGATAATGCAGTTTTTGGACGGTCTGAATCGCCTCGAAGTGATTGAGGTTCATCTTCCAGTTGCCGGAAATCAGGGGCTTGCGTGTTGCCATGGTTCGTCCTTCATAGTGGGTTTCAGTTGGGGTCAGACCCCAACTGAAACGTCAGTCGTTGCGGAGTGCTTTGAGGCCAGGAAGGTCACCATTTTCAAGGAGTTCGAGGCTGGCCCCTCCCCCCGTGGAGACATGGTCGACCTCGTCGTCGAGACGGAATTTTGCGAGCGCCGCCGCTGAATCGCCGCCACCGACGACGGTGAACGCCTTGGTGTCGGCCATCGCCTGCGCAACCGTCCGCGTACCCGACTCGAAGCGCTCGTCTTCAAACATGCCCATTGGACCGTTCCAAAACACCATGCGAGCGTCCATGATCACGTCGGTGAATGCCGCAGCCGAACCAGGCCCGATGTCGTAGCCGATCGAGCCTTCCCCGAGGCGGCTGCCAAACTGCGCAAAGTTGCCCTGTGTGTCGACACCGGTGATGTCGTCAGGCAGGTGAATCGTCTTACCGAGTTCAGCAGCCTTCGCCATGAGCGCCTTACACACATCGATCTGGTCGGGCTCGTGCAGCGAGGCACCGACCGGCTTGCCCTGTGCTGCAAAGAAGGTAAAGCACATCGCGCCGCCAATGATGATCTCGTCGACGATTTCGAGCAACGCTCCGATCACCCCGAGCTTGTCCGAGACCTTCGCTCCACCGAGCACAGCGACGAACGGGTGCTTCGGCTTCTTGCGCAAGCCAAGCAGCACCTGTACTTCTTTCTCGAGAAGGCGGCCCATTGCTGCGGGCACGTGTTGCGGCGGGCCGACGATCGACGCGTGCGAACGGTGCGACGCGCCGAACGCGTCATTCACGTAGCCATCGATTCTCTTACCGTCGGTTCCCGCTATCAACTGCGCTACAAACTCATCGCTGTTGCCGGTCTCGCCTGGGTCGAAACGGAGGTTCTCCAGCAGCTCGACATTCGGTGCCAATTCGCCGAGTCGAGCCCGTACTGGGCCCATCGAGTACTTCGGATTCGGTTGGGTCCGTCCATCAGCGAAGGGACGGCCGAGGTGGCTCGCACACACGACCTTCGCGCCTCGCTCGGTCAACCATTCGATGGTTGGCAGTGCGGCCCTGATCCGGAAGTCGTCAGTGATCGACACTGTTCCGTCGTCGGAGTACGCGAGCGGAACGTTGAAATCGGTGCGGACGAAAATGCGCTTGGCCGACAGGCCGCCAAGTTGTTGCTCAAGATCCTCGAGCCTGGGGATGTCACTCATGATGATGCAAGCGTTTCAGTTGGGGTCTGACCCCGACTGAAACAGGAGCATTCTCAGCGCTTGGCCGTTTTGGCGACTTTGGAACCTGTGTAAATGGCCATGTCGACGAGGCGGTTCGAGTAACCCCACTCGTTGTCGTACCAGCCGTTGACCTTGACCATCTTGCCCTGCACCTGCGTCATGCCGGCGTCGTAGGTACAACTCGAAGGGTCGGTGACGATGTCACTCGACACGATTGGGTCCTCGGTGTAGCTGAGCACGTCCTTAAGGGGGCCCGACCTGGCGGCCTTCTTAAAGGCGGCGTTGATCTCTTCGACCGTTGCCTTCTTCTTGAGGTTGGCGGTGAAGTCAGTGAGTGAACCGGTCGGCAGGGGTACCCGGAGTGAGCCGCCATCGAGCTTGCCCTTCATCGACTCCATCACCAGGGCGGTCGCACGCGCGGCGCCGGTCGTCGTCGGGATGATGTTGATTGCCGCGGCCCGGGCACGGCGGAGATCATTGTGGGGGCCATCGACCAGAGCCTGATCACCGGTGTAGGCGTGGATGGTGGTCATGAGACCTTCAACGACACCGAAGTTGTCATCGAGCACTTTGACGAGCGGGACAATGCAGTTGGTCGTGCAGCTGGCGTTCGAGATCACCTTGTGCTGGCTGACCCGGAAATCTTTGTGATTCACGCCGTAGACGAATGTGGCGTCGGCTTCGGCGCAGGGCGCCGAGACGATGACGAGTGGTGCACCGGCTTCGAGGTGGGCACCAGCCGCTTCACGCGAGTTGAAGAAGCCGGTCGATTCGATCACGACGTCAACACCGAGTTCGCCCCATGGCAGATCAGCCGGGTTGCGTTCACTGAGCACCTTGAGAGTGTCCTCGCCGACCTTCAGGCCGCCCTTAACGACAGTCACCTGTTCGGGGAAGCGGCCGAGCACCGAGTCGTACTTGAGGAGGTGGGCCATTTGGTCGAGCGACCCCAGGTCATTCACCGCAACGAAGTCAATGTCGGCACCCTGCGCTTTTGCCGCGCGGAAGAAGTTACGGCCAATACGTCCGAAGCCATTGATGCCGACGCGAACTGTCATGTGATGAATCCCTTGATCGTGGTGGAAGGTGAATGCCCCCGAGTGGAGCGTTCGACGCACCGAGTGCGCATCGCCGACTGTAGCTGGCGCGGGCGCGGCCGTTCCGGGTTCCGTATTGTTGTTCGAAAACGAGCGATTCAGCGCGCCAGATCACGGTGTGCTGCACGCACCGCAACGCCGTCCGACCGAAGCCGGCCTGCGAGCTCTTCTGCAACGGCGACCGAACGGTGGCGCCCACCGGTGCAGCCAATCGCGACAGTCAGGTAACTGCGGCCTTCGGACTCGTATTGCGGCAGCAGGCTCGAGAGCAGATCGTGGATGCGATCAACGAAGTCGCTACCGGAGGAAGTCTCAAGCACGTAGTCGCTCACAGCTGGATCATGCCCGGTGAGCGGCCGCAGCCCTTCGTCCCAGTGAGGGTTTGGGAGAAAGCGCACGTCAAGCACCATGTCGGCGTCGAGCGGCAGACCGTGCTTGAACCCGAAGCTCTCCACTGCTACCTGCAAGCGTGATTCGGTTCCATGGTCAAACGCCTGGAGGATCCGTCCCTTGAGCTGGTGAACGTTCAGTTCGGTCGTGTCGATGATGAGGTCAGCGCTGCCACGAACCTTGTCCAACTGCTTCCGTTCCAGTTCGATTGATTCGACCAAGCCGTCCGCCTGCGCTGCGAGCGGATGCCGGCGGCGCGTCGCGTCGTATCGCTTGACGAGCTGTGCGGTCGTTGTGTCGAGGAAAAGAATTCGTACGTTGTGTCCGTCGGCGCGGAGCTCCGCGACCTTGCTCAGGACGTTGGCATGGTCGCGTCCGCCGACGAGGGCCAGCTTCGCGATCTCGCTTCCCGGCTTCGCAGCCAGTTCGACGAATGTACTGACGAGCGCTGTCGGCAGGTTGTCGATGACAAACCAACCGAGATCCTCGAGCACATCGGCTGCCCCCGAGCGCCCCGCTCCCGACAATCCGGAGATAAGGACGATTTCGGCCATACGGCTAATCTACAGGCCCCGACAACAAGCCGCTGATAGTCCTGCGGCACTTCGTCAGCTCGCGGACATGCGCCATGATGTGGTCATGCATGACATCGTGATTCGCAACGGCACGATCATCGACGGGACCAACACTGAGCCATACCTTGGTGAAATAGCGATCGACGGCGACACGATCGTCGCCGTCGGGCCGCCCGGCACGGTGGCTGCTGACGGCCGTCGAGAAATCGACGCCGACGGGCTGATCGTCACGCCCGGCTGGGTCGACATGCATACCCATTACGACGCGCAGGCCACATGGGACCCGTACCTCACCCCTGCCGGTTGGCACGGTGTCACCACCGTCGTGATGGGCAATTGTGGCGTTGGTTTCGCACCAGCACATACGCACAGCAGGGAGTGGCTGATTCGCCTGATGGAAGGCGTCGAAGACATCCCAGGCGCTGCGCTGACCGACGGGATCTCGTGGGAGTGGGAGACATTCCCCGAATACCTCGATGCGCTCGATCGACGCGAATTCATCGCCGACATCGGTGCACAGATGCCGCACGGAGCACTGCGCGCCTATGTCATGGGCGACCGCTCGGCCGACGGCATTGAGGCCACACCCGAAGAGATCAGGCAGATGGCCGCGCTCACCGAAGAGGCATTGCGCGCCGGTGCACTCGGGTTCTCCACGTCACGCACTCCGCTGCACAAATCGGTTGACGGCGACCTTGTTCCAGGAACCTCGGCTGACTCGTCCGAACTGATCGGCATCGCCAAGGGAATGGCCGCAGCCGGTCACGGCGTCTTCGAATGCGCGCTCCATCACCCCGAGGTTCCCGAGTCGTTCGGATGGCTCCGCGAGGTTGCCGGCATCACCCAGCATCCCGTCGTCTTCAACTTCAACATCAACGACCGCCACCCCGACCTCTGGAAGGACGTCCTCGGTCTCTGCGAAAAAGCACATGACGACGGCCTGGCCGTGCACGGCCAGGTATCTGGTCGACCCGTCGGGATCCTGCAGTGCTGGGACGGCACACTCAACCCGTTCATCGGGCGACCAAGCTTCGAAGCGCTCGCCGACCTCGATCGGGCCGCACGACTCACCGAGCTCCTCAAGCCCGAGGTGAAAGCGGCGATCCTTGCCGAGCAGCACCCCGATGCATCGGAGTTCCTGCAGTTCGTCCTCGGCAGCTGGGACAAGATGTGGGCCTTCGTCGGCGACTCCGACTACGAGCCCGACCCCCTCGACTCGCTTGCGGCACGCGCCAAGCGTGACGGATTGTCGGCAGCATCGCTCGCCTACGACCACCTGTGTACCGACGGCGGCAACGGCCTTCTCTACTTTCCACTCATGAATTACGGTGAGGAGACCCTGGATCCACTGCGCGAAATGCATCTCCATCCGCTCACTCGGATGGGCTTGGCTGACGGCGGAGCGCACTGCGGCGCGATCTGTGACGGTTCGATGCCGACGTTCATGCTGTCCTTTTGGGCGCGCGACCGCAGCCGAGGTGAGCGCATGGAACTTCCGTATGTGATCCACCGCCAGACGCAGCAAACGGCCGAGTTCTACGGCCTGTACGACCGTGGCGTGCTTGCAACGGGCTGCCGCGCCGACGTCAACGTGATCGACTTTGAGAACCTCAACGTCGACGCTCCACGCATGACCTGGGACCTCCCGACCGACGCACCCCGGTTCGTCCAGCACGGCATCGGTTACAGCTACACGATCGCGCGCGGCGAAATCACCGTCGAGAACGACAAGTTCACAGGTGCACTCCCCGGCCGCCTCGTGCGCGGCCCCCAACACCTCAGCTAGCGGTCACACTGTGCCAGGCACAGTGTGACCGCTAGCTGATTTTGCGGAGGCGCAAGTAAAGCAGCCGGGGAAACGCCGACGCTGCTTCGTACTGCTCGGAAATCGCAAGGAACCCAGGCGGTGGCGATGGCTCCAACATGCGCTCGATGACCAAACCATGCTCGGCGAGAGCATTGATATAGCGGGACATCGGGCGGTGGATGAAACGGATGAACACGTCCTTCTGTACCTGCTCGATCGTGGCGGATTCAATGAGATAGGGGCCCATCCGCCAGTACTGCTCGGGTGGGTCGACCGTGTGGTCGTTGATCCATCCAGCGTCAGGTGTCTGCAAGATCGGGTGGTTGAGGAAGAAGCAGAAACGGCCACCCAGTTCGAGCACCCGAGCCACCTCGGCAATCGCGTCGTCGACGTCATCGATGTGTTCGAACACGAGACATGCAACAGCGGTGTCGAACGACTCGTCGACGAAAGGCAGCGCTGCCGCGCCGGCACGACCATATGCGGGCCCTCCGCCTCGTTCAGATGCGGCCGCAAGACAGTTCCATGTCGGGTCGATTCCGATTACCGTGATCCCGTTCTCAGCGCCGTTGGATGCTGCGAGTCGACTGACCTGGCCGTCGCCACATCCGATGTCGAGCACTCGTCGAGCCCCGGCCAACTCGTGCGCTGCAAGCGGCAGGATCTGCTCTTCGTACTCCGGGTCGGCGCCGTCGGTGAAGCCTTCGATCCACCAGTCGGCGTGCTCTTCCCACAGTTGGTTGCTCGTGTCGGCCACAAACCGCAGCGTACTGATGTGTCCGCTTCCCCTCGGGTCGGAAACGGACACATCAGTAGGTTGCATAAATGAAGTTCTCCGTCTGGCCCAGCCCAGCTCGCCCCGTCCAAGAAGTGCTCAACCTCGCTCGGATGGGTGACACCGACGGCTGGCACTGCTTCTGGTATGCCGATCACTACATGGAGAACACCGGCGATGAGTCGTTCAAGCCGGGCCCGGTCCACGAGTGTTGGACAATCCTCCCCGCAATCGCTGCCGTGACCGAACGCATTCGCCTCGGCCCCCTCGTGTCACCGACGTCGGTGCACCATCCCGCGCTCCTTGCAAACCGCGCCGCGACACTCGATCAACTCTCGAACGGCCGCTTCGTCCTCGGCCTCGGCGCCGGTTGGCAAATCAACGAGCACCAGGCATACGGCATCGAACTCGAAGCTCCAGGCAAACGTGTCAGCCGTTTCGAAGAGTCGATCCAAATCATCGAGTCGCTCCTCGCAAACGACCGCACCGACTTCCACGGCGACTTCTACGACTTCACGGACGCCCCGTGTGATCCGAAGCCGGTGCAGTCGCCGCTCCCGATTACCGTCGGTACCGGCAGCCCACGCATGTTGAAGATCACTGCTCGCCACGCCACTGACTGGAACACCTGGGGTGCCCCGACCCTCGCCGCCGATCGCCACGCAGCGTTCGTCGCTGCGTGCGACTCGGTCGACGTCAATGTCGATAGCAAACACACATCGGTCCAGGCCATGTTCTTCCTCGACGGCGACGTCGACAAGATCGCTGCGAGCCCCATGGCTGACCGGTCGATCGTTGGCTCCAACGAGCAAATCATCGATGCGCTCGGACAATACGCCGCAACCGGCTTCGACGAAGTCATCGTTCCCGACTTCACGCTCGGGACCACAGCCGAAGCCCGGATGGACGCCTACGCACGCTTTCGCGACGACATCATCCCCAACGTCACCTAATCGCAAGATAGTTGCGAAAGGGGCCTGACCCCATGCGCAACTATTGGAGGGTGTCGTAAACGGCTTCAGCGACAGCGTCAGGGAGGAAGCTGTGTTCCTTCAAGCTGTCGAGTGAGGCCTTCTTCACCTGAGTGATGCCGCCCATCGCTTTGAGCAGCTTCTTCTTGCGAACTTCGCCCATACCCGGAATGTCGTCGAGAACGCTGACCGTCATTGCGGTGCTCCGACGCTCACGGTGGAACGTGTTCGCGAACCGGTGCGCCTCGTCGCGGATGCGCTGCAGCATGAATAAGGCTTCGCTTCCACGTCGCACTTCGACCGGCTCAGATCGGCCCGGGACGTAGATCTCTTCGAACCGTTTTGCCAAGCCCGCAACCGGGATCTCGTCGGCGAGGCCAAGTTCCTTGACCACCTCGTAGGTGGCGCTGACCTGGCCCTTGCCACCGTCGACCAGCAGCAACTGCGGCGGATACGCGAACTTGCCGGGCTTACGGGCCCCACTCTGCGGGCCTTCGATGCCCTCGCCGTCGGGCCCGGTGCGTTCGCTCACCGGGCGATCGCGTTCGTTGATGTAAGCCTGCAAGCGCCGGCGCACCACTTCGGCCATCGCCGCGTAGTCGTCGCTCTGCCCACCGACTTCAGAGCCGACGCCGTTCACCTTGAACCGGCGGTACTCGCGCTTACTTGGCAGGCCGTCCTCCATGACGACCATCGAGCCCACATAATTCGTTCCCTGAATGTGCGCCATGTCATAACACTCAATACGCAGTGGCGCCTCGGGGAGGCCGAGTGCCTCTTGCAGCTCGGTGAGCGCCCGGCTGCGCGTGTTGTGATCGCTCGCCCGTTTCATCCGATGGCGGGTGAACTCTTCCTTCGCGTTCCGTTCGACCGTTTCGAGTAGCGCCCGTTTGTCACCTCGTTGCGGAACGCGGATCTGCACCTTCGAACCGCGGGCGAGCTCAAGCCACTCTTCGTACACCTCGCGATCGTCAGCCTCGTAAGGAACAAGCACTTGCTTCGGCACGCCGAGTACTGGCTCTTCCCCGTACAGGTTCTCGAGGATGCGATTTATCAGACCACCTGAAGTCAGGTCTTCGACTTTGTCGAGCACGAACCCCTTCCGCCCGACGACTCGTCCCTTACGGACGTAGAACATCTGCACCGATGCTTCGAGCTCGTCTTCGGCAATGCCGATGACATCGATGTCTTCGTCCTTCTCGGCCACCATCTGCTGCTTCGCAATGGCCTTATGCACGGCCTCAAGCCGGTCGCGTAGACGAGCCGCCTGCTCGAACTCGAGCGACGTCGCTGCCAACTGCATGTCGGCTTCGAGCCGATCGACGATCTCGTCGGTGTCACCGTCGAGGAACTGGCACAGCTCGGTGACGAGCTGGCGGTACGGCATCTCATCGATCTCGCCGACGCACGGACCAGAGCACTTCTCGATATGGAAGAGCAGACAGGGGCGGCCGAGCCGTTCGTGTTCCTTGAACTTGCCATCCGTGCACGTCCGAACGGGGAAGCTCCGAAGTAGCAGGTCAAGCGTGTCGCGGATCGCATACGCGTGGGCGTACGGACCGAAGTAGCGGGTGCCCTTGCGCTTGTGCCCACGCATCACCTGCGCTCGCGGCCACTCCTCCCCCGTCGTCACAGCGAGGAACGGGTAGCTCTTGTCGTCACGAAGGCGGACGTTAAAGCGCGGGTCGTGCTGCTTAATGAGGCTGTGCTCAAGCATGAGCGCCTCGACCTCATTGCGCACGATGGTCCACTCGACCGATTCCGCAACCTGCACCATCTGCGCCGTCCGCGCATGCATGTGCCGTGGGCTGCCGAAATAGTTACTCAGCCGTTGGCGCAAGTTCGACGCCTTGCCGACGTAAATGACGCGCCCGTGCTTGTCCTTGAACTGGTACGAGCCTGGTTCTTCGGGGATCGTCCCAGCGGGTGGCCGCTTGATCATCACATCCATCATGCCGGGTCAGGGTCCAGATCGGCGGGTACGGTTAACGGGGATGTCCGACTATCTGCAAGCGATGTTCCGCCGCCGCCCGAACGACGGGTGGTTCAAGGCGGGCAAATACGACGCCACGACCACCGACATCATGTGTGCACTGGCGATCATGAGCATGTTCATCTACGGGATCGGGCGCAGCCTTTTCGCTCGATTGATCTTTTTCGGCCCGTCGGTCCGCGATTTCGAATTCTGGCGAGTTGTCACCTGGCCGATTGCCGAGCAGCCGACCTTTTTCGGGCTCCTCGGAGTGGTCTTCTTCTGGCTGTTCGGCCAGCAGATCGAAGCGCTCTTCGGTCGCAACAAGTTCATTGTCTGGGTGCTCAGCGTCGCCATTATCCCGGCTGTCGTCCTCACCCTGCTCGGCGCCCTGAACGGCGAGTTCGACGCCACAAGCGCCGACCTTGGCCTCGGCACGATGTTCCTCGGCGGCATCTGGGTGTACGCCGCCACATACCCCGGAGTGAAGTGGTTCGAAGTCGTTCCCCTCTGGGCGCTCGCCGGGGTATTCACGGGCTTGCGCCTCCTGCAGTACAGCGGTGACCGGGCCACCGGTGCCGTGCTGTTTCTGCTTGTCTCGATCGCTGCGGCATTGTTCGCAGGCCGTTCGCTCGGAATGGCCACCGGCTGGCCGATTCCGCACATCGATCTCTCCGGCATTGGCTCGACCTCATCGTCTCCAACACGGACCAACAAGTCGCGTGGCCCGAAACGTAAGCGTTCGAAGGGTCCGAAGTCGTCGGGCGGCATGAAAGTTGTCAATGGCCCGTGGCAGAACGCCCCAGCCCCGACAGCCCCGCCCGTCAGGCCCTCGCCAGCCGACCAGGCCGAACTCGACGGCTTACTTGACAAGATCGGCGAATCCGGTATGGACTCACTGAACGGTGCCGAAAAGAAGCGCCTCAACGACCTGAGTAAGCGTCTCCGCAACTACTAACACATCCGGTCAGCAGTCCGAATGCGCGCCGCGTCGACCTTTCGCCGTGCAACGACGAACTGGAGATGAAGCACGAGCTCAAGGGCTACGTCACGACGTCGGTCGTCCGCATCACTCAGCAGCGGAGTTGATTACTCAAGCAGGGTTGAGAGTGGCGCGGTCGCGAGCCGCTGTGATCCAGGCGTAGACCAGCAGGCCACAAGCCAGAACCGTTGCGACGTGAGCCAGCAGGTGGAACCCAAACGATTGCTTAATGAAGCCCGAGCTGAACGCCGCGAGCGCGCCACAGAAGCTCATCGTGAGGTCAGAGGTTCCCTGGACCTCGACTTTTGACTTGGCGGGCACCGACGTGGTCAGCAGTGTCGATCCGGCAATCAGACCAATGTTCCAGCCCAAGCCCAAGAAGAAGAGCCCGACGAACATCAGCGCAGGCACGTATCCGGCGAGCACTGTTGCCATCGTTCCGCCGCCGAGCACGACAGCCCCAATCTGAATCGAACGGACACGACCAATACGTTCCACGGCACGGCCGACGAACGGCGCAAGGCCGTACATGCCGAGGATGTGGACGGCGATCACGAAGGCCGACAAATCGGCGTGGTCGTGATCTTTCATGTGTGGTGGAGTCATTGTCATCACACCGACCATCACCGCTTGCGATATCGCCATCGCCGCGAAGCCAAGCCGGGCGCCTGAGGATTGAGCGATCACATCAATTGAGGCGCGCACCTGCTTGATTGGCCGCGTTCGCTTGGCCGTCGGATCGATTCCACCCGAAACGGCCAGCGGATCGGGGCGAAGTCGGCTCCACACCACCGCCGCGGCAATCAAGAACATAAACGTGGCGAAGACAAACGGGCCAATCAACTCGTCGAGACCAATGCTGCGGGCCGCGGCCTTCTCGAACGGCGTCAGCAACGGCCCGGACACCGCCCCAAGCGCACCAATCCAGACGATGGCCGCAATCGCCGTTGCCTGATGCTCGGGCTCGGCAAGGTCGGCCGCCACGTAGCGTCCCTGCAGCGTCGACGCCTGCCCCGCACCGAAGAGAATCATGCCAATGACAAACAACGGGAAGAACCGAAGTTGGCCGCCAGCGGCAGCAATCGCGCCACCTGCCGCACCGATCAGAAAGGCAGCAGTGATTCCTGGCCGACGGCCCCTGCGCCGCATGAACGCGGCGAGCGGCACCATCGTGAGTGCCGCGCCCAGGGTGAACGAGGCGCTGCCGATACCGGCAAGCCGATCGGAGCCCAACATGTCGCTCGCCAACAGCGTGACGACCGCAACCATGCCCGCCACCGCGGCCTGCCCTGGCACCTGCGCCATGCGCAACGACGTCAGCGTCCTTCGCTGCAACGCAGCCCGGTCCACCACATCCCGCTCAATCGTCTCCGCCACTGGCGAAGCCTCCCACACATGCCACTGTGGGCTCCCCACCAGAGCCCCACCACTCGAAGTTCACGCGGCGCTGGGCTCGGGCGAGCTAGACCGCCTCAGGAGAGAAGGGGAACAAGGAATTGCCCGGTAAAGGATTCCTTCACCTTCGCGACGTCTTCCGGCGTGCCTTCGGCGACAATCTGACCGCCACCATTGCCACCGTTCGGACCGAGGTCGATGATCCAGTCAGCAGTCTTGATCACGTCAAGGTTGTGCTCAATCACGAGCACAGTGTTTCCCTGGTCGACGAGGCGTTGGAGCACCGTGAGGAGGCGACCGATGTCTTCGAAGTGCAGGCCGGTGGTTGGCTCGTCGAGCAGGTAGATCGTGTGGCCGGTGGAACGCTTGGCCAACTCGGTAGCCAGCTTGACGCGCTGCGCCTCGCCGCCTGACAGGGTCGGCGCCGACTGGCCGAGCCGGACGTAGCCGAGCCCAACGTCCACGAGTGTTTCCATGTAACGAGCGATGCCCGGCTGGTTGGCGAAGAAGCCAACAGCTTCGGCCACGGGCATGTCGAGAATCTCAGCGATGTTCTTGCCCTTGAATTCGATGTCGAGCGTGTCGCGGTTGAAGCGAGCGCCGTGGCACACCTCGCACGGCACGTACACGTCCGGCAAGAAGTTCATCTCAATCTTGATCGTGCCATCTCCTGAGCAGGCCTCGCAGCGACCGCCCTTGACGTTGAAACTGAAACGTCCAGGCTGATATCCACGAACTTTCGATTCGTTGGTCTGAGCAAACAGCTTGCGGATCTTGTCGAACACACCGGTGTATGTGGCGGGGTTGCGATCCGGCGCACCGAGGCGAGCTCCATGTCGATCACCTTGTCGCGGGCGGTCAATGCCGATGATCTTCTTGTGCTTGCCCGATGGCATCTTCGACTTGTAGATCTTCTGCATCAGTACAGGAAGGAAAATGTCGCGCACCAGCGACGACTTCCCCGAGCCTGACACGCCGGTGACGGCGACGAAGTTTCCGAGCGGAATTTTGACGTTGATGTTTGCGAGGTTGTGCTCGCGCGCACCGAAGATCTCGACTTCGGTTGATCCACGCGGCCGCCGGACCTCAGGGACCGGAATCTTCTTCTTTCCGGTGAGGTATTGGCCCGTGAGCGAGTTCTTCGCCTTGCCAATGCCCTTGACTGGGCCGGAGTAGACGACCTCGCCGCCGTGCTCACCAGCACCGGGACCGATGTCGATAATCCAGTCGGCCTCGTTGATCGTGTCTTGGTCATGTTCTACAACGATCACCGTGTTGCCGAGATCTCGTAGACGGAGCAACGTCTCAATGAGACGGCGGTTGTCGCGCTGATGCAACCCGATCGACGGCTCGTCGAGAACATACAACGTGCCGACTAGGCCGGATCCGATCTGCGACGCCAAACGAATCCGCTGCGCCTCGCCGCCGGCCAGCGTGCCAGCAGCGCGGGACAGGGTCAGGTAGTCGAGACCGACGTCAAGCAGGAAGCCGAGGCGTTCGTTGATCTGTTTCATGACGCGCTCGGCAATCATGGTGTCGCGATCACTCAACACGAGGGCTCCGAGAAATTTTGCCGACTCGTCGATCGACATGTCGCTGACTTCGGAGATGTTCTTGTCGTTGATCGTCACGGCCAGCGACGCCGGCTTCAGGCGCGCTCCACCACACTTGGAACACGCGACGAGGCGCATATAGCCCTCGTACTGATCCCGCGCCCACTCGCTGTCGCTGCCCTCGTGGCGTCGACGAATCCATGGAATGACACCCTCGTACTCCGTTGAATACGACCGCGACCGGCCGTACCGGTTCTTGTACTTGACCGTCATCTTGCCCTTAACGCCGTGCAGGATCAGCTTCTGCTGCTTGGCAGTGAGCGTGTGCCATGGGGCATCAAGATCGATTTCGTTGACATTGGCAACCGACTCAAGCATGCGCGTGAAATACTGCGTGTGCGCGCTGCGCCAGGGCGCAATGGCTCCCTCGGAGAGTGCTGCGTCGACGTCGGGGATGACCAGTTCGGGGTCAACCTCATAGGTCGTGCCCAGGCCGTCGCAGGTAACGCACGCTCCGTACGGCGAGTTGAACGAAAAATTGCGATCAGCAGGCTCGTCGTACGACGTGCCACATACGTCGCACGCCAAATGCTGGCTGAACGTGATCATCTCGGGATCAGCATCGCGATGGATGATTTCGATTTCGGCGACGCCCTCGGCAAGGTTGAGCGCCTGCTCGAGCGAGTCGGTCAGGCGACGGTCGATGCCTTCCTTGAGCACGAGGCGGTCGACCACGATTTCGATCTTGTGGTTCTCGTACTTGGCAAGACGCTCGTCACGCTTGAGGAACTCGTCGATGTCGACGGTCTCACCGTCGATGCGAGCGCGCACATACCCCTGCCCTGAGAGCTCTTCGAGAAGCGTGTCGTACTCACCCTTGCGGCCGCGGACGACAGGCGCCAGCACTTGGAAACGCATGCCTTCGTCCATCGCCATGATGCGGTCGACGATCTGCTGTGGCGTTTGGCGCTGCAGCCGGGTGCCGTCATTCGGGCAGTGCTGGACGCCAATGCGGGCATAGAGCAGCCGGAGGGCGTTGTAAACCTCGGTGATCGTGCCAACGGTGGAACGCGGGTTGCGTGAGCCCGACTTCTGATCGATCGAAATCGCCGGCGACAACCCTTCGATCATGTCGACGTCAGGAGGATCCATCTGACCCAGGAACTGCCGGGCGTACGCGCTCAGCGACTCGACGTAGCGACGCTGCCCTTCGGCGTAAATCGTGTCAAACGCAAGCGATGACTTGCCCGACCCCGAAATGCCGGTGAACACAACGAGCTTGTTGCGCGGCATCTCGACGTTGACGTTTTTGAGATTGTGCTCTCGCGCTCCGCGGACGATGATCTTCGGTTCATCACTCGACGACTGGCGGCGACGGGGGGCGGCGGCCTGGGCTGCGGTCGACTTTTTTGCAGCTGACTTCTTGGCGGGGGCGGACGTACTTTCAGCCATGAGAGGTCAACTATATCGTCCATAAAACTCGGTCGAACAAGTGTTCAGTCCCGTCCGCAGCGACCGCAACCGCGTCAGTAGAGGTGTCGACGACTCCCGGCGCACCGGCATCGAACTCTTCGAGGCTGTGAATTTCCCACGTTGCCTGAGCGTAGAGCCAGCGAGATCGAACGTTCGGCGCCGGCCACGACGCTGGCGCTCACAGAGTTGCGAAAGGGGCCTGACCCCATGCGTACTTATCCGGCGTCGGTGAGTTCTCGGCTGAGCTCGCGGATCTCGTCGCGGAGTTTCGCGGCGTACTCGAACTTCAGTTCGGCCGACGCTTCTTGCATTTCGGCCTCGAGAGTTTGGATAAGTCGCTGGAGCTCTTGCTGCGGGAGGTTTTTGAGTTCCTGCTGCACCTTGTCGCGTTCGCGTTGGCGACGTTTATCCATGCCTGGCACCGGGGTCCGCGAGTCGGGCCGCAACATCGAGAGAATGTCGCCCACGGCCTTGCGGATCGTCTTTGGATCGATGCCGTGTTCTTTGTTGTACGCCAATTGCATTTTGCGGCGACGCTGTGTTTCATCGATCGCCTTCGTCATCGAGTTGGTCACGCGGTCGGCGTACATGACGACCTCGCCCGACACGTTTCGTGCAGCACGACCCATCATCTGAATCAGCGCCGTTTCAGACCGCAGGAAGCCTTCTTTGTCGGCGTCGAGAATGCAGATCAGCGACACCTCGGGAAGATCTAAACCCTCACGCAGCAGGTTAATGCCGATCAACACGTCGAACTCGCCGAGGCGCAGCGCACGGATGATCTCGATCCGTTGGATCGTGTCGATGTTGCTGTGCAGATACCTGACCTTCATGCCCTGCTCGAGCAGGTAGTCGGTGAGATCCTCGGCCATCTTCTTCGTGAGTGTCGTGACCAAGACGCGCTCGTCGTTCGCGACGCGGCCCTCGACCATTTCCATCAGATCATCGATCTGGCCCTTGGTCGGCTTGATGGTCACTTCGGGGTCGACCAGGCCGGTCGGACGGATGATCTGCTCGACGACCTTGGTCGACACGCGCAACTCATAGGGGCTCGGTGTCGCCGAGAGGAAAATGCACTGGTTGACGCGTCCGAGGACCTCTTCGAAAGTGAGCGGTCGGTTGTCGCGCGCCGACGGCAGGCGGAAGCCGTGCTCGACCAGCATGTCTTTTCGACTGCGGTCACCCGCGAACTGGCCATGCAGCTGCGGCACTGCAACGTGGCTCTCGTCGACCACAAGGAGGTAGTCGTCCGCGAAGTAGTCGAGCAGGGTGAACGGCGGTTCGCCGTACTCACGGCCGTCGATGTGCATCGAGTAGTTCTCGATGCCGTTGCAGTACCCGAGCTCACTCATCATCTCGAGGTCGTACGACGTGCGCATCCGGAGGCGCTGTGCTTCGAGGAGCTTGTCTTGCTCTTCGAACTCTTTCAGCCGAACCTGCAGTTCGTGTTCGATTTGGCCCATCGCTCGGGTCATCCGCTCGTTGCCGGTGACGTAGTGAGTTGCGGGGAACACATGGGCGCGTTCGAGTTCGCGGAGGTTCTCACCCGTGAGCGGGTCGATCATCGTGATGCGGTCGACAGTGTCGCCGAACATCTCGATGCGCAGCACGTTCTCTTCGTAGGCCGGATGCACTTCGATCGTGTCGCCGCGCACGCGGAAATTTCCGCGCCCCAGCGTCATGTCGTTGCGGTCGTATTGCATGTCGACGAGACGCCGCAGGATATTGCGCATGTCGTAGTCGACGCCAACGCTCAGATCGAGCAGATTGCCCTTGTACTCCTCAGGGTTACCCATGCCGTAGATGCACGACACCGAAGCAACAACGATGACGTCTTTGCGAGTGAGGAGTGCAGCCGTAGTCGAGTGACGTAGACGTTCGATGTCGTCGTTGACCGAGCTGTCCTTTTCGATGAACGTGTCGCTGCTCGGGATATACGCCTCGGGCTGGTAGTAGTCGTAGTAGGAGACGAAGTACTCGACCCGGTTGTGCGGGAAGAACTCGCGCATCTCCTGCGCCAGCTGAGCGGCGAGCGATTTGTTGGGCGCCAGAATCAGCGTCGGCCGCTGTGTTTGCTCGATGGTCCAGGCAATGGTCGCCGACTTACCGGAACCGGTGATACCAAGCAGGGTCTGGAATCGCTCCCCCGCTTCGATGCCTTCGGACAGCGCCTTAATTGCTTCGGGTTGCGCACCAGCAGGGTCCCAATCGGAGACGACTTGAAACTTGTTCTCGTTGCCGGTGTCGTAGTTGGAGAACGAACTCGATGCGGCGATCAGCGCCTGCTCAGGTGATTGCTCAGGCACGACAGCATCGGGGGTGATGACGGCCTCGGTCGCTGCTTGCTGGCCAGTTTCCTGATCGGTGTCGGTCACCAGGTCAGTCTACGATAACGAACGAACGTTCGCATCTGCTACACCGGACGACAACTTCACCCGCAGTGTGGCAATTGCGTAGCCATCCATTTCAATCACAGCGAACTCGCCGACTTCGGTGTGGATGCTGTCGCCAGCCGACGGGATCTCGTCAAGAGCGCCAATCACGTAGCCCGCAACGGTGTGCCAGTCGCCTTCGGGCAGGGCAACGCCCGTGCACTCTTCGAACTGGTCAGGCCGCAGCGTGCCGTTGATTCGGTAACTGCCGTCAGCGTGCTGCACGCAGTCGCCCACGCGGTCGTCAGACTCGTCATCGAAGTCACCAATCAGTTCTTCGAACACGTCTTCGAGAGTGACCAAACCAACAACGGTGCCGTGCTCGTCGACAGCCACGCAGATGTGCTTGCGCTCGCTGCGCATTTCGACAAGCAAATCTTCGAGTCGGTGATGATCAGGCGTAACCATCAAGGGTCGCACCAGGGAACGAGCGAGCCTGGTCTCCCACTCGGCGCTCTCCAGGCGGAGCAGGTCCTTCGCGTGGATGAAGCCGAGGCAGTGGTCGAGATTGTCTTCGTGGATGACAATGCGGGTCCGACCAGTTCGGTGCGCCTCGGCCGCCACTTCCGCAGCTGTGGCGTCGCCGGGCATCGAGATGATGTCGCGCCGGACCGTCATGGCATCGGAGGCAGTGAGGCCGGACAGTTCGAGCGAGCGGGTCAGTAGCTGGTGATCTTCGGCAGCGATATCGCCGTGGCCAGCTGACTCGTCGAGCAGCAGTATGAGGTCAGCTGGAGAGTGCGCCATGGCACGTTCGTCCTGGGGCTCTACGCCGACCAGACGGACCACGATGTTGGCGAGCGAGTTGAGGAACCAGATGATTGGCTGGAACACGCGAACGAACGCACGGAACGGGCGGGCCAACAGCAGTGACGACCTCTCCGGATCGGAAATCGCCCATGATTTCGGTGCCATCTCACCGACCACCATGTGCAGAAACACCACCAAGGACAGCCCGATCGTGAAGCCGATGATGTGGAGCGCAGTCTCGGAAATATCGATGAACGATCCGATAGCGCCTTCAATCAGATGGGCAATTGCCGGCTCTGCCACGGCACCGAGACCGAGCGAACACATGGTGATGCCGAGCTGGGCACCAGCGAGCATCAGGGTCAGTTCACGAATGCCGGCGAGTGCGGAAACGGCTCGCTTGTTGCCGTCGGCAGCAAGTTGCTCGATACGCGAACGGCGGGCCGCGAGCAGCGCGAATTCAGCCGCAACAAAGAATGCATTGAGCGCCAGCAGGAATGTGGCGATGCCGAGGGCCCCCCACTCGACGGTGAATCCGGCCTCGGCAGCCTGTGCTGCGATCATGAGTCACCCTTGCCCACAGAGTCAGGTTCTGTCTGCTGATTCGACACGGCGCCGTCATCGCCGTCCGCGATCCCCGAGTCAGGGTCGAGGCGAAGCAAGACCTGGGTGATCGCGAACTCTTCAATTTCGAGTACTTCGATCTGCATCCCATCGACGACCACCGAGTCGCCGACCTCAGCGATGCGTTCGAGCCGATCGAGCACAAGGCCTGCCACCGTGTCGTACTCACCGTCCGGAATTTTGAAGCCGGTGTATCGGTCGATCTCGTCGGGTCGAGACGTCGCAGAAACCGACCAGACGCCCGGCTCGACTTCGAGGTACTCATCGGGATCTGCAGGGTCGTATTCGTCTTCGATCTCACCGACGAGCTCTTCGACGAGGTCTTCGAGGGTCACCACCCCGGCGGGTGCGCCGTACTCGTCAATCACGACTGCCATCTCAGTCGAGTGCGACCGCAACTCAGCCAACACCACGTTGAGCCCGGCTGCTTCGGGTACAACCAGCACCTCATGCAACAGGTCGTCGATCGCCGTTGCTTCGTAGAGGGCGCGTGGTATGCCGAGCAAATCTTTGGCGTGCACGAGCCCCGTGACCTTACCGTTGTCGTCGACCACGGGAAAGCGGGAGTGACGCGAGTCCATCAGGTCGCGCAAGTCGGCTGCCGTGGCGCCCGCATAGATCGTGACCACACGATTCCAGGCCACCATGGCGTCAGACGCTTCGAGGTCACCGAAGTCAATGGCCCGCTCGAGTAACGACGCTTGCGAGGTGGTGAGCTGTCCGCCTTGAGCCGACGAGTCAACAATGAAATCAAACTCGTCAGTCGA
Source organism: uncultured Ilumatobacter sp. (assembly GCA_905182555.1). GTDB lineage: Bacteria > Actinomycetota > Acidimicrobiia > Acidimicrobiales > Ilumatobacteraceae > Ilumatobacter_A. Next base: position 35,648 of record CAJJBX010000001.1, on the reverse strand, counting down.
GACCGAGCCGTGCAGTTCTTCGACGGGTTCGATCCCGAGGCGACGCAGGAGACGATTCGCTGCACCGTCAAACAATTTGATCAGCGGACTCGCCACCTTCATGAACACCAAAGTTGATCCGGCAAGGCTCCGTGCCACAGGTTCAGGCTTGGCGATCGCGAGGTTCTTGGGAGCAAGCTCACCGAACACCATCTGAGCAACGGTCGCGAACACGAATGCCAAAGCAATCCCGAGGCCGACTCGCGCCGACTCGCCGATTCCGCCTGCTTCGAGTAACGGCCGGAGCGCACCTGCCAGAACCGGCTCGGCGATGAAACCAAGCACCATCATCTTTTCTGTGATGCCGAGTTGCGCTCCGGAGAGCATGAAGCTCAGGCGCTTGTGTACCTGGATTGCCCGCTTGGACTTGCGGTCGCCGCCATCGGCAGCCTCGACAAACTTTGCACGCCGAGACGCGACGAACGCAAACTCAGCTGCGACAAAATACCCGTTCGCCGCAATCAAAATCACGACGCCCACGAGCCCGAGAGCAATCTTCATTAGCGCAGTGAGCCCGGACTGGGAGGGTGCTGGACAGCAAATGTGCGGCTGCCCAGGCAAGGTTCGTGTTCATCGGACATGGAAGTGGCGATGTTATCTACTTTTCAACGCCACCACGACGAATCATCGCCGCATCATCGACTCGAACGTCACTCGGTCGATTGCGGTCGACCCAACTATGTTGGCCCCATGACTAACTTCCATGATCTCGAAATGACGTCCATCACCGGCGAACAGGTGAGCTTCGGCGAGCTCAAGGGCAACCTTGCGCTGGTCGTCAACGTCGCCAGCGCTTGAGGCCTCACGCCTCAGTACGCAGGTCTGCGTGCGCTTCACAATGACAACGACGACGTCGTCGTGCTCGGATTTCCGTGCAACCAGTTCGCGAACCAAGAGCCCGGCACCGACGCTGAGATCCTCGAATTCGCAACCTCGAAGTTCGATGTGAACTTCCCCATGTTCTCGAAGATCGAAGTGAACGGTGCCGGCGCCACTACGATAAGCCGATTCAGTGGTCCCCCGTCCGTCGATCTGACATCGCCTGGAACTTTGAGAAGTTCCTGATCGATCAAGATGGCAACCCCGTCAAACGGTACACCACCGACCACACCAGAAGACATCGCGGCCGATCTCGATCAGTTCCGCTAATCCACTGACACCGGTCGACGGCGGCGTTCCACCTCGGTGGCGCGCCGCCGTTGTCGCGTCAAGACACGCGCATCAGCGCTCTCGCGCTTCCAGCAAATCCACGACCGGGATGTCCGGATCGGGCGTTGATGCGCGATAGCGCTCAACCTGTTCGCTGCTGAACGCTGCGAAGGCCGCATCGACTTGTTCCCAATACGTGCGGCGGATGCCAGCGGTGCCGTTGTCCCGTGCTGTTTCGTAGGCCTCGACCGAGGCGGGCCGCGGAACATAGGTGTAGATCACACCGTCGACTGTGCCGCCGTCGTCGTCGAGCACGGTGATGAGATCAGTGACATCGACTCGGTCGTAGTTGCGCTCACGTCGGTCAAGATTCCCGAGCTCGTCGCCTGCTACCGAAGCCACAACGCCGTTGACTGCCTCGCCGGCTGACTCGACAACGCCGAGCGCCACGATCGTTCCGTCGTCGATGTCGGTACCGTCCGAGCGCTTCCACCGCCCCACGAAATGCATGACCCCGTAGTTCCATCGGCGGCCGTAGCCCGCCAGGTCGGCCTGGAAGAAGTCGACCTTATGGACAGCGACTCGGCCAATCGTGCGGGCCATCGACTCTGGACCGACGAGCGATCCGTACCCGAAAATCCAAACGGTCTCGCCGGATCGGTCGATCTCGTCGGCTGGCTCTTCGGCCGGTTCCCCCGGGAGCTTCGCCGTCGTAGCCGGCAACTCGATCAATTCGTCCCACAGCCGGTCGACGGCAGCAACGAGGTCGACGAGGTCGCCGGTGTTATCAATCACGTGCGTGGCAATCTTCAACCGGTCCTCGCGGTCCATTTGACTGCTCACCCGATTGCGGGCGTCCGCTTCATCCATACCGCGCTGCTCGACCACGCGTTGAACTGCGAGTTCGTACGGAATATCGACGACGATCGTCGCGGCCAGACCCTTGCGCGGGTTCTCGCCGAGAAGTGGGAAGTCGAGCACGACCAGCCGTTCGGTATCGACATTCTGGTCGATCTGGCGTTGCACCTCCGCCTGCATCGCTGGGTGCACAATGCCGTTCAAATCTTTCAGCGCTTGTTTGTCACTGAATACGATCTCCGCGACTGCTGCACGATTCAACGTCCCGTCGTCGTTGACGACGTGCCCGCCGAAACGCTCGGCCATCGCCGCCAGCACTGGCGTCCCAGGGTCTTGTAACTCCCGCGCGATCTTGTCCGCGTCAACGATCGCCGCACCTCGCTCTGCGAGCAGCTTCGACACTGTCGACTTGCCCGCTCCGATTCCACCTGTCAGTCCAACAACGATCACGACGACATGGTGTCAGCCTCGGCCCCCTCAGACCAATCTGTCACTGCCACTTCGGCTGACAATCATGAAAACGAACGATGCCCGACTCAGGCGAGCCGGGCATCATTCACTTCAGATTTGCTGCGCCGGGGCGCACCAGATCACTCGGCTGCGGGAGCCTCTTCGGCTGCTGCCTCAGCAGGAGCCTCTTCGGCTGCTGCCTCTTCGGGTGCTGCGTCTTCGGGTGCTGCGTCTTCGGGTGCTGCGTCTTCGGCCGGGGTTGCCCCACCTGCAGCTGCGAGAGCTGCGGCCACTTCGCCTGCAACGGTAGGAGCGTCAGTCGGAGCGCCGGTCGAAGCTTCGGCGCCCTCGCCCTCGCCACCTTCGCCGTAGTACTCGGTCCATGCCGCTTCAGCCTCTGCCGATGCCTCACCTTGGACGTAGTTGCCCTCGGTGTCGACCTCGAAGTGCTCGCGGTACTCGGCAGCGAGCTCGCCACCTTCGGCGGCTTGCTTGATCGAGAGGCTGATGCGGCGACGTGCGAGATCGAGATCGATGATCTTGACCCACAGCTCTTCGCCCGGCGTGACGACCTGCTCAGGGCTGTCGACATGGTGTGCCGACATTTCCGAGATGTGTACAAGGCCTTCGATGCCGTCGCCGACTTGAACGAATGCACCGAACTGCACCAGCTTGGTGACCCGGCCGTAGACGAGCTGGCCAACCTGGTGACCCTCGGCGAATTCTTGCCAAGGATCCTGCTGCGTTGCCTTCAACGACAGGCTGATGCGCTCGCGGCTGAAGTCGACGTCGAGGACTTGCACCTTGACCGGGTCGCCAACGGTGACGACGGAGCCGGGGTGATCGACGTGCTTCCAAGAGAGCTCGGACACGTGGATGAGTCCATCCATGCCGCCGAGGTCGACGAATGCACCGAACGAAACAACCGAGGACACAGTGCCCTCGCGGATCTCGCCGACCTTGAGGTTGGTGAGGAACTGGTCGCGGGTCTCCTTCTGGTTCTCTTCGAGGTATGCCCGACGAGAAAGGACGACGTTGTTGCGGTTCTTATCGAGTTCGATGATCTTGGCGTGCACCTGCGTGCCGATGTACGGCGCGAGATCGCGGACACGACGGAGTTCGACGAGCGATGCGGGCAGGAAGCCACGCAGGCCGATGTCGACAATAAGACCGCCCTTGACCACTTCGATGACCGGGCCGGAAACGACTTCGTCGGCTTCCTTCTTGGCTTCGATGTCGCCCCAGGCACGCTCGTACTGCGCACGCTTCTTTGAGAGGAGGAGGCGACCTTCCTTGTCTTCCATCGTGAGCACGAGTGCTTCGACGGATTCGCCCATCGAGACGACTTCGCTCGGATCGACGTCGTTGCGGATGCTGAGCTCGCGGCTCGGGATCACGCCTTCGCTCTTGTAGCCGATGTCGAGAAGGACTTCGTCCTTGTCGATCTTGACGACGATGCCGTGGACCATCATCCCTTCTTTGATCTCGACCATGGTGCCGTCGATGGCGTCCGCGAAGGACATGCCGAGGTCGTCTGAGGTGATTTCGCGAGGGGTGTAGTTGCCCTCGTCATCGAAGGTGCCAAATGGGCTATCGGCGGCCGGAGCGGCTGTGGCTTCCGGGTTCTCTTCGATGGGGGTCTCTTCAGAGACGGGCGTGATGGTGTCGTCGGACAAGGGATACTCGTTTCGGATACGGATCTTGAGATGAATGGATACGGATCTTGAGGTGAATGGATGGGATTGCAACGCCACTTCATCGGCGGCACTGCAACCGTTAAGCGTATCGGGCTCAGGCCTCGCCAGCACACGCTGGTCCGACGCTCAGCGAGAGGCGATCACGAGGAACTCGGGCGACTCGGTGGTGGCCGAATGAGATCCGTACTGGCCGGGCTCGACACTGCAGACCGCATCGACCGCGAACCCGTGTGCCCCAAGCAATAACCGCAGCTCTCGCGGGGTGTAGCAGCCCGTCCACAGATCGACGGTCTTCGGCTCACCTGATTCGCTGCGAATCTCCGTTCGCTCGTGGCTGACGCCAGTGTCGGCATCGAACTCAGCGTCGGCGTGATATTTCACGGCGAAGTAAGCATTGAAGGCACTGAGGGCAAGCCGGCCGCCCGGTCGCAGCGCTGCTGCCATCCCCGCAACCACTAACGCATCATCGCCGTCAGCAGCCATCATCCCAAACGCCCCTGGCAAAGACAGACCACGGCGTCAAATTCATCGGAGAACCCCAACTCGCGGGCATCCCCTCGTGCAAACGTGGCGGCTACCAAGGACTCGGCACCCGCAGCCCCGACCGCAATATCAACGAATCGCTGGCTGATGTCGACACCGTGAGCAACGATCCCGCGCCTCGCGAACTCAAGCGAGTGACGACCCGTGCCGCACCCGACGTCGAGTACCCGATCGCCAGCGGTGAGCCCGAGCGTGGCGACGACGTGATCGACCTCCTGCACCGTGCCCTTAGTGTGGGCATAGCGGTCGTACGCCATGCCCATGTGGTCGGCCAGCGGCTCGAACCAGTGGTCAGTCATCGCAGTGGTCAGTCATCGCAGTGGTCAGTCATCGCAGTGGTCAGTCATCGCAGTGGCCAGTTATTACAGAGTTGCGAAAGGGGCCTGACCCCAAACGCAACTATCCCTTTGCGGCTGCCCACGTGTCTCCCCAACTCACGTTGACTTCGAGGGGGACATCGAGCTCAGCGGCATCGCGCATGATGTCAATCAGCAGCGGTCCGACCGTGTCTTTTTCTTGCGGCGGCACTTCGACGAGTACTTCGTCGTGCACCTGCAGGATGAGGACGCTCTTGTGGCCATTGGAGACCAACTCTTCATCGATGCGGACAAGCGCGACCTTGAAGATGTCGGCCGCAAGGCCCTGGATCCCGGCGTTCATTGCCTGCCGCTCCCCCGCCTGGCGCACTCGGAAGTTCGCATTCATCAGCTCGGGAATCGGGCGACGACGACCGAAGAGCGTTTCGGTGTACCCACGCTCGCGAGCCTCTTCGACCGTGGAGTCCATGTATGCCTTCACGTTCGGGAACGCTTCGAAGTAGGCCTCGAGGATCGGTGCAGCCTCGTCGACCGGGATGTTCAGTCGCTGCGCAAGCCCGTATGCCTCCATTCCGTAAGCGAGGCCGTACGACACCATCTTGGCCTTGGAGCGCTGATCGAGCTTGACGTCTTCCGGAGCCACACCGAACACGCGAGCCGCCGTGGCATTGTGAATGTCTTGACCAGTGGTGAACGCTTCGATCAGGCCCGGGTCGGACGCAAGGTGAGCAATACAGCGCAGCTCGATCTGGTTGTAATCGGCAACGAGGAGCTCGGTGCCCGGTGATGGAACAAAGATCTTGCGGAATTGACGACCCTGTTCGCTGCGCACCGGAATGTTGTGCAGGTTTGGCCGGTCAGACGAGAGCCGGCCCGTCCGCGCCACGGTCTGGTTGAACGTGGCATGGATGCGGTTGTCCTCGCCGACTTCGTGGAGCAAGCCTTCGCCATAGGTGCCGCGCAGCTTGTCGACTTCGCGGTGCCGCATCAGCGGGCCGAGAAACTCGGGCCACTCAGGCATCAGCTTCTCAAGCGTCGATGCGTCGGTCGATGGGCCCGTCTTGGTCTTCTTAATCGGGGTCAGACCCTTCTCGTCATACAGCAGCTCGCGCAGCTGCTTCGGCGAGTTCAGGTTGAGGTCTTCCTTGCCCGCGACTGTCCTGAGTTGTGCAGCCAGTTCTGCAACCTCGGCCTTGAGTCGATCGTTCAGGGAACGGAGTTCGTCGATGTCGACGCCGACACCGAAGTGCTCCATCTTGGCAAGCACCAACACGAGTGGGTTCTCCATCGTGTCGTACAACTCAGCCATGCCCTGCGCTTCGAGGCTCTCATGGATCGGCACTGCGAGGTGGTGTACGGCGAGCGCGTTTCGCCCGGCCACTTCGGCGTCACTCATGGAGCTGCCGTCAAGATCGAGTTGCCCCGACTTGGCTGCATCGGACGGACGGGCGAACTTCGTGTACTTCTCGATGAGGTCAGGCAGCGCGTAGCGAGCTTCGGCCGGGTCGATGAGGTACGCCGCAATTGCAGTGTCGAGCGTGAGGCCGCGCACTTCGATGTCGAGCTGGAGCAGCGAGCGCATCATCTCTTTGACGTTGTGACCGCGCACGCTTGTGTGGGCTGCCAATGCCTCGCCTACGGCCACGTCGCCGAGCAGGTCTGCGGGCAACCATGCGACTTCAGACGACGACGCATCTGAGACCACTGCGATGCCTGTCAGGAACGAGCGGCCAGGTTCGCCGGTCCACGCAGCCGACAGGTCGAGGTGCTCGGCCACAGCGATGAGCGCAGCAGCATCTGCGGGCGATTCAAGAATGGTGACTTCAGCGACGATCTCTTGGCGTTCTTCGCCTGGGCCAAGATCGACGCTGCCACCAAGGGAGGCAAGCGCTTCGGTAATTCGGCCACCGAGGGCACGGAATTCGAGGAATTCGAACAGCCGTTTCATTTCATCGGGGTCGGGGGAAGAGCCGAGCCCAGTCGGTGCCGACCGATCGGTGAAGTCGACATCGACCTCGACACCGTCAATCTCGACGGTCAGCGGCGCGTCGAAGTGCAGCATCATGAGGTCGAAGTTTTTGCGGGCGCGCGCTTCGTTCTCGATGAGGTTCGACTTCAGCTTCGGCGTCTGTTCGTCGACGTTGGCAAAGATGCCATCGAGGCCGCCGTACTTGTTGATCAGCTTGGCGGCGGTCTTCTCGCCGACACCGGGAACGCCGGGCAGGTTGTCAGAGGTGTCGCCACGAAGTGCTGCGTACTGCACATACATCGCAGGCGTGACGCCGGTTTTCTCTTCGATGCCAGCCTCGTCGTACAGGGCGTAGTCACTGACGCCACGCTTGTTGTACAGGACACGGACGTGTGGGTCGCTGACCAACTGGTAGCTGTCACGGTCACCGGTGACAATGATGACGTCTTCGCCAAGGTCGGTGAGCTTGCGAGTCGCCGTGGCGATCAAGTCGTCAGCTTCCCAACCGACCTGGTCGATCGAGGTGATCCCAAGTGCGTCGAGCACCTCGCGGACGTCGCCCATTTGCTGGCGAAGAATGTCAGGCGCAGCGTCGCGCTGGGCCTTGTATTCGGGTTCAGCCTTATGCCGGAACGTTGGCTCGGGCCGGTCGAACGCAACGAGGATGCCGTCGGGCTTTTGGTCCTTGAGGACATACGCCAGCATTGAGGTGAACCCGAAGACAGCGTTCGTGACCTGGCCACTGGCGGTGGCCATGTCGGTCGGCAACGCGAAGAATGCTCGATAAGTGAGCGAGTTGCCGTCGACGAGGAGCGTCGTTCCCATCAGCCAGCGTCCGGGCGAAGTGAGCCGTCGAGGATCTGGTCGGCGACGTCACGCATCCGGGATCGCTCGCTCATCGCCGTCTTCTGGATGAACTGGAACGCATCGTTCTCGGTGATGCCGAGCTCGTCGATCAACACGCCCTTGGCCCGCTCGATGAACTTGCGGGATTCGAGCTGTTCGCCAAGTGCACTGATTTCGCCGGTCAAGTCGCGCAGCTCGCGGAAGCGACCCATCGCAACTTCGATCGCCGGAACGAGATCACTCCTCTGGAACGGCTTCACAAGGAACGCAAGGGCGCCCGCGTCGCGAGCCTGCTCTACGACTTCACGCTGGCTAAATGCGGTCAGCATCAGCACACCGCAAATCTTTTCAGCGTTGATAATCGCGGCCGCTTCGAGGCCTGTCATGCCGGGCATCTTGATGTCGAGGATCGCCAAGTCGGGCTGTAAGTCGCGGACGAGTTCGACCGCCTGATCGCCGCGCCCAGTTTCGCCAACGACGTCGTAGCCCTCTTCTTGGAGGGTTTCGCGAAGGTCCATCCGAATGATGGCTTCGTCTTCGGCAATCACGACGCGCAAGGGCATGGCTTCAGTATGGACCACCGGCCCCTGGTTGCAACGAACGACATGCCACCAGGGGCCGCTCGGCTACTTGGCGCTGAGCATCTGGTCGAGGAGCTCGTCTTGCTTCTGTTCCAGTTCGGCAACCTCGGCAATCATGCGGGAGCGATGCTTCGACATGTTCTCGAAGTTGCCCTGGGCCGATCGAGCATCGAACGACGAGGATGCCGTCTCGGCCACCATGGCTCGAATTGCTTGGTCGTCAGCATCTTCGCCGAGATAGAGCAACTGCTCTTCGACAACCGCGAGTTCGCCGCGCAAGCCCTTCAGCCGTGTCCCTATTTTCGTGAGCCGCCGCTCCAACGATCGCTTACTCATGCTGTGTGAACTGTAATCGACTCAGGCTTCGTCAGGGTCTGGGCGAGCGAACCCGAGTGCTGCTGCCATGAGGGTGCTGGTGGCGCGCACCGTCGAGCGGAGTTCGGCGCACGCCTCCTCGCCAATCGCTGCATACGGCAGCACGCCGAGTTCATCGGTGCGATCTTCGATCCACTGACGACCTTCGCGGCCGGCGTCGGTGAAGGCTCCGTCGGCACCGAGCCAGCCACGGGCCCGCAACGATTCAATCGCGCCGTTCCAGTCGTCGTCAGTGCGTTGACGCGAGCTCTTCAGCACCTTGCCGGAGATCTCGCCCATCGCTGCATGCGTGACCAGCGCCTCGCAGCCGGTCAGGCCCTGCGCCGTGAGCGCGGCGAGGTGCCCGTCGCCGCGGAACTCGCGCAGCAACGTCTGGGCATGCCAGAGCACGAGATGAGGTTCGTCAGGCCACGCCAGCGACACATGCCCAGCAAACAGCGGGCGGCCTTCGGGATGTTCGCAGGCGGCCTCGGCTGCTCGTCGCGCAATCTCGGCAGCCGGGGCGAGCTCGTGAATCGTGTCGCCGGCGAGTCGCCTGACCATGCGGTCGGCCGCGGTAAATCGTGCCGCTATCAACTGGTCGGGCGATGCTGTCTCCCAGGCCCCAGCCATCGATCGGGCGACGAGCGACGGGTCGAAGTTGTAGAAGGTTGCCTTGACCACCTCGGCCGACACGGCACCCATCGGGGCACTTCGCGAAGGGAAGTAGCCACTCATCCAGCCGTCGAAACCAATCGCTGCGTATTCCTCCGTTGCCTCGGGCACGAAGTAGATCGCTGAGTGGATGGGTTCGGCCGTGCGCCAGGTCCGGCGTCCGATGAGTGGGTCCATCGCTGCACTGTGGCAGAGCGATTGAACAATCGAGAACTTGCGTGCCCCAACTCGGACTCGAACCGAGACTGGACGGTGTTTGAGACCGTTGCCTCTGCCAATTGGGCTACTGGGGCGTACGAGGCGAGGGTAACGGGGTCCGGAATCGTTCCGCACCCCTATTGCAACGTCGCCATGCATACGAAGTTGCCGAGCCTACGAAGTTGTCAGGCCGAGTTGTCGGGGAGCATTCAGTACCAAATCTGGTAGGTGCTCAGTCAACAGATGCCGGACCGCGATGGATTCGTTGTTACTCACGGGTAGCCGCGCGAACGCCCCGAAGCCGCCTAGCCTCGCCCCAATGCTCGCATTCACCTTCCCCGGCCAGGGGTCGCAACGGCCCGGAATGGGCCGCCCCTGGCAGGGCCACGAGAGTTGGGAACTGGTCGACGAAGCCTCAGAGATCGCCGGTCGTGATGTTGGGGCGCTGTTGTGCGACGCCGACGCAGACGAGTTGAAAGACACCCGCAACGCTCAGCTCACCACGTTTGTGTCAAGCCTCATGGTGCTCGACGCTGCCGAACGACTCGGGATCGAGCCCAGCTTTTGTGCCGGCCATTCGCTCGGCGAATACACCGCCCTGACTGCCACCGGCGCGCTTGGTTTCGACGACGGCGTCCGCTTGGTGTCCGCTCGCGCAGCCGCAATGCACGACGCCGGGCTCGAACGGCCCGGCACGATGGCCGCGGTCCTCGGCCTCGACGACGAGCACGTTGACGTCGCATGCCGCCGCGCCGACTCCGACGTGTGGGTCGCCAACTACAACGCCCCCGGCCAAGTCGTGATCGCTGGCTCGCCTGCCGGCGTCGAAGCCGCAAGTGTTCATGCAAAGGACCTCGGCGCAAAACGCGTCATGAGCCTCCCGGTCTCAGGAGCGTTCCACACTCCTTTCATGACCGCTGCGCGCGATCGGCTCCGCGCTGCCCTCGCCGAAGCCCGGCCACGCGACACCGACATCCCCGTCGTGTCAAACGTCGATGCAACCGCCCACGACCGCGGCGACGAGTGGGCCAGCCTGCTTTCAGCACAGCTGTCGAGCCCCGTTCGCTGGAAACAGAGCCTGCTCACCCTCGCTGACGCGGGCGTCACTGATTTTGCCGAATTCGGCCCCGGCGGCGTACTCGCCGGCATGGCCAAGCGGACCGTCACAGACGCACGAACCATCTCAGTCGCCACCCCTGAAGACCTCGACAAGCTGCTCGAATGGGTCACCGCCGGTTCCCCCACGGGCGCAGCACAGCTCGAAGGCGAACATCTCTTCGCCACCGAGCGCATCGTGGTCAGTCCCGCCGCAGGCATCTTCAGACCTCTCGGCGATCTGTCCGAAGGTTCACCAATCGAAGTCGGCACCATTATTGGCCACGTCGCCGATCAGGAAGTCCGCTCGCCGTTCGCCGGACTGCTCCAGAGCTATATCGCTGTCGACACCGAGCGAGTCACTGCTCGCCAACCCATCGCCTGGCTCCGCACGAGCTGAAGCCAATCGGGAGGAAACACCCATGCCAGCAACACGCGAAGGCGCTCGGGGCGCCGTCATCACCGGATGGGGCTCCGCCCTGCCCGAAAAGGTTGTAACGAACCACGACCTCGAAAAAATGTTTGATACCAATCACGACTGGATCGTCGATCGCAGCGGCATTCATCAGCGGCATGTGGACGGACTCACCAGCGCGCTGTCAATTGAATCTGGCCGAGAAGCACTCGAAATGTCTGGCGTCGATCTCGCCGACATCGACGCGCTGGTGCTCGCCACCACGACACCTGACCGTGCTGTTCCAGCAACCGCATCAACCGTGCAAGAAGCGCTCGGCTTACGATGCGGCGCGTTTGACCTCAATGCAGCCTGCTCCGGTTGGGTATACGGCCTTGTTACCGCCCATGGCCTCATTGCAATGGGCGCCGAGAAGGTGCTGTTGATCGGTACCGACACGCTCTCCAGCATCACCGACTGGACCGATCGCGGAACGGCAATCCTGTTCGGCGATGGGTCCGGCGCATCGGTTATCGAAGCCGTCGACGGGCCCGGCCAGCTACTCGGTTGGGACCTCGACAGCGACGGCAGCGCCGAAAAATATCTCTACGCCGAACGCGGTGGCAACCTCATCATGGAGGGTCGCGAGGTCTTTCGACGCGCCGTGCGCATCATGGTCGACTCGGCCACAAAGTCGATGAAGCATGCTGGTGTCACGTCCGATGACATCGCCCTTGTCGTCCCGCACCAGGCCAACATCCGCATTATCTCGGCATCCATGGACCGGCTCGGCCTACCAATGGACAGGGCCTCCATCGTCCTCGATCGCACTGGCAACACGTCGTCAGCCTCTGTCCCCCTCGCCCTCAACGATGCGCTCGACAAGGGCCGCATCAACGACGGTGATCTCGTCCTCTTCGTCGGCTTCGGCGCAGGCATGTCAGCGGCAAGCGCGATCGTCCGCTGGACCACCACCGCTCAGGAGCACACGAAATGAGCGACTCGTCGTCGACCCAACCCGCTACGGGCCGCATCGTGTTGATCACCGGCGGGTCGCGTGGCATCGGCCTTGCATGTGCCGAACGGTTCGCAGCTCAGGGCGACCGAGTCGCAGTCACGTATAACTCCTCTCCCCCGCCCGAGGGCTTCTTCGGCGTCAAGTGCAACGTCACGTCGACGGACGAAGTCGACGCCGCGTTCTCCGCAGTCGAGGAACATTTCGGTGGTTCCGTCGAAGTGCTCGTCTCGAACGCCGGCGTTACCAAAGACGGCCTGCTTCTGCGCATGAGCGAAGACGACTTCGCGTCCGTCCTCGACGCGAACCTCACTGCCTCGTACCGCGTGGCCAAACGGGCGGCCAAAGGCATGTTGAAGGCACGCAGCGGGCGCATCGTTTTAATGTCATCGGTGGTCGGCATGCTCGGCTCGGCCGGGCAGTCGAACTACTCGGCATCGAAGGCCGGCCTCGTCGGATTCGCTCGCTCGCTCGCTCGCGAACTCGGTTCACGATCAATCACCGTCAACGTCGTCGCTCCCGGCCCTGTCGAAACCGACATGACTGCTGCGCTCACCGACGATCAACTCGCAAACATCACTGCCGCCGTCCCGCTTGGCCGCATGGCCCAAGCTGCCGAAATCGCCGGTGCGGTTGCGTTTCTTTCGGGCCCTGACGCCGCCTACATCACGGGCGCTGTCGTGCCAGTTGACGGTGGCCTCGGAATGGGTCACTGACCGCGGCTTCTCCAGAAGCCGCTTGTGACCAGGTCACACCTCTAGAATCTCAAACCAACACCCAACCAAATGGAGACCCTTCAATGAATGAAGAACTGTTCGCCCGTTTCCGCAAGTGCGCCGTCGAGGTGCTCTCGGTCGAAGAATCCGCAGTCGTCATGGATGCCAAGTTCGGCGACGACCTCGATGCCGACAGCCTCGACCTCGTCGAGCTCGTCATGGCACTCGAAGAAGAATTCGACATCGCTGTGCCCGAGGAAGACCTCGAAGGCGTCGAGACCGTCAAGAACGCCTACGACCTCGTCACCGGCAAGCTCTGATGGCAGGCGGCCGTCGGGTCGCCGTGACTGGCCTGGGTGTCGTTGCTCCGGCCGGCATCGGGGCCAAAGATTTCTGGGCCGGTTTGAACGGTTCGTCCGCGCCCCAGGGCCGGACCATCGTGTTCGAAGATTGGGACCCCTCCCCCTACTTCGATAGTCCCAAGCAGTCGCGCCGCGCCGACCGCGTCGAGCAGTTTGCGCTCGCGGCGGCTGGCCAGGCCTTCGATCACGTCGGCGGCGTTGACGCCATCGGCATCGACGCAAGCCGCTTCGGCACAATCTTCGCCACCGGCGTTGGTGGACTCCACACGCTCGAAGAACAGATCGGCATTCGTATTGCCAAGGGTGAGCGGCGCGTGTCGCCATTTCTCGTGCCGATGATGATGTCGAACGCTCCAGGCGCGTCGATTTCGATGCGCTACGGCCTCCGTGGCCAGAGCGAAACCATCGTCACCGCGTGTGCAGCAGGCAGCCACGCCATCAACTACGCAGCTCGCCTCATCAAATGGGGCATCCTCGACGCTGCGGTCACTGGCGGCTCCGAAGCAGCAGGCACACCGACCGGCATTGCCGGTTTCGCCAACATGACCGCACTGTCGACAGCTGGCATCAGCCGCCCGTTCGACGCAGACCGCGACGGATTCGTCATGGGCGAGGGTTCAGCAGTCTTCATCCTCGAAGAATGGTCTGCTGCCGAGGCACGCGGCGCCAACATCATCGGCGAGATCCTCGGCGGAGCAAGCAACGCCGACGCACACCACATCACGGCACCTGCCCCTGGCGGGGTCGGTGCGATCGCCTGCATCGAGCAGGCCCTCGCCGAGTCGGGTCTGACGCCGGCCGACATCAAGCAGGTCAATGCGCACGGCACGTCCACGCCGCTGAACGACGCCGCCGAAGCCGCCGCGCTCTCGCATGTGTTCGGGGACCGAAGTGTCCCGGTCGTGTCGACCAAGGGCATCACCGGCCACGCGCTCGGTGCCGCCGGCGCCCTCGAAGCAGCTGCTGCGCTGCTGTCGATGGAGCACCGCTTGATCCCACCGACCGCCAACACGGTCAACCTCGATCCAGCGATGACCATCGACCTGGTGCACGGCACAGGCCGAACCTGGGAACCAGGGCCTGTGCTGAGCACGAACTTTGGGTTTGGTGGGCACAACGGGGCTGTCGTCATCGCTCCGGCCTGATCCGCTCCGGCTCGGGCGTGGTGTTCGAGTACGAATCACGGGTCCTGTCACCGGTAATCGATCGGGCTGCGACTCTTTTTGGCTCACGCGCGACTGCTTCTTGCGACGCAGCCGCATTGCTTTCTTGCCTTCTTTAGCGGTCGGCGAAGACGAACATCAGATCGCAACTGGTGGCTAATTCGCCGTTGACGATGACTTTGCCGGCGCCTTTGCCCGCTCGGGCGGACATGCGTCCGAGCTCAACCTCGATCAGCAACTCGTCGCCTGGCACGACCTGGCGGCGGAAGCGGGCCTTGTCGAGGCCGCCGAAGAGCGGGAGCTTGCTGGAGTAGTCGGGGTGGGCAAGGACGGCGCACGCACCGACCTGTGCAATCGACTCGCACATCATGACGCCGGGCAGGGTGGGTCGTCCTGGAAAGTGGCCGGGGAAGAAATACTCGTCGCCCGTGAGGCGCCAGATGCCGGTGGCCGAGACCCCCGGATCAATAGCGATCAACTCATCGACCAACAGGAACGGTGGACGGTGCGGCAGCAGGTCGATCGGGCGGGGCAGGTCGCTCATGAGGGCATTCTGCCCGTCAGAGGCGTCTGCGTGATGGTTTTGGCTGGAATGGGCTCCATTTTCATCACGCTGACGATGCCTGGACGCGATGATGCCCGGCTCGCTAGCGAGCCGGGCATCAATCAGTACTCAGCTGTTCGGAGGATCAGCTAAGAAGTGCTGCCGGGTCCACGTCCGGTGGCAAGAGGACAGCGTCGATGGCGTGGATGACGCCATTGCTCGCCGCAACATCAGCAATGATCACGTTGGCGCCGTTGACGGTCACACCATCAGCGGTCGACAGTGCAACGGTCTGGCCTTCAACAGTGGCGACATCGCCGTCTGCGATATCTGCTGCGAACACTTCGCCCGAAACCACGTGGTAGGTGAGGATCTTGACAAGCGTGTCCTTGTTCTCTGGGAGCAGGAGTGCGGCGACAAGGCCCTCAGGCAATGCGGCGAACGCATCGTCGGTCGGTGCAAAGACCGTGAATGGGCCCTTACCTTGGAAGGGTCTCGGCGAGATCAGCAGCGGTCACCGCTGCGACCAGGGTGCCGAAGCTGCCATTGGCCACAGCGACGTCAACGATTGTGCCGACTTCGGCTGCTTCTTCCTCGACAGGAGCGTCAGTCTCGACAGGTGCTTCGGCGGGCGCAAGCAACGCAGCTGCGTCGACGTCCGGCGGGAGGAGAACGGCGTCGATGGCGTGGATGACGCCGTTGCTCGCCGCAACATCGGCAATGATCACGTTGGCGCCGTTGACGGTCACACCATCAGCGGTCGACAGCGCAACGGTCTGGCCTTCGACAGTAGCGACGTCACCGTCGGTCACGTCAGCAGCCATCACTTCGCCGGAAACGACGTGGTAGGTGAGGATCTTGGCGAGCGTGGCCTTGTTCTCAGGGAGCAGGAGTGCGGCGACAAGGCCGGCAGGCAGCGCAGCGAACGCATCGTCGGTCGGTGCAAAGACGGTGAACGGGCCGGGGCTCGACAGGGTCTCAGCGAGATCAGCAGCGATCGCCGCTGCGACCAGGGTGTCGAAGCTGCCATTGGCGACAGCGACGTCGACAATGGTGCCGACTTCGACTGCTACTTCGGTCTCGACTGGAGCTGCGTCGTTACCGTCGCTACCGCAGGCGGCGAAGGTCATTGCTCCGACGATCAGCGCGGCGAACAGCCGCTGGGGGGTGTGCTTCATGGGGGATCTCCTTGAGAAGATGAAATGTGGGGAGTTTTGTTCACGCCGCGTAATACGACATACCCATTCTTCGGAGCCCGCCAGTAGGCGGATGAGATTTAGTGCTCGTTATTTCAGTCGATGCCTGGGCGCCGATCTGATTCGTCAGCCGGATCACTCGAATAGCCAGGCGGGTACGTGAGCGCGAGCTCATCAGCGGTCGGCGATTTCGTCTCGCTGGCCTCGTCGGGAAGCTCAGCCATGATTGCTTTCATAATCCGCTTCGTGTCGGCATCGACCGACTTGGCTTTCAGGTCGACCGGCTCACCCACCCGGATCCGAACGGTCGGCGGATCGGTGAGGTTGAGTACCTTCGGCATCCGGCTCGAGCGAGGCCACACCTTTTCGGTGCCCCACAGTCCAATCGGAATGACCGTGGCACCCGTGTCGCGTGCGAGCTGCGCTGCGCCCCAGCGACCCTTCAGCTGCGTTTCGAAGAAGGCCGGGCCACGCGGGATGGTCCCCTCAGGCATGATCGATACCATTTCGCCGCCATTGAGAGCTTCTATTGCAGCCTTCATTGGTTCGCCAGAACCTGTGCCACGGTCGACACGAATGCCACCCATTGCAGCAGCGATCGGTCCGACGATCGGAGCGTCGAACACCTCCTTCTTTCCGAGGAAACGAGCAGTGCGCCCGCTCTTGCCGATTGCGATCGACATCGCTGAGACGTCGAAATAGCTGCGGTGGTTGGCGCAGAGAATGACGGGGCCCTCGGTCGGGATGTTCTCGATGCCTGAGATGTCGAAGCGCGCGTAGGGGTACGCCGAGGGTCGGGCAAACTGCAACGCCAGCCGCTGCACTTCCATGCCGACGACAGGAAATTTCACGACACCGGGCGACACGTCGAGATTGAGCGTCGGCCACCGGCGCGCTGCCGCCATGAACACCATTCGCGGATCCGGGTTGACCACGGTCGGAAACCCAACGGCGTCGAGCATCGGCGTGTCATAGACACTGTCGGAATATGCGTAGCTGTCGGCCAGGTCGATGTCGCGCTCGGCAGCCCATGCCGTAATCGCTTCCAGCTTGCCGGCCGACCAGACGAACGGACCAACGAGCGTGCCGTCGTAGTTGCCGTTGGCGTCGACGCCGTATCGAGTTGCAATGACGTCGTCGAGGCCGAGCTTGTCTGCAAACGGCTTGACGAGGTCGTACGGGGTCGTCGTTGCCAAGACGATCGGGCGACCGGCCTCGCGATGAGCGGCAAACGACGCGTCGGCAAACGGCTGAACCATCGAAACAAGCCGGTCTGCTACTTGTTCGGCTGCACCGCTCACTGCCTGCTGGGATCGCCCCTTTGCAAGGGTGACCGCCTGCCGTGCAAGCGCCATCGACGGCAGCGTCTCACCAATCGCATTGAACAACCCGAACAGGAGCTTCTCACCCGGGAACGGTTTCGACGACAGACCCGCCATCCGCATGGCGTCAGAGAACACTTCGCCAGACGCACCCGAGAGAAGCGTGCGGTCGAGATCAAAGAAGGCGGCGCCGGCGCCGTAGGTGCTACTGCTGGTCACATCAGCACTCTAGGAGCCAGTCGTCGTCACGGCCAGAAAACGAATCAGCACCAGAAAAACGGGAAAGACCCGGATGGGGATCCGGGTCTCTCAACCTGGGAATATCCGCTGATGGGGGATCAGCTTGTGGATTTCCCGACGAGTGGAACAATGGGGGGTGTTCTCACGTCGACTATGGGTGAAGTTCGAAGACTTGTCTTCGGCGTCCGTTTCACTTTTCGTTACTTCCTAATTATGCACCCCGTCGAGCGATCTGACAAGTAGATATAAATGATATCTGCTATCGTTTTCAGAGATGGATGTCCGGCAGTTGTCTACCCTCGTTGCGATCGCCGATCACGGCACGTTCTCCGCCGCAGCGCGATCGCTCTACACCGTGCAATCCAATGTCTCCGCGCACATCAACCGCCTGGAGAAAGAGTTGGGCGTCATTCTGGTTGATCGCGCCCACGGCGGATTGACCGAGGAGGGGGCTCGCGTGGTCGAGCGAGCACGCCGCGTGTTGAATGAGATAGACGACATCGCCGCCGACATGGCCAGCCGACACGAAGACGTCTCCGGGCAAACTCGGCTCGGCGTTATCGGCACCACGGCGCGCTGGCTGCTACCCCAGATGCTCAGCCGCCTCGGACGGGATCATCCCGGCATCCGGGCCGTCATTCAAGAGGGCGCGACGTCGGCGCTCGTTCCGAACGTTTTGAGCGGCCAACTCAATGCCGCCATCGTCCACCTGCCGATCGACGATCCAGAACTCGTCATCGAGCCGCTGTTTGCTGAAGACCTCTTCCTCCTCGCCGACGAAAAGCATCCACTCGCCAGCCGCGACACGATTCCACTACGCGATCTCGACCAGGTCCCGCTCCTCCTCCCCCCAATGGGCTCAGCGTTGCGCAAGGTACTCGAGCGCGCTGCGGTGAACGCCGACATCACGCTTCGAGCCCAAGCAGAGATCGATGGAGTTCGACTGCTCGCCTCGCTGGCCTTCGACGGCTTCGGTGCAGCGATCGTTCCGGCAACTGCCGTGCCCACGTGGCTGAAAGGATCGTTCGTCCGCATCTCGGTCCCAGAACTCCCTCGCCGCGTCGTGGCGTTCGTCCGACGCCGCCGTCCGAGCCCGAGCGCTCCGACCACCGCCGCGCTCGAAATTCTTCAAGACTTGATCCAGCTCAACGGCCACAAGCAGCCGGGGGTCCACCCTGGGACCAGTGCAATCGCCCCTGCCCGAGGCGACTGACCGCCTGCCCGTTTAAACGCATCGCGCTCTACTCGTTCAGCCGCATAAGCCCCGACCCGCCCCGCATCACCGGTCACATCCTGGCCGCAGGACACTCGTGGGGGCAGTCGCCTTGTACTGTTCGAGGAGATGACGACAGCGCCCTTGCAAAACGACCGTTTCGGGACTGATCGATTCGCAGCATCACGTGAAGTCGCCGGTCCGAGCGGTCGCTTCGGTCTCGACCGACTGCGGCCGTCAGCCGCTCACGCCGATGTGCGTGAGTTCGGCGAACGTTTGGTCGTCTGGGTGGAGTTCGCCGACTCCACAGAACTGATCCGCCTCACGTCCGGCACGTCATCGCTGCTCGAAAGGGCGATTGATACCGCGTGTGCCCAGCGCATACCGCTCGTCATGGTCATGACCTCTGCGGGCGCTGACATCGTCGAGGGCATTGCGGCGCTGCACGGCTGGGGCCTCGTCGCCGCAGCTCTGACCCGATGCTCCGGTGTCGTCCCGACGGCGATCATCGTCGACGGGCCTGCCGTGTCGGGCCCGGCACTCCTACTCGGTCTCGCCGACATCGCTGTCATGACCAGCGACAGCTACGCGTTTGTGCAGGGCCCAACGATGGTCGAACAGTTCACCGGCGTGGCGATCTCGACCGAAGAACTTGGCGGCGCTGCCAACCATGCCCGCTACACAGGGGTCCCAAGCGCAGTCGTCGCCGACCGTGCAGCCGCGATCGAGACCGTCGAAACAATCCTGTCATACCTCCCCGGCCACGTCGACGAAGAGCCCCCGCGATGGCCGAGCGACGACCCAGCCGACCGGCTTTGCCCCGAAGCGGGGACGGAGATTCCCGAGTCGTCCACCGGGAGCTACGACGTCCGCAAGGTCGCTGCAGCGATAGCGGACGAAGACTCCGTTTTTGAACTGCGTGACCGCTGGGCCGCAAACGTCATCACCGCTTTCGCGACCATCGACGGTCGCCCGGTCGGCATCGTGGCCAACCAGCCGATCTCCCTGGCCGGCACACTCGACATTCCTGCCTCACAAAAGTCCGCTCGCTTCGTTTCGCTGTGCGACGCGTTCAACCTGCCGATCATCACGCTGGTCGACACACCCGGTTTCTACCCGGGCAAGGATCTCGAGTGGCGCGGGATGATCCGTCACGGCGCACAACTCGTGTTCGCCTACGCCCAAGCAACGGTCCCGCGAATCTGCGTCATCTTGCGAAAGAGTTACGGCGGCGCCTACATCGTGATGGACTCCAAAACCATGGGCAACGACCTCTGTCTTGCGTGGCCCTGGGCCGAGATCGCCGTCATGGGCGCCGGCCAAGCCGCAGCGATTCTTGCTCGCCGGTCGACGCCAGAAGAGAAAGCAGAGTTCGAGCGCGACTACGCCGAGCGGCTACTCAACCCGTACGTCGCTGCCGAGCGTGGGTTCATCGACGCCGTCATCGAGCCGGCCGACACCCGCCGCGAGATCTGTGCGGCGCTTTCGGTCCTTGAGGACAAGCGCGAAATGCTCATCGATCGCAAGCACGGCAACTCACCGCTCTAGCTACACAACCCCAACAGCCGACTCGCACGGCTCGACGTGTGCAATTCGCCCGTTTCGACGCCTCACCCGGTGGAGCCACGCACGCGAACTGCGCATCGATGCCACGTCGGTTGGAGCAGTTCGGCCGACGCGCAGTATCTTGATGAATTCGGACGGGGCGACCCCCCGCCCGCACCTATCTGCCCTGTTCGAGCCTGGAGGAAGCCATCGTGCCCGAAACCATTACCATTACCGACGATCGAACCGGCAAGACCGTCACGGTCCCCATCGAAGGTGGCGTGTTCCCGTCGTCAGCGCTACGTGAGCTCGATCCGACGCTCTACTGCTACGACCCCGCGTACTTGTCGACGGCGTCGACCAAGTCGTCAATCACCTACCTCGACGGCGAGAACGGTGTCCTCCGGTACGGCGGTTATCCAATCGAGCAACTCGCCGAGAAATCTACCTACCTCGAAGTCGCGTACCTTCTACTGAACGGTGAGCTGCCCAACACCGAACAGCTCAGCGACTGGACGCACGACGTCACGCACCACACCTTCATTCACGAAAACATGCGCAAGAAGTTCGCTGAAGGCTTCCACTACGACGCGCATCCCATGGGCATGTTCGTGTCAGCCATCGCAGCGCTCGGCACCTTTTACACCGGCTCCAAGGACGTCACCGATCCAGATCAGCGGAATATCCAGATCCGGCGCCTCATCGCGAAGAGCCCGACCATCGCCGCAATGTGTTACAAGTTCTCCGTCGGCCTGCCGTACAACCAGCCCAGCAACGAGTTGTCGTACGCCGCCAACTTCTTGAACATGATGTGGAAGATCGGCGACTACGAAGTTGACCCGGTTCTCGAGCGGGCCATGGACGTGCTGTTTATCCTCCACGCCGACCACGAGCAGAACTGCGGCACGACCGCAATGCGCGTCATTGGTTCGAGCCATGCCGACCCGTACTCGTCAGCCGCTGGCGCCGCCTCGGCCCTCTACGGCCCACTCCACGGTGGTGCCAACGAGGCCGTTGTCCGCATGCTCACCGATATCGGCTCCATCGAAAATGTTCCGGCATTCCTCGAGTCGGTCAAAAACGGCGAGGGCCGCCTCATGGGCTTCGGCCACCGGGTCTACAAGAACTTCGACCCGCGCGCCACCATCATCAAAGAGACCGCTTACAAAGTTTTCGAGGTGACCGGCAAGAACCCACTGCTCGACATCGCGCTGAAGCTCGAAGAGGCCGCACTGGCCGACCCGTACTTCGTCGACCGCAAGCTGTACCCGAACGTCGACTTCTATTCGGGCCTGATCTATCAGGCCATGGGATTCCCGACCTCGATGTTCACCGTGCTATTTGCCATCCCGCGCATGTCCGGTTGGCTGGCTCACTGGCAGGAACTGCTGAACGACCCGGCTCAAAAGATCAGCCGGCCCCGTCAGTGGTATGCCGGCCCCGACGAGCGCAACTACATCGACCTCGCCAACCGCTGAGCCCATGGCGGGTGGTGCCGCCGACCGAAGTTGTCGAGAGCCGCTCCTGTTGACGACTCGCCAGCACTGGCGCGGTCAGCCGTACAGCCCAATCACGTTTGGCAGACCCAACGCCGCAAGAAGCCCATCAGGGTTTGAGCATTGCGTCTCGATCGCCTGACCAGGCTGATATCGCATCGGGCACGGTTGATCGTCCATGTGGGCCAAGTGGCGGCTGATCCAATCCTCCGCTCCCAGGGAACCAGCGTCGGCGGCTACCAACGGGACAGCATCCACCCTGCGTCAGAGGATGGCAAGAGCAGTGTTCAAGGTATCGGAGGGGCGCATGATGGCGCGGGCCTTTGCGGGATCGGGGAAGTAGTAACCGCCAATGTCGGCGGGGCTTCCCTGCACGGCGCCGAGCTCTTCGACGATGGTCTGCTCGTTGGCGGCGAGCACTGCGGCGAGCGGTGCGAACTTGGCAGCAAGCGCAGGGTCGTCGGTCTGGCCAGCAATCGCCTGCGCCCAGTACATGGCAATGTAGAAGTGGCTGCCGCGGTTGTCGAGGCTGCCGAGCCGCCGGGCCGGCGACTTGCCATTGGAGAGCAACTGGCCTGTCGCCGCGTCGAGCGTGTCGCCGAGAATCTTGGCCGAAGCATTACCGGTCACTTCGGCGAGGTGCTCGAACGACACCGCAATGGCGAGGAACTCCCCGAGAGAGTCCCAGCGGAGGTAGTTCTCTTTGACCAACTGCTGAACGTGCTTCGGAGCCGAACCTCCAGCCCCAGTCTCGAAGAGCCCGCCGCCGTTGAGGAGCGGCACGATCGACAGCATCTTGGCGCTGGTACCGAGTTCGAGAATCGGGAAGAGGTCGGTGTTGTAGTCACGCAGCACGTTGCCGGTGACCGAGATCGTGTCTTGCCCGGCCCGCATCCGGTCAACGGAGTACTTGGTGGCATCGATCGGCGACATGATTTCAATGGTCAGGCCCTCCACATCGCCCACCAGGTCACGGTCGGCCAGGTACGTGTTGACCTTGGTAATCAGCTGCGCATCGTGCGCACGGCTGGCGTCAAGCCAGAACACTGCTGGCGAGCCAGTGGCCCTGGCACGGCTGACGGCAAGGCGCACCCAGTCACGAATCGGCTCGTCCTTCACCTGGCAGGCACGGAAGATGTCGCCTTCTGAGACGGTCTGCTCCATCACGGTGGCGCCTGACGCAGCATCGACGACGCGGATCGAACCGGCCGACGGGGCTTCGAAAGTTTTGTCGTGGCTGCCGTATTCCTCCGCCTTCTGAGCCATGAGGCCGACGTTCGGGACGGTGCCCATCGTGGTCGGGTCGTACGCCCCATTCGCGACGCAGTCGTTAATGACGACCTGGTAGATGCCGGCGTAGCTACTGTCGGGGATGGTTGCCTTGACATCCTGCAGGTCCCCCTCCAAGTTCCACATCTGACCCGACGTACGGATCATTGCGGGCATCGATGCGTCGACAATCACATCGCTCGGAACGTGCAGGTTGGTGATGCCGTTGTCCGAATCGACCATGGCAAGGTCGGGACCGTTTTCGAGGGCGGCTGCGATGTCAGCCTCGATCTCGGCCTGCTTATCGACAGACAGGTTCGAGAGCGACGAAATCACGTTGCCAAGGCCATTGTTGGGGTTGGCACCCGCTTCGGCGAGTGCTGCACCGTGCTTGGCGAACACGTCAGAGAAATAGGCCCGCACAACGTGGCCGAAGATGATCGGATCGGACACCTTCATCATCGTCGCCTTCAAGTGCAGCGAGAACAGCACGCCCTGTTCCTTGGCGTCAGCGATCTGTGCGCTGAGGAAGGAGCGAAGGGCTTCGACACTCATCACCGTGGAGTCGATCACTTCGTCGGCGAGTACCGGAATGGATTCCTTGAGCACAGTGACCAAACCATTGGCAGCGACGTGCTCAATGCGGAGAGCACCGGCCTCTGACACAGTGACGGACTGCTCGTTATGTGAGAAATCATCGCTAGACATGGTAGACACAACGGTCTTGCTGTCTGGCACCCATTCACCCATCGAATGCGGGTTGGCCTTGGCGTAATCCACCACGTCGGCCATGCCGATCGGAGTTGCCCTGGCGCAGCACCGGGTTCACGGCTGAACCCATCGTGCTGCCGTATGCAGCCTTAATCGCCTTCTCCTCGTCGGTCGTGGCGTCGTCCGGGTACTCGGGGAGATCGAACCCCTGTGCCTGAAGTTCGGCGATCGCAGCCTTGAGCTGAGGTACCGATGCGGAGATGTTCGGGAGCTTGATGATGTTCGCTTCAGGAGTGAGCGCCATTTCGCCGAGCTCGGCGAGCGCATCACCAACACGCTGCCCCTCGGTGAGGCGGTCCGGGAAGGCGGCAAGGATTCGGGCAGCAAGCGAGATGTCACGCGTCTCAACACCGATGTCGGCCGCATCGGCGAATGCCTCGATGATCGGAAGCAACGAATACGTGGCGAGTGCAGGCGCTTCGTCGGTGAACGTGTAGATGATCTTCGAGTTACTCATAAGGGGTCTCCGAACCTGTGTGCGGGCGCTGACGAGCAGACGGAACTTGTCTGCAACTTGTCTTTAGCGTAGCGCAGCCTGCTGTCAATCGCAGCCCCGCGGCCACACCACCTGGATCAGATGAAGCCACACGAATTCTGGGTGTCGGGACGTCAGTGAGGCCAGCTCGGCGCTCCCGTCGTATCGTAGGAAGCAATGGACTTCGACTGGACCCCCGAACAGAACGCACTCCGCGAGCAGGCACGAGAGGTCGCGACCGATGCCGTTGCCAAGTACGGCCGGCACAACGATTCCTGGATCAACGGATATTCGAAAGACTTTGCACGCGACCTCGGGGCACTGGGCTGGGTCGGCATGTGCTGGCCCGCCGAATTCGGCGGTGGCGGCCGACCGCCGATCGATCGCCTCATCGTCGGCGAAGAGTTGATTGCCGCCGGTGCGCCCATCGCCGCCATGTGGTTCGCCGATCGCCAGATGGGTCCAACGCTCATCGCCTACGGCACCCCTGATCAGCAGGCCGAGTTCCTGCCCAGCATGCTCACGGGCGACACCACCTGGTGCATCGGCATGTCAGAGCCCGACTCCGGTTCTGACCTCGCGTCGCTCTCGACAAGTGCAATTCGCGACGGGGACGACTTCATCATCAACGGCCAGAAGATCTGGACGAGCTTCGGCGATGAAGCCGACTACTGCTACCTCATCTGCCGCACCGACGCGTCTGGCCCGCCGCACCGGGGTATCAGCGAGATCATCGTCCCGATGGACACGCCCGGCATCGAGGTCCGTCCAATCACCGACATGACCACCAACCGTCACTTCTGCGAGGTGTACTTCACCGACGCTCGCGTGCCTGCTGTCAACCTCGTCGGTGTCGAGGGCAACGCCTTCAAACAGACGATGGTTCAACTCGAACACGAACGTGGCGGCATCGACCGACTTGTCTCGAACAAAGCCCTGTACGACCTCGCACTCGAGCGTGCTGACACGAGCGATCCTCGCGTCCGGCAAGAGATCGCCGCTCTTGAGATCGGCTACCGGCTCGGCCGCATCCTGGTCACACGCGAGGTACTCCGCCAGGCGCCCACCGGCTTCTCCGCCGCAACGAAGTGCTTCTGCACCGAACACGAGATCAAGGTCGCCGACTTCGTTGCGAAGACCTTTGGCGCCGACGCGCTGCTCTGGAGCGACGTCACCAAGGGTTTCACGTACGGGCCCGGGTACACGATTATGGGTGGCACTTCGAACATCATGCGCAACATTCTGGGCGAGCGTGTACTCGGCCTCCCACGCGAGCCGCGCTAGGACGAAATCGTCGTCGCGCCGAGTTCGCTAAGGGTTGATCTGCGTGCGCAAGACCACTTCGCCTGACGAACCCTGGCCTGCGTCGCCCGGCCCGGCGGCTGCTTCGAGCGTGATCGTAAACATTTCAGCGCGTTCGAGTTCGACACCAGCCCACAGCGTCACTTCGACGCCGTCGTGGAACGTCCCAACCGGGAAGAGGTCGCCGTCGAACGTTTTGAGCCAACCTGCGTAGAACGAACCGTTATCGCGGCGAGGCAGGCTGGCCGCATCGAGTTCAATACGCACGCCGGAGTCAAACGACGTCACCGTGATGGCACCGGATTGGTCGCCGATCAGCCCAGTCGGCACGAGTTCCGCCGAGAACGAGTCAACGTCCTCGACGCCACTGAGCCCGCTGAGTAGCACTAGCCCACCAAACAGGAAGGCGATCGCTGCTGCGGCGCCCAGAAGCGCCGGCCGGGCCCATGAGCGGCGGCCGTGAGAACCCGATCGGACTGCGGAGGGCTCCGGCACATTGACCGATTCTGAACTGATTGCGCTGACGATGCGATCACTGAGGTCGTCGCTCGGCGATTCCCACATGGTCGGATCGGCAAGCAGCGCGCCGAACTGTGTATCGAACCCGGTATCGAACCCGGTATCGAACCCGGTATCGAACCCGGTATCGAACCCGGTATCGAACCCGGTATCGAACCCGGTATCGCCGCATCCTGTTCATCTCTGCATTCCGTTCATCGCCAACCCGTTTGTTGAGAGTGTCATCAGTTTCCGTTGTTCACTACGTCGTTCGAGAGTGTTCGGTTCCCAAATCTTTACCCGCCTCACGACTTCTGCTCCTGAAGGTGGGCCAGCCGGTTCGCCAGGCGCCGATGGGCCCGATGCGATCGTGACTTGACGGTGCCGACGGCGATATCGAGACGCTCGGCGATTTCGGCGTGCGTGTGGCCCTCGAGGTGCTGCATTTTGACGATTTCTCGTTCATCAGGTTCGAGACCCTCGATCGCGGCCCGGACGCTCCACACCATTTCGATCTGCTCGGAGCTTGGGGCCACAGTGACCAATGCGGAGTCGGCCAGGTCGGCGACTTCGAGTGATCCGACGGGCCGGCGCTGCTCGCGACGCAGCACGTCGATCGCTGCACGCCGCGCAATGGTTGCCAGCCACGGAGCGAAATCACGGCCCGGCTCGAACTGGTCAGCGTTGCGCCATGCCTGCAGGAACACGTGCTGAGTCACTTCCTCAGTCCTCTGCCGTTCTTTCAGCATGCGATGAGCCACAGTGAAGACCAGCCCACCGAAACGGTCATACAACGTGCGCACGGCTGCCTCGTCACCCTCGCGTAGGGCCAACGCGAGGTCAGCATCTTCCTGCACGACGTGCGCTGGGCGAAACTGTTCCATCAAGGCAACAGCGTATTCGGCCAGGTCTGCGACGGGCGCGACCGAGAGCATCATCGGCGAATGGATGCACGGTCGACGCGACGAGTTCATCCTTGCCAGCAAGTGCTTTTTCCCAACCGGCAAGCAGCCGTGGAAGGCAGGCAACAGCCGCCACAACATCGTGCGCTCGATCGAAGCATCGCTGCGGCGTTTGCAGACCGACTACCTCGATCTGTACCAACTCCATGCATGGGATCCCACGACCCCGATTGAAGAGACCCTGAGCGCCTTGGACGATCTGGTCCGCTCAGGCAAGGTCCGCTACGTCGGCTGTTCGAACATGATGGCGTGGCGAATTGCCCGTGCAATCGGCCGCAGCGAGACGTTGGGCCTCTGCAAGTTCGAGAGTGTGCAGCCCCGCTACAACCTCCTGTTCCGCGAGAACGAACGCGAGCTCTTCCCGCTGTGCGCTGAGGAAGGACTCGCCGTCATGCCGTACAACCCGCTAGCTGGCGGGCTCCTCACGGGTAAGCATCGCGGTACTCCCACCGAGGGCACGCGCTTCACCCTCGGAACGGCGGCTGAGCGCTACCGAGAGCGGTACTGGGACGATGCGAAGCTCCGCACCGTCGATGCATTCCAGCAGATCGCCGAAGATGCTGGCATCCCGATGACCACCCTGGCCGTCCGCTGGATCCTCGCCAATCCAGTCGTGACCTCACCGATTCTCGGTGCCAGCCGGCCCGAACAGCTCACAGCGTCGATCGCCGCGCTCGAAACGCCGCTCGACGCCGACGTCTTGCAGCAGTTGAACGAACTCACTTACGAGTACCGCTTCGGCGACAACGAACGCTGAACGAGCACAAGCGAGACGCAATCAGACGCAATCAGACGCAATCAGAGAGGGCCAGAAAACGACAAAAGGCCTGGTACCGAAGTACACAGGCCTTCAATCTTGTGGGCACGCAGGGATTCGAACCCTGGACCTCTACCGTGTCATGGTAGCGCTCTAACCAACTGAGCTACGCGCCCGTAGCGGCAGACAAGATACCAGTTGCCAACGCCGTCCCCACACGGGATCTCGACGTGATTTCTGATTGCGATATCTGGCTACCGTAGGGGGGTGACCGAATTCGACCTCGCCCTCTTGATCCTCCGTGTTGCGCTTGGCCTCACGATGGCTGCCCACGGGGCCAACAAGTTCAGGTCTGGCCTCGACGGCGTGGCCGGCTGGTTCGACAGCATGGGGATGCGGCCTGGCGCAATGCACGCCTGGTTCGCGGCCGGTGGCGAGGTGCTCGCTGGGCTCTTACTGGCTGCCGGCCTGTTGACCAGCTTCGCAGCGCTGGGCTTCGTCGGCCTGATGACCGTCGCTGCGATCACCGTGCATCTCTCGAACGGGTTCTTCATCCTCGACGAAGGCTGGGAATATGTCTTCATCTTGGGTGTCACCGCTGTCGCAATTGCACTCCTTGGCCCCGGTCGCTGGTCGATCGACCGAGCTATCGGTATCGACGACAACCTCGATGGCTGGTTCGGCCTGGCGATTTCTGCCGGCGGCGGCCTGGCTGCTGCCGGAGGCCTGCTCGGCGTCTTCTACCGACCGCCCAAGGGCGAGTGACTCAGACTGATTGGATCAGTCGCTGAGACGCATCGAAATCTCGTTGGCCATCAACCGGCCCGAACGAGTGAGCACGACGCGTTCAGCATCATCAGCATGTGGCACCAGCATCCCGTCGAGCAGTTCAATGGTCGACTCGTCGAATGCGGAGCGCTCGATGCCGTCGCGTGTCCGCAACACCAATTGCTGACCCTCGACCCGACGAACGTCGGCGTCGAGGGTTTCTGATGCAGCTTCGACCGACTCCCCCGCCGCAACGAGGTCGATGTAGCGGTCAGGCGTCCGAACGTTCCACCAACGCCGGCCGTTGTGGTGTGAGTGCGCTGCGCAACCGAAGCCCCGGTAGTTCTGCTGGCGCCAATAGAGGAAGTTGTGCTTTGACTCGTGACCGGGTCGGGACCAGTTCGACACTTCGTAGTTGATTTGCGCCCTCGGCAGCGAATCGCTCGTCGACCAGCTCATACTTGTCTGCCTGGTCGTCGTCGTCAGGATGTCGACCAGGCTGACCTGCGAGCGGCGTGCCCGCCTCGACAGTGAGGCCGTAGGCGGATACGTGTGGCGGTTCGTGGCTCAATGCGCCCTCGACGGTCTCTTCCCAGTCGCTGAGCGACTCTCCTGCGGCCCCGTAGATGAGGTCGAGGTTGAACGTCGGCAGGCCCAAAAGGCCGCTTCGACTGCTCGCACGACGTTCTCGCGGTCGTGAGTGCGGCCTAAAGCTTCAAGCACATGCGCCGACATCGACTGCACCCCAATGCTCACGCGGTTGACGCCACCGTCAACGAAGGCCCGCAGCATTTCCGGAGTGACATCGTCGGGATTGCACTCCACCGTGACCTCAGCGTCCGGCAACTTCGGAATCAACGCAATGACCGCAGCGAGTTGCTCTGGCGGGACCAGCGTCGGGGTTCCACCGCCGACAAAGACAGTGTCTGCCGCCGGCATCCCGTTGGCGACGGCTCGCTTGATCTCGGTACCGAGCGCACCGAGGTAGGCCTCAGTCAGGTGGTGGCGGTCGGTCCACGTCGCAAATGCGCAGTAGTCGCACTTCGACGCGCAGAACGGGATGTGCAGGTACGCACCGAACATGTCAGGAAAAGCGGCTGCATCCGGCGTGATCACAGGGCGCAGCATTCCAGATCAGTGTCCTTGGTTCCGAGTCAGAGCGGCTTGAACAACAGGTCGAGTGCTGCGAGCCGATCGGCGACCTGATCGACGGGCACGTCAAGCATTGCCGCAATCGCTCGGGTGTCGTCGCCGCGGACTGTAATCACGCGGCCATTGAAGTCTTGTCGCTGCACCTGGATGAGGCGCAGGTAGCGAGCGAGCATCTCGAACGGCGAACCGCTGAGCTGCAACAGCTTGGACACGTCGATTGCCAACTTCTTGTTGATGGGCGAGTCGATTGCCGCGGCCTCGGCACCTGTGACCTCACGGGGAAGCATCTGCTCGATCGGGACGTTATAGAACTGCGAAAGACGGTCGAGCCTCGGCACAGACAGTGAGCGCTCGCCGCGTTCGTACGCGCCCAGTACCGACGCCTTGAACTCCAGAGCAGATTGCGCTTCGACCTCTTGCAAAGAGAGCCGCTTCTGCTTTCGGATCACTCGGAGTCGATCTCCTACCTGCTGGCTGAATGCAGAAGGATCGTCGTCGTCAAATGTAGCCATGGTGTATTCTGCCTAAGAACTGTCAACATCTTTGCCGCGACCCTCGACGGCCCAATGGAATGGAGTCACGTAACCTTAGAACGCTTTGTATCGCTTTGCACGAATTAGTGGTCGGCCGCTACACAGAGCGTGGTGGCAGCGACCGCTGCCGTCTCTGTACGCAGCACATTCGGACCAAGCGTGACACAATCACCAGCCACAGCGATTTCCATGTTCGACCAACCACCCTCTGGCCCTATCGCGATAATCCGGTCACTGAAAGTCAACGTTCGCCCACCCGGCTCGGCGACTGCGGCGCCCTCAAGAATCTTCGATGCCTTGACCGGTGGCAGGATTTCAGGGAGAAAACGTTCGACGACTCTGTTGAGCTGCGCTTTCTGCAATCCGCTTCAGGCGGAGCAGCTTTTTGTCGACATCAGACGACTTCCACCTGACGACGGAATGATCGGCGTCGAGCAGCTGCAATCGATCGACACCCAACTCGGTGACCTTCTGGACGAGCCAATCGAGCCGCTCGCCCTTCGGCATCGCCGTTGCGATGGTGAGTGGCGCACGGGGAAACAGGTCGATTTCAATGTCGCCGTTCGCCTCGACGCGCATTGCCTGGCGTTCGCCAATAACGGTGGCCAATCGCCAGTGTCCTGCTCCGTCGCAGACACTAATCACCACGCCATCGCGTAGGCGCAAGACTCGGCTGAGGTGGTGCTGGGTGTCGTCAGACAGTGCAATAACACCATCGGCTCCCAGCTCTTCGCTACCGACGAAGACGTGAGCTGCTGCTCGTCGCCGATCGTCGGCCGACGGAACTGCGATGCGCGAGAACAGCCCTTCCTTGCCGTTCCCCACCACTTCGTCGCGGCCCATTGCGTACGAGGTGAGCGCCTCAACTTCGTCGTCGCTGAGCTTGGTCGGGATGTCAACGCGGACTCGCGCAATGAGGTCGCCGCGTCCGCGGCCCTGCAGATGAGGGACACCCCGCTGGCGCAGAGTGAATTCGCGTCCTGGTTGGGTGCCGGCGGGGATGACGAGGTCTTCATCACCATCGAGCGTTTCGAGCCTGAGCGAGGTTCCGAGCGCGGCCTGTGCAAACGAGATGCCCACGTCGGTGATGAGATCGTTACCTTCACGAACGTAGTGATCATGCGGAGACACCCGCATGTGCACGTACAGGTCGCCGTTGCCGCCGCCCCGAGGCCCCGCTGCGCCTCGACCCGTCAGGCGAAGTGTGGAACCCGTGTCCACGCCACCGGGCACATCGACCTGATAGCTCTTGTCAGCAGTGACCCGGCCCTGCCCACGGCACGCCGAGCATGGTGTGGCGATCACTTGGCCCATACCGCCACATCGGCCACACGGGCTTGCTGTGACCATTTGACCGAGGAGGCTTTGGCGAACACGCTGCACTTGGCCTGCGCCACCACAGTCGCTGCAGGTCACCGGCTTGGTTCCTTCACCGGCACCAGTGGCGTCGCAGTCACCACACGCGACAGGAAGTTTGAGCTCGACGCTGATTTGATCGCCAAACACTGCCTGTTCGAGCGTGAGGTCGGCAACGGTCTCGAGATCTTGTCCTCGGGGCGGGCCATTCGGGCCCCGACTGCGGCCTCCACCGCCGAACGGGCTTCCGCCTGAGCCGCTGAAGAACGCATCGAAGATGTCGCCGAGTCCACCGCCAAACATGTCTTCGGCCGACTGTCCACCGCCACCACCGCTGCCACCACCCACACCAGCTTCGCCGAACTGGTCGTAGCGCTGGCGCTGTTTAGCGTCGGAGAGTACCTGGTAGGCCCGTGCGACTTCCTTGAACTTGCCCTCGGCCTCGGCGTCATCGGGATTGGCATCGGGGTGCAGCTCGCGGGCGCGCTGGCGATAGGCCTTTTTGATTTCGTCAGCTGACGCGCTGCTCGAAACACCTAACAAGTCGTAGAAATCAGCCATGTAGGGGTACAGGATGCCTGGAAATCGTCCAGTTCCGAATGTGAGAGTCGTCAGCAGCGGTGAAGCTGGCCAGAGTCAGCCTTCTTCGATGCGGTGGCCGAGAAGCTCACTGACGACGTCGACGGTTGCGAGCGCCTGCGGATAGTTCATCCGAGTCGGGCCGAGAATACCGACAGAGCCGAGATGCTCGCCGTCAATCACGACCGGAGACACGACCAGCGAGCACGCTGCAAGCGGCTCGATGCCGTGCTCGCCGCCGATCGACACCGACATGCCGCGGCTAACGATGTCACTCACCAGTGAGACCACCACGAATTGCTGCTCGAGCGTGTGGAGCACCGAACGCACGACTTCGACAGCGTCGAATGCGCGGGCCACTTCAGATGCGCCGCCGGTGTAGACGAGGTCGCCTGAGCCGACTTTGGCAAGTTCGTTGAGCGCAACCGAGCAGATGCGGTCGACCGCTGGGTCGCCGCTCGGCGCTACGCGGGTCAGGGACCCGAGCGCTGCCCCGACGAGGCCGGCGGCGAGGTGAGTAGATGCTGCATCGACACAAATATCGTCGTCGTCTTCGATGAGTTCAATCGTGGCGTTCTCGACCGAGCCGTTCGCGAGCACGACCACCACGGTGGCAGCAGCCGACGACAGCGTGACGATCTGGACGCTGCGGATCGGGGCCGCCTCGGCCTTCTCGTAGAACAAAACCTTCTGGGATTGTCTTCGCTGCGTGTGGTGCGCCGCTGGTGGAGCAGCTCTTCGAGCCGACCGTGTGCAGCGGAGAAGAAGTCGCCGACCTGCCGGGTGGTGGCCTGGTCGAGTGTTCCGGGTGCAGCGAGATTGTCGACGAAAAATCGGTATCCCTTGTCGGTTGGGATTCGGCCCGCAGACGTGTGCGGCTGGATGAGGTAACCCTCGGACTCGAGCATGGCCATTTCGTTGCGAACCGTTGCCGACGAGACATTGATGTTGGGTGCAGACGAAATGTGCGTCGACCCGACCGGCTGAGCCGTGGCGATGTACTCCTGCACAACTGCGCCCAGAATGGCTGTCTTGCGGTCGTCCAACATTGAAATCCGATGCTACTTGAGCGCTGAGTTCATCGCCTTGAGCCTGCGCAGTGCTTCGTCGCGCTCGGTTCCGTGATCGACCATCTGTTCGGGCGGATCCGATGCCCAATGCCCGACGTACTCGCCTCTCGGATCATAGCGATTCTCTTGCGTCGAAGGGTTAAAAACTCGGAAGTACGGCGACGCATCGGTGCCCGTGCCAGCAGTCCATTGCCAGCCATGGTTGTTCGACGCAATATCGCCATCGATGAGGTGCTGCATGAACCACTGTGCTCCCCACTGCCAGGGCAAGTGCAGGTCCTTGACAAGGAAACTTGCCACAATCATTCGGACCCGATTGTGCATCCAGCCGGTCGCTGCAAGCTGTCGCATGCCGGCATCAACGATGCCAAACCCTGTCTGGCCAACGCACCACCGATCAAACTTTAAGCGTGCAGCTGCGCCGGTATCGACCTGCATCGCGTCGTACTTCGGGTTCAGGTTCTTCCAGGCTGTGTGCGGCTGAGTGAAGAGCACGTCGGCGTAGAAGTCCCGCCACGCCAGCTCGCTGGAGAACACCATCGGGCCGTCGTCTTTCGCTCCGCTCAGATCGAGGTCAGACAGCACAGTGCGCGGATGGATCGTGCCCCACTTGAGATCGGGAGAGAGCTGGCTGGTGCCAGCCAGCGCCGGACGGTCGCGGACGTCGTTATATGCCTCGACGCCGGACCGCATGGTCCCATCGGCAGCGGAGGCAAATTCAAGGAACGCGCCAAGGCGCTGGTGCGCTGCAGCTTCGCCGGCCGCTGGAAGGTCGATACCTGGATCGGGCCGTTCGAACAGGGGCTCGGTGAGGTCAGCAATGACCGAGGCCGGTGTCCAGCGAATGTCGTCGGGGTCGTCATGCGGTGCCGCCCAGCCGACGCGGCGCCACACCTTCGAAAACGGTGTGAAAACTTTGTAAGGCGTGCCGTCGCCCTTCAAGACGCCACCGGGGTCGACGGCATACGGCGAGCCGACGCCCTGCAGACTGCGACCGTCGGCACGAAGCGCTGCGACGATTGCTGCGTCGCGCCGCCGACCGTATGGCGAGTAGTCGCGACTCACAAAAACGCTTCCCACATCCAGGCGGGCAGCAAGCGCTGGAATCACCGTGACCGGGTCGCCGTGGGCAATCAATAACGGCGCGCCGGACCGCTCGCGGATGGACGAGTCGAGCGCAGTCAGAACATCGTGGAGGTAGGCGAGCCGCGGCGCACCCGAGGCCGCAAACATCGGATCGACAACGAAGACCGGGACGACCTCGTTGCCATCTCCACCGGCTGCAAGCAGGGCGGGCAAGTCACCGACGCGAAGATCGCGTCGAAACCACATAATCGAGCGAGAAAGCACAACGTTCGTTCTATCCCACGATCGCCAGACCAGCTATATCCAGCCAGCCATGTCCTGCGCTGTCGAGCTCAGCCGAAGTGCCGTGCCCACCAGTCGTTGCGGAACACGCCGTGCGGGTCGAGGCGTTGCGCCATGTCGATGAAATCGTCGAACATCTCGTACGAATCGCGTGCCGAGAACCCGTCGGCGTCGAACACCTTGCCCCAGTGCGGCCTCGGGGCGAATGGTCCGAGCGCTTCTTGGACCGCGGCCACGGCGCGGACGAGGTCGCCCGCCGCTCCCCCGGCTCTCGCTGTCGGGATGCCAGGTGAAATGGAAGGCAACGGACGGGCGCCGATACTGCGGGCTCATCCAGAGCTCGTCGGCTGCAACGGCTCGAACTTCGCTGACCATCAGCCGATCAGCGAAGTCGTCTGCTGCGTTCCGCAGCGCTTCGAGTGCCAGCGGACCGTCGACGGAGCCGACGAAGAACTCAGATTGCACTTCGTTGCCGGCACTCGGTGTGAACCCCATCCGGAAATGCGGGAGCCGGTCGGCCCACGGGCCCGGCACACCAAGTTGTGCAGTACAGGTGGAACCGTCGACTCCGGGGATCGGATGATGCTGCATCGTTGCTGCCGGAGCATCGAGGAACGTAGCGCCAGCGTCCATCGACCGGTCGCTCCCGTCGGTCCGCCGCTTGATCCACACCTGGCCGACCTGGCCGTCGAGCGACCCAGCGAACGTGGTGAACACACTGACGCTGTACGCAGCACCGAGGATCATTGCGAGCTGGTCGCCCACCACGTCGAGCGGCAGATCTTCATAGACGTGCTGCTCGATCTGGTAG